>NZ_AOIB01000014.1:0-151020 GCF_000337675.1 Natronococcus amylolyticus DSM 10524 | reverse complement strand
CACCTTCCTCGCGCCCCAAGCCCGACGCGGTAGCTGGTACCCGCGGCCGGCGACCGCGCCACGGGCGGCCAACGAGCCGGCGCTGTCCTCGAGCGTCGAGTCGGTCGGCGCCGCCCTCGAGTCGGCCCGCGAGATCGGCATCCCCGCCGAGCGGACGGTGCTCGTCGGGTTCTCCCAGGGAGCCTCGGTCGTCGCGGAGTTCGTCCGCCGTCGACCGGAGCGCCACGGTGGCGTGTTCCTCCTCTCGGGCGGGATACCGGGCGGCCCGGAGGACGAGCTGGCGGTGACGGGTCAACTCGAGGGAACGCCCGCGTTCGTCGGCTACGGCGCCGATGACTCTCGGATCGACCTCGAGCGCGTCGTCGAAACGGCACGAGCGCTCGAGGACGCCGGGGCCGAGGTCACCGAACGACGCTATCCCGGCGTCGGTCACGAGGTCACCGACGACGAGTTCGAGGTAATCGGCGCGCTGCTCGAGTCACTCGGAGCGGAATAACAAGCGAAAATCGAAAGGGCTACGGCCTGTTCAGGCCGTCGCTTCGGCGTCCTCGACGTTCTCGAGGCTCTCCAAGGCCTGGATCACGTCGCGGCGGTAGTTCTCGACCGGCGAGTCGTAGCGCTCGCGGGCCATCTGGGCGTACTCGTTGGTTGGCGCCGTCGAGCCGCTCTCGGGGGCCTCCTGCTCGCCCTGCCAGGCCTCGAACTCCTCGATGCGGTCGAGGGTGCGCTCGGCGGTCTCGACGACCCAGCGGTCGCGGGTCGCCTCGTCGACGATCGAGATCGTCTCCGGGCGAACCGAGACGTTGACCGTGCCGTCCTCGGTCTCGTACGTTCGTGGTTTGCCGACGACCGAGACGTACGCTGGCGGCTCCGTGTCCCGGAGGACGGAGGCGGCCTCGGGCTGGTACTGGCCGGCGTAGACGAAGAACGTTCCCGTCGGGTCGACGACGCGACCGCGCCAGTACTCGCTGTCCTCGCCGACGTCCTCGGTCTCGGTCAGCGTCCCGACGGCGAACACGCGGTTGGCCCGGTCGCCCGTCGGGAGCAGGGCGTAGTTGGGGGCGCGCTCGTCGTCGCTTTCCTTGAACGTGTACGTCGAGTCGTTGAATTCGGAGGCGAAGACGCGACGCGCGACTTCGCGGGTGAGTTCTGCCTGAGACATTTACATCGACCTCGCTTTGATCAGCAGCTGTTCGGCATCGGCTGGCCCGTCGAGCTCCTCGACGTCGTCGGCCAGGACGTAGCGGCCGAACGTCGGCCCCTCGATCCGGTAGTAGGTGCCGACGACCAGGTTGCGGATCTCGTCGGCGACGACGGTCGTGTCGAGCGCGTCCATCGCCATGTCCTTGGCCTCCTCTAAGCTGATTCCCGTCAGGTTCTCGGTGGCGTCCTTGTCGAAGATGACCTCGTGGGCGTCGAGCCCGTCGTCGACGACGGCCTTGATACGGAGGTCGAACTCCCCTTCGACCTCGCCGTGTTCGTTACAGCGGCCGTTCTGGAGGACGCGCGTGCAGTCCTCCTTCGGACAGCGCTTGATCAGCCCGCTGCCGCTTTGCATGTCGACGAGCGCGCCTTCGATCACGCTCGTGTCGTCGCCGACCTCGAGCTCCTCGTCGAGCTCCTCGATGACGGTCGTCGAGTTGAGCTTGACCGAGTAGCGTCCCTCGTACTCGTCGGTGACGACGTTGCGAAGTTCGTAGACGCCGCCCTCGTCGAGGGTCGGGAGCTCGGATTTGGCCCACTTGGTGAACTTGATCGTCCCCGTCGGGTCGCCGAGCAGGCCGACCTGTGCCACCGAGTCGCTGCGGGGTTCCCACAGCTCGATGACCTTGGCCGTGATGTCGATCCACTGCTCCGGTTCGTCGACGTCCTCGATCTTGGCCGCCTCGCTCGAGCCGCCCGCGAGATCCTCGCGGTCGAGGCCGGCCTCCTCGAGGTAGTGGTTGGTGACGCTCCGGCGCGCCTCGTCGATCGGGACCTTGTACTCGTCGACGAGGGTCGTCAGTCGATCCTCGACGTCGTCGACCGAGACGTCGATGTGGTCCGAAAACTGGTCGTGTATGTCGTCCGCGTGCTGTCGTACGTCGCTCATTGTGTCACGCCTCCTCTTTGTTTCACTGGGAGGCATACCGACGTTCGCTCCCGATCGTATTTAAACTGCCGGCACCGGAGCGAAAGTGTTCTCGTCGGGCGATTACGGCGATCGGACCTCGAGCTCGAGGGCGTTCGGCAGGACGGCGTTTGCGGCGTACCCGCCCTCGTTCCAGGGGAACTCGTCGTCGTCGAGGGCGTCGCGCCACGCGTCGGGGTTCGAGATCCGCATCGGCTGGCGCCGCCCCCGGTCGTCGGTCGCGCGGGAGGCCAGCACGTACTCGCCAGGCGTCGCTTCCCAGTCGTACTGGAACAGCCGCCAGGCGCCCGCGTAGTCGGGGCCGAACAGCTCTGCCTCTGCCCAGCTGTCGCCGCCGTCGGTCGACACCTCGACGCCCGCGACGTCGTCGTCGCCGGCCCACGCGACGCCCGTGATCTCGACGGTACCGTCCTCGGGGACGGTGACGGCCGACTCGCCGTCGGGCTCGCCGATGACCGACATCACGGTCTGATCGAACGTGTAGGGGTGGGCGGGCTCGCCGCCCTCGAGCTGGTCCCAGGTGTCGCCCGTCTCGACGGTTTCGTTGACCGCTGGCTCGACCCCTTCGGGGTGGATCCGGTAGGCCTCCTGTTGCCAGTAGGCGTGGTCGCCGGGCCGATCCAGCGACTCGTCGGTGACCATCTCGTCCATCACGCGGAGCTCGTCGAGCCATTTGACGCTGTTGACGCCGTACCAGCCGGGAACGATCAGCCGAATCGGAAAGCCGTGTTCGCGGGGCAACATCTGCCCGTTCATCTCGTAAGCAAGGATGCAGTCGTCGACCGCCTTCGAGAGCGGGATCGAACGCGCGAAGACGTCTTCGCCGTCCGATGGGTCGCCGCCGACCGCCGTGAGCCACGCGTCGTCGGGAACGTCCTCGAGCTCCCCGCGAAGCACGGCGCTCAGCGGCGTTCCCGACCAGACCGCGGTCCCGGCGGCCTCGTACCCCCACTGGACGCTGCCGGTCTCCGGGCGGTGCTGGCCGCGACCGTTACCCGCACACTCCATCGTGTGTGCGACCGCGACCGTCGGGAACTCCTCTCTGATCTCGGCGACGGAGTGCGCGTCCTCGAGATAGCCCGTCAACGAGACCGTCCACTCGCCGTCCCCGTCGGCCTCCGGCATGTCGTTGCGGTGGCAGACGAAGTGCTCCTCGATCGGCGTTAGCCAGTTCGCGTACGTCTTCCTGTTCGCCGCGCCGACGACGGTGTACTTGTCAGCGTCGTCTCTGGCTTCCTCGGCGCCGCCCTTCCGCTCGAGGATCGCCTTGATCTCGTCGTGACGGCTCGCTCGACGCTCTTCAGTGCCCATGGGTTCCGTGCAACACGGATCGAAAAAACGTTTCTCCATGAGTCGATCCCGATTCCGTCACGGAATCCCCCAGATTACCCGATTCGTGCGTACTGATCCGTCCTCCCGATCCGTGCGTACCGACCCGCCTGCCCGCACCGTGCGCGTACTGATCCGTCTGCCGGATCCCGGGCGGATTGCTGGCTCCCGGCGGCCTTTCCGTGGGAGATCCCTCGAGGGAAGTGATGACGACTGACCCACTCGACGACCAGGTCGCACTCGTAACCGGCGCATCGTCCGGAATCGGCGCGGCGACGGCCCGCGAACTCGCCGATGCAGGCGCGTCGGTCGCGCTCGCCGCCCGCCGCCAGGACCGCCTCGAGTCCCTGGCCGACGAGATCGAAACGGAGGGCGGGGAGGCGCTCGTCGTCCCAACCGACGTTACCGAGGAAACCCAGGTCCGGGAGATGATCGAGACCACCGTCTCGGAGCTGGGCGGACTCGACGTGCTCGTCAACAATGCCGGGGTCATGCTGCTCGAGCCGGTTGCGACAGCGGATCCCGAGGACTGGCAGCAGATGCTCGATCTGAACGTCCAGGCGGTGATGGTCGCCTCCCAGGCGGCTCTCGACGTTATGCGGGAGTCGGGCGAGGGCGACATCGTCAACCTCTCGTCGGTCGCGGGCCGGAAGGCCTACGCCGGCTCGAGCGGGTACAACGCCTCGAAGTTCGGCGTGACGGCCTTCTCGGAGTCGCTTCGCGAGGAGGTCGCCGATTCGGACGTTCGAGTGACGAGCATCGAGCCCGGCTTCGTCGACACCGAACTTCCCGAACACATCCCCGACGAGGATCAGCGGGAGATGGTCGACGAGATGCTCGAGGGGGTAACGCCGCTCGAGCCCGAGGACGTCGCCCGATCGATCCGCTTTGCGGTGAGTCAGCCGACACACGTCGATATCAACGAGCTGTTGATCCGGCCGACCCGCCAGGAGCTGTAGTCCGGTCCGGCGACGGGACTATGTGTCCGCCCACCTAACCGAACGACGATGTCGGACCGCCGTCGACTCGAGCGGTTCCTCCGGACGAAGCTCCAGGAGGCCGGCGAGCAGTACGAGGAGCTGCGGGACTCGACGGACGGCCAGCTGGGTGAGGCCCGCGAGGCCTACCAGTCGGCCAGAAACGCCCGCGGGCTGCCGACCGACGAGCGGGACCGCGCGAAGATCGTCTGTCGACGCTACGCCGAGCGACGGGCCGCGCTGCTCGACGAGGAGTACCGCCCGGCCTGCTACGAGGCCGGCCATCCCGACTGCGAGGGCTGCGTCGAGGACGTTCGCGAGGGTCGAATCGAAACCTGGTAGGGGAGAACCGGTCAGTTTTCGCTCGAGGCGTCGCCCTCAGCCGTCTTCCCGTCTCCGTTCTCGGGAAGAAACGCCCAGACGAGGATCACGACGACGAGGGCGGCGCCGACGACCGCGGTCTCGAGAACGGTCAGCTCGACGTTCACCCAGGATAACACCGTCCGTAGCTCGACGAGTAGCGGGGCGAGCAGCGCCAGGACGACTAACAGCCCGGCCTTCGAGATCCGCACTACCGGCTCACCCCCAGCCAGGCGATCGACTCGAGTGCCCCCGTCGCGTGGGACTCGAGGACGAACGCGAGGAGGTGGACGGTCTCGAGGCTAACCGGGAGCGGGTTGATATCGGGGCCGAACAGCCCGCCGCGGTCGACGATCGACAGCAGCGGGAAGGTGTACGCGAAGATCACGAGTACGACCGCGATGGCGGTCCACAGCTTGAGGTTGTCGAGGACGAGCGGGGCGTCCTCGGGGCCCGAGAGCGTCCCGGCGTACTCGTTGGCCGGAAGCTCGTCGCTGCGACCGTTGAGGGCGGTTCCGAAGACGTTCGCGAAGAACAGGACGAGCGAGAGCGTCAGCAGGATCCCGCCCAGCGCGATCTGGGCCTGAAGCTCGCCCATGCTTCCGACGGCGGCCTCGAACTCGAACCCGTCGTACTGGGGTTCGGCCGTTCGGCGAGGGACGCCCAGCAGACCACCGCGGTGCATCGCGTTCGACATGAACGTCATCCCGACGAACCAGAGCACGACCTGTCCCAGCGCAACGGAACGACTCCACAGCGCCCGCCCGGTTATCTGCGGGAGGAACCAGTAGGTGACCGCCATGAACGTCAGCGCGACGGCCGTACCCACGGTGAGGTGGAAGTGGCCGACGACCCAGAACGTGTTATGGACGAGGTAGTTGATGTTCATCCCGGCGTTGATCATCCCCGAGAAGCCGGCGGCAGCGAACATCAGCCCGGCAAGCGCCATCCCGGTAAAGACGGGATCGCGCCACGGCAGCGCCGTCAGCCAGCCGAAGTAGCCCTCGCCGCCGCGCTGACGGGCGCCGTGTTCCATGCTGGCGACGACCGTAAAGGCGGTCAGCAGGCTCGGTAACAGCAGGAACATCGTGTTCGTCATCGCGATGAACTTGAAGCCCTCCGCGATGCCGGGATCGAGGTACTGGTGGTGGATCCCCGTCGGCACCGAGAGGATCAAGAAGAGAACGAACACGACGCGGGCCAGCGGATCGCTGAACAGCTTCCCGCCCGAGACCTTCGGCAACATGATGTACCACATCATGTACGCCGGCATCAGCCAGAAGTAGACGACCGGGTGGCCGAAGAACCAGAACAGCGTTCTGGTCAGCAGCGGGTTGACCGAGTCGACCAGCCCGAGCGACCACGGCAGCAGGAACAGCAGGATCGCCGCAGCGACCCCCAGGGTCGCGATGTACCACATCAACATCGTCGTCAGCACCATGAACGTCGGCAGCGGGATGCGCGCATCGGGATTTTCCTGTTTCCAGGCCCACCACGAGCGGAACCAGTCGGCGCCCGCGAGCCAGGTGCCGACGACGAACAGGACGAGCCCGAGATAGAACATCGGGTGTGCCTGCAGCGGCGCGTAGAACGTAAAGAGGACGGACGCGCTGATGTCGGTCGCGTCGGTGAAGCCGGCCAGAATCGCGACGCCGCTCAGCGTGATCCCGATCGCCATCAGTCCGTACCAGCCCCAGGTAAATCGGAGGTCCTCGACCCCGCGGTCGAGACTGGTCGTTATCGCCCACGTGAACACGCCGACGAGGAAGAAGATCGTAAACGAGATCACGAGGAAGACGCCGTGGGCGGTGAGGACGGTGTAGTAGTCCGCCGAGTCGATAAATCGGTAGTAGCCGGTCCGGTGGAGCGTCTGGATGATCCCGAACACGCCGCCCAGTGCGAGCGCGAGGAACGAGCTGTAGAAGGCCGTCCGGACCAGCTTTGCCTCCGCCGGGAAGTCGTCGATGTACGCGTTACTCATCGTCGTCCTCCTCGAGCTCGTCGGTCACGGTCAGTGTCCCACTGTCCTCGTAGTCGTCGACGGTAACCGTCCAGTCGTGGTCGCCCTCGCCGAGGTCTGCAGAGTCGATCGTAAACGTCGTCGTCTCGGTCTCGCCGCCGTCGATCGTAACGTCCTCCTCGAGCGTCTCGTCGCCGATCTCGAGTGTGACGGCCGTCTCGAGGGCCTCGAGCATGCGGTTCTCGACCTCGACCTCGATCGTCGCCTCGTCACCGGTTTCGACCTCGTCGTCGGCCTCGACGGAGAGTTCGGTCATGTCGAACTCCTCGTCGGGGACGACGTGGAGTTCTCCCTCCATCGTGTGGTGGCCGGAGCCGCAGTACTCGTTACAGACGACGCCGTACTCGCCGGCCTCGTCGAACTCGACGGTCATCGTCGCCACCTCGCCGGGGATGACCATCGTGTTGACGTTCGTTCCGACGATGCTGAAGCTGTGAATCACGTCCGGGCTCGTCACGTAGAAGGTCACTTCGCTTCCGGACGGCACCTCGATCGGATCGGGCTGGAAGATGAACGTCTGGGCGACGACGTAGGCCTCGTACTCGTTCTCGCCGACCTGTTCGACACGCGGATCCGCAAAGCGTTCGTCCTCATCCAGCTCGCTCGGCTCGATGGTCTCCTCGCTGTCGTCGACCATCGCGATGCCGAGGCCGACGGAGCCGTAGGTGATCGTCACGATAAAGCCGACGATTAGGACCATCGCTCCGATCAGCCACACCTTCTCGTAGGTGTGAACGTTCATGCGAGCCCCACCACCGTCAGAAACGTTCCGACGACAGTCGGCTCGTTTCCGAGGAACTCGACGAAGTACATGAACACCCACAGCAACGCGATGATGAGAAAGTACACCGTGATCAGTGCGAGCGTTCCGACGGGATCGTACTCGTCGTGGCCGATCTCTCGCCGTTGCTCTGACTCATCCGTCATCGGACACATACGTCCGGATAAGAAGGGGGCTTGCATAATCGACCGACCCGTTTCTCACCCCGTAGGAAAGGGGGTTATTATTAAGGGTCGTTCACCCCGACTTCGTGTATGGATCTCGAGGCGCTCTCCCCGCGGGCCGCGCTCGTCGTCGGCTTGCTCGCGCTCCTGCCGGTTACCTGGTACGGTCTCGGTAGTTCGCTCTCGGCCGGTGTCGTCTCCGCGATCAACGTCGTGATCATCATCGCCTGTCTCTACGTGGCGTTCACGCCGGTTCCGGGCGGCCACAGCCACGACTCGAGCGAGACGTCGTAGTCCGCACCGGCCTCCGTCGATCGCCGCGTCGGACCCGTGTTTCCGCGACTCGAGCGGTGTCACTTCCCGCACCCCACGCGATATCGCCTCCCGCGCCCATGACCTCCTCACACGCCCGCTCCGACGCGGTCGGAGCCGATTCCGTTCGCGATCCTGCCGGTAGTTCTCTCGAGAGTGGTGCGTGTACGCTCTGTGAGTTGCCGACGCCGGCCGATCCCGTTACCGACGCCGACGTCGAGGGTGCCTTCTGCTGTCGAGGCTGTCTCGACGTCCACCGAACGCTCGAGGCGGCCGACGACGTCGACGATACGGCCATCCGGGACCGTCTCGAGGGCGAGTCGTCGTCGCTCGACGACCTCGAGGGCGAAGACGCCTTCCTCGCGGTCGAGGGGATGCACTGTGGGACCTGCGAGGCGTTTCTCGAATCCCGGGCGACCGACGCCCAGGGAGTCCGTGGGGCGGAAGCGAGCTACGCCACGGACACGCTTCGACTCGTCTACGATCCCGATGCGCTCGAGCCAGAACACCTGCCCGAGGTCGTCTCGGGCTACGGCTACGAGGCCCGGGACCGGGGCGAGAGACGAGACGAGGAGCCCCGCGACGCCGCCCTCGTGAAGTTCCTGATCGGCGGCGGGATGTTCGGCATGATGGTGATGATCTGGTACGCGGTCTTTCTTTACCCCACCTACTTCGGCTACGAGGCACTCGCCGACTTCGGGAGCTACGACGGCTACTACGTCGCCGTCAACATCTGGCTCATGACGACGTTCGTCCTCTTCTACACCGGCCTGCCGATCCTTCGGGGCGCGTACGTCAGCCTCAGGGCAGGGATGCCGAACATGGACCTGCTGGTCTCGCTGGCCGCCCTCGGGGCCTACGCCTACAGCACCCTCGCGATGGGGCTCGGTCGGACCGACCTCTACTTCGACGTCTCGGTCGCGGTCGTCCTCGTCGTCACCGCCGGCAGCTACTACGAGGGACGGATCAAGCGCCGCGCAGCCGGTCTGCTCTCGGATCTCACCGAGGCGCAGGTCGACGAGGCCCGCCGCGCCGACACCGGCGACACCGTGCCGATATCCGCCGTCGACCCGGGCGACCGCCTGCTCGTTCGACCGGGCGAGCGCGTTCCGCTCGACGGCACCGTCCGCGAGGGTCGGGCTGCCGTCGACGAGTCGCTGGTCACGGGCGAATCCCTCCCCGTCGAGAAGGCGGTCGGCGACCCCCTCCGTGGGGGAACCGTCGTCACCGACGCTCCGATCGTCCTCGCAGTCGGCGACGACGCCGAGAGCACCCACGACCGGCTCGTCTCGCTGCTCTGGTCGATCCAGAGCTCGAGGCCGGGGGCCCAGCGACTCGCCGACAAACTCGCGACAATCTTCGTGCCGCTGGTCCTCGCCCTCGCGACCGTTGCCACCGCCCTCTTGCTCGCGACGGGCTCCGCCCTCTCGACGGCGTTTCTCGTCGGCCTGACGGTCGTGATCGTCTCCTGTCCCTGCGCGCTCGGGCTCGCGACACCGCTGGCGATCGCCTCCGGGGTCCAGAACGCGGCCCGACGCGGGATCGTCGTCGCCGCGGAGACGATCTTCGAGGCGGCGCCCGAGATCGACGTCGTCGTCCTCGACAAAACGGGCACCCTCACGGAGGGATCGATGTCGGTCGACGCCGTCCACACCGTCGGCGGGATCGACGCTGACGACCTCCTTCGACGAGCCGCAGCCGTCGAGTCGCTCTCGGAGCATCCGATCGGTGCCGCCGTCGTCGACGCGGTCGAAGCCGACGGCGAATCCGGGCTCGTACCCGCCGACGTCAACGGCTTCGAACGCCATCCGCGGGGCGTGAGCGCTCGCGTCGACGGCGACCGCGTCGTCGCCGGCCACCCCGACTGCTGTCGAGAGCTGGGACAGTCGGTCCCGTCCCAACTCGAGTCCCGGATCGACTCGATTCGCAAGAGCGGCGCCGTCCCGGTCGTCGTCGCCTGGAACGGCCGCGCTCGCGGCGTGATCGCCGTCGGCGACGCGCCCCGGGAGGAGTGGCAGGAGGCAGTCGCGACCCTCGCCGACGGCCGGGAGGTCGTCGTCCTCACCGGCGACGAGGGCGCCGCGGCGGACCAGTTTCGGGACGTCGACGGCGTCGACGAGGTCTTCGCTGGCGTCCCGCCCGAGGCGAAAGCCGAGACCGTTCGACGGCTCCGCTCGAGGGGATCGGTCGCCATGGTCGGCGACGGCAGCAACGACGCGCCGGCGCTCGCCGCCGCCGACGTCGGCATCGCACTGGGAAGCGGTACCGAACTGGCGACTGACGCCGCAGATGCCGTCGTCGTGAGTGACGACCTCGGACTGGTCGCGGAGACGTTCGACGTCGCGGCCGCCACCAACCGGCGCATTCGCCAGAACCTCGGCTGGGCGTTCGTCTACAACGCCGTCGCGATCCCCCTGGCGATCACCGGGCTGCTCAACCCGTTGTTTGCCGCTGTCGCGATGGCGACGAGCAGTCTGCTCGTCGTCCTGAACTCTGCTCGCTCGCTCTGAAGACGTTACTCGTCGCTTCCGTCGACGTCCTCGCGGGTCACGACCCGCTCGACGACCGACCGCTCGCCGTCGTCGTCGTAGACGTACGTCGTCGCTTCTTCCTCGTCGCCCGTCCGACGGTGGCTGCCGTCACAGAACGGAAACGACGCCGAGAGCCCGCACTGACAGACCGCGACGTCGCCCTTCTCGTCGTCGATATCCGACGGCTCGAGCTTTCGTGGCCCGTTCGCCTCGAGTTCGACCAGTCGTGTCATCGGTAGCGATGCGAACTCGAGCGACGAAAGCGTTCCCCCGTATCGGTCGACGATCGAGACACTCGGTAATCCGAGAGGGTCACGGTCCCCTGCAGTCTCCTGCGGTGGCTATTCCCACGCGGCATCCGATGATTTCGATGTATGTGTGCAACGTTCACCGAGGAGGACGAAGGTAAGGACGTCGTCAACGCCAACGGCGACCAGATCGGCATCGTCAGCGAGGTCGACGCGGGAACCGCCTACGTGAACCCGGATCCGGGTATGACGGACACGCTCAAATCCCAGCTCGGCTGGGGTGACGCCGACGACGAGGAGTCGTATCCGATCGACGACAACAACGTAAAGGCGGTCACCGATCGGGAGATCCGCCTGAAACGAACCTAGTTCCGGTCGGACGCCGAATCCGATCGGTCGACGAACCGCTTTCGCCGCCACTCGCTCTTCCTGACTTCGGAACCTGCTGCTTGCGCGTGCCACCGCCTTTCACTTCCACCGGACGGCCCACTATTCGAGTATGCCACTGCGGGTACCGACGGAAGACGTTTTCGCGGAGCTAGGGGAAGATCTGTTTCTCGATCTCACCGACGAGGAGTTAGAGTTCTTCGTCGAGATGGCCGAGGAGAAGATGGGGTCCTACGAGACGGTTATGTCGTACGATCCGAAGCCACGACTGGGCGGCGACGAGAACCGGACGCGAAACGCGGGCCGGCGCGTGACCAGCGAGGAGGACCCACACAACGCGTGGGTGACCCAGTGTTTCGTCGGCGGCGACGATGGCGGCGACCTCGACGGCTGGGAGATCGGCATCAAGGACAACGTCTCCGTCGCGGGCGTCGAGATGACCTGTGGCTCCTACGTCGTCGAGGGCTACGTCCCCAACCGGGACGCGACGGTCACCACGCGCCTGCTTGAGGCCGGGGCCGATATCGTCGGGAAGACGAACATGGACGACATGGCGATGACCTCGACGGGCCACAGCGCCTTTGGCCCCGTTCTGAACCCCCACGACGACGACTACCTCGCGGGGGGCTCGAGCGGGGGGAGCGCGGTCGCCGTCGCGAGAAACCAGGTCGACGTCGCGATCGGCTCCGATCAGGGCGGCAGCGTCCGCGTCCCAGCGGCATTCTGCGGGATCGTCGGTCACAAGCCCACCTACGGGCTGGTTCCCTACACCGGCTGTATCGGGATCGAGCACGCGATCGACCACCCGGGACCGATGGGGCCCGACGTCGAGAGCGTCGCGCGCACCCTCACGACGATCGCGGGGAGCAACGAACGTGACCTCCGGAACCACAGCACCGTCCCGGTCGAAGAGTACGCGGAGCAACTGGACGGCGACGTCTCCGACCTCTCGATCGGCGTGCTCGAGGAAGGGTTCGACCGCGAGGGCGCCAACGAGAAGATCCTCGACACCACGCGGGACGCGATCGACCGACTCGAGGCCGAAGGTGCCTCCGTCGAGGAGGTCTCGATACCGATGCACCTCGACTCAAAGGACATCCACGACGTCTGTACCTCGGAGGGACTGCTCGACGCGATCTCCGGGGAAGGCCTGGGCCACGGCTGGAAGGCGTGGTACAATCGCTCGTGGATCGAGTCGTTCGGCAAGTACCGACGGGCCCAGAGCGACGACTTCCCGCCACGGCTCAAGCTGCTGTTGCTCATGGGGTCGTACACCAACACCGAGTACCACTCGCGGTACTACGCCCGCGCGATGAACCTCGTCGTCGACCTCACCGAACGGTACGACGCGGCCCTCGAGGAGTACGACCTGCTGGCGATGCCGACGGCGGTAACGAAACCCCCCGAACACCAGCCCGAGCGAGATCAGCACCAGCGCCTGCGGGAGAGCGACATCGTCCATAACGCGACGCCGTTCAACCGAACCGGTCATCCCGGTGTCAGCGTCCCCGCCGGCGAGGTCGACGGGCTTCCGGTCGGACTGATGCTCGTCTCCTCGAGGTTCGACGATGTCACGGCGCTGAACGCGGCCTACGCTCTCGAGCAGGCCTGACCGGCGTCTCGCAAGTTGCAACAGTTATCCGACTGTACGTTCAAGCCTTCGTCACGATGAGACCGACGATGGAGGAACTCGATCTGGAGCACGAACTGGTTCAGCTACTCGCCCACGAGGCGGTCCGCGCCGCAATGGAGACGCCGCTGCAGGAGCCGATCCTTGAGGCCGTCGAGGGGTCGATCGACGAGTCGGCCGGGACGACCGACGATGCGGTCGAGGGCAGCGAGGACGAGTTCGAGATCGACGAGGGCGGCGAGGACGAACGTCCGGCTGGCGAGGACGACGAGACCGAGGCCGACGGGAAGAGCGCGTTCGCGAAGGCCACGCAGGGATTACTCACGTTCCTCGTGATGTTCGCCGTCCTCTACGTCGTCTTCAGACGGCTGGCCGGCGACGACTAATTCGGACTCCTCTCCGCCAGTTTCGAAGACCGCAAGCCGTCCTGCAGTCTCCGGGCTCCCGGTACGACAGACCACACGACTGGTGTCCGCTTCGCTTTCGTTTTCGATTCGGGAGGTACCGTTCGTCGGAACGGTCCTTCGCCCGATCCGCGAACCGGACAGGTTTCGCTGCTGCTTTGTTCTGCAAAAGGGTGTCTCCATCTCCCCAACGAGAAACGGTTCGCTACACCACGAACGTCAGGACGAAGGCGCCGACGACCACGAGTCCGATCCACAGTCCGAAAACGATCGCCGCGTGCTTTCCAGTGAGTGCCTCGCCGTCGAGGAATTCGTTCGTTTCCATCAGTCGAGAGTGAGGGGACCGTCGGTAGTGAACTGCAACCCGATTCTCGATTCTCTGGAATCGTCGATACCGATACGAACGGCGATCGGCGCGTCGTTCGTGGCGATGGTCGACGCGTTCTCGAGCGGCCGCGATCGCTCGGCGCGTAGCTACCGGACGACCGTCACCGGAACCTGTGCGCGTCGCACGACCTGTTCCGCGACGCTTCCCAGCAGGACGCGCGAGACGCCCGACCGGCCGTGGCTTCCGAGCACGATCCCGTCGACGTCGTGCTCCTCGGCGAACTCGACGATCCCTCGAGGCGGCGAGCCGACGACGGTTTCGGTCTCGACCGACCGACCGTACTCGTCGGCGACTTTGTGGGCCATCTCGAACAGCCCCTCGGCTTTCTCCTCCTCGAGCTCGACAGCTCGCGGAAAGTTGTAGGGTGCGTCGTTTCGGTACGCGGAGACGGACGGGTTGACGACGTGCAACGCCGTGACGTCGGCCTCCGGAAACGTTTCGAACGCGTGCTCGAGTGCTGCCCGTGCCGGTTCGGAGTCGTCGAGTGGAACGAGAATCCTCATGCTACATCGTTCGACTGCCCAGCCCATATAGGGAGTCGTCGGTTCTCGAACGCTGGGAGGAGAACAAAGACACCTGCGGAGAGATAGATTGGCGCGCGACGTACGCGACTTTCGCTACGGAACTGTCCGATCATTGCCGGAAGCCGGGTGGACGATAGCGAGGACGGGTTCGATTCGTCCCAAACGATCCACGCTGAAGGACAGTCCCAACGGTTTTCGTGGTCCCTTGCGTACGTGTACCATGGCACCCAATATCGGTTGGGGCCGGACGGCAGATTCGCCGATCGGTGACATCGCGTATCTCGCGCGGTCGGAACACCGTATTCCGGCACTCGCTGCGCTGGCGGAACGCCCTCGGAGTCGGTCCGAACTCTGCGAGGAGACCGGCGTTTCCTCCTCTACGATACGACGGACGGTGAACGAGTTCGAAGATCGGCGCTGGATCCGTAAGGACGGCCACCAGTACGTGGCAACACCGCCGGGGGAGGCGATCGTATCCGTGATGGAAGACGCGATCGATCGAGTCGAAACCGAACGGGAGTTGCGCGACGTCTGGCACCGGCTTCCCGACGTTGTCGGCGAACTCCCGACCGAAACGTGGTCGGAGCTGACCGTCACCGTCGCCGACCCCGAACTGCCGTACCGTCCGGTAAACCGCTTCGAGTCGCTTCTCGAGCGGACGACCACGCTACGTTTCGTTCGGCCCGAGGTTGCGCTGATGGACCCCTGTCTCAACCGTCTCCACGAACGGGTCGACAGCGGTGTGGACGTGACGTTGATCGACCGGCCGAACTGCCATCTGTACTTTCTTACGACGTACCCGGAGCGCAGCGCCGAACTGCTGCGACGGACTAATTTCACGGTACTACAGCACGACGACCTCCCGCCGTACGGCACCGGTCTGCTCGACGACCGCGTCGTCATCAGCTGTTACGAGCAGGACAGCGGGATGGCTCAGGCGATGATCGATACCGACGTCCCGGCAGTCCGCGACTGGGCGCGGTCGGTGTACGAACGCTATCGCTCCGACGCCCGGCCGATCGAGCCCCGCCAGCTCGTCGACTGAGTTCCCTCAGCACGATACGTATTCTGCGTTTGCCGTCCAGCGTGGACCGAGACCCGGTCGATAGCGGTCTCGATCGGATTGCAGTTGGTGCACCGATTGCAGTGGGTGAACGAACGGTAGGGACTGCAGCGCTGTCACAAAATAGCTACACCATCCTCGGCTTCGTACTGTCTCTGGCCGGAGATGAACACCATGACCGACGACCAGCAAATCGCGCACAGCAGAGCCCTCGAGATGATCATCGATACGCCCGACGAGGCGACGACAAACGGTGAGCAACGATGAGCAAGTCACTCGATACGAACAAACTCGAACGCGAGGTCAAATCGATGTATCAGGAGGTCGCGGTGTCCGCCGACGCCGAGTTCCACTTCGAGACGGGACGGGACCTCGCCGAACGCCTCGGCTACGATCCGGACACCCTCACCTACGTCCCCGACGAGGCGATCGACTCGTTTGCGGGTGTCGGCTACTACTTCGACCTGGCGGCTCTCGAACCGCGCGAGCGGGTCCTCGACCTCGGTAGCGGTTCGGGAATGGACTCCTTCTACGCCGCGATGAACGTCACCGAAACCGGGTCGGTTACGGGTGTCGACATGACTTCCGAACAGCTCGAGAAGGCAGCCAGCCTCGCCGCGGACAACGGCTTCCACAACGTCACCTTCCGCGAGGGGTACATCGAGGAGCTCCCGTTCGAGGACGGATCGTTCGACGCGGTGATCTCGAACGGCGTGATCAACCTCTCGCCGGAGAAGGATCGCGTCTTCGAAGAGGCCAGTCGCGTACTCAAATCGAGCGGACGGTTGGCCCTCTCCGACATCATCAGCGAACGGCAGCTACCCGAGAGCATCAAGACCGACGCGGATCTCTGGGCGGCGTGTATCGGCGGCGCTGAACAGACCGACGAGTACACGGGATCGATCGAAGCCGCCGGCCTCGAGGTACTGGAACTCCGGGAGAACACGCAGTACGAGTTCGTCTCGGAGCAGGCGGCGAACGCCTGCGGGAAGTACGGCGTCAAGAGCATCTCGCTCAGCGCCCGCAAACAGTGAGGAGGAGGACGCACCGAGCGACCACCTTCTCCCGTAGATCGACGATTCGGCTCGTGGGTCACCCGAAGCACGGAGCCACTGGCTCGAGAGTTCTTCGCCGACGGTTACAGGGAAACCGAGGGACGGAACCACGGGATAAGTGCGATCGAACCCACCTTCGACTCTGACGGTGAGCGTCCCTCGAAAGTGTCGGCAGAGCGAACCGCTCTGCCGTCCTCTTACCTGTTCGATTCCCTCACTGGTCGTGTCGGACTCGTAACCCTCGCGAACGTGACCAGCTCCCGACACCGGGATCGGACGACAACTCCGGAGCAGACGCTCGGTCGGACAGCTATGGATAAAACGCTTCAAGCCTAGGCCGGGATTTGAACCCGGGCTCTCGTCCTTACCAAGGACGCGCTTTACCGCTAAGCTACCCAGGCGCGTAATTCGTGGTTCGTTCGAGGCGAATTTATCCCTTTCGAAACCCGTCCCGCGAGAGCCACCGCTCGAGCGAACTCACAACCGAGCGCCAAAACGTAACCCAGCGTCGCTACCAGCTTCTGTCCGGTACCAGCGACTCGAGCGAACGAGACGACGCGAGAATCGGCGAGAGCCTAGGCCGGAATTTGAATCCGGGGTCTCGTCCTTACCAAGGACGCGCTTTACCGCTAAGCTACCCAGGCGCACTCGTTGGTTGCGTCGAGTCCACTTTAGGGGTTTCGATTCGCCACCGGGCGTGGGTCGACCTGACTCGGTCAGCTGTCGGTCACGGAGGTCGCCCGGTCGGTCGTCGACTCCTCGAGGGAGCGCTCGGAGACGCAGCTCTCGGAGCCGGTCGTCGACGGCTCGGCGGGGGGGAACGACGTCCCCACGGCTGCGGCGATCTCGTCGGCGCGCTCGAGCAGCGACGGCGACGGGCGCTCGTCGACGGCCGCGGCGCCGGCCAGAACGGCTAGCTCGAGGACGTCCCGCTCGAGGGTCGCATCGTGGGCCGTCGCCGCGGGCCCGTCGTCGCGCTCGTCGAGGCGGTGGGTCTGTTCGCGGCCAAACGCCTGGACAGTGCGGACCGCCTTGTCCGCAGCGTCGGTCCGGGCCAGCAGGTAGAAGCCGCGGGCGACGAGGATATCGGCCGCGAGAATCTCCATGTCGCCGTCGACGTCGGTTTCGTCGCCGTCGCTCCAGGGCTCCTCGTGGGCCAGCGATCGCGTGAGTCGGAGCCCCTCGTAGATGAGCTGTACGCCGGCGGCGTGGGTGACGATCCCGTCGTCCGGCTCGTCCCCGTTCCGGACGGCCGTTTCGCTCGGTGCGACGGCTCCGGCGCTCTCGAGGGTGAGCGCGCCGGGAAGCATCGACGCGCTCTCGAGCGTGGATTCGATAAGCTCGTAGAGCGCCGGTGGTTCGACGTCCGTGACGGCCTCGATGGCCACACGCCGACAGCTGTCCGCCAGTTCCATCATAGGGCCGTTACGAGGGAGCAGGCAAAGACCTTTGGAAACACCGAGTCGACTCGTTCCATGATCGACGTCGACAGCGAGGGAGCGATCCGGACCGTCACGATCGACAGGCCGGCCCGACGGAACGCGCTGACCGAGGCGGGACTCGAGGCGCTCGAGCGCGCCATCGCCGGCTCCGACGAGCCCATCATCGCGCTTCGTGGCGCCGGCCCCGCGTTCTGTGCCGGTGCCGACCTCTCCGTCGTCGCCGAACTCGAGCGGGACGGGGCCGAGGCGTTCGCCCGGCTGGGCCAGCGGGTCGCCCGACGTATCGAAGACAGCGACGCGATCGTCGTCGCCGAGATCGACGGCCCCGCTCGCGGCGGGGGACTCGAGCTCGCGCTCGCCTGCGACGTGCGGGTCGGCACACCCGACTCGACGTACGGCGAGCCCGGCGCCACGTTCGGCCTGTTCGGCGCCTGGGGCGGGACGGTCCGGCTCCCGCGGGTCCTCGGCGAGGGCGACGCCCTCGAGTTCGCCTGCACGGGTCGGGTCGTCGACGCCGAGGAGGCGCTGCGGATGGGGCTGCTCTCGAGGATCGAGGCCGAGCCGCGGGCGGTTTCCGAGGAGCTCGCCGCGAACGAGACGGGCGCACTCGCCGTCCTGAAGCGCCGAATCCGCGACGATGCCGACCGAGAGACCCAGGAGCGACGGGAGGCCGAGGCGTTCGGCGAACTCGTAGACGCACACACCGGGTCGCTCGAGGGACTGCTCGAGTGACCTTCGGACGGCCGAATCGCTTTTTCCCTCCGGCGTGGAGGCTACCGGTAGATGCCCGGACCCGCCTTTCTGACCGGTGAAACTGTCGCGCTACGAACGATCGAGGAGGAGGATCTCGAATTTCTCCAGACGCAGGTCAACGACCCCGCGATCTGGCGACCGATCGGCAACTCGATGCCGCTCAACGCCGAGCAGGAACGGGAGTTCTTCGAGGAGGCCGTCTGTGCGAACGACTCGATCCACCTCCTGATCGCCGTCGACTCGACCCCAGTCGGGACGGTCGGACTCGACGCGATCGACTGGCGAGCCGGTAGCGGCGAAGTCGGCTACTGGATCGCTCCGGACCACCACGGGCGAGGGTACGGAACCGAGGCCACGGAGCTGGTACTCGAGCACGGGTTCGATCAGCTCGGCCTCCACCGGCTGTCGGCCCGCGTGTTCGCGTTCAACGACGGCTCGAAGCGCCTCCTCGAGTCCGTCGGCTTCTCCGAGGAGGGTGTTCACCGCGACGCCGCGTTCGTCGACGGCGAGTACCACGACGTCCACCGGTATGGGCTCTTAGAGGAGGAGTGGGCCTCGGCCTGACTACTCGAGGGGATCGGGTGACGGCGGCACCCGGCGCTTGTGCATGCTCTGTTCGTACATCCGCCGAACCTTCTCGATGGTTTCGACCTCGACGCCGAGCTCTCGAGCGGCCACGCCAGCCGACAGCGGACCGTCGATGTGCGTGACCAGGATCGAGTCGAGCGTCTCGTAGTCCATGCCCATCTCGTCCTCGTCGGTCTGGTCCTCCCAGAGCTCGGCGGTGGCGGGCTTGGCCGCGAGGTCCTCCGGCACGCCGACGTGGCGGGCGAGCTGGCGGACCTGTGCCTTGTAGAGGTTCCCGATCGGATGACAGTCGACGGCGCCGTCGCCGTACTTGGTGAAGTAGCCGACGGCGCCCTCGCTTCGGTTCCCCGTTCCGAGCACGAGCCGACTCTCGTGGTTCGCAACGAGGTAGTTGAGGACTCCCCGAACGCGCGCTCGAGCGTTGCCGACCGCCATCTGGTCGCCCTCGGCTTCGGGGTAGGCCTCGAGCAGCGACTCGACGATCGGCTCGATCTCGATCACGTCGTAGCTTATCTCGAGATCACGGGCGACGCGTTCGGCGTCGCCCATGTTGTCGTCGCCGCTGACCCGCGCGGGAAGCACGAGCCCGTGAACGTTTTCGGCGCCGAGCGCGTCGACTGCGAGGTGTGCGACGAGCGTGCTGTCGATGCCGCCCGAGAGGCCGAGAACGGCCCCCTCGGCACCCGCTGCGTCGACCTGTTCGCGAACGAAGTTCGTGATGTGATCGTGTCGTTCGTCCAGCTCCGCGTCCGAAAAGTGAAGCTCGAGCATCGACCGGTAGTACGGAGGGACTGCCCTAATAGGCTCCCCCAAACGGTACAACGTGGACAATCGGTCAGTTTTCGGCCGCGGGCCGTAGCAGAACGCTATGTTGAAGTACGATCGATGATTACGGCCAACTGCCGCGAGCGAACGAGCGTCGGTGGTCTAGTGGTAGGACATGAGCTTCCCAAGCTCATAGCCCGGGTTCAATTCCCGGCCGACGCAGTTCTCGAGTCAGTCACCGGCGAGTTCCCGGCTCACCGTCGCGAACAGCACCGCATCACACGAGTAACACGTGAACACGTCGGGTTCGATCGTCCGACTCGCTTCGCCCTCGTGGACCGTCACCGTATCCGGCTCGACCTCGAGTTCCAGTTCGTCGTCGCAGTGTGGACAGATCGCCATACTACGGGTACGGCGGCGAGTTCCGTATGCGGACTGCACGCAGGTGCGATCCCGGCTTGGAAGGAGTTTGCTGGCTTGTTCCTCAGAGGTAGCCGAACAGCGTTCCGACCAGGACCAGCACCCACATCGCGACGCCGGCGAGCAGCAGGTCGTTGAATCGGCTCTCTCGAGTCGCGCGTTTCGCCGCGCCGGCGGCGATCAGCCCGAGCGCGATGACGACGAGGCTCCGCTGGAGCACGACGTCGAGCCGGATAACGTCGACGCCGAGCAGTCCGTAGTCGAGCCAGATCGCGAGCGACAGCGAACCGGCGGCGGCGATCGCGGCGTCGAGCCGGCTGGTGAGCCCGCGTGCGATCAGGTACGTCGCGACGGGAATTCCGACCGCGATCACCGGGTACAGCAGCGCCGCGATCATGTGTGGCGTGAGGAAGCTCGCCCGTCGCTCGAGCAGGAGCCCGCCCATCCGAACCCCCAGAAACAGCGCGAGGATGGCGAAGACGAGCACGAGGTGGCCCGCCTCGAGGCGGTCGTAGGCGGCCGCGAGTCGCTGTCGATCGACGTCAGTCAGGCCGCGCTCGGGGGCGCCCTCCTCGGCGGGACGCGGTCGCTCCTTCCCGACGCTCTCCGCGGCCGAGCGCCGGTAGCGATGGCCCGCCGCGAGACCGACGCCGGCGGGAAGGACGACCATCGACGTCAGGTCGACGACGGTCGTCCAGCCGTCGGCGTCGGAGGGACCGGCGTTGTCGATGTGGATCCGACGAACGTCCGTCTCGGCGTCGACGCCGGGGAGATTCATGAAGTCCTGCTCGACTTTCGTCTGGGCGGCTTCGACGCCGTCGACGCGGTGGCGAAGCGTGAACCAGTCGAAGTGCTCGGTGTGGGCCTGCATGGCGATCCACTCGTCGTCGGCGTTCGGACTCTCGTAGAGCCGGATGTGGTAGCGCTGGCCGTAGTAGTCCCCCTCCTCGAGCTGGAGCGACTCGGTGGCCCAGTAGCCGTCCTCGCCCTCGCCGGGGTCGACCCAGGCGTAGCGGGTGGTCCCATCGGCTTCACCCCACGCGATGCCCGTCGCGTGGCGGTGGTGTTCCTCGAGCACCGTCGTGTTCTCGAGGACGGTGTTGTTCTCGAGGACCGTCCCGTTCCCGGGACCGTCCTCGGCATCCTCTTCGACCTCCTCCTCGACCGCTTCGATCTCCTCCCAGTCGCCGTCGCCCTGCTCGCTCATCGCCCGCAGGACGTCCTCGCTTTCACCGCGGACGATGACGTTGATCGGGCTTCGTTCGTGGAACTCCTCCTCGGGACTCAGGAACCGCCAGAACTCGCTCTCGGAGTCCTCGAGGGAGACGAGCTCCGGCGTCTCCTGGGTATCCTCGGTCACCTGCTCGTCCACTGAGTCGGCAAACAGCAGCGACGGGCCGCCGATAAACAGCACCGCGACGACGACGAGGGCGACTGCAACCGCGTGCGAACGACGCATTTCCGATCAGTTGTGAGAGCTACCGTATCAATCTACCCGTTGCTGTGGCCGGAGCTCTCCCGACGGCGTCGACATCTCTACCGGCCCATCACGGGATCGACACCGGTTGTTCCGCGATCGTTACGACTCGGGCTTCCAGCTCATCGTCACTGTCACCGTCTCGCGGTTCCCGCGGAGTCTGGACGAGCGCTCGACGACGTCGACCGAGACGGATACGTCGTCCGAGCGGCCGAGGGAGACGGTCTTGTTCCCGACCGGGACGTCGACGCCGTCCTCACTGTCCTCGAACCGATGGGAGAGTTCCGAGAGGTACGTCGCGAGTTCGCTTCGGCTCATTACCTCGTCGCTGGTCGTTCGTTCGGCCATATCCGCAGCTAACGGACGCCCGAAAAAGAAACTATGGGCTGCGATCACATTGCATACCCCGGCGCACGGACCGAAGTGAGACGGGTGGCCTTTTTGTCCGCGGGCAGCTATACGGTGACGATGAACGTCGCCGTCGGAATCGTCGCCCAGCGGGACAACGAGCGGGCACAGACTCTCGCCACGACGCTCGTCGATACCCTCGAGGACGGCGTTTCCACCGTCGTCGACGACGCGACGAGCGCCGCGGTCGGCGAGGACGGCGTTCCGGTCGGATCGATGGCCGACCGGGACCTCGTCGTGAGCATCGGCGGCGACGGAACGCTGCTGTTCGTCGCCCGCGAGGTCGGCAGGACGCCGATCCTCGGAGTCAACCTCGGCGAGGTGGGATTTCTCAACGCCGTTTCTCCCGACGAGGCCGTCGCCGCCGTCGCCGACGCCGTCGAAACACTCCGGCGGACGGGTGCCGTCGACGGTCGAGAACTCGATCGACTCCGGGCCGACGGCGAGGGGTGGACCCTCGAGCCGGCGCTCAACGAGGTCGTCGTCCACGGACCGCGGCGGGGTCACGGCGGCGGCGCGACGATCGAGATCCGCGTCGACGGCGACCGGTACGCGAAGAGCCACGCCGACGGCGTCCTCGTCGCGACGCCGACGGGATCGACGGCGTACAACCTCGGGGAGGGCGGACCGCTCGTCCATCCCGACGGCGATACCCTGGTGGTTACGCAGATGGCCGCGAGCGACGCGATGCCTCCGCTGGTCGTCGACCGCGGTGCGGAGATCACGCTCGCCGTCTCGGAGGCCGAGACCGCGTACGCGATCAGCGACGGGCGGAACAGACGCGAACTCGAGCCCCCGGCGACCGTCGACGTCTCGGTCGCGGACGATCCGGTCACGCTCGCCGGACCTCAGGCCGACTTCTTCGAAGCCCTCGAGAAGCTCGAGTGATCACTCGCCTTCGAGCAGACGCTCGAGCTGTGCCGGCGGGACCGCACCGCGGGCGGCGTACCCATCGTGGACGAACGTCGGGACCCCGGTGATCCCCCGCTGGTGGGCGTCGGTGAACAGGTTCTCGAGCTCCGCTCGGAGCCCGTCGTCCTCGATCGCGTCGCGGATCTCGTTGGCGGGGAGGCCGGTATCCGCCGCGAGCGAGACCAGCACGTCGGGATCGCCGATGTCCCGTTCTGCCTGCCAGAGCGCCTCGTAGATCGTCGCGTCGAACGCGGGCCACTCGTCGGGGTAGTGCTGAAAGACGTACCACGAGGCCTGCTGTGCCGGCAGCGAGTCGACCTCGATCGCGAGCGCCTGGCTCATCTCGACGTCGTACTCCGCCTGGAGCCGACGGACGTTCTCCCGGGCCTGCTCGAAGTAGTCGTCGTCCTTTCCCTCGTCGACCGAGTGGTCGATCGAGCCGTCTTCCCGGCGCTTGTCCCGCCGCAGGTCGAACGGGTGCCACTCGACCTCGAGCGGTTCCTCTCGTCGCTCGCGGTACTGCTCGAGGGACTGCTTGCCGAGGTAACAGAACGGACAGACGTAGTCGGCGTAGATCGTGAGTCGATCGGCGCCGTTCGTCGCTGACATGGTCGCGATAGGCCCTCGTGACGGAAAAGGCGACGGCTCCGGACGGGCGACGCGGGCCGAACCTACTCGGTGGCGTCCGGATCGTCGGTCGTCTCGCTTTCGGTCGTCTCCACCGATTCCTCGTCGGCTCGATCCTCGAGGCTCGGCAGGTTCGGATCCCGGTAGGGGTTGCGCCCGTAGGCTGGCAGCTCGTCCTCGAGCTGGGCCTTCAGCACGCGCCGGAGGCGGTTCAGGCTCGTCGTATCGAGTCCGTGATCGGCAGCGAGGCGCTTGAACGTCTCCTCGTCGGTGATGTCGTGGGCCCGGTACTGACCGAACAGTTCGTCCATCCGATCGGGAGAGAGCGCGGAGACGTCGACCTCGTCGAGCCCGAAGTACGCCCGTCGATCGACGTCGACGACGTGGCGGATCACCACGAGAGCGACCTTGGGGATCGCCCGCTGGCTGCCGAACTCGGTGAGGTCGATCTCGTCCATCACGCCGAGTGCGAGATCCCGCTGCCAGGGTGTGAGATCGAGGGCGTTACACAGCGCCTGGGTCGTTCGCAGTCGGTCGAGCCTGTGGGCGCGCTCGCTGTACCCCGGCGTCGCGCCGTGCTGTTCGTCGTGGAGCCGTCGAACGCTCTCGGGGAGATCCGCCTCGGGCGAATCCGCACGCCCGATGACGGTCGCGCTCGGGGTGACGACGCCCCACTGGCGGACGGTCGAGTCGCGCTGGACGTCCGCCCGGGAGAGCGCCCCGGAACCGGGACGCGTCTCGAGGCGACGGTCCTCCTCGAGGCCGTCGGGGGCGGATTCCCGCTGGAGGGCTGGCCCGGAGTCAACACCGTCGTGCATCGTGTGTCGCTCAGACCGGGAGACGGAAAAAGACTTGCTCGTTTCACCGAACCCGAGAGCCTCCGCTCGATGAGGTTTGGCTCGGGAACCCGTCCGCGAAAAGCCCTTCGTAGCTCTACCTTGTGACAAGAAGCACTTAAAGAACGAGCGGTGTTACCGATTTTCACCGGATACCCATAGCTACCGAGGTGGGAACACGAGAAGCGACGATCTCCCGTCGTATCTTCATCTTGTGGCCAGAGACACTTAAAAGGCGACCGGCACGGTCGGATTTCCGTCGGATACGTGTGGCTACCGAAGCGAGGAACGTGAGAAGCGACGACCTCCCGTCGTATCTTCATCTTGTGGCCAGAGACACTTAAAGAACAAGCGACCCACACTACCGACTCGCCGCGATCAGCTCGTCGATGGCGTCGTTCAGCCGTGCCCGATCGGGGCCACCTCGAGCGTGCACGGCTGGATCGATGCGCTTCGGCGGGTGGGCGAACGCACGACCGACGGCGTCGCCGATCCGGACACCGCCCTCGCCGCCACGCTTTCGCTCGAGCAGGTCGCGGGCCCGTTCGATCCGTTCGTCGTCGAACACCGCGGGCGCCTGCGTCTCGAGGAAGGTCTCGAACTCGAGTGCCGGGAGTTCGTGATTGCCGCGCTCGCCGGTCGCCCGCAGGTAGCGCGCGGCCATCGCGGCGCGCATCACGGTCAGGTTCCGTTTGACCGTCGGCCGCGTCCCCGTCTCGGTGAATCGCTCGTCGTCCGTAGCGACGATTGTCGTCCCCTCGTCGGTTTCGACGAGGTACTCGTCTTCGCGGTGCTCGAGGATCGGGAAGATCTCGTCGTCGTTCCGAACCAGGTGCTCGGAGAGGTACTTCCGGTAGTTGTTCGTCGCGATCCCGCGCCAGGCGTGATAGAGCTCGATCGGGTTGTACGTCCGCTCGACGTAGTCGGCAAGCGAGCCGGGATCGTAGCGCGTTCGGTACCGGATCGGGCTCCTGAGAAGGTCGATCGCGCCGTCGTTCGAGTCGGCGAGCAGCGCCGCGAACTTGCGGACGTCCCACCCCTGATACTCGAACTCTTCGCGCTCCTCGAGGCACACCGCCTCGACGCCGCCGAGATGGGCGTACCGCCGGAGATCCGCCGGCGCGTAGACGAAGCCGACGTCGTAGTCGCTGTCGGGTCCCGCCGCGCCCCAGGCGTGGCTCCCGCGGGCGACCGCCAGAACGACCGATACCTCCCGGACGCGTTCGATCTCGTTTAGGTGTCGGTCTACCGTCTCGCGTACGTGGCGGGGGACCGATGCCATCGCTACCGTCCGTTGCTCCCTGACGCTTCGAATCTCGAGTCCGCTCGAGACGCGCGGCTGTGGTAGGGTTGGACACCGTAGAATCGACGACTTCCCGTCATAGCTCCACCTTGTGACCAGAGCCACTTAAAGGACGAGCGCTCGAGGATTCCCTCGAAACGGCTGGACGGCGGACGCGAGGCTCCATGAATTTGGAGTCCTCGGAGAACGACGACTTCCCGTCGTATCTCTACCTTGTTGCCAGAGGCACTTAAAGAACGGTCGGCGTAGCCGCCCCGGCGACACGATCGACTCCCGACGAACGGCAGCGCTCGCTGTCGGAGCGCCGTGTGATCGGATAACGTCCCCGCTTCCGAAAGGTTGAATCGCACGCTACCCTGAATACGGGCAATGAGTCAGCAGCTCCCGGACGTTCAGGCGTCCTCGCCCGACGTCACCGTCGGCCTGAGCCAGGTCGGCGTCACCGGCGTCGAGAAACTCGTCAAGATCGCCCGCGAAGACAAGCGCCCGATCGTGCTCACGGCCGAGTTCGAGGTCTTCGTCGACCTCCCATCGTGGCGCAAGGGCGCGGACATGAGCCGCAACATGGAGGTCATCGACGAAATCTTAGAGGACGCGACCCGCGACGAGGCCTACCGCGTCGAGGAGGTCTGCGGCGAGGTCGCCGAGCGCCTGCTCGGGAAACACGACTACACCTCCCGTGCGGAGGTCTCGATGGAGGCCGAGTTCATGCGCCGCGAGCAGACCCCCGCCAGTGACCGCGAGACCCAACACACCGTCGACATCATCGCGTCGGCGACGGCGACCGAGGACGGCACCCGCGAGGAGATCGGCGCGAAAGTCGTCGGTATGACCGTCTGTCCCTGCTCGCAGGGGATGTCCGCCGCGCGCGCGAAACAGACGCTCGAGGACCTGGGCGTCGAGGGGGAGACGATCACGGAGTTCCTAGAGCAGGTGCCACAGCCCGGCCACTCCCAGCGCGGCCACGCGACGCTGACGGTCGAAGCCGGCGGCGACCCGGAGGTCGATCTGAACGACGTCATCGACATCGCCCGGGACTCGATGAGCGCCCGGATCTACAACCTGGCGAAGCGACCCGACGAGGATCACATGACCTACGCAGCCCACGCAGACGCGAAGTTCGTCGAGGACTGCGTGCGCTCGATGGCCGAGGGCGTCGTCGACGAGTTCGACCAGCTACCGGACGACGCCGTGGTAACGATGAAACAATCGAACGACGAGTCGATCCACCAGCACAACGCCCACGCCGAGCGCGTCGTCGAGATGGACCAGCTCCGATCGGAAGTCGACGACTAGAAGACGAGCGGCTCCGCTTCCTCCCACCGCGGCGCGAACTCCCCGTGGACGTTCGCGGCGAACTCCGGATCCTTCAGGTCGATCATGCCGAACGCGTCGCCCGACGACAGCGGATTCGGCACCTGGATGCAGATCTCGACGCCGTCGATGATGTTGAACGATCCCGTGACGTCGTCGTTCGTTCGGACGTGGAAGTCGTCGCGGCTCTGTAACGTTGTCCGGTAGCGCTCGCCGACGTTCGCCGAGAGCGAGTCGACCATCTTTCGGGTCATCAGGATATCGACCGATACCCCTCGATCCAGGGCGTCCTCGAGCTGGGCCAGGACGTCCTCGCTGACGGCCTGCATATCCCGTTCGGGCACCGGATCCGCGGCGACCATCACGATGTGGTCGTCAGCAGCCGCCAGCCGCTCGAGCAGGAGGTCGATCGTCTCTTCGGGACCGACGGCGGCGGTCCAGAACTGCTCCTCGACGGGGTCGGCCGCGTCGAGCTCGTCGGCGAGGTCGTCGACGATCGACTCGTACTGGTCGACTTTCTCGTCGAGTTCGCGCTTCTTGTCCTCGAGCAGGCGGTCCAGCGCGGTCGAGGGCTCGACCGCGACGTACTTCTTCGGCCGGCTCGCGGTCTGACTGCGGACGAGGTTGTACTGTTCGATGCTGTTGAGGACGTCGTAGATTCGCCCCATCGGCACGTCGCTCGCGCGCGACAACTCCTTGGCCGTTGTGGGGCCCGTATTCAGCAGTGCTCGATACGCACGAGCTTCGTACTCGGAGAGCCCGAGATCCCTGAGACTGGCCATACCGTAGACGCTCACCCGAGAAACAAAAACGCTGTGGTGGTTTGCCTCCGATTCGCCCTCGGGGGGCTCACTACGTGTGCCGGTCAAGAACCTCCTGTACGCTTTCGCTCAACTGCTCCGGAGTTTCGGCGACTGCCGAAACGTTCTCGCCGAGCTCGACTCGCCCGGTTCCGGCCTCCAGACCGCCATCGTCGGGCACGACGACCTTCTCGTGGTCCGCGAGTCGCAGCGCTGTGCGGTGGAGATCGGAACCCGGCTCGCCGCCGACCCGGATCACCAGCGGTCCCTCGAGGAGCCGCGAAGCAGCCGTCGCGTACCGAGCGATCTGGACGCCGAAGCGGTCGCTGGCGCCGGCGAACTCCTCGAGGGTCTCTCTGGCGACCTCCCGATACCGATCCTCGCCGGAAAGCACCGCAAGCTCGACTAACCCATCGGCGAGGGCGACGTTCGTATCCAGCGGTCGCAGCGGCCGATCGCAGAGGCCGACGCCGTCGCCCTCGCTGTCGAGGAACGAGTCGCCGTCGCGGAGTCGATCGATCGTCGCGTCCGCCACCGCCTCGGCCTCGGCGACCGCGTCGGCGTCGAGGGTGCTCGCCGCCGTCGTCAGCGCGGCGAGCGCTCGAGCCTGGTTCGAGAGCAGACACGTCGCCTCGGAACGTCCGTCTTCGGCGTCGGACTCGAGTCGATGCCTGGCGACCCCGCCCTCGAGCAGTTCGCTCCGAAGCGTCGAGAGCGCGCGCTCAGCGTATCGCCGCGCCCGTTCGTCGTCGGTGTAGGCGTAGTAGGTGAGTAGCCCCTCGACCGCCAGCGCGTTCGGCCCGGCGAAGACCCGTTCGTCGACCGGCGGATCGTCGGCTGCCTCGCGCTCGGTTGGCTCGAGCCCGTGGCTCTCGGGGTCACCGGGTGCCTGGCTGTTCGCGAACGCCTCGGCGTCGCCGTTCCACAGGGTCGTCGTCAGGAACTCGACGGTTCGTTCGGCGGGTTCGCGGTACTCGTCTTTCCCCGTGTGGAGGTAGGCGTTCGCGAACGCGCGCACGAGCGCGCCGTTGGAGTCGAGCAGCTTCTCGTGTTGCAGCCCTGCCCAGTCGCGCTCGGCCGCGAACCGGTAGAACCCACCCTCGTACTCGTCTAACAGGTTCGCGCCGACGGCGTCGAACGAACGCAGCGCCATCTCGCGGTCGCGCTTGAGCGCGAACTCGAGGGCGTCCGGCAGGGGAAACTTCGGCTCGGCCCCCCAGCCGCCGGCGACCTCGTCGTAGGATTCGGTGAGCTGGCCGAGCATCGACGCCTCGATGTCGCTCGAGAGCTCGCCCGCCGGCGGCTCGTCTTCCCGAAGCGGTCGGGGAACGCGACCGGCACCGCTGCCCTTCGTCTCCCACATCGTCCGGACGCTGTCGAGCACCTGGCGCATTCCGTCCGGCCCGAGGTAGCCGGCGCCGGTCAGTACGGTGCCGTCGGGAGCCAGAAAGACCGTCGACGGAAACCCGCCCATGTTGTACCGATCGCGCACGCGAGGGTGGGCGTCGACGTCGACTCGAACCGGGACGAACCCGTCGTTGATGTGTGCCGCGATGCGGGGTTCCGCGTAGGTCTCGGCGTCCATCTCGTGACAGTGATCGCACCACGTCGCGGTGAGGGCGCACAGGATCGGGACGTCGTCGGTCTCGGCCTCGTCGAAGGCGTCCTGACCCCACTCGCGCCACTCGACGCGCGTCGAATCGTTCATACCGGTCGTCGGGCCGTCGGCAGGGTAAGCGCTTCGTTCGGCTCTCTCCGAACCGCCGGGAGGGAGTGTAAAGGGTTTTCACTCGTCGCCGGCTACGTTGGGGCATGCTCCGGTGGATCCTCGCACTACTGCTGATCCCGTTTCTCGATGCGATACTCCTCGGGTTCGTCGCGACCGCCTACATCGGCTGGGTGCCGATGGTACTGCTGGTCGTCCTGACCGGTCTCGTCGGTATGTTACTCGTCCGGGCCGAGGGGCGACGAACGATCCGAAAGATGCAGCGCTCGCTCGCCGAGGGGAAGCCGCCGACCGACGAACTCCTCGACGGCGGGTTCCTGATCGCCTCCGGTGCGTTCCTGCTTACCCCGGGGCTAGTCACGGACCTAATCGGATTCCTGCTTGTCGTTCCCTTGACCCGGATCCCGATCCGAACCGCCCTCAAACGCTACGTGATCGTTCCGTACGCGGACAAGAAGACCGGCGGCTTCGCGAGCGGGAACGTCTGGACGTTTGGCTTCCCGGAGGGCAGCGCCAACGGAAGCGAGGGACAGGCCCAGTGGTCCGACGGGGGCAACACCTACGACCTCAGCGAGGACGACTACAGCGTCGACAGCGAGGAGTCGTACACGGTCGAGTTCGGCGACGAACGTACCGACTCGAGCGACGAGGATCCCGACGACCCCTACGCCCGGTAGCGATTCTCACGCCTCTTCCAGAAAGAAACACTTAACCATCCCAGCGCACAACTGACTGATGCGGACGCGGGCCAATAGCTCAATTAGGTTGAGCGCCACTCTGATAAGGTGGAGGCTCTCGGTTCAAATCCGAGTTGGCCCACTTCTCGCTCCGAACTGATCCGTAAACGATGAGCACGTGCTGCTTCGAGAGTTGAGACGCTGTCGTGCTGGCCGCTGATCGCGAACGGGAGCGAAATGAGTTCGAGTCGACTACGGTCTGATCGTGTCCATCATTTTGTAGCGACCGAGTTCGAGAGTGGCCCTACCAAACTGTTGTGAAGACACGACCCCGAACTTCCAACCGGTGTCGGCTCGGACAGACAGCCCAAGCACTGTCCGAGTCACCCCGTTCTACGGACAGCGTCTCGAGGCGGTGACCGTCGGTCAGTCGAGTGGTCCGCCCGTGAGGAACTGTTGGTGGTCGTGCCGGTACAATATAGCCTCTTCTTCAATTCGTTTCGTCCATCGTTGCAGCGGTTCGAGTCGGTTCGCCGTGACACGTCCACGTTCCAGTCAGGACGGTTAACAGTCAATTAAGCGCTTTTCGAGGATCGGTTTGGGACCGAATCCGTCCGCGACTGTGGGCGTCATCGATCTTCGGTCATCCCGATTCCCGCCGAGTGATCTTTACCGACGCTATAATAAACAGCCAGAATAGATTTCTCCTGACTGTGATGTTGCCAGTCCGTAACCACCGACTGCTACCGATCGGCCGAACCGGTGTCGCCGATCCGGAGCTGAGGTGACATTTCGTGAGGTGTACGAACGGTGTGGTCTGTGCTGATGGGTCGCTGTCGGACGGAGCGTTCGACGAGTGGCTTCCGTCCGAACCGGCGATTCAGTACACGACCGACCACGTTGCGATCGCGACCGACCCCAACGAGTGTCACTCGTCGGGTCAGTCTGCGGGTGCCGGGAACGAGTCCGTTCGCTGTTGGCTGCTCGGTGACGTCTACGGCTACGAAGCCGGCGGCGTGGGTCGATCCGGTGGCTACGAGCCCCGTCCCGCCGACATCGACCCCGCACAGTACTGTCTGTCTCTGTACGAACGAACGGGACTCGAGTTCCTCGAGGGACTCAACGGGAACTACACGCTGTTGCTCTACGATCGTGAGAACCGCCACTTTACTCTCTGTACGGATCGGTTCGGGACGGTTCCGGTCTACTGGACGCGAACCGACGACGACAGGATCGTCTTCTCGACGAACGTCCAACTGATCCCGTTCCACCCCGACGTCGACACCGCGTTCCATCCGGCATATCTCCACGAGTATCTCGCGTTCCGGCGCACGTTTGGCGTCAAGACACCGCTCGAGGGCGTCGAAAAGCTCGAGCCCGGAGCGATCACGTCGATCGGACTCGAGAACGGATCGGTTCGGGCCGACCAGTACTGGCGACCCCAGTACCAACCACGTGACGAGTCCTTCGAGTGGTTCGTCGAGGAGTTCACCGACCGGTTCCGGACCGTCGTCGACGAGTGGACACACGACGACTGCGAGTACGGCGTGTTACTGTCGGGGGGCAGTGACTCCCGGCTCGTCCTCGCCGCTCTCGACAACGCCACCGCGTTCCACATGAACGACTGGATGAACCGCGAGGCGCGCATCGCCGAGCGGGTGGCCCTCGAGGCCGGCGCCGAGTTCCGACTGCTCGAGCGCGGGGCCGACTACCGAATCGGTGCGCTCGAACGGAACCGCTGGGCCGACTCCTTCAACGGCTGGTTCAGTCAGCCGTACACCAGCGGGTTCGAAACCGAGATCACCAGTCAGGTCGACGGCGTGCTATCGGGACTGTACAGCGACTCGCTGTTCGGCGAGTACGGCGTGCCGTCGCCGAACGTCTCGCTCGGGCCCCTGGGTTCGATGACGGTCCCGATCGAACGGCCGGTCGACTCCGTCGACGAGTACATCGACCTGTTGCTCGAGACCGCAGCCGACGACCTCGAGATGCCGACCGATCTCCGCACGATCCTCGAGTCGAACATTTACCGGGATGGCGATCAGGTCGTCCACCACGGCGTTACCTACGAGTCGCTCAAGGACGTCGTCTACTACGGCGACTGCTACCCGCTCTCGAACGACGACGATATGCGGTTCCACAGCGATCTCCGCCGGATGCTTCCGTACCGATCGCCGTTCCTCGACAACCGACTGCTCGATCTCTCGCTGTCGATGCCGCCCCGGTACAAGCTGCGTCGGGATCTGATCGGACAGGCCGTTACTCGGCTCGATCCCGACCTCGCGGCGATCCCACACGCCAGCACCGGCGTCTCGCTCTCTCGATCGTTCCCGGTGGAGTACGCCGGCGAACACTTCCTGGAGTTCTGGCGAAAGCACGTGACCAAGCGGACGCCGCCGAAGCCGTACCTGACCGACGGTCCGTGGTTGGACGACGCCGAACTGCTCCGGTCGTTCGATTTCACAGGCGAGGTCCTCGAGCAGCGCGGCCACCTGGCCGACGCGTTCCCCGGTCCGAACGCGGATGCGATCCGCAGACTGTACCACACGCACTGCCACGACGAGGACCGCGTCGGAGAGCTGTACACGCTGTTGACCGTCCTGACCATGCCAGTAACCGCCCACCTCACCGACTCCGAGACGACCGACCCGAACCGAGCGAAACCGAACGCCTCGCGGTACCGTCAATCGAGGGTGATCGACGTTGAGTGACGAACGCGACGCGGTCGTCATCCCCGCATCCCGGTATCCACACGGCTACACCTCGGTCCGCTCGTTGGGGTCGAAGGGCGTGTACACGATCGCCGCGGTCGACGATCTGAACCTCAGTGTCACCGCCTCGCGGTACTGCGACGAGGCCGCGCTCGTACCGCCGCCGAGCGATCTCCCGGCCTACCGGGACGCGCTGCTCGGCCTGGCCGCCCGTCCCGACGTTCGAACGATCATCCCCCACCGTCCCCACGACACCTACATCCTCTCGCGGGAGTACGAGGCGTTCGACCGCCACGTCGACCTCGTCGTCCCGCCGATGGAGATGCTTCGCAACGTCCACGATCGAAAACGGCTCGCGGAGATCGCGACCGACGCGGGCGTGGCGATCCCGGAGACGCAACTGCTCTCCGAGGTCGAAGACTGGAGTGACAACCGGATCGTCAAGTCCCGCTACAACCTGCTCACCGACGCCTATCTCGAGGAGTTCGAACTCGAGGACTCGAAGATCGCCAAGTCCGTCGAACATATCGCGCCCGGCGAGACGCCCGATACGGACGCGCTGATCGAGAAGATGGGCCACGAGCCGATCGTTCAGGAGTACGTCGAGGGCGCCGACGAGTACGTCTTCGGCGCGATGTACGAACATGGCGAGGCGCTTGGCACCTTCCAGCACCGTCAGCTCCGGGGCGACTCCTACACCGGCAGCGGCGGCGTCTATCGGGAATCGGTCCACATCCCCGAACTCGAGGAAGCGGGTCGGGCGATCCTCGACGAACTCGAGTGGCACGGGCTGGCCTGCATCGAGTACATCGAGGACGCCGAAACCGGCGAGTTCTCGATCGTCGAGATCAACCCGCGGATGTGGCAGTCGCTGGCCTGTGCGGTCAAGGCCGGCGCGGACTTCCCGGCCTGGTACTGGCTCGCAGCGACGGGTCGCAGCGAGCTGATCGATCCCACCTACGAGACCGGCGTCAGCACGCACTACCTCTACGGCGAGCTCGAGCACCTCGTCAGCGTCGCTCGCGAGGAGTCGCCGTTCGTCGAACGGCCATCGCTCGCGGGGCGGGCCGGCGAGATCGCCAGATCGTGCGTCGAGGACCGATCGTTCGACTTCCTCCACCGCGACGATCCGATGCCGACCGTCCGGCAGGTTCGCAACGAGATCGGGGATGCCGTCGGCCGACGACTCGGCTGACGGTCGTCGTCCGCAGACCGGCTCCGATTCGGCCGATCACACGTAGTTACTCTCGCTTTCGTACACCGACGGATCGTCCCTGAACCGCTCGGCGACCGTCTCGAGGGTGACGAACTGCGCGTTCTCGTGGCTCTTGACGTACTGGATGAACTCCTCGAACAGCGGGATCATGTGCGGGAGTCCGTGGAGGTCGGGGTGGATCGTGAACGTGTAGACGCCCGATCCTCGCCGGTTGTAGAGGTAGTCGAACTGACGCTTGTAGTACTGTTCGTACATCATTTCGGGGTCCTTGTAGCCGGCGTGGTAGACCGGCTGCTTAATGAATAGCATCGGCGGGATATCGTCGCGGTACCAGCTGATCGGGATCTCGACGACGTCGGTCTCCTCGCCGTACTGGTACGGCTCCATCCAGCTCTCCGGGCTCTCGTCGTAGTCGATCTTCTCCCAGCTGTCGCCCTCGCGCATCCAGCCCGGTTCGAACTGCCGTTCCATCAGACTGCTGTCGTAGTCGAAGCCGTGTTTCTGGACGAGTTCCGGCGTGTTCTCGCTGAACTCCCACCAGCTGGCCCGGTGGCCAACAGGTTCGGAGCCGGTGACGTCCTCGATAAGCTCGATCGAGACCTCGAGAATCTCGTCTTCCTGCTCCCGCGAGAGGTCAGTCGGATTCTCGTGGGAGTAGCCGTGGACGCCCAGTTCGTGGCCGTCGGCCGCGACCGCCTCGATCTCGTCGCGGAAGGTCTCGATCGTGTGACCGGGAACGTACCAGGAGGTTTCGATATCTTGCTCCTCGAACAGCGCGAGCATTCGGGGGATCCCCTCGCTTCCGGCGGACAGTCCTCGAGAGAGGTCAGCGGGGGAGTCCTCGCCGCCGTACGAGCCGAGCCAGCCGGCGACGCAGTCCGCGTCGACGCCGATCGCTACGTCAACTGTTCCCATAACGTTCGGAGAGCCACCGACGGGGAGCAAGGAACTAGGGGCTGCACGTGCCGATGGGCACGGCCCCGTCCGGTGGACGGCGACAGCCCCATCAGGCTCGGCCCGAAGAGCCGGTATGGAACCGACGGAGTCTACGGCCGACGAGCCGGCACTGCTCGAGGACGCCCCACTAGAACTCCCGAACGGCACCGCGACGGCGACGTTCGGGATGGGCTGTTTCTGGGGACCCGACGCCCGCTTCGGCGCGCTCGAGGGCGTCGCCCGAACTTGGGTCGGCTACGCGGGCGGGACCGAGCCCGATCCGACCTACTTCGCGCTGGGCGACCACACCGAAGTCGTCCGGGTCGCCTACGACCCCGAGTTGCTGTCCTACGAGGAGCTTCTCGAGACGTTCTGGGCGAACCACGACTGGCACTCGAGCGCGCCGAAGCGACAGTACCGCAGCGTCGTTCTCGCTCACGACGACAACCAGTACGAAACCGCGAGTCGGGAGCGGGCCGCGATCGCGGACCGAACGGGACGGTCGCCGGCGACCGATATCGAACGACTCTCGGCGTTCTATTCGGCCGAGCCATCCCACCAGAAGTACGAGCTCTGCTCGAGACCGACGGTCGGGGACGAACTCGAGACGCTGTACGGCGACTCGTTCGTCGACTCGACGATCATTGCGCGACTGAACGGATTCGTCGCCGGATACGGTGATCGAAGCCAGCGCGAGACGCTGCTTGCGGGGCTGGATCTGCCGGCGTCCCTGCTCGCGGAACTCCGGCGGACGGTTTGATCCCCGTCGGTCGCGATCTAAACCTATTCATAGGACGAGGCGGTTACCCGTGAGTGTGGAACGAACCGACCTGAGCACGTGGAAGCGGGACTTCGGGCGCGGACTCATCGTCATCGTTCCGATCACGATCACGGCGTTTCTCGTCTACGTGCTCTACCTGTTCGTCTCGACGTTCGTTCCAACGATGCTGCTCGACGGCGCCGCTCTCGAGCCGGTCCTCCCCGGCGTCGGTGACCGAGCGCGCGAGGCCATTGCAGGACTGTTGCGCGTCGTTACCGTCCTCTCGATCGTCGCCGCGTTGATGTACCTGCTCGGCCACCTCGCGCGGACGACGGCCGGAGAGCTGTTCGAGGCCTGGCTCGACCGCGCCGCGAACCGCGTGCCGGGGTTGCGGCTCGTCTACAACGCCTCGAAGACGACGACCGAGGTGACGGTCGGCTCCGACTCCGTCCAGGGACCGGTCAAACTCGAGATCTGGCGCGGGGTCCGAATGACGGCGTTCAAAACCGGCCACCAGACGGACGACGACCAGATACTGTTGTTCCTGCCGACGGCGCCGAACATCTCCACGGGCTTCGTACTCGAGGCCGACCCCGACGACATCACGGAGCTCGACGAGAGCACCGAGTCCGCGCTGACGCGGATCATCAGCGCCGGCTTCGGCGGCGACGACGAAACGGGCCACGGACGCTCCGGTGAGCAGTCCCGTTCGAACCGTGGCCCGAAGTCGTGACGTTCGGGCGGCCAACTGACGCGTGAGCGCGAACTGTTGTCGTCGCTGCCCGTGTCGTCGCTGGTCGACATCGTTTCGATCGCGAATCGCCGCGTCGTCGACCTGACTCGTCGTGAATCGCCGCCGCCGCTCCCGAGAGCGTCAGGGCCGACCGGTGCTCTCGGGTTTTTCCGGCAGGTGCTGGTAGCGACGGAGCGCTCTGTCCTCGACAACGACGAGCAAAACGTCTCGTTCGTCGATCTCGTCGAACTCGTCGACGTCGACGACGAGCTGGTCGACCACTTGGTTGTCCTCCTCGAGCAGGATTACGACGTGTCGGCCGTCGACGATCCGATCGACGACGCCGATGTACTGGTCGACGCCCTCGCTCGAGGCCGACTCCGATCGCGCAGCGGCCGCGCCCGATCCGGCGACCGAAGCGATCCCGAGTGCGCCCGCAGTTCGAAGGACGGTTCGTCGCGACAGTTTCGTTCGATCTGTCATACCCCGGTTGGCCTCGGTTTGATATATAAATTCGTGGAACCGGAAGGGACAGTTCGATCACAAATGCCGCAACCAATCATACTCTATATGTATAGAAGTAGTACTACGAAAATAGACAAATACACGAAGCCGGATTCGAGTACGAGGTGCCTGAATAGGGCACCTCGGTGATGAATCGGCCAGGAGCCATTTTGGGACCTAAAGACGATACTTAGGAAAATTTGGGCATAATAATTAGAATAAATTTCATGGAATATTTCGAAACTGAAGATCAGCTCGTCGCTGTATCGTTCGAGCTTGTGTCGATAGATAGAGAAAGCTAGTATCATTCTTACCTGGTACTTACTACTGACCTTCCAGTCCGTATTACGGACATACCTGTGTAAACGCACCGCGGTCTCGGAACCCTTTTTGCTTGGTACGCCGTTCGCCGTACTAATGGCTGACCGTGACGCGACGTGTTGCAAGCTCGGCCGAGTCGCCGAGACGTACTCGCTCTCGGGACTCGACGAGGATCTGGTCTCGTACTGGACCGGGACGGGCGACGAACAGTACAGCACGCGAGAGCTGGCGAGGATCGTCAACCAACGGATCCTCGAGGCGGCCTTCGAGACGGCCGGCGTCTCGTACAAGGAAGGGGAGATCGAGAACACCTATCGGCTGCTCAGCGCCGACGACGTGACGAGCGGGACTCGAGTCCAGACGCGCAACGAACTCGAGCGCGACGGCGTCCCAGTCGACGACGTCGAATCGAACTTCGTCTCCCACCAGACCGTCTACAACCACCTCACCAAGTGTCTCGAGGCCGAGCTCGCGACCCCGAGCGACGAGGAACGGCTCGAGCGAGCCGAGGAGAAACTGGGTGCGCTCCAGAACCGGACCGAGGCGGTCACGGGCGATACGATCGCCCAACTGCGACGCAACGACGTCGTCGACATCGGTAAGTTCGACGTGCTCGTCTCCGTGACGGTGACCTGCGAGGAGTGCCAGCAGCAGTATACAGTGCGCGAACTCCTCGAGGAGCGAGCCTGCGACTGTTCAGCCTAACGAGAGCTGAATCCGGTCCTGGTGGAAGCTGAATGGACAATACCTATTTGCCCGGCCGCGTTATCGGGCTGTATGAAGACGAGCCAGAACGTATCGAATCGGGAGACTCCAGACCAGACGACGCTCTCGGTAAGCAACATCGGCGGTATCGAGGAGACGACCGTCTCGTTCCAGCAGGGGATCACCGTCCTCTCGGGCCGAAACGCGACCAACAGAACGTCGCTGCTCCAGGGCATCATGGCCGCACTCGGCAGCGACCGGGCGAGTCTCAAGGCCGACGCGAAGGAAGGTGAAGCTACCCTCGAGTTCGGCGACGAGACGTACCGCCGAACGCTCCACCGTCAGAACGGGACCGTCGTCACGGAGGGCGACCCCTACCTCGAGGATCCGGAGGTTGCGGATCTGTTCGCGTTCTTGCTCGAGTCCAACGAAGCGCGTCGGGCCGTCGCTCGAGGCGACGAGCTCCGGGACCTGATCATGCGTCCGGTCGACACCGACGCGATCAAGGCCGAGATCCAGCAGCTCGAACAGCGAAAGCAGCGTATCGACGACGAACTCGACGAACTCGACGACCTCGAGGATCGGCTTCCCGATCTCGAGGCCAAGCGGACGCGAGTGAGTGACGAGATCGAGTCTCTCCGAGAAGAACTCGAGGAAGCGGAAGCACAGCTCGAGGCGACGAACGTCGACGTCGAAACCCGCCGCGAGGAACGCTCCGAGCTCGAGACGAAACTGGACGAACTCCGCGGCACCCGGTCCGACCTCGAGCGCACCCGCGACCGGATCGACACCGAACGCGAGAGTATCGAGGCCCTCGAGGACGAACGCGAGGAGGTCGAGGCACAGCTCGAGGAGCTCTCGACGGGTGAGGAAGCCGACGTCAGCCGGTTGGAGGCCGAAATCGACTCGCTACAGTCCCAGAAGGACGATCTCAACGAGGAGATCTCGCAGCTCCAGCGGACCGTGCAGTTCAACGAACGGCTGCTCGAGGAGGCCGGGGAGTTCCTCGGCGACGACGGTCACGAACACGACGGCGGCGCCGTTACCGACCAGCTGCTGGCCGACAGCGACTCCGAGACGGTCACCTGCTGGACCTGCGGCTCGTCGGTCGCTACCGATCAGATCGAGAGCACGCTCGAGCAGCTTCGCGGGGTCCACCAGGACCGACTCGAGGAGCGCTCGGCGATCGACGACGAACTCGACGAGAAGCGGGCGACGCTCACCGAGATAAACGAGAACCGAACGGAGTACGACCGGGCAGATCGGCGCCTCGACTCGATCGACGACGAGATCGAGCGCCGGCGCGACCGCACCGACGATCTCACCGACGAGCGCGAGTCGCTCACCGAGGAGATCGACGACCTCGAAAGCGAGATCGACGACCTCGAGAGCGACGGCTCCGAGGACATTCTCGAGCAACACCGCGAGGTCAACCAGCTCGAGTTCGAACTCGAGCGCAAGGAGCGCGAGCGCGACGAGATCGAAGACGAGATCGCCAACGTCGAGGACCGACTCGGCGAGCGCGAGGGTCTCGAGAGCCGCCGCGAGGAGACGACCGAGGAGCTGACCGACCTTCGAACCCGCATCGATCGCATCGAGGAGGACGCCGTCGAGGCGTTCAACGAGCACATGGAGAACCTGCTCGAGACGCTGGGCTACGGCAACCTCGATCGGATCTGGATCGACCGCACCACGCGGGAGGTCCGCGAGGGTCGCCGGAAGGTCTCGCGGTCCTCGTTCGATCTGAAGATCGTCCGCAGTACCGAGGAGGGCGCGGCCTACGAGGACGCGATCGAGCACCTGAGCGAGAGTGAACGCGAGGTGACGGGACTGGTGTTCGCGCTGGCGGGCTACCTCGTCCACGACGTCTACGAGACGGTGCCGTTCATGCTGCTCGACTCCCTCGAGGCGATCGACGCCGAGCGGATCACGGCGCTGGTCGAGTACTTCGAGTCGTACGCGCCGTACCTCGTCGTGGCGCTGCTCGACGAGGACGCCGAACAGCTGGCCCAGAGCCACGACGTCGTCTCCGAGATCTAGCGGTTCGGCTCGAGCGGCTGCTGTTTTCGGTAATAGGCGGATCAGTCGTCGCGGATCACCACCGCTATGTGAACGCCTGAAAGCCCGTCAGCTCCTCGCCGAGGACGAGCGTGTGGATGTCGTGGGTCCCCTCGTAGGTGTAGACCGTCTCCATGTTCGCCATGTGGCGCATCGGCGAGTAGTCGGTCGTGATCCCGTTCCCGCCGAGCATCTCGCGGGCGACTCGCGACTGGTCCCGGGCGGTTCGGACGTTGTTTCGCTTCGCCATCGAGACGTGCTGCGGTTGCATCTCGCCGCGCTCCTTGAGCTCCGCCAGACGGTAGGCCAGCAGCTGAGCGAGCGTGATCTGGGTTGCCATCTCGGCCAGCTTCTCCTGTTGGAGCTGGAAGCGGCCGATCGGCCCGCCGAACTGCTCGCGCTCGGTAGCATAGGCGCGGGCCTCCTCGAAACAGTCCCGCGCGGCCCCGACCGCACCCCAAGCGATCCCGAACCGGGCCTGCGTGAGACACGACAGCGGCCCCTTCATCCCCGAGACGCCGGGCAGGACGTTCTCCTCGGGGACGCGAACGTCGTTGAGCCCGATCTCGCCCGTGATCGACGCGCGCAGCGAGAGCTTTTCGGTGAGCTTGTTCGTCGAGACGCCGTCCCGATCGGTTTCGACGAGAAATCCGCGAACGGGGTCGTCCTCGCTCGAGCGGTCCCGCGCCCAGACAACGGCGACGTCGGCGATCGGCGAGTTCGTGATCCAGGTCTTCGAGCCGTTGAGGACGTAGCCGTCCGCGTCGGCCTCGGCGTAGGTTTCCATCGCCGAGGGGTTCGAGCCGTGCTCGGGTTCGGTGAGGCCGAAACAGCCGATCGCCTCGCCTCGTCCCATCGATGGGAGCCACTCCTCCTTCTGGGCCTCGCTGCCGTAGGCGTGGATCGGATACATCACGAGCGCGCCCTGGACCGAGGCCATCGAGCGCAGCCCCGAGTCGCCGGCCTCGAGTTCCTGCATCAGCAGTCCGTACGCGGTCTCCGAGACGTTCGGCGAGCCGTACCCCTCGAGGTTCGGCGCGTAGAAGCCGAGCTCTCCCATCTTCGGGATGAGCTCCTCGGGGAAGGTTCCGGCCTCGAAGTGGTCGCCGATGTCGGGTTTGACGTGTTCCTCGACGAACTCCCGGGCCGTATCCCGGATCATGCGCTCCTCCTGGTCGAGATCGGCCTCGAGTTGGACGAAATCCAGCATACCGGATAGTACGCCAACGAGCCAATAGGCATTGTGGTACGCATTCTGTCACACGTCGCGATCGGGGTCGTCCGTTCAGTCTACAGGGTTGCTCGAGCGAACCTCTCGCTGACAACTCCTTACACTAATTCCATATATCTTACAATACCTTACAATGTTTAGCAGAGGCGAAGGTATTTTGTACGCAGGTTCCGATATCCGGGTATGGCATTCGCCCTGTCCGACGAGCACCGCGCGATCCGCGAGGCCGTCCGCGAGTTCGGCGAAAACGAGATCGAGCCGGTCGCCGAGGAGTACGACCGGAACTGCACGTATCCCGAGGAGATCCGCAAGGAGGCGGCGACGTACGATCTCGTCGCGCCAGGAATTCCGCTCGAGTACGACGGCGCGGGGATGGACAAGCTCTCCTCGACGATCGTCACCGAGGAGCTGTGGCGCGCGGATCCGGGAATCGGCTCCGCAGTCGGCTCCGCGGGCTTCGGGACGAACATGATCCTCGAGTTCGGCGACGAGTGGATGAAGTCGGAGTGGCTGCCGAAGATCGCCAACGGCGAGACGGCGTCGTGTTCGATGATCTCCGAGCCCGCACACGGCTCGAACGTCGCCGGGATCGAGACTCGCGCAGAGAAGGACGGCGACGAGTACGTGCTGAACGGGAACAAGATGTGGATCACCAACGGCACCGTCGCCGACGTCGGCGTCCTGATGGCCAAGACGAGCCCCGACGAGGGCCACCGCGGTATTACCGCCTTCCTCGTCGAGATGGATTCTGACGGGATTCAGACCGAGAAGATCGACAACAAGCTCGGCATCCGTGCCTCCGACCTCGCGGAGGTCATCGTCGACGACGTCCGCGTCCCCATGGAGAACGTCATCGGCGAGGTCGACAAGGGCTTCTACCAGCTGATGGAGTTCTTTGCCGCCGGACGAACCAGCGTCGCCGCCCAGGCGGTCGGCGCGGCCCAGGGAGCGCTCGACTCGGCCCTCGAGTACGCCACCGAGCGCGAGCAGTTCGACCAGAAGATCAGCGAGTTCCAGGCGATCGAGCACAAGCTTGCCGAGATGGCGACGAACGTCGAGGCCGCTCGCTCGCTGACCTACCGCGCCGCGACCCAGGTCGAGCAGGGCAACCAGGAGGTCGCCGCCCGGTTCTCGAGCATGGCGAAGCTGTTCGCCTCCGAGCACGCGGTCGACGTCGCCGACGAGGCGATCCAGGTTCACGGCGGCTCTGGCTACGTCACCGACTACCCGGCCGAGCGGTACTACCGCGACGCCCGGATCACGAAGATCTACGAGGGAACCAGCGAGATCCAGAAGAACATCATCGCCGATCAACTGCTGTAGTCGCTCCCGGGGCGGGAGGCGTTCGGTCGACGAAACCTGGTCATTTCGCGCGGCAATGTGTTCGACTCTTCCTGTCCGGATGAAAACACTGACACCAATATGAAGTGGAACTGTGTAGTATCAGAATAGATTAACCAACTAGTTCGGACCTCCTCTCGTTCGAATACGGTCTTGTACGCTCCGGAAGACGATCGCTCGAGGAGAGAGACCTCCTGTCCGAGGCCGCCTACCGGTAGGCGAATCGACATCTGGTTTGAAGTTTGCCCCCGTGGAGTGGCTCGACGGAATCACTTCCCCCGACGGCGATCGATCGAACCTGTTAATTTCAATTGATTATCCCGAGACTGATAGATTAGGGCTAGACGCCACCACCTGGATCGATCGCTTCGACCGGATGGCTCGCCTCGCGCTCGAGCAGGTCGTCGAGCTGATCCTCACAGGAGGTGCCGCTGGCGAGGACCAGTCGGTCCTCGGCGGTCGGGCTCTGGAACTGGTCGCGCAGTCGGTCGCCGACGTCCATGCTGAGCTCGTAGTACTCCTGCTTGTAGCCGAAGCTACCGGCCATCCCGCAACACTCGACGTCGCTCTCGAAGACGTCGGCGCCGAGCTCCTCGAGGACGGCCGTCGTGTACGCCTCGAGTCCCAGCGTTCGCTGCTGACAGTGGCTGTGGTAGGCGATCGGCTTCTCGGGCGCGTGAAGGACAGTGGGATCGGCGCCGTTCTCGAGGCAGCCGTAGACGTACTCGAGGATCTCGTAGCTCCCGTCCCGGAGCCGTTCGAACGAGCGCTCCGGAAGCAGCTTCTCGTACTCCCGATGGAACATCGCCAGGTCCGAGGGTTCGACGACGACGACGTCCCGGCCCGCGTCGAGGTGTTCGGCCAGCGCCGCGTACACCTCGCTGGCCTGCTCGTCGGCGGTCGCGATCATCCCCTGGGAGAGCGGCGCCCGCCCGCTCTCGCCGACGTCGGGAATCGTAACGCGGACGTCGAGCGCTTCGAGTACCCTGACTGCGGCCTTCCCGCGATCGACGTCGACGTAGTTCGTGTACGTGTCGGGGTAGAGGACGACCTCGCGATCGGCCTCGCTCGCCGCGACTCGGGGGCCTCGCTCGTCGTACCACTCACGGAGCGTCTCGCGCTCGAACGACGGCAGCGGGCGCCGGCTGTCGACGCCGACGGACCGCTCGAGCAGCGACCGAACCGGCCCGAGTTCAGCCACCCGGTTCGACAGCGGTGCGGTCGCGCTGCCGAGCTTCGCGAGCGTCTCGTAGTTGCCGAACAGTCGCTTCTGGAGGTCGAGTCCGCTCGGCTCCTCGTCGGGGACGAGCTCGTCGTAGAGGAACTCAAATCGACCTGGGTCGCCCCCGCGGTTGAGCCGGTCCCGAACCACCGTATTGATCCAGGGGATGTCGATCTCGACCGGACAGGCGTTGACGCAGCGCGAACAGCCCGTACAGAGATCGTTGAACTCGGCGACGCTGTCGGCGCCGTGGACGCCGGCCTCCCAGCCCGTCGCGATCCCGCCCGAGTAGGTCTCCCCGCCGAAGGCGTGGCCGCCGACCGACTGGAAGTTCGCACAGGAGTTCGCACACGCCGAACACCGAATGCAGTACAGCGTCTCGCGGAGTTGGTCGTCCTCGCGCATCGCCGTACGGCCGTTGTCGATCAACACGAGGTGGAAGTCGCGGTCGTCCTCGCGGTCGGCGAAGGCGACGTCGGGCTCGTCGATATCGACGGTCGGCGACTCCACTGGCGGCGTCAGCAGGGAGATGTAGGAGGTGATGTCCTGGCCAGTGCCCGACCGACCGATCAGCTCGATAAACGGCGAGAGGTCCTCGACCGAGGGGACGACCTTCTCGACGCCCGCGACGGCGACGTGGGTGTCGGGAACGACGGCCGTCTTGCGGGCGTTGCCCTCGCTGGTGACGAGCATGATCGTCCCCGAGTCGGCCGTGATGAAGTTCGCGCCTGTCATCCCGACGTCGGCCCCGCGGATCTGCTCGCCGAGTCGCTCCCGGGCGAACATCGTCAGCTCCTCGGCGGTCTCGAGCGGTTCCTCGAGGTCGAACCGCTCGTTGAACAGCCGGGCGATCTCGGCGCGCGAGCGGTGGATCGCCGGCGCGACGATGTGGGAGGGGGTCTCGTCGGCGACCTGTAACACCCACTCGCCGAGGTCGGTCTCGACGACGTCGACGCCGTCGCCCTCGAGGGCCTCGTTGACCTCGAGTTCCTCGCTGGTCATCGACTTCGACTTGACGACGCGGTCGGCCTCCTTCTCCGCGGCGACCTCCCGGATGTAGCGGTTGGCGTCGGCCGCGTCCTCGGCGAGGTAGACCGTCCCGCCGTTTGCCTCGACGGTTTCGGTCACCTGCTCGAGCAGCTCCGGCAGGCGCTCGATCGCGTCCTCCTTGATCGCCCGGGCCTCACCTTTCAGCTCCTCGTAGGCCTCGAGATCGGCGACGGCCTCGTACCGTCCCCGGTTGAAGCCGGCGGTGTTGGCCTCGACGGCGTCGCCCTCGGTCTCGAGGAGGTGGCGAATCCGGGCCGCCTTCGCCTGTCGGTCGTCGGACTTACTCATCGGTTCCCTCCTCGAGCAGGACGACGTGGACGTCCTTCGGCCCGTGGGCGCCCTTCACGAGCGACCCCATGTCGGCGGTCGCGCTCGGACCCGTCGCGAGGATCGCACTCTCCCCGTCGCGAAGCGTCGGCCCGAGACAGTCGATCGCCGTCGGCATGTCGGGGACCAGATCCGCCTCCCGGAGGACGGCGACGTGGAGGTCCGGGAAGAGGCTCACCTGCTCGGCGCCGTCCTCGGTCGAGGGCAGGACGACGCTGCCGTAGTCGGCGATCCCGAACGAGGCGGCGGTGACGCCCGTCGTCGCCGCCTCGAGCGTCCGCGGCGACGGTTCCTCGTCGACCCACGCCGGCAGCGAGACGCCGTCGAACGGGAGGGGGGTTCCCACGACGGGGTCGTCGACGACGTCCTCGAGCGTCGCCTCGAACGAGGCGGGCTCGGTTCGGCTCACTCCGACCTCGAGGTCGGCGAGGGAATCCTGAAACCGCCGTCGAAGCGACCCTGATTCGGTACTCATATCTCGACCCTGCGACCCGATCCACATTACTGTTGTGCAACCCGTTCCCTCGAGTGGCTGTCTCACTCACTGGGAGCGACTCCCCGGTGCCGTCGAGGGGTCGGTTCGCGGGTCGACCGCGAGGGGCTGTGACGAAAACCGTCCTCTAGCCCAGCAACTATATGTGGGGTCCACTCATGGTCGGATAATGGCCGTTCGATTCTCCCTCGAGCGCGGCAGTGACCGTCCCCCTTCGGTTCTCGGCGGTCGTTCAAGTATCGCGACAGGAACTTTCACCGCGGGCGAACACCGATCGTTCCCATGACTACGACGCCACCCTCCCGATCCGACCCGGCCGACAATCCCAGAGCCGACTACGACTACCGGAGCGACGACGTCGATCGGCCGGCGCTGGTCGAGGACATCGGCGGGCTGATCGACGGCGACGTCCGCGCGGACTCGTACTCGCGGGAGCTGTACGCGACCGACGCGAGCATCTACGAGGTGACGCCCGTCGCCGTCGTCTTCCCGCTGTCGGCCGACGACGTCGCCGCGACCGTCGAGTACTGCGCCGAACGGGGGATCCCGGTACTGCCGCGGGGCGGCGGGACGAGCCTCGCCGGCCAGACGGTCAACGAGGCCGTCGTCCTGGATTTCACGCTGTCTATGGACGGCGTCGTCGACGTCGACCCCGACGCACGTCGGGCGACCGCCCAGCCCGGAATCTACCTCGAGACCCTGAACGAGACCCTCGAGCCCCACGGACTGAAGTTCGCGCCCGACCCCGCCTGGGGCGACAAGAGCGCCCTCGGCGGCGCGATCGGGAACAACTCGACGGGCGCCCACTCCCTGCAGTACGGCAAGACCGACGCCTACGTCGAGGAAGTGGAGGTCGTCCTCGCGGACGGCACCCGAACGCGGTTCGGCGAGGTCGCCGTAGAGGACCTGCCCGAGCTCGCCGCCGGCGACGACCTCGAGTCGGCGATCTACGCCGAAGTCGCGCGGATCCTCGAGGAGCGAGGCGACCTGATCGCAGAAACGTACCCCGATCTCAAGCGCAACGTTTCGGGGTACAACTTGGACTGGCTCGTCGAGGACGCCCGCGGAGCCGAGCGCGGGGTGGGCGAGCCCGACGCCGAGGGCGGGACGGTCAACCTCGCGAAGCTCCTCTGTGGCAGCGAGGGGACCCTCGCGATCGTCACCGAGGCGACCGTCTCGCTCGAGCCGATCCCCGCCGAGAAGAGCATGACGCTGCTCGCCTACGACACCGTCCTCGACGCGATGGACGACGTGGCGGCGATTGTCGACCACGACGCGGCCGCGGTCGAGGTCATCGACGACGTACTGATCGACCTCGCGCGGGACACCGCCGAGTTCGCGTCCGTCACGGAGATGCTACCCGAGGGGACCGGCGCCGTCCTCATCGTCGAGTTTTACGCCGAGAACGACGCCGACGGAAAACGACGAGTCGCGAACCTGCTCGCGGACCGCTGTCCGTCAGTGGATCCCGTCGGCGAGGTAGACCCACCCGAAGAGCGGGTCGTCGCCGACGAGGAGGTCCGAGCCTTCGACGCGATCGAGGCCCACGACGCCGAGAGCCGGAGCCAAATCTGGAAGCTACGAAAGTCGGGACTCCCGATCCTGCTCTCGCGGACGACCGACGAGAAACACATCGCCTTCCTCGAGGACACCGCCATCCCGCCGGAGAACCTCCCGGCGTTCGTCGCGGACTTCCAGGAAGTACTCGAGGATCACGACACCTACGCCAGCTTCTACGCCCACGCGGGACCCGGCGTTTTGCATATCCGACCCCTGATCGACACGAAGACCGAGGCGGGCCTCGAGGAGATGGGATCGATCGCCGACGCGGTGACGGACCTGGTCGTCGAGTACGACGGCTCGGTCTCGGGCGAGCACGGCGACGGCCGCGCGCGAACCCAGTGGAACCGCAAGCTGTACGGCGAGGAGCTGTGGGAGACCTTCCAGGAGCTGAAGACGGCGTTCGACCCCGACTGGCTCCTGAATCCCGGCCAGGTCGTCTTCCGCGACGACGATCCCACGGAGATGACCGAGCACCACCGCTTCGGCCCCGACTACGAGTTCGAACCCGGCTTCGACCCCACCCTCGAGTGGGACAACGACAACGGCTTTCAGGGGATGGTCGAACTCTGTCACGGCTGTGGCGGCTGTCGGGGCGAGCAGTCGACGACGGGTGGCGTGATGTGTCCGACGTTCCGGGCGAGCGAGGAGGAGATCACGAGCACCCGCGGCCGGGCGAACGCGCTCCGGCAGGCGATGAGCGGCGACCTCGAGCCCGGTGAGGCCTTTTCCGACGAGTTCGTCGAGGAGGTGATGGACCTCTGTATCGGCTGCAAGGGCTGTGCGATCGACTGTCCGAGCGAGGTCGACATGGCGAAGCTCAAGGCCGAGGTCACTCACGAGTACCACGAGCGAAACGGCTCGTCGCTGCGGGATCGGCTCTTCGCGAACGTTTCGACCCTCTCGAAGTGGGGGTCGAAGTTCCCGCTGCTCTCGAGCGCTGCCCCGAAGCTCCCCGGTGCCCGCAAGCTGCTCGAGGCGACGATCGGGATCGACTCGAGCCGACCGCTGCCGTCGTTCCAGCCGATGACGTTTCGGGACTGGTTCGAGGAGCGAGGTGGCTCGCGCGTTCCCGAGCGCGGCGCCGATCGGAAGGCGATCGTCTACCCCGACACCTACACCAACTACAGCCACCCCGAGGCGGGGAAGGCTGCCGTGCGCGTCCTCGAGGCCGCGGGCGTCCCCGTCAGGGTGCCCGACGACCTGGACGACACGGGCCGACCCGCGTTCTCGAAGGGCTTTCTCGAGCAGGCCGGCGAGACCGCTCGCGAGAACGTCCGGGCGCTCGCCCCGCTGGCCGAGGAAGGGTGGGACGTGGTCGTGATCGAACCCTCCGACGCGGTGATGCTCCAGTCGGACTACCTCGACCTGCTCTCCGACGAGGAGGCTCGGACCCTGGCGGAGGCGAGCTACGGAATCTGTGAGTACATCGATGCGTTCCGACTCGACGAACGCCTCGCGTTCGACGCGCCCGAGGAGTCACTGACCTACCACGGTCACTGCCACCAGAAGGCGACGGCAAAGGACCACCACGCCGTCGGCGTCCTCCGGCGGGCCGGCTACGCTGTCGACCCTCTCGACTCGGGCTGCTGTGGCATGGCCGGCAGCTTCGGGTACGAGGCCGAACACGGCTCGATGAGTGACGCGATCGCCTCGATCCTCTACGACCAGGTCGACTCGAGTCCCGGGGAGCGGGTTGTCGCCCCTGGCGCCTCGTGTCGGACCCAGCTGCAGAACCGCGACGGAGACACGGAGGAGCCCCCGACGCCGATCCAGCTCGTCGACGCCGCGCTTCGGTAGCTCCCGCTCGAGCCGTTCTCGTTACAAGAAATTACGGCCCGGGTACGAATCGCGCTACCCGGTTACTGGTTAGCAGTCGTCTTCCGTGCGCTCCGATTCGTCCGTCTTTGTCTCCCCCTTTTCGGATCGCTCCGCCGCTTCTTCGTCGGGACAGTCGTCGTTCTCGGGCTTGGGCTCCTCCTCTTCCTCCGGGCAGTCGTCGTCTTCGGAATCTTTCTTCTCCTTCTCTTCTTCGGGGCAATCGTCCTCTTCGGGCTCCTCTTTTTCAGCTTCCCCCTCGGGGCAGTCGTCTTCCTTCCGTTCGGCCGTCTCCTCTTCCTCGGCCTCAGGCTCCGACTCGTCCGGCTTCTCCTCAGTTTCCTCCCCCTCGTCTTCGCGTTCTCCGTCCTCGGGCTCCGGCTCGTCAGGCTCTTCCTCACCGTCTTCGGGCTCTTCGTCTTCAGTTTCCTCGTCCTCCGGCTCCTCGTCTTCGCCCTCCTCGTCCTCCGGGTCGTCGACGGGATCGCCGGGTTCCGTTTCACCCGTCGAGGTGTCGTAGACCGAGACTGCGTTGGACCGACTCGGCGTGTACAGGGCGATCACGTTCGTGCCCTCGTTGTCGATCCGTCCGGCCTCGTAGTCGTAGGTGACGTCGGCGTCGGTGTCGTAGTATCCGGAGGTGATGCGAAGCTCTCCTCCCGCCGCGATCTCGGTTCCGCTCGGCAGCGAGTCGGACTGGTCGTAGTCCGGATTGTTGTACAGCCAGTCGACGATGTAGCCGGAAAGATCGACGGTCGACTCCCCCTCGTTGCGCAGGACGATAAGGTCCTGCTCGGGCGTCACCGACCCGATGACGACCGGCACGTCGTGTCCGTCGGCGGCCGCCTGGGATCCGATCCCTGCGAGTCCGGCGACCGCGGCGCCCGTTCCCGCTAGCACTGCTCGACGCGATCTGTTTCGTGTCATACGGCGCGAGATACGTTACCAGGATAGTGTAAAATAATCTATGGATACAACCGATCGATATATTCTGTGAACTATATACGTTCAATCCGAATATTACTCGTCAGAAACATCGAAAGAGGAATCCATCGGCGGACGGAGTGCGATTCGGAGCGACGAATCAAGCGAGCAGTCGACCGATCAGCACTCGAGGAGTCGGTTTATGGCACTGCCTGTCGTAGGACTCGCCATGGTCTCCACCGTACTCGTCCCGATCGACGATTCGGAGCGCTCGAACGAGGCCCTCGAGTACGCCCTCGAGGTCCACCCCGACGCGACGATCACGGCACTCCACGTCGTCGATCCGCGGAAGTTCTACTCCGGGACCGGAATCGAGGGCAGCATCACGACCAACTACGAGCAGATCCAGGAGAACTATGAGCAGCAGGCCCGGATGCTCCTCGAGGAAGTCGAGGAAACGGCCGCCGAACGCGGCGCCGAGATCGAGACGGAGTGGGTCACTGGTTCGGTCGCTCGGTCGATCGTCGACTACGCGACCGACCACGACGTCGACGGGATCATCATGGGAAGCCACGGTCGCTCGGGCGCGAGTCGCATCCTGCTCGGTAGCGTCGCCGAGACCGTCACTCGCCGCTCGCCGGTGCCTGTTACGATCGTCCGCTGAGACAGCCCTCGGTGTTGGCACTCGGATCGGTCACGAACCGCAAGACGCCTCGAGAGCGAGGCCCGGTCCGAATCCAGCCACGTCGCTCGGCGTCGGAGACGGCCCCGAAAAAGCGCCGGAAACGCGAATCTTTTGCGCCCGCTTCGGTAACGACGATCCATGACGAACAACTCCGAGACGTTCGGCGAGTGGCCGCTCAAGCGGCTGCTGACCGAGATCGTTGGCTCCGGTCCCAAATCGGCCGACGACATGACCCGCGAACAGGCCCGCGAGGCGTTCCAGCGCATCCTCGCCAGCGAGCCCGAGGAGACGACACTCGGCGCGTTCTGGCTGGCCAACCGCTGGAAGCGAAACACCCCCGAGGAGCTGGCGGCCTACACCGACGTCATGCGCGAGGAGTCGGTCGTCACCGCTGCCCCCGACTGCGACCCCGTCGACTGCGGCGCGAACTACGACGGCAAGCACACCTCCGCGCTGCTCGGCGTCGGTGCTGGTGTCGTCGCCGCGGCCGCCGGCACTCCGGTCGTCGTCCACTCCGGCGACGGCGTTCCGACCCAGAAGGAGACCGCCTACAAGCACGTGCTTGACGAGCTCGACGTTCGGACCGAACTCGAGCCCGACGAAAGCGCCGATATGGTCGACGAGACCGGCTTCGGCTTCTACTACCAGCCCGCGTTCAATCCGGGAATCGACGACCTGTTCGAGCGACGCGACGAGATGGGCGTCCGGACGTTCGTCAACACGATCGAGACAGTCGCCAACCCCGCCGAGGCTGACGTCCACCTCGGCTCCTTCTACCACCTCGCGTTCGCGAAGAAGCTGACCGACTTGCTCAGAGAAAGCGAGGAACTCGACTACTCGAGGGCGATCTTCTTCCAGGGGATGGAGGGGTACGACGACATTCGGCCGGGGTACACGAAGGTCGCCGAGTGGAACGCGGGGGAGGACCTGACCGACTACGAGATCGAAACCGCCGAGTACGGCATGGAGATGGAGAGCGAAGACCTCGCGGTCGACGACGTCGCCGCCGACTCCGCGACGATCACCGAGGAGGTGCTCGCTGGCGAGCGCGAGGATCAGTTCGCCGACGCCATCGCGCTCAACGGCGCGTTCCGGATGTACGCCCGTCAGGACGTCGACTCGCTCGAGGAGGGCCTCGAGCGGGCCCGCGACGTGATCGCCGACGGCAGCGCGCAGGCGGTCCTCGAGGAGCTACGCGAGTTCTGAAACGCAGATTCACGAATCACGTTCCGTCTTGACCGTCGTCGACGGCATCGATCGCCTGCTGATACAACTCGTCGTCGATCCAGAATCCGGCGTCGCGAAGCGCATCGAGGGCCGGCGCGATCGCGAGTTCGCCGCGTTCGGCGGCTTTCAACAGGACACCGACAACGCCGGTTACCGGGAGATCGTGACGGCGTGCGACCTGCCGCCCGTCCCGCTCGTCGATCAACACCAGTTCGGCGCCGTGTTCGATCGCCAGCGCGATCGCGGCGGCCTCGCCTTCGTCAAGTTCAGTTTGAAACTCTCGAACGAGATCGGTCCGCTGTGGCCGGGTTACGGTCACGAACCCGCTTTCGAGAAACGACTCGAGCCGATCGACCTCGCCCTCACCGGCGAGCAGTTCCGAGCGAACCGCCTCGGGAACGGTGATCGATGAGAACTGCGACCGGAGCAACTCGAGTCGATCGATCAGCGCGAGGTTGAGCAGGGGTGACGTGTCGGCGACGACGCCCTCATCGGTCGGCATAGTCGAGATCTTCGGCCAATTCCTCGTCGGTGTAGTGGCGTTCGATACCGCGTTTCCCGAGTAGCTCGCCGAACTCCCGTTTCGACAGCCCCGTGAGTTCCCGTGCCTTCCCGAACGAAAGGGCCCCCCGATTGTACAGCGAACACGCGAGCTCCTCGCGCATGACCCCCTCTCGCTCGTCTTCCGGAAGCCGAAGCGCGTCGTAGACCTCCTCCGGAATTTCGATTGCGGTCATAGCCAACGATAGGACGGAGTATCGGATAAGCGTTCGTTCCGAACCGTCCACGTCCTCGAGCGGGCCCGCGACGTGATCGCCGACAGCAGTGCGCAGGCGGTCCTCGAGGAGCTACGCGAGTTCTGAGCCGAGGAGTTTCCTTCGGACTCGCACGAGGAGCCGTCACGGTCGAGCCCGCTGGCGGTCGGCACGTACTGATCGAGTCCTCGCCGGTAATCGTCCCGCCCACTACGGCGACCTGACAGCCAGATATATCAACTATCGTGTATTGGTTGGCGTATGGCTCCGAACGATCCGCCGTCGTCGCTCGAGAACTCGACGCCGCCCCCGGTCGACGAACAGGATCCCGGACGCGGCACGAGTACCGCGCTCAACGCCGTCCTCGGCGGCGTCGTCGGGATCGTCCTCTCGTTCGTTCCGCTGTCGCCGGTGCTCGGGGGCGCCGTCGCGGGCTACCTCGAGGGTGGCGACACCAACGATGGACTGAGGGTCGGCGCGCTCGCCGGACTGGTCGTGCTGCTCCCGCTGAGCGTCATCGGGTTCTTCCTGCTTTTTCTCCTCGGATTCGGCGCAAACTCGGCGGTGCTGGGCCTGCTGGGACTGGTCGCGCTCCTCTTCGTGACGATATACACCGTCGGTTTGAGCGCCCTCGGTGGCGTTATCGGCGTCTACGCCGAAAGCGAGTTCTAACGATCGGCTCGAGCGGGCTTACCAGTGTTTTGAATCTGTGCCGATATCTCGAACGAAGTTTGAGAATCGGTCGAAACCACGAACGAATTTATATAGTAGCCGTCCGAGCATCGTGGTATGCGACTCGAGAACGAGACGGCCCTCATCACGGGAGCAGCGTCGGGGATCGGACGCGCAACGGCCGAACGCTTCGCGGACGAGGGCGCACGCGTCATCGTCACCGATATCGACAGCGACGGCGGGGAAGCCGTTGCGGCCGAACTCGCCGACGGCGACACCGAAGCGGAGTTCTACGACCTCGACGTCACCGACAGCGAGCAGTTTCACGCGGTCGTCGACACGGTCGCCGAGGAGTACGGGCTCGATATCGTCGTCAACAACGCGGGGACGGGCCACCCCTCCTCGCGGCTCGAGGAGACCGACGACTCGATCCGGGACTTCGTCATCGACGTCAACATCAAGGGCGTCTGGAACGGCTGTCACGCCGCTCTGCCGCACATGAAAGAGCAGGGTGAGGGGTCGATCGTCAACGTCGGCTCGCTGGCGAGCATCCTCGGGTTACCCAAGCAGGCCGCCTACTCGCTGAGCAAGGGCGCCGTGCTCAACCTCACGCGGGCGATCGCCGCCGAGGCGGGTCCCTACGGGGTTCGGGCGAACACCGTCTGTCCGGGCTTTACCGACACGACGCTGCTCGAGCAGTATCTGGCGATGCGGGACGACCCCGAGGCGGCCCGCGAGGCGATGGCCGAAGAGTACCCGCTCAAGCGGCTCGGCGAAGCCGAGGAGATCGCCGACGCGATCCTGTTTCTCGCGAGCGACGAGGCCTCGTTCGTCAGCGGTCACGGGCTGGTCGTCGACGGCGGCTTTTCGACCTGCTGAGGCTCGCTTGGAGAGGGAACCAAAATCGCTTTCTCGCCTGTTTGCGTCGTCACTAGCGACGTCGGTACGTCGTGCCACTCGTATGTCGATCTCGATTGCACTCGTCGACGTCGGCACCGAACTCGAGGATGCGGGCGGGCTCGTCCGGTACGCGCTCGTCTTCGTGCTCGCGATGGTGCCGGCGGTCGAACCGTTTGCCGTGATTCCGGTCGCCATCGGGCTCGGACTCGACCCCGTCGCGACGGGCGTCGCCGCGTTCGCCGGGAGCGTCACCGTGGTCTTCCTGCTCGTCGCCTTCCAGGACCGCCTACTCGCCCTGTGGCGGCGACACTCCGGCGATGACGGGTCACCCTCGAGCGGCCGAGCCGGGCGCGCGCGACGCGTCTGGGAGCGGTACGGGCTCGTCGCGTTCGCGTTCGTCGGGCCGATACTTGCGGGAATCCACCTTGCGGCACTGATCGCCGTCACGGTCGACGGCCGTCCGCGACGCGTCGCGGTCTGGCTGACGATCGGTCTCGGCGCCTGGACCGTCGTGCTCGTCGCTGGCTCGGTGGCCGGCCTCTCCGCGCTCGGGCTGTCGTAGCCGCTCACTCCTCGCGGATCAACGCGACGCTGGCGAGCTTTTCGCCGGCCGGGACGGTCGCCTCCTGGGTGAGCGTGTACAACAGTCCCTCGCGACCGACGACGGCCTCCTGGAGCGCCTCGTAGGTCGTCGGATCGTACACCGTGCCGAGCACGTCGCCCTCCGAGACTGGCTGGCCGATCTCGAGGGCCGGATCCGGCCGGAACAGCCCCGAGTGGTCGGCGACGACCTGGCCGAGGTGGTTCCTGGCGAGGGTCTGCTCGCGCGCGGGAACCTCACCGGGAAGTAGTCCGAGCTGACGACAGACATCGAGCAGCCCGTCGACGCCGATCTCGACGGCGTCCTCGAGGATCTGCTTGTTGTGGGCCAGTTCGGGCGTGATCGACGGAATCCCCTCGTTGGCGGCCGCGACCCGCAGTTTGCCGGCGAACCCGCGGCGGTGCCACTCCTCGCTCGCCTCGTCGTCGGCCTCCTCCGAGAGCAGGAGGTCGGTGCCGAACGCCTCGGCCAGCGCTCGCGACTCCTCGTCGCCCTCGAGGAAGACGACGTGGGGGAGCATGTCCGGGCTCCCGGTATGGAGGTCGACGACGGCGTCGGCGTCGCCGACGTGCTCCCAGAGCCGAGCGGCCATGCGTTCGTGGAGGCTTCCGTCGGCGTTGCCCGGCCACACCCGGTTCATGTTCGGGTTGACGCTGTCGATGATCTCCGGGGTCGTGTAGGAGACCCGATCGAACGTCAGCGGGTTCGCGACGGGGACGGCGACGATCCGTCCCGACAGCGACTCGAGCGGGAGGCGGTCGTGAAACCGGCGCAACACCTCGGTGCCGTTGATCTCGCGGCCGTGCTGGGCGGCCTGGACGTACAGCGTCGGCCCGTCGTCGGCGCCGTCGTAGCTGTGTACCGTCGTCGTGATCTCGACGCCCGACGGCAACCGTGCGAGCGTCACCTCCTCGGTCGTGTGCGTTCCGGCGGTCATGGACGACCGTTTTACGCCCGGCGGTATGTACCTGCGGCAGGCGGTCACACCGTTCCGAGACCACTACCGTTTTCACCCGTCCGGCCGTCGGCCGACGTATGGGCAACGTTACTGCAACCCTGCACACGAGCGAGGGCGACATCGAGGTCGAACTCTACGACGAGCGCGCGCCGCGAACCGTCGACAACTTCGTCGGACTCGCGACGGGCGGCCAGGAGTGGACCGACCCCGAGACGGGCGAGGAGGTCGAGGACGAGCCGCTGTACGACGACGTGGTCTTCCACCGGATCATCGAGGACTTCATGATCCAGGGCGGCGACCCGACCGGAACCGGTCGTGGCGGCCCCGGCTACCAGTTCGACGACGAGTTCCACGAGGACCTGCGCCACGACGACGCCGGGATCCTCTCGATGGCCAACTCCGGACCCGACACCAACGGCTCGCAGTTCTTCATCACGCTCGGCGCCCAGCCACATCTCGACGACCGCCACGCCGTCTTCGGCAAGGTCACCGACGGGATGGACGTCGTCCGCGAGATCGGCGACGTCGAGACCGACGCCAACGACCGACCGCGCGAGGACGTCGTCCTCGAGTCGGTGTCGGTCGACTACGAGTAGGGACCCGAGCGTTTCTCTCGTTTTGCGCCCGTCGTTTCCACGGTTTCGAGCTGCTCCTGTCGATTTGATGCGCTGCTCGAGCGGATTGTTTTACCCGTCGTGTCAGATTACACCAGGTATAGATGTGTATGAGAACAACTTTCACTGATGATTTTTAATTACCGATCGATGTCTTCCGACAAGTCGGACTGCGGACGGCGAACGGGGAGTCGATCGACGCGGGGCGAACCGGCGACGGAGCGGAGCCAGGTCTACGCGGTCGAGGACGACGGCGAACTCCGTCCCAAGGAGCCCTCGGAGGTAGCTCGGGAGTGTGGCTGCGGACGAACGCACACCCGCCGAACGTTCATGGGGGCGACCGCGGCCGCCACCGGTGCGCTGACGCTCGGCTCGCAGGTCTCCGGCGTCGCGGCCGAGGAGCCCGAGGGCGACACCGTCACGATCGTCCACGACTTGCACACCCACAGCGAGATCGGCGAACCCGGCGAGCCGAACATCGCGCGCTACTGGAACGTGGTCCAGGAGCAACTCGGGGATCGGGACGACGCCGTCTTCCTCGCCAACGGGGACGAGCTCGGCTCCTCGACGATCTCGTTTTTCACCGAGGGTGAGCACAAGATCGACTTCATGAACGACATGGACCTTACCGCCGCGGGCGTCGGCAACCACGACTTCGACTACGGCGTCGAGGTCGCCGAGCAACGGTTCGCTGACAGCGAGTTCCCGTGGCTGAACTCGGCGCTGTACACGCCCGACGGCGAGCTGTTCCCCGAGACCGAGGAGTACACCACCCTCGAGATCGGCGACCTCACGGTCGGCCTGTTCAACGTCGTTCTACGGGGTTTTCATGGGATTACGGACTACCCGGACGACTACGAGCAGCGCGACCCGGTCGAGACGGCCCAGGAGATGACCCAGCTGCTTCGCGAAGAGGAGGACGCCGACGTCGTCGTCTGCTCGTCGCACACGCCCCACGAGACCCACTTCGAGCTCGCCGAGGAGGTCGACGGGCTGGACGCGATCTTCGGCTCGCACTCCCACTACACGATGGATACCGCGGAGGAATACGAAGGAACCGTCATTAGCGAAGTCGGCTACGCCTACTTCCACCTGGGCGTGATGACCCTCGACTCCGAGGGGAATCTCGTGAGCTGGGAGCGCCTCGACTTGGACGAGGACACCGAAGCCGATCCGGAGTTCAAGGAGCGCATCGAGGCCCAGTACGACGAGCTCGACGAGGAGCTCTCGGAGGTGATCGGCGAGACGGCCGTCGAACTCGACACCTCGGGTTCGATCACCTACGGCCGCGAGGCCCTGATCGGCAACCTCCTCACGGACACGATGCTCGACCTGCACCCCGACGCGCAGGTCGCCTTCCAGAACGGCGGCGGGATCCGAACGAACACCACGTACGGTCCGGGCGAACTCACCGCGGGCGACGTACTGGGAATCCTCCCGTTCGGCAACGAGGCGGTCGTCTTCGAGGCGACCGGCGAGGAGATCCTGCAGGTGCTCGAGAACCGCATCGACACGCTCCCGGACAACACCTTCGGCGCCCAGCAGGGCCAGCAGGTCGGCGGCCTCCAGTATGAGTGGAGCGGCCACGAGGAGCCCGAGGTCGGTGACGTCTACGTCGAGGGCGAACCCCTCGAGCCCGACGAGACGTACGTCGTCTCGACGACCGACTACCTCAAGAACACCGCGGAGGACTACGCACCGTTCAGCGACGCGGAGCTGCTCTGGGAGGGCGGGATCGTCCTTGGCCCCGCCGTGATGGAGTACGTCGAGGAGCACAGCCCGGTCGAGCCCGAACTCGAGAACCGCATCCTGCGGGTCGACGAGGACGTCGGGAGCTATCGAGCCGTTCGTCGGGAGGACGGCCGAACGCTGCTCTGCTTCGACGTCCCCGAGGGGGCGGCCGAGATCGGCGACGCCGAGACGTTCTTCGGCGCGACGGCCGACGTCGACGAGGACGCACCGGACCCCGTCTCCGCCGAGATCGAGGACGGCCTCCTCTGGATCGGGTACGACACCGGCGACCTCCAGCAGTTCCTCGCCACCACCGACGCCGAGGAGCTGCGGGTCTTCGGCGAGTTCGAACCCGACGAGGAACACTATGGCTACACCGACACCGACGGCGATCTCCTCGAGCTTCCCGTCGCCGCCGTCTACGACGGGTTCAAGCTCAAGGCGACGATCGACGCCGCGTCGCCGTCGCTCAGAGAGGACTGAGATCGACGGAGCCGGATCGACTCCCGGTTCGGCCGAACGATGCAACGGCTACGCTTAGGAGCATGCCCTCCCTGGCTGTCGTATGAACTGGACGGCTGCGGACGTTCCCGACCAGCGCGACCGGACGATCGTCGTCACGGGCGCCAACAGCGGGATCGGCCTCGAGACGACCCGCGAACTCGCACGCAACGGCGCTCGGGTGATCATGGCCTGTCGAAGCACCGACCGGGGCGAGCAGGCCGCACGCGAGGTCCGCCGGGACGCGCCCGACGCCGACCTTCGCGTCGAGGAGTGTGACCTGGGCGACCTCGAGTCGGTTCGGGCCTTCGCCGATCGGCTCGAGGGCAACGAGATCGACGTCCTGATCAACAACGCCGGCGTCATGGCGATCCCCCGTTCGGAGACCGCGGACGGGTTCGAAACGCAGTTCGGTGTCAACCACCTCGGCCACTTCGCGCTGACCGGCCTGCTCCTCGGGAACCTCGCGACCGACGGAGAGGAGCCCGCGCGGGTCGTCACCGTCTCGAGTGCCGTCCACGAGCGGGGCCGGATCCGCTTCGAGGATCTCCACGGCGAGCGATCCTACGACGAGTGGGAGGCCTACGCGCAGTCGAAGCTGGCGAACGTGCTGTTCGCGTACGAGCTCGAGCGTCGGTTTCTCACGGCCGGGCTGAACGCCGACAGCATGGCGGTTCACCCGGGCTACGCGGACACGAACCTGCAGTACCGAGGCCCCGAAATGCGGGGGAGTCGGCTCCGGATGGCGGCGATGAAACTCATGAACGCGGTGATCGCCCAGCCCTCGACGGACGGCGCGTTGCCGACGCTGTACGCCGCGACCGCGCCCGAGGCCGAGGGCGGCGCCTACTACGGCCCTAGCGGACTCGCGAGCATACAGGGGACACCTGAACGCCAGGCCTCCTCGAAGCGATCGTACGACGAGGAGACGGCCCGCTGGCTGTGGGCGGTCTCGAGCGACCTGACCGGTGTCACGTACGACCTCCCGGAGCCGAAAGCCGGCGTTCCGGCCCGGAGTTAATCGGCCGTTCCTCGAGCCGACCGTAACGTGAAAGACGGTTCGGCCGAATCCCTACGCAATGAGCGACGAGGAGATTACGCGCGCGAGCGACGTCGGCTCCGCGGACGCGCCGCCGGTCTCGGAGAAGCCGTACAAGATCGTCTTCGAGGCCAACAAGTGCTTCGGCGCGGGCAAATGCGCCGAGGTCAGCGACAACTGGGGGATGTCCCTCGAGTCGGGAATCGCTCAGCTGGAGGCCTACTTCTTCGGCGAGGACGACCTCGAGCACAACGTTCGGGCCGCGGAGGTCTGCCCAGCCAAGAAGGGCGACGGCTGTATCCACGTTATCGACCGCCGCACGGACGAGGAGATCGCTCCAGATCCCCACGGCGACGGCACGCTGAGCGTCGACTGGTAGCGAGGGCACAGCCCCGACGTGTCGTTCGCTCGATCAGTCCGCTTCTTCCTCCCGGAACGTCCACTCGGTCTCGAGAGCCGACGGCTCCGCGAGGGTCTGGTAGACGACGCAGTACCGCTCGGTGTACTTCTGCAGTGCGGCCTTCGTATCGTCGTCGACGTCGCCGTCGACAGTCACGTCGAGGCGGATGTCCTGGAAGCCGACGGCTGCGTCCGCGTCGACGCCCATCGTCCCGCGGAGGTCGAGGTCACCGCTAGCCTCGACGCCGATATCGACCTCGAGGCCGAAGTTCTCCGCGACGGCCTGGGCGGTGAGCTGCGAGCACGCCGCCAGCGCGCCCAGCAACAGGTCGCCCGAACAGGCCCCGGTTCCGGGACCGCCGGCGCCCTCGTGGAGTTCTGCCTCGTAGATCGCCCGGCCGATGTCTACGTTACAGCTCCGGCTGTCGTCTTGCTCCTCGCCGGTCGCGGTCAGCGTGATCTGGGCCGACTCCGGGTCCTCCTCGTACTCGGCCTTCAGCGGTTCCTGCTCCTCTTGCAAGTTACTCTCACTCATACACTCCGATAATCGGTCGCTCCTCAAATAACTACGCTCCGAGATCGGCCGCCGAAGCCAGGAACCGAGCGGACACCGAAACACACATTCCCGCCCAGTGGCTACCCTCGAGCGCACTTCTGTGCGAGGGTAGCCAAGCAGGCCAACGGCGGTGGGCTTAAGACCCGCTCCCGTAGGGGTCCGAGGGTTCAAATCCCTTCCCTCGCATGCTACCGCGAACACCCGTGAGCGGTAGCTGCGAAACGAAGGGTTCGAATCAGACCGAGGTTCTGCGAGCGGAGCGAGCAGGTTCTCGGGCGTGGTTCAAATCTCTTCCCTCGCAGTTCAAAAAACCGTCAAGCCTGCCTCGAGCGAACCGGCTACCCCGGCGCCGCCGCACGGAATATGCGAGACGCCGGAGCGCCGTTTCCCGGGTCTCGGCTCGAGGTCGCCCGCCGTCCCAGTTCCTCTCGAGGGTCGCCCGGCCGTTACGACCCCTCGACCGCCGGGAGCGTAACGAAGACCGTCGTCCCCTCGCCGGGGTCGGAGTCGACCCAGATCTCGCCGTCGTGGCGCTCGACGATCCGCTGACAGAGCGCCAGCCCGATCCCCATTCCCTCGTGCTCGCCGCGGCCGTGGAGCCGCTGGAAGACCTCGAACACGCGCTCCTGATCGTCGAGAGCGATCCCGATCCCCTCGTCGCGGACCGCGATCTTCCACGTCCCGTCCAGCCGTTCGGCGTCGACGCGGATCGTCGGCGGTTCGTCGCCGCTGTACTCGATCGCGTTCTCGAGCAGGTTCTGGAACACCTGTCGGAGCTGATCGGCGTCGCCGTTCACCCGGGGGAGGGTTTCGACCGTCACGCCGGCACCGCTTTCCTCGAGGCGGAGTTGAAGGTCGTCGAGAACGTCGTCGAGGAGCCGATCGAGATCGATCGGTTCGAAGGAGCTTCCGCCGGTTTCGACGCGAGAGTACGCGAGCAGGCGGTCGATCATGCTTCGCATCCGCTCTGCACCCTCGATAGCGAACTGCAGGAACTCCTCGCCGTCGGCGTCGAACAGCTCGCCGTAGCGGCTCTCGATGAGCTGCAGATAGCTCGAGACCATCCGCAAGGGCTCTTGCAGATCGTGGGAGGCCGCGTAGGCGAACTGCTCGAGGCGTTCGTTCGAGGTCTCGAGCTGTTCGATCGTCTCCTCGAGCTTCCGCTGGTACTCGCGGCGCTCGGTGATATCCGTGACCGTAACGACCGCACGACGCACGTCGCCGCGTTCGTCTCTGACTGGCATCCCGTGTTCCATAACAATCCGCCGTTCGCCGTCGAACGTCCGGATCTCGTAGACGTTCGGTTCGGTCACCTCTTCCCCGCGGAGCACCTGGGACATCGTCCGCTCCTCGAGTTCGACCGGCTCGCCGGAGTCGGCCCAGACGGCGGTGTACTTCTCGTACTCGGCGACGGAGTCGGCATCGAAGACGTCGCCGCCCCAGATCTCCTTTGCCGTGGCGTTCGCTCTGATCAGCGATCCCTCCCCGTCCGCGACCACGGCGCCGACGGGTAACACTCGGAACAGCGTCTCGAGTTGCCGGCGCTGGCTCTCGGCCTCGAGTTCGGCCCGTTTGCGCTCCGTGATATCGGTGAGCGCGCCGGGGAACGTCTCGGCCTCGCCCGCCCCGTCGCACTCGACGTGGCCGCGAGCGAAGACCCAGCGGATCTCGCCGTCGGCGTTTCGAACCCGGTACTCCGCTTGGTACTCGCCCCCGGTCTCGAGAGCGTCCTCGATCCGTGCGACGACCCGGTCGCGGTCGTCCTCGTGGATCGAGGACAGCACCCGCTCGAGGGGGACCCCCTTTCGGGCGCGCTCCGGGTCGAGTCCGAACGTTCGCGCGAAGGAGGCGCCGGTGACGAACGTGTCCTCGGCTACGTCCCACTCCCAGGTCCCGACCGCGCCGGCCTCGGTCGCGGCCTCGAGCTGTTCTTTGGTCTCCTCCAGATACTGCTCGCGTTCCTTGCGTTCGGTGATATCCCGGAAGTAGACCGAGATCCCGGTTTCCGAGGGATAGAGGTTTGCCTCGACCCAGAACCCGAGCGTGTCGTAGTAGAGTTCGTAGCTAGTCGCCTCCTGGGTCTCCCGCGCCGTGTGGAACGCGTCCCAGACCTCGTCGATCTCGGCGGCCGACGGAAAGACGTCCCAGAGGCGTTCGCCGAGCAGTTCGTCCGCGGAGTGCTGGAGGAGGTCCTCGGCGCGGTCGTTGACGTGGGTAAACCGGAACTCCTCGTCGACCGCGTAGAACGCGTCGGAGATCCGCCCGAAGACCTCCTCGAGTTCGCTCTCGAGCCGTTGCTCGTATCGTCGGCGCTCGGTCACGTCCCGCGTCACCTTCAGGTAGCCTCGGTGAGTGCCGTCCGCGTCCCGGACCGCCGTGATGGTAACGTTCGCCCAGAACCGCGACCCGTCAGCACGGACGCGCCACCCCTCGTCCTCGAACGAGCCGCGCTCGGTCGCCCGCTCGAGGTTCCGCTCCGGAACGCCCGCCGCGCGGTCCTCGGGCGTGTAAAAGACCGAGAACTCCTCGCCGAGGATCTCCTCGCGGTCGTACCCCTTGATCCGCTCGGCGCCCGTGTTCCAGCTGATGACGCGACCCGCCGGATCCAGTCGGAAGATGGCGTACTCCTCGATCGCGTCGACCAGGGAGCGAAACTCCTCCCTGCTCTCCCGGAGGGCGCTCTCCGAGCGTTTCCTGTCGGTAATGTCGTAGTAGAACTCGATCCGCCCGCCGGCGTAGCGGCCCGACTCGATCGGTTTGCTGTAGTGTTCGAGCCACCGACCGTCCCGACCGTCGTCCGCCGTGACGCGACACTCGAAGCGCTCGATGTAGCTGTTGTCGTCGTAGGTGGCCAGCACGGTCTCGGCGAACCGCTCCGGATCCTCGAGTTCGTGTTTTACCGTTTCCTCCACCAGCGTCCGTTTGTCGCGGCCGACGATCGCGTCCCGATCCAGTCCGAAGTACCGTTCGACGGTCTCGTCGGCCCACGCGACCTCGAACGCGTCGTCGAGGACGAACACCCCGATGTCGGCCTCGTCGAGGACGTCGGTGACGGATCCCGACGGCGCGTCCGGGGACTCGAACGTGTCCAGTCGCCGTTTCGGCTCGGTTCGGTCCCGCACCACGCCGATCGTGGCCCGAAGCTCGCCGTCGTCCGCGAGCGGATTAACTCGGAGTCCGCACGGGACGACCTCGCCGGTGGCGGCCCGAACGCCCAGTTCGAACGTTTCGCGTCCCTCGCTCGCCCCCTCCAGACGCGCCGACACCGCGTCCTCGATAGCTGAGACGTCGCCGTCGTCCAGAATCAGCGAGACGTGTTCCCCCAGGAGATCGGCCCGTTCGTAGCCCGTTATCTCGACGAGACCGTCGTTGACCGCGACGAAGGTCCCGTCCGCATCGAGTTGGTAGACGCCGTCGTCGATCGCACCGACGAGCGCCCGATACCGCTCGAGCGCCGCGTCGTCGTCGACGCTCCCCCAGAGCCGTCCGTCCCCTTCCTCGGGACTCGCTCCCGTACTCATGTCCGCGAAATGGCTACCGAAACGGATAAATTTCCTGTCGATTCCTGGTAGCAGTCCGCAAACAGCGGGCCTGCGCGACCCTCTCGACGCGGACCGATCCCGGCGGCCCGTGGATCCTGCCGTTCGCGAGTTCGACCGCCTCCGCGTCGCTCTCGCCGCCAGTCTCGAGGGACCGTGTCCGCCGCGGCGGTGATCAACCCGCTCGCCGCCCAGGTACGGCGCGTCTCAGTCCGCGTCGGATACAGCGCAGGATCCGTTACGGGCGGCCCTCGTCCAATGCCAAAAACGGGCACCGACCGGGTCTGAACCGTCGCTCCTGCTCTAACGACGGGGATTGTCGCTCGCGACGAAATCCTCGAGATACACCGGCGGCACCCGATCGATCGTGTACGTCTCGCGACCGCGTTTCGTGATCCGGTGGCCGTCCGCGAGCATCCCCGCGGCGTCGACGGCGATGACGACGGGATCGCTCGCGTGACGACGCCCGACTCGGCGGGCGGCCCCAGGGCTCTCCGAGAGGTGGACGTGCTGGCGGGACATCGGCCGCAGGCCCGACTCGCGGATCGACGCGAGGTTCTCCGGGGCGGTGCCGTGGTAGAGCTCGTCAGGCACCGGCGCGTCGATCGGCTCGAGGTCGACGTCGACTGAGTGGCCGTAGGCCGCGCGGACGCGGTCGTCGCCGTCCGTCCCATCGGTTCGCTCGAACCGCCCCTTTGGATCGGTTGCGATCACGGCCGCGACGTGCTCGGCCTCCGCCCAGTCGTAGTTCCCCTCGACAGCGGCAACCACCTCCTCGAGGGTCGTCCACCCTCGGTCGTCGAGTTCGAGACCGGCGTCCTCCGGGAAGTGTCGGAGAGCACCGCTCGTGAACTTCGAGAGGCGACGCCGCCGCGCCCCCGAAAGCAGCTCCGTCCCGCGGGCACCACAGCGCGGACAGCTCCCGTCGTCGGTCGCAAACGGGCCGTGCTCCGCGCAGGTTCGAGCTGGCTCCGTCACGAGAGGTCGGTAGCGCTCGAGAACAAAAAAGACCGTGTGCGAAGCGGCGCGTTCTACGCTACTCTCTCGCCGGTTCGAAAGGATAGATCCAGCGCGGGCGCCGAGTGGGTCAGCGACCCCATCGAGATCACGTCGACGCCCGTCGCGGCGTACTCGGGGACGTCCTCGAGCGTGATGCCGCCGCTTGCCTCCGTCAGCACGCCCCCACGGTCGGCGAGCAGGTCGACGCTCTGCCGGATCTCCGCCGGAGACAGGTTGTCGAGCAGGACGACGTCCGCACCGGCCTCCACGGCCCGGGGGGCGTCCCCCGGCGACTCGACCTCGACCTCGACCCTCGTCGCGAACGAGGCTCGCTCCCGGAATCGCGAGACGGCGTCCTCGAGGCCCAGCTCGGCGACGTGGTTGTCCTTGACCATCGCCATATGGGAGCAGTCGAGGCGGTGGGTGTCGCCCCCGCCAGCGACGACGGCTCGCTTCTCGAGACCCCGCAGGCCAGGCGTCGTCTTTCGGGTCGCGGCGATCCGGACGTCGTCCGACTCCGTGCGTGCCTCGTCGACCGCCCTGCGGGTCAGGGTTGCGATGCCCGAGGCGTGCCCGACCAGGTTCACCGCGACGCGCTCGCCTCGGAGGACCTCGCGCGTGGCCCCCTCGACGCGGAGGACCTCGTCGCCGGGCTCGATCGGCGTCCCCGCCTCGAGTGCCTCGCGGACGTCGACGCCGAGATACTCGAAGACTGCGCGGGCGGCCTCGAGCCCCGCGACGGTTCCCCGCTCTTTCGCGACGAGACGCCCGGTCGTCTCGCCGGGGACCTGGTTCGTGACGTCGTGGTGGCCGACGTCCTCGCGGAGCCAGCGCTCGACCTGCGCGTCGGTGATCATCGGGGTGCCTCCGGCTCGGCGGTCGGTCCGTCCTCGCGGACGAGGTGGTGACAGCCTCGCGATTCCCCGTTCTCGCCCGCGGCCCGCGCGATCAACAGTGCGGTGACGCAGGCGTTCCGGAGCTCATAGAGTTCGCGGGAGGTCCGGGTGCGGGTGTAAGCGTCGACCTCGCCCTTGAGCCGTCGGAGGACGGCGCTCGCACGGGCGATCTCGTCGGGGTCGCGCTCGAGGCCCAGCGAGTCGTCCATCGTCCGCTGCAGTCGGTCGAACTTCTCGGCCGCAAAGCGCTCGGGGAGGGCAGGATCGCTGTTCCGGAGTTCGGGGGCGTCGAGTATCTGTGGGTTCGCTTCGCAGCCGGCCGCAGTTTCGCCCGCCCGCAATCCCCAGACCAGCCCCTCGAGCAGGCTCGTACTCGCCAGGCGGTTTGCGCCGTGGACGCCCGTCCTGGCGCACTCGCCGACGGCGTACAGTCCTTCGAGGGTGGTTCGTCCGTGGTGGTCGACGTCGATCCCGCCACACAGGAAGTGTTCGCAGGGCGCGACCGGAATTTCGTCGCCGTCGATCCCGCGGTCGCGACAGCTCTCGGCGATGCCGGGGAACTCGTCCTCGAAACCGCCCTCGAGCGTCCGTACGTCCAGAATGACCTCGCCGGTCTCCTCGCGTTCGGTTTCGACGGCACGGGCGACGACGTCCCGGGGCGCGAGTTCGGCGTCAGGGTGGTAGTCGGGCATGAAGCGGTCGCCGTCCGCGTTCCGAAGGACGGCGCCCTCGCCGCGCAGCGCCTCCGAGAGGAGGAACGGGTCGTCGCCGGCATACGCGGTCGGATGGAACTGCACGTACTCCAGGTCCGCGACGTCGGCGCCAGCGAGCGCAGCCATCGCGATCCCGTCGCCGGTGGCGCCGTCGGGGTTCGTCGAGCGCGGGTAGAGCGCGCCGATTCCGCCCGTCGCCAGCACCGTCGCCCCGGCGTAGACGGGGTGGCCCGTCGCGTCCTCGTCGGTGAGGACGCCGTGGACGCGGCCCTCGTGGGTAATCAGCTCGAGCGCGGCGGTGTCCTGTCGAACCTCGACGCGCTCGTGGTCGTCGAGGTAGTTCAGGAACGGGCGCAGGATGTGAGTCCCGGTTGCGGCGTCGACGTGGAGGATGCGTCGCTCGGAGTGGGCCGCCTCGCGCGCGTAGTCGAACGCGCCGTCCTCGCGTTCGTCGAAGGGGATTTCGAGGGTCTCGAGGAGGACGTCCTCGACGGCCACGTCGGCCTCGTCGACGAGGACGTCGACGGCGTCGGGATCTGCGGTTCCGTCGCTGGCCGCGAGGACGTCGCGTTTCAGCGCCTCCGGGTCGCCGCGAGCGGTCGAGATGCCGCCCTGGGCCCAGTCGGTGCTGGCGTCGGCGGGTCGCTCGGCCTTCGTCACCAGCAGCACCTCTGCATCCTCGCGTGCGGCCTGCAGCGCGGCCGCACAGCCCGCGATGCCGCTGCCGACGACGAGGACGTCCGCAGTGTCGTGGGGTGGTGTCTCGGGCATCGTCGATCAGAGCTCCAGCATGCGCTCGAGTGCCAGTTCGGCCAGCTCCTTCTCTTCGGGAGCGACCTCGATCACGTTGCGCTCCCGGCCCGCGACGAGCTCCTCGAGGACCCAGGCGAGGTAGTTGGGGTCGATCTGGCGCATGGCGTTGCAGTCCATGCAGGCGTCGCCACACAGCGGGACGACCTCGACCTCGGGGTGCCAGCGCTGCAGGTGCTCGGCGAGGTGGATTTCGGTCCCGATCGCCCACGTCTCGCCGGGGGCGGCGTTGGCGACGGTCTCCCGGATCGTCGCCGTCGAGCCGACGACGTCGGCGGCCTCGACGACCTCGCGGCGACACTCGGGGTGGACGACCACGTTCGCATCGGGATGCTCCTTCCGTACTCGCTCGACGTGAGCCTCGCTGAACCGCTCGTGAACCTGGCAGTAGCCGTTCCAGAGGATCAGGTCCTTCTCGGCGACCTCGTCGTCGTCCTTTCCTTCGGGATCCCACGGATCCCACGCGACGGTCTCGTCGGCCATCCCCAGCCGGTGGGCCGTGTTCTCCCCGAGATGCTTGTCGGGCAGAAAGAGGACCTTGTCGCCGCGCTCGAGGGCCCACTCGAAGGCCTCGTGGGCGTTCGAGGACGTACAGACCAGTCCGCCCTGGCTCGCACAGAACGCTTTCAGGTCCGCGTAGGAGTTCATGTACGTGATCGGAACGATCTCGGCGTCGGGCGCGGCTGCCGTGATCTCCGCCCAGGCGGCGTCGACCTGCAGCGCCTCGGCCATCCCGGCCATCGGGCAGGACGCCTCCATACTGGGGAGAATCACGGTCTGGTCGTCGTCGGTGATGATGTCGGCGCTCTCGGCCATGAACGTCACGCCGCCGAAGATCACGTACTCGGCGTCGGCCGCGGCCGCCTCCCTCGAGAGCCCGTAGGAGTCGCCGACGAAATCGGCGTGCTCGACGATCTCCCGTCGCTGGTAGTTGTGCCCGAGGACGACGACGTCGTCGCCGAGGATCTCGAGGGCGGCCTCGATTCGCTTCGTTCGCTCGTCCTCTTCGAGACCTCGATACTCCGAGGGAAGCTGTTCGAGGTGGTCATATTTGAACAGGCTCAGGTCAGTTTCGAGCTCCGTGGTTTCTAGTTTGGCCATTTGGGTTACCTGTGGCTAGTAGCACACACCAACCACTATTGAATAACTTTTCTATTCGATATAGGACCATGCACAGGTACCATCAACTGGTTAGGGATTGGAAGGATAATACCCTTAATTGGGGCCGACGACCGGTTTTGGTCCTGGGACCGTGGGACGAGCTCAAGGTCGTGCGACAGACGAACGGCGGACTCGACGAGGAAACCCCGGAACCGAGCGGCTCGGGAGAAATTCGACGACGTGCGCTCGAGATACCGATTATGAATCGACTGCGAGAACGGATGGACCGACGGCGGAGCCGTTAGTGCGGCGGCTTCAACCCGTTTATCCGCCCTCCGCTAGCTCGGTGCGAGCGACTCGAGCGTCTGCTCGACGATCTCGTCCGAGGCGGGGTCGGGAACCACCACGATCGGGTGGTCGATCCCGGTTTCGGCGACGAGGGACTCGAGGCGATCTCGGGCGTCCTCGGGCGTCCCCGCGACGCCGAGGTCGGCGACCAGTTCGTCCGTAACCGCGTCGGCTGCCTCGCCCCTGTTTCCGTCGCGCCAGGCCTCGGCGATCCGATCGGCCTCGTCGGGGTACGCCGCGCCGACGGCCCGTCGGTACCCCTCCCCGCTGCCGACGTAGTAGGCGACGTGGCCGCGGATCGCGTCCCGGGCCGCCTCGAGGTCCTCGCTGACGGCCGCGGGAACGTACGGCGCGACGGCGATCTCCTCGGGGTCTCGGTCCCGCTCTCGGGCCGCCGCCGCAACCTCCTCGAAGGCGTCCTCGAGCCGTGAGAAGGGGATGTTGTGCGGGATCCAGCCGTCGGCGAGCCGACCGACCACCCGGCGGTTCGCGGGGCCCAGCCCGGCGTGGTAGATCGGCGTCGGCGCCTCGAGGGAGGGGAAGTCCTTCGCCTCGAGCAACTCGCCGTCGTACTCGACCCGACCCTCTCCCGCGGTGAACGCGCGGACGAGCTCGATGGTCTCGTGGGCGCGCCGCACGGGACGGTCGAACGCCTCGCCGTGGAGGTCCTCGATCGATTTCTTCGTGCTCGTGCCGACTCCGAGAACGAACCGACCGTCCGAGACCCGCTGCAACGAGGCGGCGGTCATCGCGAGGACGGCCGGCGAACGCGAGTAGACGTTCAGAATCGCCGACCCGATCCCGAGTTCGTCGGTTCGGGTGGCGATCTCGGTCGCCCGGACGACGCCGCTCTCGCCCCACAGCTCGGGCAGCCAGACGTCGTCGTATCCCAGCTCCTCGGCGCGAACGGCGACGTCGGCCTCCGAGAGCTCGTCGGTGCTCGTCGTTAACAGTCCCGTGTCCATGGAGGATCCGACGAGGGGCGGGGACAAAAGCGTCGGTGCCGTCGCCGGGATCGACGCAGCGTCGCCCCGTCGGCTCAGAACAGCCCCGACGAGGGCAACAGCCAGACGCCGACGCCGATCGCGAGCAGACCGCCGACCAGCCAGGGCAGCTGTCGCTTCACCAGCAGCCGCGCCGTCCCCTCCTGGCCGGAGTCCGAGACGACGAACGCCGGCGTTCCGTCGCCGTCGCTCACGACCGCGCTCACGTCACGCATCATCTCCCGGGCGTCGACGTCGTAGCTCGACTGGCCGAACACGTACGCCTCGCCGCCGGGCTCGAGCCGACGTTCGTGATACCGTCGATCGTTTCCGGTCGCGAGCTCGACCACCTTCAGATCGAGCGAGGTGTTCTCCGACTCGAGGTCGGACTCGTGGGCGAGAAACTCCCGAATCGGCTCGGGTTCGGGCTCGCCGCCGCCGACCTCGATCGTCGTGTCGGTCGACAGCGCAAGCTCGGCGCCCGCAGGCTCGACCCGGATGCTCGCGGTCTCGTCCTCGAGCCGGAACACCGTCGCATCCCGTCCCTCGTCGACGGTCTTCCACGAGGAGTTCTTCCCGCTCGAGCGGTACTCTTCGACCTCGTACTCGTAGGCAATCGCGTCCGTCCCCGTAATCGGTGCCCGAAGCGAGTCGCCGAGCGACGTCGCGGTTCCCTCGATCTCGACCGGCCCCTCGGCGCGCTCGACCGCGACAATGTCGTCGGTCTCGCCCCGGTAGACGTGGTAGGCCGGCCTGAGCTTCAACAGCCCAATCGCGAGGGCGATGAGTCCGCCGAGGACGAGCAGTGGGCCGAACATGCGTCCGTATCGTCGCGAGATGACAATAATGATACCGGTACGGAAAGCGACACGTTGGCGCAGGGGTTGCCCCCGGATGCGCTACTCGTGGCGCAGCGCCTCGATCGGATCTACGCGGGCGCCCCGCCAGGCGGGGTAGAGCCCGGAGACGACCCCCACGCCGGTCCCGACGGCGACCGCGATAGCGACCCACTCGAGCGGGTAGACCATCGGCCAGCCGAGCAGCCACACGCCGAGGTAGCCGAAGCCGAGGCCGGCGGCGACGCCGACGACCGCGCCGATCACGCCGAGGACCACCGACTCGACGAGAAACAGCTGCATAATATCGCGCTTCGTGGCGCCGACGGCCTTCATGATCCCGATCTCCCGGGTTCGCTCGGTGACGCTGACGATCATGATGTTGGCGATCCCGATCGAGCCGACGACGAGCGCGATCCCGGCCACGGCGCCGATGAACACCGTGAGCTGTCCGACGAGGTCGTCGAACTGCTCGATCGCGTCCTCGACGGTTTGGACGGCAATCTCGTCGTCGTCCCCTTTCAGCTCCGCGGCGTGGGACTCCTCCTCGAGGTAGTCGACGGCGGTCTCCTGAACCGGGTCGACGTCGTCGAGTCCCTCGGCGCCGATCTGGAGGGTCGGGTACGCCCGCTCTTCGTCGCCGTCGGGCGTCTCGACGGTCGTCGTGTAGTGTTCGTCCGCGGGAACGAACACCTGGGGCGGCGTCTGCTCGCCGAGCTCGCTCTCGACGACGCCGGTGACCGTCACGGTCGTCGTCTCGCCGTCCTCGAAGGTGAGCTCGAGTTCGTCGCCCACCGAGACGTTCCCCTCGAAGGCCTGGCCGGCCTGCTCGTTGACGACCGCCTCGTCCGCGCCGTCGAACGGCCCGCCGTCGACGAACGTCGCGTGTTCGAACCGGTCGGCCGTGGTCGCCTGGGCGTCGACGACGCCCGTCAGCTGTTCGCCACCGGACTCCGCCTGCACGACGTCGAGGGATCCCTGTGGCGCGACGTACTCGACTCCTTCCCGCTGCTCGAGCGCGTCGACGTCGCTCTCGGTGTAGATCGGCGTCTCGACGAGCATGACGCCGAACCCGTCCTCCGGCGTGGTCTGGGTCTGGACCGTCATCGCGGGCTCCTGCTCGGCCTCGATGTCACCGACGATGTCCTCGGAGAACCCGCCACCGAGCACCATGAACGTGATGACGGCGGCGATGCCGATGATGACGCCCAGCGTCGTCAGCGCCGACCGCAGCTTGTGGGCTCTGATCGAGCGCCAGCTGATCCGCAGGCTCTCCCGGAGGTTCATGCCTCACCCTCCCCCGTCGACCGTCGGTTCCCCGCCCCGCCCGCCGCTTGCTCGCGGGCGGTCACGTCACGGGCGTCGCTCAGGTGCTCGAGGGACTCGATCTCGCCGTCGAGCAGGTTGACGACGTGGTCAGCGTACTCGGCGACCGCCCGCTCGTGGGTGACCAGCAGGATCGTCGCGCCCGCCTCGTTGAGTTCGACCAGCAGCTCCATGATCTCGGCTTCGGTCTCCGTGTCGAGGTTTCCCGTCGGCTCGTCGGCCAGCACCAGCGTCGGCTCGTTCGCCAGCGCCCGCGCGAGGGCGACCCGCTGGCGCTGGCCGCCCGAGAGCTCGCTTGGCTCGTGTTCGAGACGGTCGCCGAGACCGACTCGCTCGAGCAGGCTCCGCGCGCGCTCCTGTCGATCGGCCTCGACGCCGTCGTGGAACACCATCGGCAGCCGGACGTTCTCGACGGCGGTCAGCCGCGGCATCAGGTTGAACGTCTGGAAGACAAATCCGATCTCGGTACCCCGCAGCCGCGCCCGTTCGGCATCGGACAGCTCCCCGACCGAGTGTCCGCCGACCTCGATCCGTCCCTCGTCTGGCGTGTCGAGACAGCCGACGAGGTTCATCAGCGTCGATTTCCCGGAGCCGCTCGGCCCCATAACGGCCGTGAACGAACCCTTACCCAGCGACAGCGAGACGCCGTCGATAGCGTGAACCGGCTCGGCGAGGTGGTACGTTCGGCGGACGCTCTCGGCCGTTACCGCGGCCGCCCCCGGACCAGTGTCGTGTGCCACCATCTGTCATTGGGTGTACACGACTTGTCGTCTTAACCCTTACAACATGATCGTCTTCCGACGTGTTCGATGGCCCCCGACGGAACCGATCGGTCGGCGCGTCGCCGACTCCCAACGGCTCCCGCAGCGGCGTCGCGGATCGGCCCGTTACCCCTCGAAGACGACCTCGCCGTCGACCATCGTCGTCGCCACGTCGATCCCGTCGATCCGCTCCGGCTGGGCCCACGGCGAGTCCTCGAGGACGACCAGATCGGCTCGCATACCGACCTCGAGCGTTCCCAGCCGGTCCTCGTCGAACCCGGCGTAGGCCGCTCCTCGAGTATAGGCCCGGATCGCCTCGGTCACGGAGAGCCGCTGGGCCTCGGTCGGCGCGTTCACCGCGTGGTGGATCCCTAACAGCGGATCCAGCGGCATACAGTCGGATCCGAAGGCGAGGGGGATCCCGTGTTCGAGGACCCGACGAAGGCGGTTCGTCCGGTTCCGTCGCTCCCGGCCGAGCCGCTGGTCGTAGAGGCCCCCCTCGCCGGCCCACTGGTGGAAGTTCGGCTGTATCGAGGCGACGATGCCCGCCTCCGCCATCCGCTCGAGCTGGTTGTCAGTCGCTAGCTCGAGGTGTTCGATCCGGTGGCGCGAGCCGCCGGGATCGGCGGTCGTCTCGAGTGCCGACAGCGCCTCCTCGATCGCCTCGTCGCCGATGGCGTGGGCGGTCACCTGAAAGCCCGCGCCGTCGGCCCGCTCGACGATCTCCTCGAGTTCGTCGGGGGTGATGACCCACTCGCCGTCGTCCCCGGGAACGGGTTCGGCCTCGCTCTCGTCGGGCTCGTAGGGCTCGAACAGCTTCGCCGTCCGCGCGCCGATGCTGCCGTCGGTGTAGGTCTTGATCGCGCCCGTCCGCACCCGGTCGCTGCCCGCGTTCGTCGCGAGCCCGACCTCGATCGCGCTCTCGAGGTGGTCGGCCCAGTAGTTGATCCGCACCCGGATCGGCAGCTCGCCCGCGGCCTCGAGGTCGCGGTACACCTGCGGTGAGCGGGAGTTGCGAACCATGTCGTGGACGGCCGTCACGCCCTTCTCGGCCGCTCGCTCGAGGCCCGACGTGACGAGTTCTCGGGTCTCGTCGTAGCCGGGCGCGATGTGCTCGCGAACCCGCTCGGCGGCGTCCTCGACGACGACCCCGGTGGGCTCCCCGCCCGCGCGGCGAACGTCGTCCTCGGGGAGTTCACCTTCGAGTTCCCGAAGGGCAACGGAGTTCAGCGACGCGGCGTGCATGTCGATCCGCAGGGCGACGACGGGACGGTCCTCGCTCACCTCGTCGAGCTGCTCGCGGGTGAGGTAGCCGTCGTCGCCGTCCCACTCGCTCTCGTCGTAGCCGAAGCCCTGCACCCACCCGGATTCCGTCTCCGCGGCCCGCTCGGCGAGGCGGTCCAGACAGTCCGCCGCGTCGTCGGCGTCCGAGAGGTCGGCGTGGACCAGGTATCGGCCCGCGTTCTCGACGTGGGTGTGGGCGTCGACGAAGCCCGGGAGCACGACCCGCCCCTCGCAGTCGATCCGCTCGGTCTCGACGCCCTCGAGGAACTCGATTTCGTACGTGTCGCCGACGCGGACGACCTCGCCGTCCCGGACGGCCAGCGCCTCCTCGGGGTCAGGTTCGGCCTCCCCGTCACCGTCGTCCTCGCCCGCGAGCGTGTAGATCCGCGCGTTCGTCACCACCAGATCGGCAGCCTCGGTCATAGGTAAAATCCTACACGCGAGGAGCAAAACGATAGTGGTCGCCGTCTCGAGAACGTCTCGCTGCGAGCCAACCCTGTCAGGCCAGAATCTAGTAGTATCCTGGAATCGAAGATACACGCATGCCAAGCCGCGAGAACCGGGCAATCATGGCCTCCTTCGGCGTGTTCGTGCTTGCCCTCGCCGTCCTCGCGGTTTTCGAGGGGACGCTCGGCGTCCCGGTCGGCGACGGCCCGCTCGCCGCACTCGCGTTCGCCGTTGCGATCGTCCTTCCACAGCTGTACCTCGCGCTGACGGACGACGAGGTCGCGTCCCGAACCAGGCTGGGGGTTGCCGCCGTCCTCGCGGGGCTGTTCGCGGTCGGGTTCGTCGCGGCGCCGACCGGAACGCCGTCACTGCTTCTGTTCGGCGCCGCGGGGATCGCGCTACTGGTCGTCTGCCGGCGCGAGATCCAGGCGGCTTACCGAGAGTCGATCGGGAGCGGCAATGCGAACGACGACACCGCATCCCGACGGTAGTCGAGGCGATCAGCAATCCTTAGGGCCGGGCCGCGTGTTGGCCCCACTATGACAGATCCCGCGTCCCTCGCCGACAGGGTCCAGGAGGGGGAGCTTCGCATCCACGAACTCGAGGCCGAGGCCGACTTCGACACCGCCGCCGAGGCCCGCCGGCTGCTCGTCGAGCGCGAGACCGACGCCGACCTCGAGACGATCGGCGACTACGCGTTCCCGGCCGAACGAGCCGAACCGAACATCGAGAACATGATCGGTGCGGCACAGATTCCGTTAGGTATCGTCGGCCCCGTCGCCGTCTCCGGCGGCGCCGCCGACGGCGACCACTACCTTCCGCTGGCGACGACCGAGGGCGCGCTTTTAGCGTCGGTCAACCGCGGGCTCTCGGTGATCGGATCCGCGGACGGCGCCGACGCCCGCGTCACGAAGAACGGAATGACCCGCGCCCCCGTGTTTCGGGTCGACGGCGTCGCCGAGGCCGCCGAGACCGTCGAGTGGCTCGAGGCCAACCTCGAGGCGCTTCGCGAGGCGGCCGAATCGACGACGAGCCACGGCGAGTTGCTGGGGGTCGAACCGTACGTCGTCGGCGACTCGGTCTACCTGCGCTTTGCCTACGACACGAAGGACGCGATGGGGATGAACATGGCCACGATCGCGACCGAGGTGGCCTGCGAGGTCGTCGAGAGCGAGACGCCGGCCTCGCTGGTCGCGCTCTCGGGCAACCTCTGTTCGGACAAGAAGCCCGCGGCGATCAACGCCGTCGAGGGGCGGGGTCGGTCGGTTACCGCCGACGTCGTGATTCCCGGCGAACTCGTCGAGGACCGCCTGCACACCACCGCCGAAGCGATCGTCGAGGCCAACACCCGGAAGAACCTCGTCGGGAGCGCGAAGGCCGGCAGCCTGGGCTTCAACGCCCACGCCGCCAACGTCGTCGGCGCCGCCTTCCTCGCGACCGGCCAGGACGAGGCCCAGGTCGTCGAGGGCGCGAACGCGATCACGACGATGGACACCCGAAACGCGGAGGACGGCGCGACCGACCTCTACGCCTCGGTCTCGCTGGCCTCGCTCGAGGTCGGCACCGTCGGCGGCGGTACCAAGCTCCCCACGCAGTCGGAGGCCCTCGACGTCCTCGGACTTCGAGGCGGAGGCGACCCCGCGGGCTCGAACGCCGACGCCCTGGCGGAGATCATCGCCGTCGCGGCACTCGCGGGCGAACTCTCGCTTCTCGCGGCGCTGGCGTCGAACCACCTCGCGAGCGCCCACGAGGACCTCGGGCGGTAGCGCCAGGGGAATCGAACCCGTTTTCGCACCGCGTGAACCGTCTCTCGAGTCGCTTCGCTCGACTGAGAGCGTATCTACTGATATATGTGTTGGCATACCACTAAGAAAGCCGAGCGCGAAGGGTAGAAACGATCGATCGCATGTCTACAGATTCGCTGCGCGTAATCATCGTCGGCGGCGGACGCGTCGGCTACCGCGCGGGCCGACTGCTCGACGGGTACGGCCACGAGGTCGTCGTCATCGAACGGAATCCGTCCCGCTGTGCGGAGATCGACGAACACTTCCCGACCGTGATCGAGGCCGACGCGACGCTGCCGCCTGTGCTTCGAGAGGCCGACCCGGCGGCGAGCGAGACGATCGCCGCGCTGACGGAGGACGGCGCGACGAACCTGGCGGTTTGCCTGGCGGCCCAGCGAATGAACGAGTCGATCTACACGATCCTGCGAACGGATACCGAGTCCAGACACGAGTACGGCGAACTGGTCGATAGCGTCGTCTACCCCGAGGCGGCCGGGGCGAGGCTCATCGCGAACGAGATCGTCGGCAACGCGCCCCGCGTCTTCAACGCGCTGACCGGGGACATCGAGATCGTTCGCGTAAAGGTTGGGGAGGACGCCCCGCTCGTCGGGGAGACCCTCGCCGACGCGCCTCTCCCCGAGGGCTGTCTTGTCATCACCGATGCGGACGCCAGCCACGTCGCCAGGCCCGACACGATCCTCGAGGCGAACCACCAGTATGTCGTCGCGGTCGATCCCGACGACCTGGACGAAGTGGCAATGCTTCTCTCGGGGACGGTCAAAACGGTTGGAACCGGCCCCTGATCCGCGAGCCCCGCCGAAAACTCGTCTCACAACGCTACTGCGGCAGCGTCGGCCCGTCGGCCCGTGCTCGGACCGTCGCGACCGCGACGTACCCCCCGCCGACGGCGAGCAGCAGGTAGCCGCCGAGCACCCCGAACCCGCTCGAGGCGACGGCGACGACTCCCAGTCCGATTCCGGCGACACCGTAGGCGGCGGTGAAGTCTCGTCGGCCGTACGCGCCGTGGAGGACCGCGAGGGCGCCGAACGTCAGGGCGAACGCACCGACCGCGAGTGTCGTGGTGTCGACGCCGAGCAGCGAATCGCCGACGGCGGCGCCGTAGACCAGCGCCGCGATCGCAACCACCGTCCCGACGCCGATCGTCACTGCCTGCACGTCGACCGTCTCGTCCATTGTCGTTTCGTACCCTCTGAGGATGCAAAGAACTGCCGCTCGAGGGCCGTGGCTGTGGAGCAGGGCGCCGCGCTCAAAGACGCCGGTACCGCCCTCGGCTCTCGCTGACCTCGCCGCGTCTGGTCAGTTTCTCGAGGGCGTCCTCGACGTAGCCGGCCGACACGCCGCGTTCGCTCGCGTAGTCGGCGACCTCCGCTTCGGTCGGTCGCTCGAGTTCCGCCAGCGCCCGCTCGACGATTTCCTTCTTGCTGCCGCTGTTCGTCGAACCGCGGGGGTCGCGCTCGCCCGCCGCTTCGAGTTCGTCGGTGTCCAGTCCCGACGCCTCGAGGTACTCCTCGTCGTCGACGACGCCGTCAGCGACATCGCCCTCGAGATCGGAAAAGGAATCTAGCTTCGCGAAGGCTTCGCCCTCCCCCTGGCGGTTCGCCAGCATCGAGGCCCGGACGTCGCGAGCGTGGTCGGCGTCGTCGGTCTCGACGAACTTCTTGCGCTTCTCGTAGGCCTTCCTGGAACCGCAGCGGGGACACTGGGTCGTCTCGGAGCGGCCCTCGATCATCCAGAGGTGCGAACAGTCGCTGCAGCCGACGACGGCGTACATGCTAGCTCGAGATGGGATCGGACCGCAGTTCAAAGTTCGGTACGCGGAGCGAAAGTGATAGTTGAGGCGTACTACTATTAGCTCCGCCCTCGCCTCTCGAGACGTATGGAACGCGTGTCCCTTTCCGACAGCGAGACCTCGGAAGCCGCCGACGGCGTCCACCTCGCGATCATGGCCGGCGCCGAGGAGATGAACGTCCAGCACTTCGAGATCGAGCCGGGTGCCGCCGTCGAGGAGCACAGCCACCCCCACGAACAGACGGGGTTCATCTACGAGGGCGAGCTGACCTTCCACAGCGACGGGGACGAGACCGTCTGCGGTCCGGGCGACTCCTACGCGATTCCGGGCGACCAGCCCCACGCCGCCGAGAACCGCGGCGACGAGACGGTTCGGGGCGTCGACATCTTCAGCCCGCCCCGCGAGAACCCGACCTGGCAGGAGTAGCGAAGGCACGGCCGACCGGCTCGTTCTCCGACGATACCGCTCGACAGCGGCGACACCGGTTTCGCTCGAGGCTCGAGGGGGCAGCTTTCAGCCAGCCCACACCATAACAACATCTTCGATAGAATTATTAAGAGTTACTAATTCACTAGCATCACATGCCAAATATTCGGAACACGGAGACGGAATCGCTGCTCGACGACCGCGCGGAACCGTGGATCGCGTTCGCCCGAATTTTCGCGGGTTTTCTCCTGCTGTACGAACTGACCCTCGGCGGCTGGTGGAAACTCGGCTGGATCACGACTGGGCCGAATCCCGAGTGGGTCGGTGCCGACGCCGGCGCGGAGGTGTACGGGGTCTCCGAACAGGCGATCGAGGAGGGCACGTTTGGCTGGTTCGCGGCGCTGCTCGAGGCCGTCGTCCTCCCGGCTCCCGAGCTCTGGACCGTCCTCGCGCTGGCGGCACAGATCGCCACCGCCGTCGGACTGATTCTCGGTCTCTGGACGCGCCCGGCAGCCCTGCTCGGCATCGTCTACTTCCTCCCGGTGTTTCACCTCGGGATGATCAGGACGTCGCCGCTGTTTACCGTCCCGATCGCGTTCGCGTTCGTGGCGAACGCCGGACGGTACTACGGGCTCGACGCCGTCCTCTGGAACCGTTCGGACGTGCTCGGCCGGCTCACGCGGGCCGTCAACGCCTCGCTGCCGATCCGTCGCGCCTGGTACCCGCCGCTGGCTGCGGCAGTCGCCGTCGTCGGGGCGTACTACCTGCTCTCGATTCCGGAGACTGTCGACACCCGCGTCCACCTCACGAGCCTCGAGCTGACCGTCTTCGCCGGACTCGTCGCCGGGGGACTCTCGTACGTCTATCGCGGAGCGAACCCGATGGCAGTCGCCGCAGACGTGCTCCGGGTCTTCGTCGGCTACCGGTTCCTCCAGGAGATCGTCGTCCGATCCGAGCCGGGCGCGAACGCCCTCCCGGGCTGGGCGAGCGCCGACGCCCAGGCCGAGGTGTTCGAGGGGATCGCCGCATCCCACGTCGCACCGGTGAGCGCGTTCATCGAACTGGCGGTGCTGCCGGCGATGAGCGCGTGGGTCCTCGCGTTCGCCGCGGTTCAGACCGTGATCGGAATCGCACTACTCGTCGGCTATCGCACGCGAGTCGCGGGGGTCGCCGCCGTCGGCTATCTCACGCTGCTGACGGCGCTTGGACTCGTTCGCCTCGCTCCCCTCGTCTTCGCGAGCGCGATCGTCGCCGCCACTCTCGCCGGCCGTCACGCGAGCCTGGATGCCGTCGCCGGGCGCGTCTCCCGACCGCCAGCGATTCCGGCTCGAGGCTCGCTCCCGGCGGCAACGGTCGCCGTCGCGTTCCTGGGCGGCGCCGCCGCGATCGGAATCGATCCCGAGGTCGGCTACGGCGAGGTCGCCGGCCCGGTCGCGCTGGTGATGTTCGCCTTCGGACTCCTCGCGTTCGCGTTCGTCTCTCGGCCGTCCGCGGCGTTCGCGTCGGACGTCTCCCCGACGGACCGGATCCCAGGCGACGACTAACGAGCGTCGGACCATTCCTCCCCAACTGACGAATACCACGGAGTTATACCCGTCTCGGCGAAAGGGACACCGATGGGAACGGAGACGCGATCGTCGGATCGCTGGGGAATCGGACGCGTGACCGGCTATCTCGAGCGGCTGGGGCCGACCTGGCTCGCGGGCGCGATCGCCGCGGGGCCGGCGACGATGGTCAGCCTGCTCGTCGCGGGCGCGAGCTTCGGCTACACGTTGCTGTGGGTCGTCGTCCTCTCGGCGATCCTGGGAACGTTCGGCCAGTACCTCGCGATGCGGCTCGGCCTGCTCACCGAGGCGGGGATCGTCGCCGTCGTCGAGGACCGCCTCGGCTCGTTCTGGGCATGGGTGCTCGTGATCGACGTCGTGCTCGCGGCGGGGCTCGCACAGCTGGTGATCATGAAGACGCTGGCCGACGTCAGCGCGACGATCGTCGGCTCGGCGGGAATCGCGGCGCTGGCCGACCCACGGCTGTGGGGCGTGACGTGGGCGGTGATTCTCGCGCTCGGACTCGCGGGCGGAGGGTACAGGGTCGCGGAACTCGGCGCGAAACTGCTCGTCTCGCTCGTCGTACTGGCGTTCGTCGCCTCGGCGTTCGTCGTCCCGATCGATCCGACCGAGGCCGCGACCGGACTGGTTCCATCGATGCCGGCCGGCGTCGGCGGGGCGGTCGTCGCCGCGGGCGTCCTCGGCGGAGCCGTCCACATCACGCTGCTGACGATGCAGAGCTACACGATGCGCGCTCGAGGGTGGACCGAGCGCGACCGCGGAATCGCGCGCTTCGACGTCGTCAGCTCGATGCTCGTCGCCTTCGGGATCTTCAGTCTCGCGGTCTTTCTCGTGGCGGCGAGCGTCCTCCCCGAGGCCGGCGTCGATCCCGCGACCATCGACGAGATCCAGGCCGCGCAGGCGCTGGGTCCGGTTGCGGGCGAATACGCGACCTGGCTGTTCCTGTTCGGACTCTGGGGCGCCGCGGTCTCGACGCTCGGCGGAAACACGATCGTTCCGCCATATCTGCTGGCCGACAAACTCGGCTGGGAACAGTCCGTCGAGGACCCGCGCTATCGGGTCGCCCTCGTGGCCGTCGCGCTCGCGTCCGCCGTCGGCGCCTTCCTCGAGGGCGCCTTCTTCGAACTGCTCGTGCTCGTGCTCGCCTTCGGTCTCGTCGGAACTCCCTTCGCGCTCGCGGTGATCCTCGTCCTGCTGAACGATACCGACGTCGTCGGCGAGACCAACTCCCTCCTCGAGAACCTCGGCGGGCTCGCCCTTTTCGCGGTCGCGGTCGTATTGGCGGGCGAGTTCGTCCTTGAGGAGCTGCCGGCGGCGTCGGCGGGCGATCCGACCGCGCTGTTCGTCGTCGCCTTCGCCGCGGCGATGGCGCTCGCGATCGTCGGACTCGTCGGAACCGCGGTTCGGGATCGGCTTCGTACCCGTTCGGGATAGCGACGGGCCCGCTCGCAGCTACAGCTTCTTTCGCATCCGTACGTGGGGGATGCCGGCTTCCTCGAACACCTTGCCGTACCGCTCGTACTCCAGCTCCGCGTAGAACTCGGCCGCGTGCGTCTGGGAGTGAAGTTTCAGCTCGTCGAACCCGTCCGCTCGAGCTCGCTTCTCGAGGACGGCCATCAGCTCCTGGCCGATCCCCTCGCCCCGTCGCGGTTCGAGGACGGCCACGCGCTCGACCTTGCCGGCGCCGTCCTCGAGTTCTCGAAGTCGCGCGGCGCCGACGGGCTCGCACCCATCGTAGGCGACGACGTGGACGGCGTCGGCGTCGTGCTCGTCGTACTCGAGGTTCTCGTCGACGCCCTGCTCCTCGACGAACACCGCGTGACGAACGGCGAGGGCGTCCTCGCGCTCGTCGTCGGAGTCGACGACGCGGGTTTCGGTCATCGTGGGCGACTACGGCGATGTGACTCGAGAGCGTTACGATCCGACCGGCTGAGGGGCTACAGGTGTCCCAGTTCGGTCAGCGCTTCCTCCATCGTGACGATCGCGAGGTCGTGTTCGAGAGCGGTCTCGATCGTGTACTCGAGTCGCTCCTCGGTGATCGTCTCGAACTGCGAGTGGCCGCCGACGATCGAGAGGACGTCGTCCTCGGCGGCGGTCTGCATGAACTCCTCGATCTCCTCCTCGGTTGCCCGATCGGTTTCGATGTACTGGCGCTGCATCGTCGTCGGATCGAGTCCGTCGATCTCGTTGTGGCCGCCGCCGAAGCGGTGGTTCGCGACAGCGTCGTAGTGATCCCGAACGAGATCTTCGATGAGTCCGTGGTAGCGCGTGTACGTGTAGACGAATCCGACGACCGTGAGCCCCCACTCCTCGAGCTGTGCGTCCGTGTCGTCAAGGATATCCTGCATGAACTCCTCCGGATACCTGACGTGGCCCGAGGCGTCGATCGTCTCCTCGAGGGGCTCGGCGAGTTCGACGTACTCCCCGGTGGAGTCGCTCCCCCCGCCGGCGACGGTCGCGGTCGCTCTGTTCTCGTCGTCGAAGATCACCAGCGGATCCTCCTCGATGTCCGCGTGTCGGTTCGCCTCGACGTAGATGCGGTCGTCTCCCTCCTGAGCCGTTTCGGTCAGCTCTATCTCGCCGAGTGCGCGGTGGTAGTAGGTGTGGGACATGACCCCCCAGCCGTCGTCGTACATCTCGCGAAGCTGGTCCGGGGAGAGGTACTCGCCGCCGCCGTCGTCTTGCATCCAGCCGGGACAGGCCGCGACGCAGCCGGGAACGTCGTACTCCTTGTGAACCTGGTAGGTGAGCGTGTAGTCCTCGATCGGACTGTCGTCGTACGTGAAGACGAGCATCCCCTCGCTGCCCTCGAGGCGTTCCTCGAGGTCGTCCGCCTGTTCGTCGTCGGCCGACTCGTCGCTCGACTCCTCGCTTCCCGACTCGTCGTCCCCGTTTCCGTCCGATTCGTTTTGATCGTCGCCGGTCCCGCCGTTCTCGTCGGAGTCGCGCTGAGAAACCCTGTACGCGGTAGCGGCGCCGCCGGCCGCGGTGACCCCCAGGACCGCCAGCAGATTCCGCCGACGCATCTACGGCTCACCTCGAGCCGGCAGCCGGCTCGGAGGTCCCCCGACTCCGGTGCCCGTTCGTCGCTCGGACGCGCTGTCCGTGGTTCGCTCGGCCTCGCTAGCGCCGACCGATCGGTGGCCTTCCCCCGTCGAGATCCGACTGTGTGCTCCCTCGAGTATCATGCCTTCGTTCCGACGTCTCTTCGGCGCTACTTCATAATCTTCTCTATAGCTTCCGTCGTAATCGACGAAACTGATGGATATTGTCTCGATCTTCGGAGCAGTCGGGCGTATCCACCTTGTTAATATTGCTTCTTCCACATATGGCCCCTCTAAATTTTTAAGATTTGTATCTATGTCGTCTCTAAACGAGACCGTGCTCCCCGTCGATCCGGCCGAGACGAGACTATCCACTACCTAAACTGCCCGCCGAGAACCGCCGAGCCCTGGAAGAGCGGACGAGCCGGAGTACGGTCCACGACAGTTATCAAAAATGCCAGAATCAGAGATATATCCGCCCGAGAAGCTCTCTACGAGAGCTCGTTAATATTATCAGACGCCGAAGGCACCTAATCGTTTGAAAAGCTCCCTACGAGAGCTTTTCGATATTGCTGACGACTTCGTCAGCGTACTCGCTGGTGGCGAGCTTCTCGGCGTCCTCGAGCTGGCGCTCCAAGTCGTAGGTAACCTTGCCCGCGGAGATGGTCTCCTCGACGGCGTCGCGGACGAGGTCGGCGGCGTCGTCCCAGCCGAGGTACTCGAGCATCATGCGGCCCGAGAGGATCATCGCGGTCGGGTTGACCTTGTCCTGGCCCTCGTACTTGGGCGCGGAGCCGTGGACGGGCTCGGCCAGCAGACGGCCGTCACCGAAGTTCGAACCGGGCGCGATGCCGAGGCCGCCGATCTGGGCGCCGGCGGCGTCGGACATGTAGTCGCCGTTCAGGTTCATCGTCGCGATGACGTCGTACTCGTCGGTACGGGTGAGGATCTGCTGGAGCATATTGTCGGCGATACGGTCGTTGACGACGAGCGTGTCGTCGTCGACCTCGCCGTCGTTCTCCTCCCAGAGGGTGTCCTCGGTGATGACCTCGTCGCCGTACTCCTCTTCTGCGACCTCGTAGCCCCAGTCGCGGAACTGGCCCTCGGTGAACTTCATGATGTTACCCTTGTGGACCAGCGTGACCGAGTCGCGGTCGTGTTCGAGGGCGTAGTCGATCGCGCGGCGGACGAGTCGCTTCGTCCCGAACTCGGTGATCGGCTTGACGCCGATGCCGACGGGGCCGTCGTGGATGATGTCGGTCTCGCCCATCTCGTCCTCGACGAACTCCTTGACCTGTTCGACTTCGTCAGTTCCGGCTTCCCACTCGATGCCGGCGTAGACGTCCTCCGTGTTCTCGCGGAAGGTGACCATGTCCATCTGCTCGGGCGATTTGACCGGCGACGGGACGCCGTCGAGGTGGTAGGTCGGCCGAACGTTCGCGTAGAGGTCGAGCAGCTTTCGCAGACCGACGTTCAGCGAGCGGAAGCCGGCGCCGACGGGCGTCGTCAGCGGACCCTTGATCGCGACGCGGTGTTCCTTGATCGCCTCGACGGTCTCGTCGGGCAGGTTCTCGTCGTACTTTTCGCGGGCGGACTCGCCGGCGTAGACGCGCATCCAGTTGATATCGCGACCGGTCGCCTCGGCAGCGGCCTCCAGAACCTTCTGGGCGGCGGGGCCGACGTCGCTGCCGACGCCGTCACCGTAGATGATCGGGATGATCGGGTTGTCGGGGACCTCCAGCTCGTTGTCGGTTCCCTCCTTCAGCGTGATCTTCTCCCCCTCCTCGGGGACCTCGATCTTGTCGTAGCTCATCTCGTCTGTACCGTGCTCCGATGGGGCTAAAAGGGCTCCCATTTCCGCCGATGTTGCGTCCGATTTCCACCGTCAATCGGTCGACCGCAGCCGATCGTCGAAAAATCCGCTCGAGCACCCCTCATACCGGTAAAACACAGTTTCGATCGTTACACACTCGTTCGTCGGCTGTCGAACCCGTCTCCGACGAACGGCGATCACCCCGCGGGATCGCGCGCCCCGTCGGTCGCCGCTCCCCAGTACCGGACGAGAAGGACGGCACCGACAACCGCGACGGCGACGCCGCTCGCCCCGAGCAGCGCTCGTCCCGTTTCCGTCCACCATCCCATCCTGATCGCGCTCCAGAAACCGGCCAGTAACGTGATCCCGAGTACGAAGAGCGCGATCCCGCCCTGGTAGGGGGTCGGCTCGTCGCCGGCCAGTAGCCGACCGACGGCGACTGCGGTCATCGCGGCACAGAACCCGGCGAGCAGGAGGGCCGACGTCATCCTCGACGTTGCTACTCAGCCCCCGCTGGTAAGTGTGTAGGGTTTCAGACCGTCACGAAACCGTTACCGTGCTCGCCTCACCAGGGGTCGGTATGCAGCTACTCGTCCACGGCGGTGCCGGGAGCACGCCTGAAGAGCCGGAACGGAGACGACAAGTACTCGAGCGGGCGGCCGAAACCGGAACCGAGCGACCGACCCCGGTCGGCGCCGTCGAGGCCGCGGTCGGGGTTCTCGAGTCCTCGCCCCGATTCAACGCGGGCGTCGGCAGCGCGGTTCAAAGCGACGGCCGCATCCGAACCGACGCGGGGATTATGACCGACGACCGCTCCGTCGGCGCGGCCTGCTCGATGCCCGACGTCGAACACGCCGTCGAGGTCGCTCGACTCGTCATGGAGGAGACGCCCCACGGGTTCGTCTCGGGCGAGCACGCCGTCTCGCTGGCCGAGGCGTTCGGCGTCGAGACGGGTGTCGACCTCTGGTCGGAACGCACGCGCGAGAAGTGGGCCGACCTCGAGCCGCCGAGCGGCGGTACCGAGAGCGAACTCGAGTGGATCCGAGAACGCTACGGCCGGACGGATCCCGACGGCCGTGACGAGGAGGGGACCGAGGTCGATGCGGACGCCGCGGACCTCGACCACGATACGGTGGGTGCGGTCGCCTTCGACGGCGAGGCACTCGCCGCCGCGACGTCGACGGGCGGACGCTGGCTCGCGCTGGCCGGCCGCGTCGGGGACGTTCCGCAGGTCGGCTCCGGCTTCTACTGCTGTCCCTCGGCGGCGGTGAGTGCGACCGGTGCCGGTGAGGACATCGCGCGGGTAACCCTCTCGAAACGGGTCGCCGGCCACGTCGAGCGCGGCCTCGACGCCGACGCCGCCGCGGAGCTCGCGATCGAGGAGTTCGCCGAACTCACCGGCGCGACCGCCGGTGTCATCGCCATCGACGCTCGGGGTCGGCTGGGCTCGGCATACAACAGCGACGGAATGCAAACCGCTCGAGCGACTGACCGGTAACGATCCCCGGGGAGTCGTTACGCCGGGTGCGAACCGTCGACCCCGGGGATCGGTCGGCACGTGCGGTACCCGAACTGGCGTCTCTCACGCCGCGAGCACGGACGCTCTCGAGCGACAAAACCGCGACGACCGTTTCGCGCAGTTGCGCCTGGTTACTCCGCGTAACGGCTAGTTCATCGGTACCACTGCACTCGGCCAGTTGGCTGATATCGACGATCGTCGTGAAATACTTTTATTTATTGTCGTACCGAGTTCCGAGTCGATGCTCAAGCCACCCCACCACGGCGCTCGACAGTGTCCGGAGTGTGAGACCACCCTCTCGAATGTCCAGGGTCTCGAAACCTGTCCGGCGTGTCGCTGGATCGCGTCGTCGGCGTCCGAACGGTAGAACGCCTCGCCCGTCGGGAGACGGAACCTCTTTTTGCCGACCGGTGTAACTCCGGTACATGGCCGAATCCGAGGTGGACTTCGACTCCGAGAAGTACGAGAAGCTCCGCGAAGCCGGGGAGATCCTCTCGAAGGTGCGCGCAGAGACCGCAGACCGCGTCGAGGTCGGCGCGAGCCACCTCGAGATCGCGGAGTACGCCGAGGACCGCATCCGGGAACTCGGCGGGAAGCCGGCGTTTCCCGTAAACATCTCGATCGACGAGGAGGCGGCCCACGCGACCCCCTCGATCGGCGACGAGTCGACGTTCGGCGAGGAGATGATCAACCTCGACATCGGCGTCTGCATCGACGGCTGGCTCGCCGACACCGCGATCACCGTTGACCACTCGGGCAACCCCGAGCTCGCCGAGGCGCCAGAGCAGGCCCTCGAGGCGGCGATCGACATGATCGAGCCCGGTGTCGAGACCGGCGATATCGGCGCCGAGATCGAGGACGTCATCACCAGCTACGGCTACAACCCCGTCGTCAACCTCACCGGTCACGGGCTGGGCCACTGGGAGCAACACACCAGTCCGACGATCCCGAACCGCGCGGTCTCGCAGGGGACGACCCTGGAGGTCGGCGACGTCGTCGCGATCGAGCCGTTCGCGACCGACGGCGGCGGGAAGGTAACCGAGGGGGCAAGCGAGGAGATCTTCGCGCTCGAGCGCGAGGGATCGGTTCGAAACCGGGACGCCCGCAAGGCCTTAGAACAGATCACCGAGGAGTTCCGCACGCTCCCGTTCGCGACCCGCTGGCTCGAGACCAGTCGTCCGGAGATGGCGCTGCGCCGACTCAAGCGAAACGACATCGTCCACGGCTATCCGGTGTTGAAAGAGGATGAGGGCTGTCTCGTCAGTCAGAAAGAACACACGGTCATCGTCACCGAGGACGGCTGCGAAGTGACGACGGCCTGATCGTTTCGGATCGCTAGGCGTTGTTCATCCGCTGGCTGGTCCGCGTACCACAGCGTTTGCACTCGGCGACGCGGTAGGGTTCCCGGGAGAACTGTGCGTTCTCCTCCTTTCGGCTCTCGGTTCGGAGCTGGACCGACACCTCGTGTGGGGTATCGAGGTCGCAGTCCTCGCAGTGTTCGGTCAGCCCGTTAAACGAGTCGTCTGTGGTTGCCATTACTTCTCTCTTCTCGGAGTACCATCTTAAACCTCTGTATCGTTTCGAGAAGTAAACTGACGTGTTCGTCGACCGGATCTCGTCCCCGATACGCCCTCAGATCCGCTTATATCGTTCATCGGCCCTTCTCCGAAACGTTTCCCACTCGGCGCCACGTTCCGTCATACAACCGGAATACTGTGGTTCGTCTCTCGAATGGCCTCCCCGCCGTCCTTCGATCCGATTATAGGGATCCCTCGAGTGTACCGCGATATGAACCAGGTGTTCGCACCGTGGCGGATCGAGTGGGTCGAACGGGACGAGCGAGACCCCGACGACAGCTGCGTGTTCTGTACGTTCTCGGCGGACGACGCCGACCGGGAGAACCTGGTCGTCGCGCGCAGCGAGCACGCGTTCGTCCTGCTGAACAACTACCCGTACAACCCTGGCCACGCGATGGTGATCCCCGACGCACACACCGGCGACTACGGTAAACTCGACGACCAGCAGCTGCTCGATCACGCGCGCCTGAAACAGCGTACCTTCGACGCCCTCGAGACCGCACTCGGCCCCGACGGGTTCAACGCCGGACTTAACCTGGGCGACGGCGCGGGCGGCTCGATCGACGACCACCTCCACACCCACGTCGTCCCGCGCTGGGAGGGCGACACCAACTTCATGCCGGTCATCGGCGATACGTCGGTGATCGTCGAGGCCCTCGAGGACACCTACGAGCGCGTCCGCGAGGCGTTCGCCGACCAGGAGGGTGCGACCGTTTCCGATGCTGGTGCCGTCATCTTCGAGTAAGCGAGCCGACTGCGGGCGGTCGCAGACCGGGGAACGCCGCGAGTGCCGGCCGAACCCTTGTGCGGGACGGGACCGAACACGAACGTCGTGTCCGCGTTGCGTCCGCTCGAGGAGCTGCTCGGCGCGTACCTCACTCTGCTCGACAACTTCGCGACGTTTCTGGTGACGGTCGCGCTGATCTACGCCGTCGGACGGTTCGTCGTCCTTCCGGCCCTCGGACTCGCGCTCGAGCTTCGGGGAACCGAGCGGACCCTCAGAGAGGGGATCGAGCGGGTCGCCACCGTCGGCGTTGTCGTCGCCGCGGTCGTTGCCGGCCTCTCACTGGCCGGCCTCGATTTCGTCCTCGAGCGCGCCGCGATCCTCGTCGCCGCCTTCACCGTCGCGCTCGGGTTCGCGGCCCAGAACGTGGTTGGCAATCTCGTCAGCGGCGTCTTCATCGTCACCGACCCGACGTTCAACATCGGCGACTGGATCCGCTGGAACGACAAGGAGGGGGTGATCAAGGACATCAGGTTCCGGTCGACGCGAGTTCGAACCTTCGACAACGAGGTGATCGCGGTCCCGAACTCGGAGCTGACCGCGAACGCGGTCACCAACACCGTACTCAACGGTCGACTCCGCCTGACGGTCCCGGTGCGGGTCGACTACGGTGACGACCTCGACGCCGTCGTCCGCATTCTCTCGGAGGTGGCGGCCGACCATCCGGACGTCCTCGAGCGGCCGGAGCCGATCGTGCGGGTTACGGACCTCGGCGAGACCGTCGAGGTCGTCGCCTCGCTGTGGATCGCAGAACCCGATCGGATCACGTACGGTCGCATCCGATCGGAGTACGCCCGCGAGATCGTCGATCGGCTCGAGGAGGCCGGCGTCGATCTCGGACGGACCGGTCCCCAGGAGATCGCGGGCGAGATCGGCGTCGTGTCGAGGTCCGCGGCGACCGACGAGAGTGCGCTCGATCGCTAACGTCCCTTGGGAACGGTCGGTGCCGGCAAGCTCGACCGCTCGACCGGACGTTTTTTCCCTCTCGTCGCCTCGACGTAGGACGCTATGGAGTACGAGGTGGTACACACCGACGACGTCCCGCTAACCGACCTCTCGGAGATCGACGAGGTGCCCTCGGATCTACAGATGCGGGCGATCGACGACTTCCTCCCGAGCGAGCACGTCCAGCTCAAGCTCTGGTACTTCGAGCCCGACGAGGAGATCCGGTACCACGCCCACGCCGAACAGGAGGAGCTGTACTTCGCCCTCGAGGGGGAGTTCGAGCTGACCCTCGGCCCCGACGGCGACACCGAGCGCCGCGAGGTCGAGGCCGGCGCGTTCTGGCTGGCCAGACCCGAGGTCGGCCACGGCCACCGCAACGTCGGCGACGAGGAGGGGATCGTCCTCGCGGTCGGCGCGCCGAACGTCGAGGACCCGGGGCGGGATCCCGGCGAGTTCGACGAGGGGAGCGAGTAGCGGTCGCCCGCTTCGCGCTGCCGTTCAGGCGTACGTCGACTCGAGAAACTCCAGGATGCGCTCGGACTCGGCCATCGTCACGCCGTAGGCCTCGTTGACAACGACGGGAACCCCCCGCTGGCCCGAGACTCGTTTTACCTCGTCGCGTTCGGAGTGGAGCGCTTCGACCCAGACGCTCTCGTAGTCGACCTCGAGTTCGTCGAGCCGGTCGGCGACGACCTCGCAGTACGGACAGCCCTCGAGCTGGTAGAGTTCGAGCATCGCGTGCGGGTACGGACGGGTGTGGCAAAAGTGTCGGTGGCGCCCGGGAGGGGACAGTCGAACGGGTCGAAGCGGTTCAGACGGGCTCGCCGAAGGCGTACATCGTCTCGTGGGCCGTGACCTCGAGGTCGACGAAGTCGCCGGGCTCTATGCCGTGGTCGCTGGCGTTCTGGACGATTATCTGTCTGTACGCCGAGTCGCGACACTTCACCGAGTCGGCAGTTCCGTCCTCGACGACGAGACAGTCCTCGCGGACCTCGCCGACCATCGACGCGTGGGCCTCGCCGACGATCTCTCGCTTCGCTGCGCTCATCTCCTTCGACCGTTCCTTCTTGATCGTCCCGCCGAGGCCCTTCATTTCGGCTGCATCGGTGCCGGGCCGCTTCGAGAAGCGAGTGACGTTTACCTTCTCGGGGCGGGTCTCGCGGAGCAGCGCCATCGACTGGGCGTGGTCGTGATCCGTTTCGGTCGGGAAGCCGACGATGAAGTCCGTCGACAGCGTCCAGTAGTCGAGGTGGTCGTCGAACGTCTCGACGACCTCGAGGTACTCCTCGACCTGATGCTGGCGGCGCATGTCGCCGAGCACGTCGTCCGAGCCGGACTGCACCGGGGCGTGCAGGAAGTCGTACAGTTCGTCGTTCTCGGCGAAGACCGTGGCGAGTTCCTCGCGGATGCCGTGGACCCCCTTCGGGTTGGCCATTCCGACGCGGACGCGGAACTCGCCCTCGAGGTCGCAGATCTCGGAGAGCAGGCGATGCAGCTTGCGCTCGCCCTCGTCCCAGCCGTAGACGCCGGTGTCCTGGCCCGTGATCCGGAGTTCCTTCGCACCGGCGTGGATGAGCGCCCGGGCCTTCTCGACGTTCTCCTCGATGCTCGGGGAGTCGATCTTGCCCGTCGCGCGCTTGGTGATGCAGTACGAGCAGTCGGACATACAGCCCCGCGCGATCGGGAGGATGCCGACGACGCCGTCGAGGATCGGCTCGGCGTCTGGGGTCGTCGTCGGACACTCGCCGTTTGTGACCGCCTCGGGGACCTCGTCCCAGTGGAGCACTCGTCCGTCGACGTCGGCCGCGGCGAACTCCTCGCCCTGGGCCAGGGCCATACAGCCCGTGATGTAGAGGTCGGCGGTCTCGTCTGCCAACTCGTCGGCCCGGCGGAGCATGTTGCGCTCGGTTTTCTCGACGACCGTGCAGGTGTTGAGGATGGCCACGTCGGCCTCGTCCGGGCCGTCGACCCGGTGGTGGCCCGCGTCGCGGAGCCGTCGCTCGATCTCGCGGCTCTCCCCGCGATTGGACGTGCAGCCGTACGTCTCGATGTGGTACCGGGCCATCGTCGTTAGTACCGTTCGGATCCCGCGAGCCAAAAGCCCGACGGATCGGGGCCGTTCGCGTCAGTCTCCGAGGCGGCGCTCGAGCGACGCCGTGCACGCGCATACAGGCCCCGAGCGCAAACCCGTCGTCCCCGTTGGGACGATAGCGATGTTCCAGGGACTCACCAGCGGACGAGAGACCGAGACCGAGCCGAAACCGCTCGAGGAGCAGGTGATCGTGATCACCGGCGCCTCGTCGGGAATCGGACTGACGACCGCACGGATGGCCGCCGATCGGGGCGCGCGGGTCGTCCTCGCGGCGCGTAGCGAGGACGTCCTCCGGGAGGCCGTCGCGGGGATCGAGGCCGACGGCGGCGACGCCACCTCCGTCGTCGCTGACGTCGGCAACCGGGAGGACGTCCGCGAGATCGCCCGCGTCGCCGAGGAGACCTACGGCGGGGTCGACACCTGGATCAACGGCGCCGCGGTCTCGATCTACGGCCGCCTCGAGGAGATCCCCGTCGAGGAGATGCGTGAGCAGTTCGACACCAACGTCTGGGGCCTGCTGTACGGCTCGCTCGAGGCCCTCGACGTCCTCGAAGAGGGCGGGACGATCATCAACGTCGGCAGCATCGTCTCCGATCGCTCGATCATGCTGCAGGGCAGCTACTCGGCGTCGAAACAGGCGGTCAAGGCCTTCACCGACGCCCTGCGGATGGAGCTCGAGGAGGAGGGGCGACCGATCACCGTAACGCTGGTCAAACCGGGCGCGATCGACACGCCCTACCCGCAAAACGCGGAGAACCACATGGACGAGGCGGCGACGGTACCGGCGCCGGTGTACGCGCCCGACACGGTCGCGCGGGCGATCCTCCACGCCGCGGAACACCCCCAGCGGGAGGTTACCGTCGGGGGCGGGGGGAAACAGTTCACGCTGCTCGGGAAGTACACCCCGAAGCTGATGGACACGCTGATGAAGACCGTCTTCGGCCCTCAGCAGCGCAAGGACGAGCCGCCGCGGCCGGACGCCGAGAGCGGGCTCGAGGTGCCCGCGGGTGACCTCGAGGAACGCGGCGACTACGAGGGGTACGTCGCCGAGTCGAGTCTTTACACCAGGCTGCGACAGCGCGGGCGAACGCCCGGGAAGGCGACGTTCGGGTTCGGGCTCGGGCTCGCCGGACTCGCGTACGCCGGTTACAGGATGATGCGGCGCCGAGCGCGGTAGCCGGCTCCGTGACTCTTACCTCGATCCCGACTCAGCCCCGAGCCGGTCGTAGTTTTCGTCGAGGACGTTGACGGCGGCGATGAACGCACCGACGACGACGGGACCGAAGAACACGCCCATGATTCCGAAGGCGTAGATCCCGCCGAGCACGCCGAGGATGATCACCGCGGGGCTGATCTCGGCGTAGCGGTCGACGACGACCGGTCGGAGGTAGTCGTCACAGATGCCGACGATGACCGCGCTGTAGATGGCAAGCGCCGCGGCGAGGATGGGTTCGCCGGTTGCAAAGAGGTACAGCGAGGCGGGGACCCAGACGAACGGCGCGCCGATCAGCGGCACCAGCGAGAGGATCACCATGATGAACGTCCAGAACGCGGCGTTGGGGATGCCGACCGCGAACAGTCCGAGGCCCGCGATGACGCCCTCGATGATCGCGATCAGAACGTGGCCCGCGAGGACGGCCCACGTGACCTCGTTGAGATCGCCGTAGAGGTCGTCCTGAACGTCGTCGGGAAGGGGCGTCCGCGCTCGGATCCAGTCCATGAGGTCGTCGCCGCTCTTGAGCAGGTAAAACCTGTCTCTTATACACATCTCTGAGCGNTTGAGCAGGTAAAACAGCAGGAACAGCGCCAGCCCGAACCCGATCAGCGCGCTGGTGAGCGCGCTGAACCAGTCCGTCGCCTGCTCGAGAGCGATCGAGCCGATCTGTTGGGCGGAGTCGGCGACCGTTCCGACGATGTCGACCTCGATGCCGGTCTCCTCCTCGATCAGCGCCTCGATCTCCGCGATCTGGAGGTCGTCGGGATCGGTCTCCTGGATCAGCTCCGCCGCGTCCTCGGCGACGACCGCGGCGACGAGCACGAACGGAACGATGAAGCCGACGATCGCCAGTAAGACGAGCGAGAGCGCGGCGAGCGCCGGCGGAACGTACTCCTCGAGTCGCTGCTGCAGCGGGAACAGGACGAAGCCGAGCAACAGCGCGAGCAACACGTACTGGAAGAACGGGACGACGAGCTGCCAGGAGAGGTAGGCAAAAATCGCGACGAGAACGAGTAGATACCCTTTGCTGCGATTCACGACTTACTGTTCCAGCGTCGTGAAGATAAAGCCGGACCCGACATATTCCGACAACGGAGTGTCGTAGCCAGTCGCAACACGCCTTCAAGAAGCTGGTTCACCTAGCCTAGTTCGGATGTCGACCCAGCTCGATCCCCTCTCGCTGTCGGCCGATCTTCTCTACACGGTCAAAACCGAGGGGGACCACGACTGGTTGCGAACGCACCTGGCGACCCTCGAGCGCTCCCGGCTCGAGCGGGCGCTCTCGAGTCGCGAGCGCCGACTGGCGTTCTGGTTCAACTGCTACAACGCCTACGCGCAGTTGCTGCTCGAGGAGTCGCCCGAACTTCTCGAGGGCGGGCTCGTCGACCGCTGGACGTTCTTCGGCCGCGATCGAATCCCCGTCGGCGGTGTCTGGCTGAGCCTCAACGATATCCAGCACGGCATGCTCCGCCGATCGAAACATCCCTGGGGCTTTGGCTACGTTCCGCGGCCGTTCCCCTCCCGATTCGAGCGCCAATTCCGACTCGAGGAGTGCGATCCGCGGATCCACTTCGCGCTGAGTCGTGGTGGCGACCACTGTCCGCCGATCGCCGTCTACTCCGCGGCCGACGTCGACGAGGAACTGGACATCTCGATCCGCTGGCACCTGGAGGAAACCGTCGGCTACGACCCCGATGACGGTGTCGCGACCGTACCGCGGCTCTTCTGGCGGTACCGGGGCGACTTCGGTGGCAAGCACGGTGTCCTCGACTTCCTGCGGGAGTACGAGGCGATCCCCGAGACCGCGTCGCCGTCGCTCGAGTACGAGCGGGCGACTCGTCGTGAGACCCTCAAACTCGAGGAGACGCTCGAGCGCTAGCCGTCATCGACTATTCGTCGCGGCGTTCGATCCGCGCGGTCGGCGCGTTTCGCATGACCCCTCGGGCGGCCCGCTCGGCGTTCGACCGGGAGGCGTACCCCTCGCCACTGTCCCCGATCACGTTGCCGTTCCAGTGGACGAGCCGCCAGCGCCACTCCTCGGCGCGGTCCTCGTACACCTCGAATCGGCTTCGCCGTCCTGGAGACTCACTCGTCTCGACCCGATCGCTCGTCTCGTCGGCGCCCGTACTCGTGCTCTCGTCGACGGCAGTCGTTTCGGCGTCTTCGGTACCCCCTTCAGTCTCGGCGTCCGTGACGCGGATGCCGGTTCCGTCGGGATCGTCCCACTCCAGTTCGAACTCGAGTTCGGTTCGTCCGTCCTCGTGTTCGCCCTCGAGCTCGGCGACGACGTCCGCGGGGACGTCGATCGTGAGCCGGCGCTCGCCGCTGTGCAGTTCGATGGGGGTCTCGGCCTCGAGCGCGACGGCGAACTCGCGAAAAATAGCGGCCAGCTCGTCGCGGTCGTAGGCGTGCTCGAGTTCGAACAGTGTTTCTCCCATACGTCCGGTACGACTCCTAACGGGTTAGTTTTTCACCAGGAACGGCTCAGAGCTGCGTCGTCGCCTCGAGCGCGATGTCGATCGCGCGGCCGACGTTGTTCTTGGCCTTCTCGGGGAGCTCGTCGTCCTCGGTGTCGGTCCCCTTCTGGGTCCCCTCGACGAGGTTGCCGTCGACGGTACAGATCGCGCCCGCACTGAGTCCGCGCCGGCGTGCCAGCGTAAAGACCGCGGCGGCCTCCATCTCGACGCAGAGCAAGCCAGCGTTCTCCCAGTCGGCGACGTGTTCGTCCGTCTCGGCGTAGTAGGCGTCGTCCGAGACGATCGGACCGATGTGAACGTCCTCGTCGTTCGCTTCGGCCGAGTCAACCAGCGAGGACAGCACCCCGTAATCGGGAACGGCGGGGTACTCCGCGTCCTCGTAGCGCTTCGAGGTGCCCTCGTTTTTCGCGGCGCCGGTCGCCACGATCATGTCGCCGATCTCGATGTCGGACTGGAGCGCACCGGTTGTTCCGACGCGGATGAACGTCTCGACGCCGACGTTGGCCATCTCTTCGATCGCGATCGCCGCCGAGGGACAGCCGATCCCCGTCGAGCAGATCGTGAGCTCACGGTCGCCGTAGGTGGCGTTGACGACCTTGTACTCGCGGTTTTCGGCGACGACTTCGGACTCGTCGCAGTGGTCGGCGATCCGATCGACGCGACCCGGATCCCCCGGAATCAGCGCGACGTCCGTCAGGTCTCCCTCCTCGACCAGCAGGTGTGGCTGCGTTGCCATAGCCTCGCGTTCCGCGGGCGACGAGAAAAAAGATTCGAGGCCGGCACGGCCTCGAGAGCACCCCCCGGAGCCGCCGTCGACCCTCGAGCGCGCAGTCGGCCTACCCGGTTACCTCTACCTGGTCCGGGGTGACGGTGACGGTGACGTCGTCGACGTCGAAGACGACCGTCCCGGTCGACCGATCGCCGCCCCTGTAGGTACGGACGAACAGCGAGTCGAGCGCCTCGGGATCGATGTAGTCGTACAGCCGGATGCTGGAGTCGGTGACGTCTTCACCGTGATAGGTCGCGAGCGCCGTCGCGACGGCGATACTGGGCGGTTCGTTGTCGTCTCGGTCGTACTGGACGCGCTGACCGAACCCACATCCAGGGGTGTTGGGTGTCGTTCGTTCGTTCATGTCTCTCAGTCACGTCGCCGTGACTCCCTAGACCACTGGCCAACGGCACTCGACAAATAGGTACCGCCGGGAAACACTCGATGAGAACCGCCGGACGCGGACGCTCTCATCCGCTCGTCATACAGCCGTCATTCGTGTGTCAGACATCTACCGATATCTATCATACTCGATCATATAAAATAACCCGTCAGTGTCGATCGCTGAGAAACGCCTCGACCTCGGCGGCCGACGGGACACTTCGTGCCCCCTTCCGTCCGGCAGTCAGCGCACCGCAGGCGTTCGCGTACTCGAGTGCTCGCTCGGGGTCGAACTCGCCGTCGCCGGTAGCGACCATCGTCGCGAGGAAGCCGGCGGCGAAAGCGTCGCCGGCGCCCGCGGTGTCGATCGTTTCGACCTCGAACCCGGGGTGAACGTGGTCGCCGTCGGGCGTGTGGAGCAACGCGCCGTCGGCGCCGTGTTTGACGACGACGAACCGATCGTCGAACGCCGAGTCGCTGTACTCGGCCTCGAGCATCGCCTCGGCCTCGCGGTCGTTGACGAAGATCACGTCGGCGAGCGCGAGCGCATCGCCGAAGTCCCGCTCGCCCAGGCGACGGCCGGGATCGAAGCTGACGGTGACGCCCGCCTCGCTTGCGATCGACGCAATCTCGGCGGCGGTGTCGGGACGCTGGCTCGTCAGGTGAACGTGACTCGCCGCCCGGATCCGCTCGGGCTCGAGGTCGGCCGGCTCGACGGCCTCGTTGACGCCGTCGTTGCCGAGGACGGCGACCTCGCCGCTGTCCTCGACCAGCAGGTACTTGACGGCCGTCTCGGCGTCCTCGACAATTCGCACGCCGTCGATCGAGACCCCGGTCTCCTCGAGTTCGTGACGGGCGAGCAGTCCGTTGTCGTCGTCGCCGACGCTGCCGACGAGACCGACATCGACCTCGAGTCCGGCCAGCGTCGCGGCGACGTTCGCCGCGCTGCCGCCACCGGACTGCTGCTGGGAGCGGATCGAGGCCTCGCCGTCGGCGACCGGGAGTCGATCGATACGGAGCGTCACGTCCCAGTTGACGTGACCCGCGGTGAGGACGGTAACCATAACAGATTATCAACAGAGGGCGCGGGGGGCAAAAAGTCTAGGTGACGAGAAACAGGAGCACGTTGTGCGCGCCCGGTCCGAGCCCGACCGCAGCGAGGAGGGCGAGCAGCGCCCGACCCTGTCGCGGGGCGTCCTCGACGTACGCTCTGAACAGGCCGACGATGACCACTGCGAGTGCGACCTTCACGACGGCGAACAGCCAGCCGCCGCCGATGTAGTCGGCCGTCGGGAGGGCGTGGCCGGCCTCGAGGATCAGAAGCGAGAGCGGAACCTCCTCGCTGGCGCCGAGAACGTCGAAGCCGATCGCCGTCGAGATCCCGTCCAAGGTGTGACCGAAGACGACCAGCGCGCCGGTCGCGCCCGTGACTGCGGCGACCCGCTCGTAGCGCCGGCCGAGCGCGGCCCAGACGCCGGCCGTGACCAGCACCGTCAGGACGACCGAGAGCAGCGGCCAGAAGACGTTGCCGAACCCGCCCTGAACGCTGACGGCGGTCGCTGCAGCGCCGACGAAGCCGAGCGTGCCGACGGCGGCGACGAGAGACTCGCTCGAGGCGGCTCCGGTTCGCTCGAGCGCGATCCCGCCGAGCCAGACGGCGCCGGCCGCGATCCCCGTTATGACGTAGACGCTCGGCGTTCCGAACAGCACGGCGAGGTCCTCGGGGTAGGCGTCGAGCCGGTGGAGAACGTGCAGGCTCGAGCCGAACACCATCCAGGGGACGAAAGCGAGCACCGTCCGATCGGTTACGGGTGGATCGGCCGACCACAGCGCCGCGGCAACGGCGACGGCCGCCACTACGAGCGGGACGAGAAACTGCGCGGGCGGGAGCGCGAACCCCTCGGGAAGCACCATACTCGAGTTGGAACACAGCAGCGACTAACCGCTTCCGATCCCGACCGCCTCGAAGGTGGTGTCACTACCGGTTCTCGGCGGCCGAAACCGTTTCGGAACCGCCGGGCTCGTCGACGTTCACGACCCACGGCTCACCCCCGCAGAGCCAGACGATTCCGGTGTGGGCCTCGTCTGTCGGGTTCGTATCCCGGTGAACCAGCCCCGGTGGGACGTGAAAGCACTCGCCGCGTTCGATGCGCGCGACGCGTTCGCCGTCCGGCCCGTACTCCGTCTCGCTCGGGCCGTCGACGGCGTAGCCGAAGTAGACGTTCTCGCTGTGGTGGTGCCAGCCTGCCGCCGCCCCGCCCGCGGCTCGGACCCGCATTGGCAGAACGTCCTCGTCGGGAAACGGCGTCTCTCGGGTTAGCTCCGGACTCTCGGCGGTCGGCTCGAGTTCGTCAGGTCCGACGACCGAGAGGGATCCCTCGCCGACGGCGATCCGGGAATCGGTGCCCGTTGGCTCCGGCTCGCCGTCCACGACCACGAGGACGTCGAGAGACGTAGATTCGGCGACGTACCGCCGAGTTGTGCCCGCCGGAATCTTCAGGAAGTCGCCGGCCGACAGCTCGGCGGGCCGTTCGTCGTCGGGACGGGCGACGGTTCCGTGACCCGCACGGACCCATCCGTACGTCGTCCCCTCGCGGCGGAACCGTGCCGTTTCATCGTCGACGCGAAACACGACTAACCCGCGGCCGCCTGCGTGAAGCGCGGTTCGCTCGAGTAATCCCGACACCGGCTCCGTCGGCTCGATCGCCGCCGGGTCAACTACCTGAATCTCGTCGCTCATGTTCATTGTACCGATGGGGTCGGGTTACAGAGGTTCGAGGAGAAAGCCCACGACTTCAGTCGTGGGATGAATCCGATCAAATACGACACAATCCATCCTCAATAGCCGACCGAAGGTTGATAGAATCATAACATCTAATATAGATTGACGTCTATATAACAGTATGCCACGGGGGTACAGCCGAGAGCGAACGTCGGTTCACAACCTCCACTACCACTTCGTGTGGTGTCCGAAGTATCGTAAACCGGTACTGACAGACGAGGTTGCCGACCGCCTCGAACACCTCATCGAGGAGAAAGCCGACGAACTCGGACTCACCATCCTCCGGCTGGCAATCCAGCCCGACCACGTACACCTGTTCATCACGGGCAACCCGACACTCTCACCGAACAAAATCATCCAACAGGTCAAGGGCTACACCTCGCGGAACCTTCGCGACGAGTTTGATTTCGGCCTCCCGTCGCTGTGGACACGCTCGTACTTCGTCTCCTCGGCGGGCGAAGTGTCGAGTCAGACCATCGAGGAGTACATCGAAGCACAGACTGGGCAATAGCGATGCACCGCGAAGTCACTACCACAGTACGTGTCAAACTCCACTCGCTCACCGAGCGGAAAGCCCGCCTCATCGAACGCGAGTATACGGCGTTCCAAGACGCCGTTCACGGTGGCGACGCGAGCCTCTACTCCGCCACCAAACAACAGGCGGGGAAAGTCCGGTCGAACAAGAATCCGCGAGAGGACACCGACCAGCCCGTCGTCCTCCGCAACGACTGCATCACCATTGAACACGACGAGGACACCGTGCTCTCGTCGTGGTGGTTCAAACTCCCAATCTACAATCCCAAGCGAGAACGGGGAGATAGCATCTGGGTGCCCGTTCACGTCCCCGAGAAAGACACGCACCTGCTCACCGATGAGTACATCCGTGACTCGGAACTCGTCCATCGGGACGGCGAGTGGTACGTTCATCTCGTCTGCAAGCGGTCTGTGGCCGTCGCAGACGAATACGACGACGTTCTCGCCGTCGATATGGGTGCGAAGTGGATCGCCGTCAGCACGTTTCTCTCCGACCGCGACACACAGTTCCACGGCGCTGAAGTCCGGCGTGTCCGTGAACACTACAAACAACTCCGAAAGTCAATCGGGAAGGCGAAGGTTCGACAGGGCGCACAGGTGATCGAACGAATCGGAGACAAGGAATCGTGGACAGTCGAACACGAGTTGCATCAAGTGGCGAACGAACTCATCGCTCGCGCTCGCGAGCGAAACGCCGTCATCGTGTTCGGTGATATGACCGGGTTGCGCTTCGACAACGATGAGGGACGGTATGTGAACGATAAGACCCACAAGATGCCGTACGCGAAACTGGCGAACATCCTCACGTACAAATCTCACCTCGACGGGCGAGAGTGCATCCCGGTGTCGGAGTACGACACGTCTGTGACGTGCTGGCGATGTGGCTCGCAGAACACGAGCCGTGGGGCGCAGGGGCGGGTAGAGTGTTGTGATTGTGGGTTGGACGATAATGCGGACAAGAACGGTGCGTCGAACATCGGCAAACGAGCTGTGGGTAAGGACATTCAGAGCCCGCTATCCACGGTGGGGGCTGCCGTGGCTCAGCCCGAAACGCAGGTCGTACTCGACGGAACCAGCGGTGAGATGGAACCTGCGAACTCCCCGAAAGACGTGGGCCTAACCCTCAGTGAGGGAAGTCCACGACTTTAGTCGTGGGAGAAGTCACGTCTGTCGGATGACCCACGGGCTCGCGGCTCGAGCCGTCGCTCCGCCGCTATACCTCCCAGGGTTCGCCGGTCGTCTCGCCGAACAGCTCCCGCATGAGCGTGACGATGCTTTCCGGCGGGAACTGGCCCCGTTCGGTGACGATCGCGTCGACGTGACGCGGCGGCGTGACGTCGAACGCCGGGTTCTCCACCGTGAGGCCGTCGTCGGCGCGGTCGCCGCCGGTGATGTCGGCGTACTCCGTCTCGGAGAGTACCTCCGACTCGTCGCGCATCTCGATCTCGACGGTGTGGCCCGTCATCGTGTCGGGGTGGAGCTTGATCGTCTGGGCGGCGACCATCACCGGAACGCCGCGCTCGCGGGCGTTGACCGCCAGCCCGCTGGTCCCGATCTTGTTGATAACGCTGCCGTCGGCGGCGATGCTGTCGGCCCCGACCAGCACGTGATCGGCGTCGTCCAGGTAGCGTCGGGCCGCGTTGTCGACGACCAGCGTTACCGGGACGTCCCACTCCCGGAGCTGTTCGGCCGTGATGTGGCCCTGCTTTCGCGGCCGGGTCTCCTTGACGATCGCCTCGACGTGTTTGCCCGCATCCAGCGCCGCCTCGACGCAGGACAGCGCGTCGGTCGAGTGACAGTGAGTCATCACGACATCGCCGTCCCGCAAGCGATTCGCCCCGACCTCGCCGAGCCGTTCCTGGGCCTGCTCGAGGTCGGCCTGGAACTCCCGGGCCTGTTCGATCGTGGACTCCCGAAGCTCCGGGACGGTCTCGCCCTCGATCCCTCTCAGGACGTACCGGAGGGCGTTCGGGAGGCTCACGGCGGTCGGTCGGGTCTCGTACAGCTCTCTGGCGGCGGCGCGTAGCTGATCGCGAAACGCCGTCGGGGTCGACGCGTCAGAGCGCTCGGCCTGGATCGCGAGCGCCTCCGCCGCGGCGTCCCCGATCGCCGCCGCGCCGCGGATCTCCATCGTCGCGATATCGTCGGCCGTCGCCTCGACGACGGGGGCGACGTCGGGTTGCTCCTCGTCCATGACGGCCAGTAGCCCCCGGACCCAAATAAGGGATCGGACGGATTTTTGACCGTTCGGCGAGTCGGGTCGGTATGGATCGCGACGAACTCGCTCCCCTGATCGACCACACCGTCCTCGGCCCCGAAACGACGATCGCCGACGTCGAGGACGTCCTCGACGTCGCCGCCGACCACGGAATGAACGCCTGCATCCCGCCGTACGCCGTCGAACACGCCGCCCACTACGCGCCCGAGGTCACCGTCGCGACCGTGATCGGCTTCCCCCACGGCCAGAACGCCCCCGACGTGAAACGCCGCGAGGGCGTCCTCGCCTGGAAGGCCGGCGCCGACGAACTCGACGTCGTCCTCAACGTTGCGGACGTCAAAACGGGTCGGCTCGAGGCCGTCGAAAACGAACTCGCCGAACTCGTCGCGGCCGTCCCGATCCCCGTCAAGGTAATCATCGAGACGGCCCTGCTGACCGACGACGAGAAACGCGACGGCTGCGAGGCCGCCCGCGAGGCCGACGCCGCGATGGTCAAAACGTCGACCGGGTTCGCCGACGGCGGCGCGACGGTCTCGGACGTCGAACTCATGAGCGAGTCCCTTCCAGTCAAGGCGAGCGGCGGCGTCGGCAGCTACGACGAGGCGATCGAAATGCTCGAGGCCGGCGCCGAACGCATCGGCGCCTCGAGCGGGGTCGAGATCCTCGAGGGTGCGCCGGAGTAACACGGCAATCACTTTGGGGTCCGTCGCTCGAGCCGTCCGGGGAAGTGAATCGACGGCACCGCGACGGATCCGTTAGTTCTCGGGTTCGTCCGCAGGCACCGTTCGTTCGTCCGCCGGCTCCGCCGACGCGTCGGTCGCGGCCCGTCGGCGCAGCCACTCGAGTCCTAACGCACCGCCCGCGATACCCGCACCGGTAGTAAACCCGGGGACGGAGTCGGCCTCGTCGTCGGTTTCGGTGTCCGAGTCGTCATCGTCGTCCGTATCGGCTTCATCGTCCTCGTCGTCGGCGTCCGGCTCGTCCTCGCTTTCGACTTCGTCGTCTCCGTTCGGACTGTCCTCGCCCGTTTCATCGTCTTCGTCCTCGCCGATACCGTCGTCCTCGTCGGTGTCGCCGACGCCGTCATCACGCTCGGCTTCGTCCTCGTCTCCTTCTTCCCCGCCGTACTGCTCGTCGTCCTCGTCTCCACCGTCATCGCTCTCCTCGCTATCTTCATCCTGTTCGTCCCCGCTGCCATCCTCCTCGCTACCGTCGTCTTGCTCGTCTTCGTCACCGTCACCATCTTCGTCTTCATCGCCATCGTTTCCGTCGTCTTCGCCGTCTTCCTCCGGTCCCTCCCGCTCGTCCTCATCGGTATCGTCCACCTCATCCTCGCTTCCGTCCTCACTGTCTTCCTCTCCATCGTCATCCTCCTGCTGACCGTCTTCGTCGCCGTTGTCTCCGTCTTCGTCGGTTTCCTCGCGAAGTGCCACGAGGCCCTCGCCCTCGTGGTCGTCGTCTTCGACGTAGAGGGTCTCGTCGTCGATAGCCACGACGTGGCCGATCGGAAGCTCGCCGGTCGAGATCGTCCACTGCTCGCTCCCGTCGTCCGTGTTCAAGGCGACGAGTTCGTCGTGGTACTCCGAGTGATCGAGCTCGTCGGCATCCGTGGTGTCAGCGGTCCCTCCCTCATCGTTGAGATGTACGTAGACGGTATCACCGCCGATGGCTGCCGCGTTGTTGACGTTTCGAAGCACGTCGATACCCCAGTCGTCGGCGTCGTCGGAAATTGACGTTGCGGTCAGCGCGTCGCCGTAGTAGCCGCCGATGTAGAGCTCCTCGCCGAGAACGAACTCGATTCCCTCGGCCGTCGCTTTCCCCTTTTCTTCGCCGGTCTGTGCGTCGAGAACGTCTCGCGCGTAGTGGCTTACTCCGCCGAGAGCGACGGCGGTCGTGGTCGCACGTGCCCGCGGGATTCCGAAGCCGTCGTGTTGCGTGTACTCGGCCCGCCAGACCTCGTCGCCCGTTTCGGGGTCGAGCGCGAGGCGCGCACCACCGTCGTCGTCCGCCGCCAGCGCGTAGACGATGCCGTTCGCTGCGGCGGTCGTACTCCTGAACTCGAACTCCGCCTCTTCAGTGTCCGACCCTTGGGTCTCGGCGGTGATCGACTCGAGTTCCCACCGGACCGAGCCGTCGTCGGTATCGAGAGCGTACAGCGTCCCGTCGGCGACGACGAACGCGCTCCCGTAGGCCACGGTCTGTGTTCCGGACGAGTCCTCGGGCTCGAGTTCGGTCTGCCAGCGGACGTCACCGTCGGCGGCGTCGAGCGCGTACAGCTCGTCCTCGACGACGTAGACGGTGTCGCCGACGACCGACGGCCTATTCGCGTCGACGTCGGTGTTCTCCCAGATCGTCGAGCCGTCCGCGGCGTCGAGCGCGACGATTCCGTCCGGAGTCGACGCGTAGACGACGCCGTCGACGACTGCTGCCTCTCCAGTGGCGCGTTCGAACGTCCAGGCCGCCTCGAGCGCCTCACCGTCGAACTCGGGGGCGTCGGCGGCGTACCTCGCGTGGCCGGCGTCGCCGTCGAACGACGGCCATACCGCGTTCGTCTCCGGATTCGGTTCGATAGCCGGGTCCGGGAGGTCGTTATCGTCGGCGTCGCCGTCGCCGGAGACGGTCGAGGAGAGTACGCCACCGGCAGCGAACGCTGCACCCGTCGTCAGCACTGACCGTCGTCGCCACGTCATACGTGCCTAAAACTCAGACCGTGTGGATTACTACCGGGTTGTTATCACTGAATTGATCGCACAACAACCGTCCCAAGATTGGATCTGGACTGCTGGACGGGGTCCGTCGGTTCGGCTGGCGGACCACCGATCTGAGTTGCCAGTTACTCCGCTCGGTCCTCCGCAGCCTCCGTTGGCTCGTCTACGGTATCGTTCGTCCCCGCTTTCCGTCGGAGCCACTCGAGCCCTACCGCGCCGCCGACGAGGCCGGCACCGGTCGTGAACCCGGGAACGGAATCGGCGTCATCGTCGGTTTCGGCGTCCGTGTCTTCTGTGGTATCGTCTGGGTCGTCTCCAGTTCCAGTGTCATCAGTATCGCCGTCGCTACCGTCGTCGATGTCACTCCGGCTATCGTCCCCGTCGCCGTCCGTATCATCCCGGTCACCGTCGTCGTCATCCGGTTCGCCGTCTCCCTCGGTGTCATCCGGATCGTCATCTCCGTCGTCGGAGCTCTCCTCCTGGTCACCGTCGTCGACGTCATCCGATTCGTCGTCTCCGTCCTCCTCGCCCTCGTATTCGTCGTCGGTCTCTCCCCCTTCGTCGTCCGCATCCTCGTCGTCGCTCTCGGGATCCCTGTCGCCGTCCTCGTCTTCGTCGACAGATTCATCCTCGTCTTCCTCGGGAGTCTCGTCGTCTCTCTCGGTATCGCCCTCGTTCAGATCTTCTCGAAGCGCGACGAGGGCGTTACCGTCTTCGACGTAGAGCGTCTCGTCGTCGATGGCCACGACGTTTCCAACGGAGCGGTCGTCCGTCGAAACCGTCCAGCGTTCGCTCCCGTCGTCCTTCTCGAAGGCGACGAGCTCCCCGCTGTACCCGTCCCACTCGGAAGAGTCACTCGTGGCGAAGTAGACGTAAACGGTGTCGCCACCGATGACGGCCGCGTCGGTGACGTTTTCGTCCACCTCGAGGTCCCAGCCGCCGTTCTCGTCGTCGTGAGAGCGGACGTTGAGCTCGTTATCGCCGTCGCCAGCGATGTAGATCTCCTCGCCGAGAACGAGGTCGGTCCTGCGGGCCGTTACCGTCTCCCGCTTGTCGCCCGTCACCGGATCGTACAGATACCGGGCGTCGGACCCGGACGCGTCGAGGGCGACACCCCCCGCCGTCGCCCTGATCTGGCCGGCGCCTCGTGTGTCATCCAGATCGTCCTCGGTGTGCCAGATCACGTCACCGGAGTCCGGATTCAGCGCGACTACAATCTCCGCTGACTCGCTCCTCGCTGCGGTGTAGACGACGCCGTTTGCGGCAGCCGTCTCCCCAAACAGCTCGTACTCCTCGTCGTCCTCAGCTCCGATAGTAATCGACTCGCGTTCCCACCGGACCGAGCCGTCGTCCGCGTCCAGGGCGTATAGCGTGGCGTCCGTGTCCTCGGAGGCGGTGTCACCGGAGAGGGTAAAGACGGTCCCATAGGCGACGGTCAAGGTACCCACTTCGTCGAGGTCTTCCGCCCAACGGACGCTGCCGTCTGCAGCATCCAGTGCAACGACCACGTTGGGTTCGTAGACTCGGTCGCCGTACTCGTCCGCTTTGGGTTCCAGGCTGCGGAAGTAGACGGTGTCTCCGAGGACCGCTGGATCGCTCGTTTCGATCCCGTTGGCGGATCGTATCCAGTCATAGTCGTCATCCCCGTCAATCTCCCAGATGGTCGAGCCATCCGCAGCGTCAAACGCGGCGATCCCGTCCAAGGTTTGCAGGTGGACGACGCCGTCGGCGACGGCCGGCTTTCCATCGGCACGTTCGACCGTCCATGCGGCCTTGAGCGCCTCGCCATCGAACTCGGGGGCGTCGGCGGCGTACCTCGCGTGGCCGGCATCGCCGTCGTTCGACGGCCACATCGCATCCGTCTCCGGGTTCGGGTCGATATCCGAGTCCGGAAGCTGTTCATCATCGTCCTCGCCGTCAGCGGAGACGGCCGAGGAGAGTACGCCACCGGCAGCGAACACTGCGCCCGTCGTCAGCACTGACCGTCGTCGCCACGTCGTCATACGTGGCCGGAAATTAGCCCATGTGGATTACTACCGGGTCGTTATCACTGAATTGAACGCTCAACAACCGTCTCAAAGGTCGGATCGGAACTGCTGGACGGAGCTCGTCGGTTCGGCTGGCGGAACACCGGCCCAAATTGCCGGTTACTCGGTTCGTTCCTCCCCAGACGTCGGCGGCTCGGCCGCGGCGTCAGCCTGTTCGTCTGCCGCGGCCCGTCGGCGCAGCCACTCGAGCCCTAACGCGCCGCTGACAAGGCCGGCACCGGTCGTAAAGCCGGGAACCGAGTCGGCCTCGTCGTCGTCGATATCGCCGTCCTCGTCGTCACTGTTGTCTTCGTCGCCGATATCGTCCTCCTCGGAGTCGTCGACGTCGTCTTCGTCGCCGATATCGCCGTCCTCATCGTCACTGTCGTCTTCGTCGCCGATATCGTCCTCCTCGGAGTCGTCTATCTCGTCGTCGCCGTCGTCATCCGAGTCGTACTCCTCTCCGTCGTACTGCTCGTCGTCTCCGTTTTCGCTCTCGTCTTCGTCGTCGGCCACCCCTTCGTTGTCATCCGCTTCGCCCTCCTCATCTCCGTCGTACTGCTCGTCGTGGTCGTCCCTCTGGTCTTCGCTCTCCTCCTCACCGTCGTCGTCATCCTCGTCGTCCCCATCTCCGCGATCATCGTCCGCCGTTTCCTCACTTTCGTCCTCCTCTCCATCGTCTTCGGCATCGTCGCCGTTTTCTCCATCACCTTCGTCACCCTCGTCGTCCTCGCCGGTCTCTTCGTCCCCATCATCCTCCTCGCGAAGCGCGACGAGACTGTCCTCGTGTTCGACGTAGAGCGTTTCGTCGCTGATACCCAGGACGTTGCCGACTGGCAGCTCCCCGGCTTGGATCGCCCAGCGCTCGCTTCCGTCGTCCTTGTCGAGGGCGACGAGTTCGCCGTCGTATTCTCCGTACGTCGCATCCGTCCCCCTGAAGTAGACGTAGACGGTGTCGCCGGCGATGATCGCGCGGCCGACGTTGCGAGACACGTCGACACCCCAGTCGTCCTCGTCGCCGTGATAGGCGCTTCCCGTGAGCTGGTCGGCCTCGTACCCGCTGAGGTAGCGCTCCTTGCCGAGCGTCACCGAGATCCCCTCCGCCGACACCTTCGCAATATGCTCGCCGGTCTGTGCGTCGAGGAGCACCCGGGCGTAGAAATCGACCCGGCTCACGACGACGGCGGTCGACGTCGCCCGTGCCTGGGCGCCTCCGGTGTAAAAATTCGAATCCCCTCGCCAGACCTCATCACCCGTATCGGGGTCGAGTGCAACCGTTGCACCGCCTTCCAGATCCCCCGCGCCGGCGTAGACGACGCCGTTCGCCGCGGCGGTCGTATCGAGGAAGTCGTACTCCTGTTCGCCCTCGTCATCGTGTTGGGTTTCAGCGGTGAGCGTGTCGATCTCCCATCGCACCGACCCGTCGTCGGTCTCGAGGGCGTACAGCGTGCCGTTGACGACGACGAAGACGCCTCCGTACGCGACGGTCTGACTCTGAATCGGATCCTCCGGCTCGAACTCGGTCTGCCACCGGACGCTTCCGTCGGCGATGTCGAGCGCGAACAGTTCGTCGCCGGTAACGTAGACGGTGTCGTCGACAACCGACGGCGCGTTCGCGTCGACGTCGGTGTTCTCCCAGATAATCGAACCGTCGGCGACGTCGAGCGCGACGACTCCGTTCGCATTCGTCGCGTAGACGACGTCGTCGGCGACGGCCACGCCGGCGTCTCGTCCGAAGCCGAAGTCGACCGACCAGGCTGCCTCGAGCGCGTCGCCGTCGAGCGCGGTCCCGTCGGGGACGTACCTCGCGTGCCCGGCGTCGCCGTCGAACGACGGCCAGTCCTCGTCCATCCCTGGGTTCGGATCGCGGTCCGGATCCGGTAGATCGTCGGTCGACTCCTCCCCGGCACCGATCGACGCGAGGGCTCCCCCTGCAGTGAGCGTTGCACCGGTCGCCAGCACCGAACGCCGTCGCCACTTCGTCATACGGGTGTCGACGACAGAATATCGGATTACTATCCAGTTGCTACGGCTGACTTGTCCTTCCTGCAACTGTTTCAGACGGACGAGCACCGAGCTTACTCGACGGAACGGAACCGACGGCATCGACCCTCGAGGACGGACTCGCGGGCTCGAGCGAAGCGGCTTCCGGCCGTTACCACTCCTGGCCGGCGGGTTCGGCCTGCCGTGGTTCCCCCTCGTCCTCGGACGTCTTCTCCCCGCGGACGACGAAGTACGCGATTGCGGCGACCACGCCCAGCGGGAAGAACAGGAACAACAGCCCGGCGGTGCCGAGCGCCCAGAGGAGTTCGTTGTTCTCCCGTTTCGAGGCGTCCTTGTAGATCCAGTAGGCGACGCCGATCGTGATCACCAGGAAGACGAGCGAGACGGCCAGTGCGATGAGAACGAACGTCGACTCGTCCATCGGCAACTCCTCGCCCTCCGCCTGAAGCACGACCGCGGCGTTGAGTAGCTGTAGCATCTACGCTCCCTCCACCGAATCGAGCGTCGACCGATCCGGTACGCCTCGTCTCGAACCGGGACCACCGAGCCGGCTGACGGTCCGTTCACGTATCATTTGTGTCATATCCTGTACTCACACACTCATCCCCAGCACACTATATTTTTTGCGGTGAGATTGGTTGTAATCGGATGGTCGAGTGACGTTACACCGCTACGGACGGGTTACTCCATCTCGAGCAGTTTCGAGACGAGCGGCGACTCGTCGGTGCCGAGCGCCGACTGCACGAGCAGGTGGCCGCCGAGTTCGGCGAGGCTGATGACGTCGTCGGCACCGGCTCGCTCGAGCTTTCGCGTGTTCTGGCGATCTGTCGCGGCGGTGACGATCCGGACGTCGGGTCGGAGTTCGCGAGCGGTCAGCACCGCCATCGCGTCCTGGGCGTCGTCGTCCGTCGCGACGAGGACGGCCCGAGCGGTTTCGATCTTCGCCCGGCGAAGCGGGTCCTCGTCGCTGGGGTTGGCCGTCAGCACCCGGATGTCGCGGTCGGAAAGCTCGTTTGCGGCCGTCTGATCGCGGGTGACGACCAGAAACTGCGTTTCGGCCCGGTGGAGTTCGTCGACGATCGGTTCGGTCAGGTCCCCGTAGCCGAGCACGAGGATGTGGTCTTCGAGGAGTTCGAGTTCTGAATCGGTCATAATTCCGAGGGTTTTCGAGATTCGGGCCTGGATCGCGGGGCCGACGAGCGCCCCGATGGCGATACCGAAGCTGGCGACGCCCAGCACGACGACGGACATCGTAAAGAGCATGGCGACCTCCGTTTCCGGCCCGATGTCGCCGTAGCCGACCGTGCTCGAGGTGATCAGCGTGAAGTAGAAGGCGTCGAGCAGGTGGTCGATCCCGTCGAACTGCTCGCGCAGGGCGTAGGCGCCGAAGGTGCCGTAGGCCTGGACCCCGACGAGCGCGCCGCCAGCCGCTAACTGGGTCGTCGTCAGCTCGAGCGAGCGATCGAACCGTCGTCGAGTGAGCAACAGCGTCGGCAGGGCACACACCGAGAGGACGACCAGCGGCAGCGAGTACGGGCTTGCCTGCAGGAGTCCCTGCCCGGCCGTGATCGGCAACAGGAGAAATGTCGCCCACCAGCCGGCCCGCAGCCCCCGCCGCAGGGCGAGCGCGCTCGCCAGCATCAGAAAACCGGTCAGTGCTCCCGTGAAGCCGACTGCGTTCTGGACGACGATCGGCACGTGGGCCGCGAAGGGGCCGAAGTCCGCCGCCTGCTGATCGATCCTGAGGATCCCCGTTGCAACCGAGAGCAGGGCGACGAGCAGGGCGAGGACGACGGCCGCCCGCGTCGTCACGACCCAGCGCCAGTTTTCGGGCAGCCGCTCCACGATGCGTTCGCCGACCATACCCCCGCTCGGAGGCGTGGCCGATTAAACCTCTTCGTTCGCGGTCGCCTCCCGGTCGGCGAGAAACTCCGCTGCGGCCTCTTCGCCGTCTTCGAACAACCCCTCGAGGAAGTCCGGACTCCGGTCGAGCTTCGTCCGCCAGCCCAGATCGGGTCGGCGAAAGCGGATGCGTTCGATCTCGGTGTGGGTGAACTTCTCGGGGAGGTAGCCCGCCTCGATCCAGTCGTTGAGCTGCTCGACGAAGCTCACCTCACTGTTCAGGGACTTGTTACCCGAGAGTTCGTTCCGCCGGTCGGCGATCCCCTCCTGGGACTTCGGGACGCGGGGTCGTTCCTGCGGGTTGATCTTGATCACCCAGATCTCGTCGGGGTCGGCCGTCTCCCGGTTGCTCACGAAGTCCTTGATCGGCGGATTCTTCGAGAACAGGCCGTCCCAGTAGTACTCGCCACCGACTTCCTCGGCCGGGAAGGCGTAGGGGATGGCGGCCGACGCCAGGACCGCCTCCGCCGAGAGCTCGTCCTCGCGGAAGAGCTTGAACTCGCCCGAGAGCACGTTGGCGGCGCTGATCAACAGCGCCGGTTCGCTCCCATCCAGCAGCTCGGGGATCCCCTCGAAGTCGACGTGGCGCTCGAGCAGGCTGAGGAACTCCCGACGACCCCAGAGCGCGGCGGGGGACTGGTAGGGGCTGACCTCGGGGGTGGGGACGCCCATCCGCTGGAGTCGGCCGGTCCAGCGGACCGTCTCGTTTGCCAGCCGGTCGATCGGCCCGCGGGCGGCCATGTCCGCCCAGTAGTCGGCCAGCAGTGCTCCGGGCTCGTGATCGGGGTGCTGGCGTCCGTACCACGCGAGCAGTGCGCAGACGGCTCCGCCGGAGGTCCCGCTGAAGCCGACGATCTCGACGTCGTCCGCGAGGGCCTCGTCCTCGAGTAGGCGAGAGAGGACACCGGCGGTAAACGCCGTGTGGCTGCCGCCGCCCTGGCACGCGATTGCGACGCGCTGTGGATCTGAACTCATCGTCTTCCTCGTTCGTTCCCATCCGCGGCCCAAGTTCGTTCCGGCTGCAGCCCTGCGAGCCGGTAGCTGTTTAACGGTTCCGGCCGATCGGCCGATAATGACGTTGCCGGTCGAAGTACTGCTCGGTCTCTACCTCGGCCTCCTGACCGGAATCGTGCCCGCGTTCGTCTCCGGCGCGCTCGGATTTCTCGTTCGGTACGTGACCGGCGTTACACTGCCCGGTTTCGGTGTGGTCGTGCTGGCGCTCTCGATCGCCAGCGTCCAGGGCGGCCTGCTCGGACTCGTCGAGCCCGACATCGCCCAATCCCCCCGACTGCTGGTCGCCGTGCTGGTCGTTCTAATGCTCGCGCTGTACGCCCACAACGAGGGCGACAAACTCGGTGCCGAGCTGCCGCGACGGCTCTCGCTGTCCGGACTGCGTCAGCGGACCCTCTCGGCCGACGTGATCGAGCTCGTCGGCGCGGCCGGACAGGTTACGATCCGCCCTACCGGCGAGATCCGCGACATGGAGGGGTATCCCCCGCTGTCGGCCGATCTCCGCAGGACGCTCCGGACCGGCTCCTGGCGGCTCCCGGCCGACCTTCCGCTGTCGGAGCTCGAGGTGCGCCTCGAGGAGCGCCTGCGAACCGACCACGAGCTCGCGGACGTCACCGTCTCGATCGACGAGCGAGGACGTGCGACGATCGCCGCGGCGCCGTCGGCCGGCGGGCTCTCGCGGCGCGTGCCGGAGGGAAAGCGGGCGGTGTCGATCGCGACGCTGGTGCCGACGGGGCTGGCACGCGGGGATCGGGTGACCGTACAGGGGGACTCCCGATCGATCGCGGGGAGAGTACTGAGCGCACGGGTCGACCGGGACGAGGGCCAAGAGCAACCGTGGGACCAAGAGCCGTCGGCGGAATCCGACGCGAACCAAGCCGCGTCGGACGCGGAGCGGGAACCGACGGACTCCCCATCTCTATCCTCGTCTCCAGCCCCGGGCGGCTCGAGCGTCGCGAGCCCCGGCGGCGTCGGCCTCGTCACGATGACCGTCGACCGGTCGGCCGTGAAGCCGCTGCTCGAGACGGAGACGCCGCGACTGATCGTCCGCTCGCGGGGAACCAACCGGGATTTCGAGGCGTTCGCGCTGGTCAAACGCGCCGGGTACGCGATCCGTCGGCTGACCGTGGGCGCGACCGCGGAGTCGGCGCCCGTCGATCCGCCGTCCGACGTGCGAGTGCTCGCGGTCCGCAGGCAGGACGCCGATCTCGGCGACCGTCGCCAGGGGTGGCGGTTCGTTCCGGGGGGAGGGGACCGACTCGAAGCCGGCGACGAGGTGTTCGTCGCCGGCCCCGAAGTGACGGCCGACGCCTTCGCGGAGGCGATCGGACGATGAGTCGCCCGGCGCTCGACCGTCGGCGGGGTGCTCGCGCGTGATCGATCCGTTCGTCGCGCAGCTCGCCCAGCCCGACCCCGCCGTCGACTCGCTGCTCGACGTCTTCGGTAGGATACTCGGCTTTACGGTCCTCGCGGCCGGAACGGCGGCAGCCGCGGCCGTGACCTTCCGGTGGTACAGCGCCGACGAACTTCCGGAGGGTGTCGGCGTCCTCGCCGGTATCACGGCCGTCGCGATCTGGCTGAACACGAAGACCGCCCTCCAGGACGCGATCATCGGCACGACGCCGCTGCTCGAGATCGAGACCGCGGTGTACACCGTCGTCGTCTTCGCCACGAGCGCGATCGCCGCCGACGGCGGGCGACGGGTCGGAGATTACCTCGGCCGGGACGTGTTCGCGCTCGCCGCGCCGCGGACGATCGACGACGTGGGACAGCTCGTCCGCTCGGCCGGCCGCGTGACCGCGGTGGAGCTGCCGGAGACGATCGAGGACGTCGACGGCTACGATCCCGTCGACGCGGAGACGAAGGCGGCTCTCGCCGGCGAGACCTTTCTCTTCCCGCGACACCTGCCGGTCGAACAGCTACGCGATCGGCTGACCGCGCGCCTCGAGCGCGACTACGGGATCGGCCACGTGGACGTCGAGCTCGGGGCCGACGGCGAGATCGAGTACCTCGGACTGGGGAGCCGGCCCGCGGGGATCGGGCCGACGCTGGCTCCCGGCACCGTCGCCCTCTCGATTCGTGCGGATCCCGCCGCGGACGCCAGCCCGGGCGACGCCGTCCAGATCTGGACCAGCGACGACGGACCCCGACCGCTCGCGGTCGGCGAACTGCGGGGAACGGCCGCCGACGCGGCGACCGTCGCCGTCGACGACGACGACGTCGGCGCGTTCGAGGCCGACCGATCGTACCGACTCGTCACGCTTCCGGGCACCCTCGACGCGGAACGGGAGCTGGTGTCCGCGCTCCGTGCGGCCGACGAGACGGTCACCGCGCTGGCCGTCGACGCCGGCGGCTCCCTCGAGGGGACGCCCGTCGACTCGCTGCCGGCGCTGGTGCTCGCAGTCGATCGGAACGGCGACGACGCCGTCGCGCTCCCGTCCGACGACCTCCGTCTCGCCGCCGGCGACGTCGCGTACGTGCTCGGCCGTCCGGAGGCCCTCCGTCGGCTCCCGGAGCGGTAGCTACTTGCCCTCGGCACGGATAGCGCCATCCATGACCGAGTGGAAGCTGTTCGCGGATCTCGCCGAACGAGCGGGCGACAAACACGTCGCGGTCGAGGCCGATGCCGGCGACACCGTCGGCGACGCCCTCGAGGAGCTCCTCGAGGGACGTCCGGAACTCGAGGACCGCGTGCTCGAGGACGGCGAGCTGCGCTCCCAGATTAACGTGTTGCGCAACGGAACGAACGTCTTAGTCGAGGAGGAGGGTCTCGAGACCGAGCTCGAGGAGGGAGACGAGCTGGCGCTGTTCCCGCCCGTCAGCGGCGGCTGATGGAGCTCCGGCGTCTTCGGCCCGACGAGGCGGCCGTCCGTCGCTACGTCGAGGCGCTGTGGCTCCCGTACCACCGCGAGCTCGAGTCGATCGTCGACGGCCACGCGCTCGCCGACGACGTCGACCTCGCCGCTGCGGAGGTCGCACATCGGCTCGAGCGACTCGCGACCGACGGCCACCGAACGTGGATCGCCGTCGACGGACTCGACGCCGACGGATCAATCGATCCGATGTTTCGCCCCGATAGCGACGGCGACCTCGCGGGATTCGTCACTACCGACGTCGACGAGTCCCCCGCCGTTTTCGACCGTCCCGATCGGCTGACGGTCGGCGATCTCTACGTTCTCGAGCCCTATCGCGGAACGGGCCTCGTCGACACCCTCCTCGAGCGCGCCGCGAAGCGGGCTCGAGCGGTCGACTGCGAAGCACTCTCGCTCGAGGTCGACGTCGACAACGACCGGGCGATGGCCGTCTACGAGCGACACGGGTTCGAGACCGACCGTCGCCAGCTGTCGCTCCCGATCGACGACGGCTGAACGACTACGACGCGATTCTCGAGGATTGGCGTCGGTTCCGGTGCTCGAGCGCTCCGGTAACTACGTCTGCGTTTGGACCGTCGGCCTCGAGTCTGCAGCCCCGGCTAATCACCGTTGGGTGGGACTGAAAGGGGCTGGCCCGCTCGAGGAGCGAGGCGAGGCAAGCACTGGAGCGAACGGAGTGAGCGAAGTCGTTCGAAAGACGCGAAGCGTCTTTCGTGAGTGAGCGAATCTTCGATTCGCGATCTCCGCGAAACCGACGGTTTCGCTTGATGACGAGAGAGCTTTGCTCTCTCGAACCACGCGCAGCGAGCCGCAGCCCCCAAGCGGGCCAGGGGCTTTCGTGGTGTTGATGACGTGAACACGTTCTGCTCGCACGAACACAGGGAATCGCCACGCCCTCCCCAACCGACTCACTCGCTGCGCTCGTTCGTCCCTCGCGCGACATCATCGACCGCCCTCGCTTTCGCTCGCTCGGTCGACAGCGCACGCCACCACAGGAAGAACGGTCGGACCGAACTGATACATGGTCCACCTGTACGTAACGCGAGCTTCACGGGTGCCTGTGAAGAAAGAAATCGTACTACCAACTACTGGTAACGTTTTATCGGTGCAACCGCAGGGCGGTCGCGGTTGCACTGGCAATGGCTTACAGTAGACTGCGTTAGAGCTCGATCCCGAGCACGAAGTCCGGTTCCTCGGAGATCTCCGCGCCCGCGTAGGAGGCATCGCTAACGTACTCGGCAGTCTCGGGGATCAGAACGCGGGTTCGGTCCGCGCCGATGGCGGCGGCGTCCCGGGCGATCGCGCCGAACAGCGACCGCGCGGCGTCGACGTCGTCCCAGGCGCCGACGCCGTACTCGGCCCACGTTTCGGTTTCGCCGTCGTCGCCCTCGCGGTCGTACGTTCGGACGCGGTAGGACACCCCAACCGGGGCCGACTCCCGTTCGGCGACGAAGACGGCCGTCTCGTCGGCGAGGCGCTCGAAGTCCTCTCGCGCGAGTTCGCGCATCGCCCACGACTCCTCGGGGGCAAAGCCCAGTCCCCGCAGGTGGTCACGGGCGTCGCTGTGGGTCCAGTAGCGCCAGGCGCGCCGGGGATCGCTCGAGACCGAGTCCGGACTCGAGGCGTCCGAATCCGGCTTGGGATGAGCGAAGCGAAACTCCGTCAGCGGCTCGAACCCGCCAGTGCGTGCGGCGCCCAGCGAGGCGGCGTTCCACGAGAAGATCATGATCCGACCGACGGTCGCCCCCTGCTCGCGGGCCCACTCGAAGCAGGCCTCGTTGAGCCGACCGCTCAGTCCCTGGCGCTGGTAGGCCGGGTTGACTCGCATCCCCTGGAACCAGGCCTCGTCGTCCGAGAGCATCACGGCCTGGACGATCCCCGCGACCTCGTCGCCAGCGTCGGCGAGGAACGTCTTCTTTCGCTCGTCGCCGTCCTCGAGCCAGTCGTGGTAGATCTCGGGGATGTAGTCGCCGCCGCGGTCCTCCCAGAGATCCTCGGTGAACGCCTTCACGCCCTCGTAGTCGTCGTGCGTCGCTCGTCGGATCTCGATACCTACCGACATCTCACTCCCAGGGGGTCGACCGTTCCTGCAGTTCGCGGGCCAGCGACGTCTCCATCGCCTCCGGGACCGAGTCGGCGTTCGCCAGCGCCCACATCAGCTTGACTTTCGCCGTTCCCGGCAGCGTGTCGCCGGCCTCGATCACGCCGGCCTCGAGCAGGTCCCGACCCGTGTCATACACGCGGTCACAGACCCGTCCCTCGAGACACTGGCTGGTCATGACGACCGTCGTGCCGTCCTCGATCAGCGCCTCGATGCGGGGGATGAGGTCGGTGTGAACGTGGCCGAGTCCGGTCCCCTCGAGGACGACCCCCTCGCTTCCCTCGACGACGTCGAGAAAGGCGGGATCCATTCCGGGCGTGAACTTCAGCAGTTCGACGTCTTCCTCGAGGTCCTCGGCGAGTGCGAGGTCCACCTCGCTCTCGTCTCGCTGCTGGTACTCCCGGCGAAACGAAACCTCCTCGGAGTCGTAGTCGACCTCGCCCAGCGGCTCGGCACCGATCGTCTCGAAGGCGTCCCGGCGCGAGGTGTGGTTCTTACGGACGCGGGTGCCGCGGTGGAGCGCACAGCGGTCGTCGCTCTCGGAGGCGTGCATGCAAACCATGACCTCCGCGCAGTCGCTCTTGGCGGCCTCGACGGCACAGACGGCGTTCATCACGTTATCGGAGGACGGCCGATCCGCCGAGCGCTGGCTGCCCGTAAAGACGATCGGCACCGGCGTCTCGAGCATGAAGGCGAGCGCGGAGGCGGAGTACTGCATCGTGTCGGTGCCGTGCATGACGACGACGCCGTCGGCGCCGTCTTCGATCTCCTCGCGGACCGCACGGGCGAGGTCCTGCCAGATCGGGGGCTCCATGTTCTCCGAGAGGATGTTGGCGACGACTCTCCCCCTGTAGTTCGCACGGCCCGCTAGGTCCGGGACGGCTCGAAGGACGTCCTCGGCGTCGAACTGCGCGGTCACCGCGCCGGTGCGGTAGTCGACCGTCGAGGCGATCGTTCCACCAGTAGAGATCAGCGCGATCGTCGGCAGATCGGCGTCGAACTCGACCGCCGAGCCGCCCTCGTCGTCGGCACTGGAGCCGTCGATCTCGTAGACGTCCTCCTCGAGCACGTCGACCGCGGCGTCCTCGCGGTCGATTCCGACGTTGTACCCACCCTCGAGTTTCACCACGAGCTGCTGGTCCGTACTCGAGGGCAACAGGACGCCCTCGTAGCTGCGGTCCGCGCGATCGACGCGAACGCGGTCGCCTGGATTCATACCTCTCCGTTGCGCGGCGCCGGACTTGAAGGCACTCTTTCGGCGTCGAGTCTAGGTAACCAGACCGACCGCGACGAGCCCCATTCCCATCAGGAGGAGCACGCCGGCGATGACCGCCGTCAGCAGGCGGACGGTACTCAGCGCCTCACGGGTGAGATCGAGCCGCGGGTAGAGGTGGCGTCCGGCGTACAGCAACCCTCCCCCGAGAGCGATCGAGATCACCCCGAAGACGATCAGCTCGGTAGTCACTGCCACCCAGTACGTCGGGGAGGGTAAAAAGAACGCCCGTCGCCCGTGGGAAAAGGCCATGGTCTCGGAACGCTTCGACTCGCGTATGGGCGATCGTTCGGACGAGTTCGTCGAGGCCGACCGCGGGGAGCGTTCGACCGACGACCTCCTCGAGGAGACGGAGCGACTGCTCTCGGGCTCCGACGCGGAGGTCGACACGGATTCGAGCGCTGACGCGCCCCCCGCGGCCTCGCCCGAGACGGAAGCGGAGGCGAACGCGACCAAGAGCAGCTCGCTCCGGTCGCGCCTGCCGTCGCTTCCCCGCCCCTCGCTCGAGACGGCGTTCTCCCCCAAGGCGTTTCTCGCGCTCGTCCTCGCAATCGGGGTCGGCTTCTTCGCCGGCGAGCTAACGATTCCGATCGCCGGCCAGATCGTCGGCATGTTCGCCGTCGCGTTCGCGATCGGGCTCGCCACGTCGAAACGGCGCTACCTCGAGGTGGGAGCGGCCGGCGCCTCGGTCGGCGGGATCGCCGCGGTGGTGAGCAACGCGGTGCTCGCGGTCGCCGGGTCGGGGCGGGCGGTGCTGGCCGTCGGCGTGACGGCCGGACTGGTCGCCTGTCTCGTCGGCTACTACCTCGGTCGGGACCTTCGAAACGGGCTGTTTCAGGAGATCGAATAAGGACAGCCGAAGAGCCCAGCTCGCTACTGGGACACATCGTTCGAGTCGGTTCTGCTGGTCACGTACGCCTCAGCCGCTAGAAACTATTTTGTGGATCGGTGACAGATCTTTCGATCGTGTCCACGCTCACACGGCAGCTGGTCGACGCCTGGGGAACCCGGACCGCACAGGCTATCGGGGCCGTAATCGTCCTCAGCTTTGCTGGGTACTACCTGCTGCTCGACGCCGGAACGTTCGCTCTCGCTGGCGGCGCCGTTTTCCTCGCCACTGGAGTGCTAATGCTGTACGACTTGCTCGTCGAGTAAGGCCACCGACTACACGGGAGCGGAGAGCGCTGACGTCTGTAGCCGTGAGCCGACGTCAGGACTCCTCGGGCTCGGGGACGAGCTCCCAGCCGCGTCTCGTCCGTCGGACCATCCCCTCGTCGGCCATCAGCTCGAGGATCTCGGCGACGACCTCGCGGGGCGCGTCGACGTCCTCGCCCAACTCGGAGACTGATTTTGGCTCGGAGCGGATGCTCGCGAGGACGTCGGCGTAGATCCGGCTCTCGGGACCGGTGCCGACCGTCTCGGAGATCCGATCGAGCACGTCACAGACGTGGCGCTGGACCCACCGCTGGGCCAGCGACAGCTCGTTTTCGAGCTGCTCGAGCTGCTCTAAGGTCGCCAGCAGCTCCTCTAAGTCGTCGGTGTCGTCCCAGGAGACGTCGATTTCGAGGTGGCGACAGGTCGCGATGTCGAAGCTGCTGTTTGCCGGGTAGGCGCTCTTGCTCACGTAGCCATACGGCGAGAGGCTCACCTCGAGACGAAGGTTGCGGGCGATGTGGAAGTACTTCCGGCGCTGGTCGTCGATCCGGCTCTCGATCAGGCCGGCCTCCTCGAGCTTGCGCAGGTGTTCGATCACCGCCTTGGGACTCACGCCGAGGTACTCCGAGATCTCGGTCACGTAGCAGGGTTTTCGCGCGAGCAATCGGAGGATGCGTCTCCGGTTTTCGTTCCCGAGGAGGTCCAACAGGGCGGCGGAGTCCATTCGTAGCAGCGTTTGGGTGGCGCCGCTGAAAAGCGTGTCTTCTCAGCGGGTCGCTCGGTCCCGCGGATCGCAGTTACTCCCCGCCGTCCGCAGCGTCCGTCTCGTCGCCGTCGTCACCGATCGGTTCTCCCTCGAGGTAGCCCTCGAAGCCCAGCAGCTCCGTCGCGACGGCCGCGATCTGCTCGCTGCCGAGGTCGACGACGTTCTCCTCGAGGGCCTCGAGGCGGTCGACGCCGACCTCCTTGTCGTCCGCGAACGGGATGGTCTGCTCGATCGCCCGCTCCAGAGCCACGATCTCGACGGTCAGCCGGGTCATCCGGGCCTGGTACTGCGGCGTCGAGAGCTCGTCGCCGTGTTCGCGGAGTTCGTCGCGCTCGTGCTCGAGGCTCTCGAGTTGCGCTTCCAGGCCGTCCGCTCGCTCGTCGACGAGCCGTTCCCGGGTGTCGTCGTCGGCGGCTTCGTACTTCGCTTCGAACATCTCGGATTCGACCGTGCTCGAGGTGTCAGTCGCGCTCGACTGCATGAACGTGGTGACGCCGCGTTCGACTTCCGAATCGTGTTGCTCGTCGTCCTGTTCGTCCGACTGATCGTCGGCGCCGACGCTCATGAAGGCCCCGCCGGCGACGGGGGCGACCGTCAGCCCGACGAGGAGGACCGCAGCGAGGAGGGCGGCCGACCGGGTGGAGTTCATCACCCTGTTCGACCGTCGACCGGCCTAAAAAGTCGGGCCTTCGTTCGGAACCGTTTACGCCCTCGGTTCGGCCGTTCGGAAGACCCGGTGGATTTACACTGGCTTTAGTCGCGTTGCAGCGGTCGTACGTAGCGAGTGACTCGTCGTCGACGGCTCGAAACGATCCGGTTTCATCCGGATCGTTCAAACCGTTCATCTGCCGGACAGTCGGGATTTACCGCCGTCAGACGCCGTTTTCGTCGCGTTTATCATCGGCGTTATGAACTGTTGTAATCGCGCGACGGTACCGCCGACCGCCCGAAACGAGCGGTTGACGATTGCACTGTGTGCACGAAACAGCCCACAGAAAAGTTATACTGCCTCGGTCCATGGTATCTAGTGACATGTTCGAAGTGTTCTCCGGAAGCTACTACCTCGGTCGCCTCTACGTGACCCCGACCGACCGGCAACACGCCCTCATACACGACGAACAGCACGAACGCCTCAACGAGGAAGTGTACACGACCGGCGAGGGCGTCGAACGGCTCGACGCCCCGCTGGTGATGAAACTCGAGTCCCAGCACTTTCCGGTCCACGGCGATTCGGCCGTCCCGACGAACACCCTCGCACTTCCGCAGTCGATGCTCGAGGACACCGACGTCCGGAGCCCGCCCTCGTTACAGGAGGTGTTGCTTGCACGGCGCGAACGAGCCCGGCAGCTGCTTTCCTTCGCCGGCTGGGAGCCCTCCGGCCCCGACACCGACGACTACCCCGGCGCCGGAACCTAGAAGTACTCCCGCTTCGCGTGTTCGGTCAGATGATCGACGAGTTGCTCGGCCGCGCCCCCCTGAAGGCGCGCATCGACGAACTCGAGGAGGAAAACGAGCGGCTGCGGGAGCGGTACGAGGCCGAATCCGAACGACGAGCCGACGCGGCGACGGCCCGTCAGGAAGCCGAGGAGCAACAGAACCGGCTCGAGGACCGGATCGCCCAGCTCGAGGGCGAACTCGAGCGCGTCGAGGCCGACGATGCTGGGCCGACCATCCGCCGACGCGTCGACCTGCGCGGTGCCCGCCTCGAGGACGTCCTCGAGCGGCTTCAGTCGATCCGAACGGCTCCGGAGGGCGCGCTCACTGCGAGTCTCGAAGCGGAGATCCCCGGCTCCGTCCGCGAGGATCTCTCGGACGTCCTCGGTGAACGGACCGCGCTGCTCGAGGACGCCGCGCCCTGTCTATGCTGTGTCGACGACGCGGGGCTCGTCTCGGTCGCGCTGGACTCGCCCGTTCGGCCGTCCCTCGAGCCGACCTGGGACGACCGCTTCGACCTCGAGCGGGAGTGGTTCCTGCCGACCGGCCGCCACGCGCTCGCGCTCGTGCGCGCGGATCTGTTCGCGCTCGGAACCTACGAGGACGACGAGCGCGTCGACTACCGCGGCTTCGAGAGCGACGTCAAGGGCAACCACTCGAAGGGTGGGTTCTCGCAAGCTCGCTTCGAGCGCATCCGCGACGACCAGATCGACGATCACCTCGAGCGCTGCCGGGAGGCCCTCGCGGAGCGCGAGGCCGACCGCCTCTACGTCGTCGGCCAGCGCGGCGTCGTCGATACGCTGGTCGAGGAGGCCAACCCCGAGCCCGCCGCGACCGCCGCCGTCGATGCGACCGGAGATCCGAAGCCGGCGCTCGAGGACGCCTATCGGTCGTTCTGGACGACGACGCTGACAGTGATTTAACAGTGGGTTGGTTACGCTGTTGCTGTTCAGTCCGAACTGCCCGAACTGCTACCTAGAGGTACGAATGGAACGTTCGGTCTCAAGTCTGCAGCCCTAACTGACCACTGCTGGGTGGGACTGAAAGGGGCTGACGCGTTGAGCGGACGCTTCGCGTCCGCGATGCTCGGGAGAGCGAAGCTCTCCCGCCGCTCGAGGTGCGAGGGGATGCAAGCACCGCAGAGAGCGAAGCGACCGAGGAGCGCAGCGAGCCGCAGCCCTCGAGCGGACCAGGGGCTTTCGTGGTGTTGATGACGTGAGCACGTTCTGCTCGCACGAACACAGGGGATCGCCACGTCCTCCCCAGCCGACTCGCTCGGTCGCGTCNATGACGTGAGCACGTTCTGCTCGCACGAACACAGGGGATCGCCACGTCCTCCCCAGCCGACTCGCTCGGTCGCGTCGCTCCCTCGCTCACCCCTCGCGCAGCATCGTCGACCATCCTCACTGGCGTTCGGCCGATCGACAGCGCGCGCCGCCGTCGGAAGGGTGGGCAACTCACGATAATACATAGTCCGCCTGTGCTGAACGTGAGTCTCACCCGATCGCAGAACTACTCTCTCCCGTCGAGCCTACCAACGGGCGGACATCAGGGCATTCATTAGCGCGCCGTCCGAGACTCGAGTGATGAGTATCCCGTCGTTCGTCATCGGCATCGCCGGCGGCACGGGGGCCGGCAAGACGACGGTTTCCCGGACCGTCGCCGAGACGGTCGGCGAGGCCGTCACGCGGATCCCGCTTGACAACTACTACGAGGACCTCTCCCACCTCGACTACGAGGAGCGCGCCGAGGTCAACTACGACCACCCCGACGCCTTCGAGTGGGAACTGCTGCGCGAGCAACTCGACTCGCTGTTGATGGGCCAGCCCGTCGAGATGCCCCAGTACGACTTCGAGGTCCACAACCGCAAGGACGAGCGCGTCACCGTCGAGCCGTCGGACGTGATCGTCCTCGAGGGAATCCTCTCGCTGTTCGACGAGCAGGTCCTCGAGATGCTCGACCTGAAGGTGTACGTGATGACTGACGCCGACGTCCGCATCCTCCGGCGGATCGAGCGCGACGTCATCGACCGCGGCCGCGGGCTCGAGGGCGTCATCGACCAGTACTTAGAGACGGTCAAGCCGATGCACGAGCAGTTCGTCGCGCCGACGAAGAAAAACGCCGACGTCATCATTCCCGAGGGGGCGAACCGGATGGCCGTCGACCTGCTGGTCGAGAAGGTCGAGGCCGAACTCGCCCCCGGCGATTCCGACGCCGACGGCGATCAGACGTTCCCCCTCGAGGTCGGCGAGGGTCGACCGACACGGGTTGACGCCGACCCCTCGAGCCGTCCCGACGACTGATACGGATTACTGTAACGATGTACCGGCGCAACCGCCGCACGGATCGCGGTTACGCCGGTACTGACTTACAGTAAACCGTATGAGCTCTCGAATCGACCGCGTGCTGTCACCGGACTGCCAGTCCGCCGCCGAGATATCTATCGTTAAGTGATCGCTCGTCAGATGGCCGGTATGCAGATCGCGATTCTCGCCCACGAGAAGTTCCCGGACCGGGCCAAGACGGCCCTTGGAGTGCTGCGCTACGCCGACTACGACGTCGAAGCCGTCCTCGACCGTGACAGCGCCGGCAGCCGAGTACAGGATCACGTCTCCGACGTTCAGGACGCCCCGATCGTCGAGGGGATGGACGACGTCGGGGACGTCGACGCCCTGCTGATCGGGATCGCCCCCATCGGCGGCGGCTTCGACGAGAGCTGGCGCGAGGACGTTCGCACGGCCCTCGAGCGCGGCTGTGACGTCATCTCCGGACTGCACTTCTTCCTCGCCGAGGACGAGGAGTTCGCCGCGCTCGCCGCCGAAAACGACTGCGAGCTGTGGGACGTCCGCAAACCCCACGACGAGCTGACGGTTGCCGACGGCGTCGCGGGCGACGTCGACGCCGAGGTAATCCTCACCGTCGGCACCGACTGCTCGGTCGGCAAGATGACCGTCTCGATGGAGCTGGCCCGCGACGCCCGCGACGCCGGCTACGACGCCGCCGTGATCCCGACGGGCCAGACCGGTATCATGATCGAGGGCTGGGGGAACCCGATCGACCGCGTCGTCTCCGACTTCACCGCGGGCGCCGTCGAGGAGATGATCCTTGAGAAGGGCGACGAGCACGACTACCTCTTCGTCGAGGGCCAGGGGAGCATCGTCCACCCGGCCTACTCGGCGGTCACCTGCGGCATTCTCCACGGCTCGATGGCCGATCAGCTCGTGCTCTGTCACGAGGCCGGCAAGGAGGCGATCCACGGCTACGAAGACTTCGAGCTCCCCTCGATCCAGAGCTACGTCGACCTCTACGAGGACCTCGCCGAGCCCGTTGCCGACGCCACGATCACCGCGGGCGCGCTCAACACGAGCCACCTCGAGGACGACGAGGCGAGACAGGCCGTCGACGAGTACGCCGAGGAGCTCGGCGCGCCCGCAAGCGACGTGATCCGGTTCGGTACGGACGACCTGCTGGAGGAACTGCTCGAATGAGCCTCGAGACGACGTTCGAACGCCACAGCCTTCCCCTCGAGTTCCCGTTCGGGATCGCCCGGGGAACGGCGACGGAAGCCGAGGTCGTCACCGTCCGGATCGAGGACGATGAGGGGCGGGTAGGGGTCGGCGGTGCGGGTCCCTCGCCGCACTACGGGGAGACGCCCGACACCGTCGCCGCCGTTCTTCCGGAGCTGCTCGCGGTCGTCGAGGACGTCGGCGATCCCCACCAGCTCGAGCGGATCGAGCGTCGTATGCGTGAGACGGTCAACCGAAACCCCGCGGCCCGCTGTGCGGTCAGTATCGCCGTCCACGACCTCGCGGCCTGTCTCTTATACACATCTCTGAGCGGGCNCGAGACGATGCGCGAGAAGACCGAGACGGCCCTCGAGCGGGGCCACGGACGGCTGAAGGTCAAGCTCGGCACCGACCGCGACGTCGAGATCGTCCGGACGATCCGCTCGGTCGCACCCGACGTCGACCTGTTCGTCGACGCCAACGAGGCCTGGACGCCCCGCGAGGCGGTGTCGAAGATCGACCGCCTCGCCGAGTTCGACCTCGAGTTCGTCGAACAGCCCGTCGCCGCCGAGGATCCGGAGGGACTGCGGTTCGTCTACGAGCGCTCGTCGCTGCCGATCGCGGCCGACGAGTCCTGTATCACCGTCGAGGATGTTCCGCGGATCGCCGATCGCTGTGACATCGCGAACCTCAAACTGATGAAGTGTGGCGGTCTCCGCGAAGCGAAGCGGATGATCCACACCGCCCGTGCCCACGGGCTCGAGGTGATGTGTGGCTGCATGACCGAATCGAACGCCTCCATCGCGGCGGCCTGTCAGCTCGTGCCGCTGCTCGACTACGCCGACCTGGACGGCTCGCTGCTGCTCGAGGAGGACCCGTACTCGGGCGTTCCGATGCCCGGCGGCGAGATCGATCTCGCGGGGCTCGAGCGAGCCGGTACCGGCGCCGCGCTCGAGTAGCGTCAGAGCACGAGGTAGACCCCGGTCGGGACGAGGACGATCCCCAGGACCAGCTCGAGCCGGGCCGGATCGACCCGGTGGGCGACCAGCCAGCCGGCAACGGCACCGGCGACGATCGGCACGGCGAGCAGTCCCGCGAGCGCGACCGAGACGGCGTCCTGCAGGTAGTAGCCGCCCACGGCGAAGCCGGAGATGAAGATCGCCTGGAGCTGTGCGACTCCCAGGGCCACGAGCATCGGGACGCCCAGCAGGACGAGCGCCGGCACCGCGAGGACGGGACCGCCGACGCCGACCAGTCCGGCGACGGCACCTAACGCGAGCCCGAGCCCCGCGAAGACGAGCCGTCCGCCCCTCGATTCCGGGTCGACGGCGGCCAGCGACGGCAGCCCTCGGAGTCGGCGGTACGCCAGTAAGATCCCGGTACAGACGATGAGGATCCCCAGCAGGATCCCGAACAGTCGTCGCGAGACGAACGCGTTCAGGACGGTCCCGGCCAGCGCACCCAGCACGCTCGAGCCCGCGAGCACCGTCGCCAGCGCACGTCCCTCCCGTCCGAGCAGTTCGCCCGAACGCGCGTAGCCGACGACGCCGATCACGCCGACGAGGACGAACAGCACGTGGGCGGTGCCCGCGATCTCCGCCGAGGACAGCGGCGTCAGCAGGTAGAGCGCGATCGTCACGAAGATCCCGCCCGCGCCGACCGTCGTGCAGCCGATCCCCGACAGCAGAGCGACGAGGAGCAACGCGAGGAGGACCTCGAGCGGAACTGGAACCATGGTGCGGTGTTACGGGCTCGCGCGGTAAATCGGTCGGCGAAGCGACGACAGCGCCGACGACAGTCGTCGCGACCGCCAACATCGTTTAACAGGACGCCTCTCGTGGCACGCAGTGCCATGAACGACAGCGACGACGGCGCGAGACTCACGCGGCGAGCACTGCTTGGGGCCGGCGCCGGGACGGTGGCGCTCTCGACTGTCGGCACCGTACAGGCCGACGGGGAGAGCGCACGCGGACTGCTCTCCGGGCGGTGTCCCGACGCGACGCTCCGACCGAGTATGGGCCACTGCGTGGGTGCGAGCATGGAGGGATGTGCCGACGACCACCCCGTTACGCTCGAGCTTCGAGAGGCGGTCTCGGAGACGCTCGAGGACCGGTACCCCGACGCAGGGGCCCTGCTCGAGGCCGGCTTTAAACCCTACTTCGACACGCTCGACGGCGACGACGACGGCTGGTCCCACTGGCTGCACCCGGAGTATATCGGCGACGACGCCGTCCTCGACCCGGAGCGCCCGGAGTCGGTGCTGGTCGACAACGACTCCTGGCGCTCGATCGGCGTCATGTTCATCGCGACCCGCGACGGCGAGGCGATCTCTCCGCCGCCAGCGGTGTACGAGGTCGACGACGACGACGGCTGGGACGGTCCACCTGAAGACGACGGTGATCACCACGACGACTCCGATGGGGACGGACACGGCGATCACGACCACGGAGACGGTCATCCGCACGGCGACGACGATCACTACCCGCACGACGACCACGATCACCACCCCGACGGCGATCCGGACCGTTGCTCGCCGTGGCACTACCACGCCGGAGCCCCCGGACGACTCGCCTGGTGGTACTACCGAACGGTATACGAGGGGTCCTACCGCGAGGGCGAGCTGGCGCCCCCCTGCCGAACGCCCTGCATGATGCACGTCTGGACGGTCGACCACCCTGAGGGCGTCTACGCCCACGGCGGGCCGCCGCCGGAGTACCGCGAGCGCGAGCCGGCCGACGACCCGGGGTTCGACACCGACTCCGAGCCCGGCGAGGACGAGCTCGGCTGGGACGTACTCCCCGACGAGGAGGTCCCGGATCGGCTCCCCGAGTCGTTCTCGCTGGCCGACGGGCTCGGGCTGTAGCCGCCCCGCTCGCTACGCCGAGCGCCACCGATCGAGCGCCTCGAGTACCCGTTCGACCGCTTCCGTAGCCGACAGCTCGTCGGTGTCGACCTCGAGATCGGCCGCGGGCTCGTCGAACTCCCGGAAGACGACGTGGACCCCCTGCTCGTCGATCGCGTCCTCGCGACGGCGGTTTCGCTCGAGACAGGTCTCGAGGCTCGCGGTCACGAGGACGAACCGAACGTCGCCGAGGGTTCGAAACCGCTCTTGCCACTCGCGGCGGTAGAAGGTGCCGTCGACGAGCCAGGTGACGTCGTCGGGGCCGTCGGCGACCCGCTCGAAGAGGCGCTCGTAGGTCCGCCTCGAGAAGTCGTCGGAGTGTACCAGTCGAACCGGCTCGCCGCGGGCCTCGAGGCGGTCGGCGACGCGGGTCGCGACGGTCGTCTTGCCCGCACCGGGTGACCCGCAGATGACGACGATCACGGGCTCGGAGAGGTGCCGAGCACCCTTCCGCGTTCGGATCGTCGAGACGGATCAGGCGACGCGCGTCACGGCCATGTCGAAACTGGCGATCGACAAACCGTTTCAGTCCCAGTCGATCTCCTCGTTGCGGTTCGACTCCCGGAGGATGAACGGGCCGATCGCCAGCGTCCGCTTGGCCATCGTTCCGAGCCGCAGGACGAACGAGACGAGCAGCAGGAACGGCACGATCGAGACCGTCGCTGCCGCCACGACGACCCAGACGACGGTGTCGATTCCGAGGGCAGTACCCGACACCGCGTCGGCGTCGAAGAAGGCGATCATCGACATCGCCACGATCAGCGAGGGTACCGAGACGTACATGATCCCCCGCGAGAGGTTGATCAACTCCCACTGGAAGTACAGCGTCTTGAAGTGCTCGCGGGCGAGCCCGAACAGCTTCAGCGACTCGAGCAGCTGGTCGTGTGCGTCACGGGCTTCGTCGGTAAAGGAGTCGGCATGGACGTTGCGCAACCGACGAGCGCGGAAGATCTTCCAGGAGTAGTTGTAGTCGAGCGCCGACTTGATGACCTCGTAGGTGCCGAACTGGGCGTCGTCCAGCTCGTCGTGGACCGTCTCCGCGTGGCTGTTGATGTTGTCGACGAAGTCGTTGACTCGGTCCTCGAACTCCTCGTCGCGACTGTCGTCGACGGCCTCGCGGAACTCGACCGCCCGATCCAGCGAGGCGTCGATGATCGCCTGCAGGAACGACGCGGGATCCGGCGGGCTGATCGGCGCGTCGATCACGTCCTCGACGTCCTCGTGGAACTTGAGCGAGCCCTCGAGGCGTCCGCGCTGGTCGTCGACGGCGCCGAGTTCCTGGGAGAGGACCAGCTGATTGATCGTCAGGACGAGCGTGACGCCGGTGATCAGCGAGGTGACGAGCGCCTGAAAGAGGAAGTGGACCGGTTCCTTCTCGCCCATCAGTGCCCGCAAGGAGACCGGGCTCACCTGACTGATCACGAGCAGCCCGACGAACGCGAACGCAGCGAGCAGGGCCGTGACGAGCCACCGGTTGCCGTTCAGCAGTAGCCATAGCTTCCATTTCGGGTTCGAACTCCGTTCAACCATCGTATTGGCGGGCTGCGAACTGTCGTCGCTCATCGCTTCGAACGGTGGTACGGGTATCGGTCAAAAATACGTGCGGCCGGCAGCGAGCAGGTGTGGTCTCAGTCCGACTGCGAGGCAGACGAGCCGGGTTCGGAGTCCTCGCCGTACGTCACCTCGAACGGTCCCTCGGAGGGGTCCTTCTGGGGGACCATCGGTCCCGTCGACGCCGTCCGGCGGGTGATCGTCGCCGTTCGGAGGATGAACGTCGTGAGGAGTGCAAGCGGCAGGACGACGACCGAAATGAGTCCGGCGACGACGTACGGCAGGTAGACGAGGCTGATCGACGGGCCCGCGAAGTCCGCGTAGATGAACCCAAGCAGCATCGCCGAGAAGATCGAGGGGACGCCGCAGTAGATCGTCAGCTGCGAGAACCGCGTGAGCTCTCGCTGCAGGTAGGTCGTCTTGAAGTGCTCGCGAGCGATGTCGAACAGCATCAACGACTCGACCAGGTCGTCTATCGCGTCGTGGGCCGCCTCGGGAAGCTCGTCGTGGTGGCGATTACAGAGGTGTCTGGCGACGTAGAGGTGCCAGGACTCGTCGTAGCTGATCGTCGCGGCGACGGTGTTGAACGTCCCGAATGACGTTTTCCCGAGCGTCTCGTCCATCAGCTCGGTGCTCTCTCTGACGTCGGTCGCGTACTGCGTCACCTGGGTCCTGACGTCGTCGTCCTCGATGTCGGCGACGGCGTCCTCGAGGTCACCAGCGCTGTCGTGCATCGCATTGACGAGCAGTCGGATGAGTCGCGTGGGTGCGGCCGGACTCGCCGGCACGGACGTAACCCTGGCGACGTCCTCGCGAAACGACATCACGCCCTCGAGCTTGTCCTTCGACTCGCTAGCCGAGGTGAACTCCCGGGAGAGGATGAGCTGGTTGATCGAGACGACGAGCGTGACCAGCGAGAACGTGCCCGCGATCATACCGCCGGCCGCCCGCGTGATGGAGTCGTCGTTGACAACGCTGATGATGCCGATATCCTGAAGCACGAGAAACGTGAGAAACACCGCTGCAGAGATTCCGATCGCGAGGAACAGCCGATCCCCCTCGACGAGAAACCAGTCACGGACGCGCGCCCACGAACTCGTCCATCTCCCGACTTCCGCCCCGTAGGACTGAAGAGACTCCTCGGACTGCGACGAACTCATAACTACAGGTTCAGTGCGCCCGGCAATAAGGAACTCCGTTGCACACGACAACCCGATGTCACGGGCTCACACGACCGCATGCGGTCGGTCGCCCCGTCAGACGGATCCATCAGGCTAGACTGAAATACGCTCGTCCCGTTCGTTCGGGCATGATCAGTTACGACGGGGGTCCCCGAACGTGGTGCTGCCGACGATGACCGGGAATCGATCGACGCGACGGCGCGTGCTCGGCGCCGTCGGTGCGGGCGCCGTGACCGCCCTCGCGGGATGCGGTGACATTACGGGGAGCGACGCGCCGGACTACGAGTCCGGCGAAATCGGCGATATCGACGGTGAGGACCGATCGGCGGAGGAGATGACCGCCGCCGAATCGCTCGCCGAAATCCAGCCCAACGAGGGCGTGACGACGCTCGAGTCGCTCTCACTCGAGGACCACGAGTTCGTCCTCGAGGACGACTACCGGGGGGCAACCGTGCAGGGAACCGTCGAGAACACCGGCGACGACCGGATCCAGCTGGTCGAGATCCGCGTGCGGGTGTACAACGACGAGGGTGAACAGGTCGGTCGGTACCTCGACGTCGGGGGCGACCTCGACCCCGGCGCCAGCTGGTCGTTTACCGCCATCATCCTCGAACCGCTGGCGGACATCGACGAGTACGAGGTCGCCGCGATCGGTACCCCGGCGTAGATCCTTCCCGGCCGTCTCTGGATGGACTACCGGACGAACGGCTACTCGTGAGCCTCCGTCAGTACCTCCCGAACCCGATCGTTCTGGTACTCGAGTTCCTCGCGCACGACGTCGGGATACTCCATAGAGACGGGCTCGAGAGCCGGCTGTTCGTCCGGATCCGGGAGACCGACCAGGACCGTTCCGACCATGCCCTCCGGCTCGTGGACCGTACACGCGTAGTTGTAAACACCCTCGCCGTCGAAGATCCGGTCGAACGGGTTCGACGTCGTGACCTCGCTCGCCCACGGCTCGCTGTCCTCGGGAATCCGTCGCTGATCACGGTGAGTCTCCGGGTGATAGCTCGTCGTATCGTGGACGCCGCTTTCGGCGATCCACTCGACGGTGCCGCCGTCGACGACGTGGGCGATGGGCGGATCGAGACGGGGCTCGCCGCCCTCGTCCGCCAGTTCGACCTCCACGTGGGCCTCGGGGTCGCCTATCAGGGGATCGTCTACCCCAAGCTCATCGTCGATACAACCGGCGATCCCGATCGCGGAGAGCGCGCCGACGGCCGTCAACAGCTGCCGCCGACTCGACTGCAGTCCGCTCATTACCGCCTCGTCGGGCTCGAAACGATAAAGGACATCGGATTACCGCCTTACGGCTGCCCGGACTGACCGCCTGCCCCAAATAAATCCGCACCTACCAGGTAGAAAAATAGCTGCAGAGTGAGTGCTTTTAGTGGTGCGTTTCGTTGCTCAGCGTACGTTGCTGGGGTTTAGCTTCGATCCGGACGACCCTGACTACGTCCTGGACCTCAAGGACGAGTACAGCGCGACGGTTAACGTCTTCCTGCACTTCACCGTCCTCGGCGTGATCGCGCTGGTGTCGGGTCGTCCGTTCCTGTTTCCGAGTCTGGGTCCGTCAGCGTACCTGATTGCGACCGGCGAGCAGCCGCGCGCGGAAGGGCCGTATCACGTCATCGGCGGCCACGCGATCGCGGTCGCCGGCGGCATGATCGCCTACGCGCTGTTCGGCAACGAGGTCAGTGCGTACGTAGTGTTCGCCCGTCCCGATCCCGCCTTCAGCATGGAGGTCGTCTACCTCTGGGCCAGCGGAACGGTCGCGATGATCCTGACGACGACGGCGATGCTGGTGACGAAGACGAATCACGCCGCGGCGTGTGCGACGACGCTGATCGTCGCGCTGGGGCTGATGGGGGGCCTCGAGGACGGCGTCATCATCGTGGTGGCCGTCGCCATCCTGTGGTACTTCCACGACAAAGTCATCTCCCCGCTGGCCCACCGATACGGCTTCGTCCCCCGAGACGCCCGGGCGGAGTGAGATCCGTCGGGATCCGTCCGCGAGTGCCTCGAGGACGGGTCGAGCAAGGCCCACGTTGAAATGCGGCCGTGTCCTCCGTTCTGTCATGAGCAGCCGTCGCAACTGTAGAGAGCGCGTTCGTCGCCGGAGGACATCGCGATGACCGAACGGGGCCGACCGAGTCGACGCACCGTGCTCGCGTCGCTTGGAACCGGGGTCACGCTATCCCTCGCCGGCTGTGCCGACGCCGTCGACGAGATCGAGGACGTCGACGTCGGCGGCGTCGACCTCGTGGACGGCGTTGGGTTAGGGGGTACCGATCCGGAGTACCAGAGCGGAACGGTCGACGCCGACGGCGAGGAACGAACCGACGAGGAGCAGGCGATCGCCGAACAGTTCGCCGACCAGGAAATCGACGAGGACGTCGCGCCGCGGGACAACCTCGTCATCGCGGACCACGAGTTCGTCCTCGAGGACGACTACCGGGGACCGACCGTGCAGGGGACCGTCGAGAACAATCGGGACAACCGCCTCGAGACCGTCGAGGTTCGGGTCCGCGTGTACGACGACGCCGGAGCGCGGCTCGGCCACTACCTCGATAGCACCGTCGACCTCGACGACGGCTCGGAGTGGGAGTTCGAGGTTATTTTGCTGGAGTCACCCGAGGACATCGCCGAGTACGATATCGCGGTGCTGGGGACGCCCTCGTAGCTCGAGGGCGAGTTACAACAGCCGGTCGGAAACGTCCTCGTAGACCGTCTCCGCCGATCCGGAGAGCGCGTAGCTCGGCCGTCCCTTCCCCGTCGGCGACCGTTCCCCGGTCCCGACCTCCTCGACGATCCCCTCGTCCTCGAGTCGGTACAGCGATCGCATGACGTCGGCCTCCGTGACCGTGCCGACGACCTCGGACTCAAGGTCCTCGAGCCGCTCCCGGCAGCTCCGACGGACCTCGTGGGTCTGTGCGGGCGTTTCGTCGTTTCGATGGGCGTCGGCGACGGCGAGCAGTACCAGCTGTTCGGTCAGCGAGAGCGAGTCGATCGCTTCTGATGCCACCATACGCGGCCGTATGAACTGATAGATGGTAGCAGTTACCCTTGCTCTACGATCGTGAAAACACGGCTTCCGTACCGGGACTCCGCTCGAAGCCCGTCGATTAGGCGTTCTCTTCTTCCTGTAGCTCCTCGAGTTCGGCGTCGATCTCGGTGTCGTCGACGTCGGTCTCGAGATCCTCGAGTTCCTCCTCGTCGACCGACTCGGGTTCGGGCTCGGGTTCGGCGTCCGTTTCGGCGCTGCCACCGACCTCCGATCTGAGCGTCTCGAGTTCGGCCTCGACGCCGCTGTCGGTCGAGAGCTCCTCGAGTTCGCGGTCGATCGAGTCCTTGTCGGACATGACGTCCTCGAACGCACCCGACTCCTGCAGTTCGTCGAGCGCGGCGGCGCGGGCCTCCATGTCCTCGGTCTGTTCCTCGGCGCGCTCGATGGCGCGGCCGACGTCCTCGAACTCGTCTCCGGTAGCGGTCATCGCCTCCGAGACCGTCGAGCTCGCCTTGGCGGCCTCGTGACGGGCCTTCATCGTCTCCTTTTTCGTGCGGAACTCCTCGATGCGGTTCTGGAGCTCGTCTTTCTGGTCGATCAGACTGTCCTGCTGGCTCTGGAGCTTCGAGATCTGGCGCTCCAGATCCTCGATCTGGTTCATCTTCGTCTTCTTCTTCTCGAGGGCGCGCCGGGCCAGATCCTCCCGGTCCTGCTGAACTGCGGTCCGGGCCTGGTCGTTGTGTTTCTCGACGTTCTCCTCGAGGCGCTTTTTCTGCATCTCGAGGCGCTTTTTCTGCGTCGTCAGATCCGCGATCCCGCGTTTGACCTGCTGGAGCTGATCGCGCATCTGCTCGTAGGAGTAGTCGAGCGTCTCGGTCGGGTCCTCGGCCCGGTTGAGCACCGAGTTGATCTTCGAGCGGATGACGTAGGAGGTCCGAGAGAGGATGCCCATACGCCTACGTATGGTTCCCCGCCCTTAAAAACATCACATCGGCGACAGTCGTCGGGAGATCGACGCCGTGTGAGGTTTCTCGCCGACGATTTCTCGAGGCGCTCGACCCGATCGAACTCCGCCGTTCGGGCGGGCGGGAGAGTCGACTGCAGTACCTACTATACGGTCCGAACACGACCGACGACTATGACCGACGTACTCGTTCCCGGCGCTCGAGACGTCCGGGGAACGCTCGAGGAGCCCGACAGCGAACCGGAAGCCGTCGTCGTCGCCTGCCCGCCCCATCCCCAACACGGCGGCTCCCGCAGCGACGGACGACTGGTGGCGGTGAGCGAGGCGCTCTGCGAGGCGGGCGTCGCCTGTCTGCGCTTCGACTACGGCCCGTGGGACGACGGCGACGGCGAGCGCGAGGACGTCCGCAACGCGATCCGGTGGGCCGACGACCGGTACGATCGGGTCGGGGTCTTCGGCTACAGCTTCGGCGCGTCCCAGGCGCTGCTGGCGGCCGGGGACGTCGACCGACCGCTCCTCGGGATCGCCTCGCTGGCGCCCACCGCGTCGCTGGGAACGGGCGACGACGGGAGCGAGGACGACCTCGACGCTGTCGCCGCGCTGTCGACCCTCGAGGCGCCGACCCTGATCCTCTACGGCGAACGCGACACTACCGTCGACTGGGAGCCCGTCGTCGACCGAGCCCGCGAGCGCGGCGACGAGACCGTGGCGCTGCCGGCCGATCACTTCTTCCTCGGGACGCGCGAGGAGATCGCACGGAGCGTCGGCGAGTTCTTCGGCCGCCTGCTCGCCGAACCCTGAACCGGTCTCGGCACGGGAGAAACCACCGACTACGGCCGAGTAATCGCCGTCTGCGTCGACGGCGTTCGCCGGCTCGGCCCCCGTGCGGGCGAAAACCCGCTCAGGCGTTCGCGCCCCACGTTACGCTATCACATCCCTCGAGAAGCGAGTCTTCCTCGAGCGCTTAACAATAGTTCCGGGACTGTTCCGATCGCCTGGTGTATCAATGAACCTGAAGACACTTCGGGACCGTGGCCCGGTCGGACTCGACGCCCGTCGAGCGGACGGGGTCGTCCCGAGGAGGGAACGGTGGGGTGGTGTGTCGTGAGCGAATCGTTCGATCGACCGAGGGACGCGTTCGAGTCAGATGCTGCGGCGTCGGCTGCCCGCGAGGGAGGGTGTACCGTCGCGATCCACCAGCCGAACTACCTGCCCTGGCTCGGCTACTTCGAGAAAATCCGGCGGAGCGACGTCTTCGTCCTCCTCGACGACGCCGAGTACACGTCGGGGTCCTGGATCAACCGGAACAGGATCAAGACGCCACACGACTGGACGTGGCTCACCGTCCCGGTCCGAGGGACGAGCGGGGCGATCGCGGACGTCGAGATCGTCGACGACGGCTGGCGCGAGACCCACCGAAAGAGTCTACAGGCGAGCTATGGCGGCGCGGCCCACTACGAGGAGTTCGCGGCCTTCTTCGCGGCGACCTACGCGCGCTCCTGGGAGTCGCTGTGTGAGCTGAACGTCCACCTCGTTCGACAGCTCGCCGACCGACTCGGGCTCGACTGTGAGTTCGTCCGCGCGTCGACCCTCGAGGTCGACGCCGCCGGGAGCGAGCGAATCGTCCGGCTCTGCGAGGAACTCGGCGCCGATCGGTACTACTCGGGGGAGGGTGCCCGATCCTACAACGACCACGCGCGGTTCGAGGACGCAGGGATCGCCCTCGAGTACCAGTCGTTCGATCCGCCCCGGTACGAGCAGCGCTTCGGGGAGTTCCTGTCGAACCTCTCGATCGTCGACCCGCTCATGAACCTCGGAGCCGTGGGAACGCGAGAGCTGCTGGAGGAGGCAAGCGGCGATGCGTAACGCCAACCTCGAGGGGTGGGCCGAGGACTTCAGCTACGACTACTACCGGACGCTACTGGAGACGCTGCGGGCGACCTTCGAACTCCGGACGCTCTCGGAGTACCGACCCGATCGCCCGGCGGGCGCCCGGGTCGCGTTCGTCCGCCACGACGTCGACGTCTGCCTCAGACGGGCCGTCGAGATGGCCGAACTCGAGTACGAACTCGGCGTCCGATCGACGTACATGGTCCTTCCCAATACCCCGCTGTACGATCTCGAGGAGGAGCGAGACCTGCTCCACCTCATCCACGAGTTCGGTCACGAGATCGCCCTGCACTGCGATCTCTCCGATGTCGAGTCCGACGAGCCCGTCGACCGGGACGGACTGACGCCGAGCGAGCGCCGACGGGTCGACGCGGCAAAAAGACACCTGGAAGCAGTGGGAATCGACTCGGTCGCCTCTGTCTCCTTTCACCGTCCGTCCGAACGAGTGCTCGAGGGGCCGCGGACGATCGCCGGGATGGTGAACGCCTACAATCCGGATCTGCTCTCGGCGTACGTCTCCGACTCGAGCGGCCGGTGGCGCGAGGGCGACCCCCTCGAGTCGATCCTCGAGAGTGCTGACGCCGACCGACTGCAGGTGCTGACCCACCCGGTCTGGTGGGGGGCCGAGCACGAGCCGCCCCTCGAGCGATTCGCCGCGGTCGCCGACCGGTTCGACGCGAGCGACCCGCGAACGTACGAGGAGCTCGTCTCGATCTATCCGCCCTACGGGGAGCGGATCGACGCGGATCGGGTCCTCGTCTGACGCGATCGGAAGGGGGCCCGTCTCAGTCCCGGCCGTGTCGAGTGACGCACTTCGGGAGCCCGATCAGCTCGACGGGCTCCGAATTATCCGGCGAGTAGACGACCATCTGCCCTTTCTCCATGTATGGGACCTTCGACTCGAGATTGGCGGGGATGTTGACGCTCTTGATGGCGTCCTCGTCACCGAGGTTGAGCACGACGGTCGTGTTGATCTGCTTGAAGACGGCGTCGTCGATGTCCTGGGGGTCCTGGGTGATCAGGAAGAGGCCGAGCCGTTCCTTGCGGCCCTGTTTGGCGGCCTCGGTGAACTTCGTGATTACCTTCCGGGCCTGGACGCTGTCGGCGTCGGTGAGGAAGTTGTGGGCCTCGTCCATCCCGAGAACGAGGGGCGTCTCCTTGATTCGGTCGTAGGTCGGGTCGTTCGAGAGTTTCTCGTCGATCAGCAGCGAGGAGAGCGCGAGGACGACGGCCTCCGTCGCGCGGGTGTTCGAGACGTGGTAGGTCGGGACGACGGTGAGGCCGCCGGGGCGGACGAACTCGTGGATCAGCTCCGTGATCGGGCGGGCGTCCTGGTCGAAGACGTCCTCGAAGCCGAACACCCGGCGGCGAACGGCGTCGTAGGTCGCCTCGTGGACCCGACCCGACTCGTCGAGTTCCTCGCGCAGGGCGGGATCGTCGAGGAACGATTTGAACCCCGCGTAGGAGCCGTCGTTCCCGGCCTCCGTGAAAAAGCGATCGAGGAGGTAAGTCAGCGCGCCGTACTGGTTGTCGTTGAGCGAGCCGCCCGAGACGAGCCACGGACGACTTCGACACATCGAGAAGGGGATCGTGAACTCGACGCACTCGGCGCGGTGGTGGCCCGCGGAGTAGCTGGCGTCGCCGACCTTCGGCACGAACGCCGTGGTGTCCGAGACGCCGCCGTGGGCGACGCCCTCGCGCTCGAGCCGACGGGCGAACTCGTCGTCGAGATCGGGGTTGTCGTCGTGCATCTGGGCGTACTCGTCCTGAGGGTCGAACTGGACGACAGCGGGGCCGACGGTGCGGCCGTCCTCCATCGGGTACCGGCGCTCGTCGGCGAGGTACTGCCGGAGGACGTTCTTTGCGGCGTGGGTTTTTCCCGAGCCAGTCCCGCCCGCGACCAGCGTGTGTCGGAAGACGAGCGGATCGCCCGCCTCGTAGTCGTCCTTCAGCCGGTAGTCGATCGTCGGCGGGGTGGCTGCGGTCCGCACCTTCTCGCCGCCGACCGAGAGATGACCCAGGAAGACGCCGTCCTCGGGCATCTTCAGCCCGGTCTTGATCTCGGTCGTGTCGTTTGCCTGCCGGACGACCGTCTGGGGCTTGGGGACGCGGTCGGTCATCCGCCGTTTGAGTTCGCCGTCGTCGTCGTAGAGGACGGCGACGGGCTCGAGCGAGGCGACGAACTTGTAGTCGGCCTCGTCGACGTCGTCCTGACGCATCGCGCGGCGGGCGTGGATCTCCGTCGCGTCGTCGGCGTGGTACTGCTGGGCGTACTCGAGGCCGGTGATCCGACAGAACAGCGTCTCGCCGTCGGGGTAGGGCGCGACTAGGTAGCTGCCGATCCGGACCGACGAGCGGTTGCCGCTGGTGACGTACGCCCGCAGCGAGGTGTCGTCCTCGTCCTCGGCGATGCGAAGTCCCTGGGAGACACAGATTGTTCCGATGCCGACGTCCTCGCCCCGCGGTTCGACGTTCGCGGGTTCGAACCCGCTCGAGTCAGTCGCCGACGCAGACGTCGACACACTCGAGTCGGCCGTCGAATCGGCGTCCGCGTCGGTATCGAACTCGTTGAAATCACCCAGATCCGTCATATCACGCCCATGAGGGGCCGTCTACAAACGCGTTTCCCTCCGGTCGCGAACGGGTTCGAAAAGTCGGACGCCGGGAGTCGTTCAGTTTGTCGACGGCGTCGATCGGTTCGGACCCCGAACCATCCCGGATCGGGGATCGAACTCGACGGCGCCGACGTCTGTCATCGCCGGGAGGTGGACGTGGTAGAGCGCGAGGCGGGCCTCGGTGCCCTCCGAGAGCGAGTCGATGTCTCGCTCAACCAGTTCGGCGGCGAGCGTCTCGACCGAGACTGCCCGATCCAGCTCCGCGAGCATCGCGTACAGCTGGGTCCGGACAGGATGGACGAGCGTCTCGAGCGTTCGTCCGTCAACCCGGTCGCCGCCTTCGAGCAGCTCCGAGAGGTCGGCGATCGGGAACGATCGCTCGACGGTCCGACAGGCGGTCTCGCCGTCCCACTCGATGATTCCGTGGTCGGCCAGCCGCGGCAGGTGGTTGTGGACGAGCTCGATCCGGATCTCGTCTCGCTCGACCGGCTCCCGGGCTACGATGGTGTCGACGAGCTCCTCGAGGGTGTGTGGCCCGTTCTCGAGGGCTGCCAGCAGGTGAATCCGTTTCGGATGCCGGAGTGCGTCGTACCACTCCCGCGAGACGGCTGCCAATCCCCCTTGTGCCCCGTCGCCACTAGTCTGTGCGTCCGAGCTCATTATACAAAGGCAGTACTGCTACGGGAATAAACCCGGTCCCGAAACAGTTTGGGTTAGTATTATTATACTTTTGCGATAATCACGCGAAATCCCGCCGCTGGCCGTCGACAGACGGCGACCCCACCGACTGAGGCAGCACCGAAACGCCATCGATCGGACCCGCCTGGGTTTCGAGCGTGAAGCGACTCGAGTACGGGTATTTTTTGCATCTTGGGGCCGTACCTGAACGCATGTTCATCGTACGCGGTCGAGCGGGCGGAACCGAACTCACCGGAACGGTGTACGAGCGGGGCGAACGGCCCCCATCGTTCCGGGGTGCACCCGACGAGGACGCCGCGTACGTCTGGATCTGCGACGAGTTCTACGAGGTCGACAGCGGCGGCAGCGTCCAGGTCGTCGACGGCCGGGAGGTCAACCTCGCCTTCGAGTCGCCGATGCCCCGCGGGTTCGACACCCGCGAACAGGCCCTCGAGGCCGCGAAAGAACACGTCCGCACCCAGTTCGCCCGGATCGGCGTCGACCCGGAGTCGGTCGAGCTCGAGGTCGAACGGGACCCTTGATAGCCCTGATCACGTCGAACCTGGGTTCGTCGGATCGTCACGGAGGAGTTCGAACGGAACGTCCGGCCTCGAGTGCGTAGCCTCGGCTATCCACTCCTGGGTAGGGCTGAGAAGGCCAGCGGCTTTCGCGGGACGTACGACGATACCAGTTACCCGTCTCTACTATCACTCGAGGGAGCTCCCGAGGGCTCGAGGAGCCGACCGGTTCGAAACGGCTTGCTGCCGGTGACACCTGAAGGGGTTATCCCGTTCGACCACCGAGGACCGATATGCAGTGGTGCGACCAGCCGACGGGACTGCCCGAAAATGAGCGTTTGGGCACTGAAGCCCGAGTCCGGTGGGGTGCAACGTGACCGACGACTCCCTCCCGGCCGAACACCTCCCGCCGCTCGCCGCGCTCGTCGACGAGGTCCTCGCGGAGGTCGGCTACGAGGTGGCGGCCGCCACCGACGCCGTCGACGACGCCATCCCCGGCTACGGCGGGCTGTTCGATCCCGCGACCAGCCGGGACGAGTTGCGTTCCGCACTCGAGGACCTGCTGGCGTCGGGGCTCAGCCCGCCACCCACTCCCGATCCCACGGATGACGCCTTCGTCCTCTACGTCGACGGCAGCTCCCGCGGCAACCCTGGTCCCGCGGGTGCGGGTGCCGTCATCTTAGATACCTCGGGGGACCAACTCGCCCGTCTCGGCCGACCCGTCGGCTCCCGGGCCGGGAACAACACCGCCGAGTACGTCGCCCTCCAGCTCGGACTGTCCGAGCTGTTGACCCGTTACGAACCGCACAGGCTCGAGGTGCGCATCGACTCGATGACGGTCATCCGGGACGTCTGGGGCGGCGAGGACCCGACCGAGCCGGGCGTCGGGACGTACAGCGAGGCCGTCGCGGACGCGCTCTCGAGCGTCCCGAACCACCGCTACACGCACCTGGCCGACAGCGATCCGAACCCCGCCGACGCGCTGGCGACGGTGGGTGCCGATATCGCGGCGTTCGGACCGGGGTAATGAAGTTACGTCGCTCGAAATCCAAACCGCGCTCCTGTTGCAATTTCCACGACTTACCCATCGGCCCGGAAGCTCGAGCGGTCGTCTTCTCCGAGCCGAACGTACAGACGCCGAACGCTCTCTCGAGAATCTACCGGAGGAACGCGGTGATCGCTTCGGTGAACGCCGTTCTTCGCTCTTCGAACGCTCCGTGTCCGGTATCCTCGAGGATTCGGGTGGTGGCGTTCGGAATCGTCCCTCCCATCGATCGAAGGTCGTCGGCATCGAAGAGGACGTCCAGTTCACCACCGAGAACCAGGGTTTCAGGTTCGATCGACGAGAGGACTGCGGTCGAGTCGTGATCGAGACAAGCCTGCGCCGACGCGATGAAATCGTTCGGGTACGGCGGTTGCCTCACGACCCCGGGAAGCTGTAGCAGCGTGCCGTAGGCAGCACGCGCTCCGGTCGACGAATACGTGGCTTCGACGGATCCGAGGTAGACCTCGCTCCATCGCCCCTCGAGCGCGCTGTCGAGCCACTTCGAAACGTGCTCGGCTCCCGACTCGCTCAGGTGTGGCCCCGCAAGGGACACGACGAGTTTCTGTACGTTGGCGGGGTGATCGCTACCGAGGTACTGGGCGATGAGCCCGCCCATCGACATGCCGAGGACGGCCGCCTGACCGATCTCCTCCAGTACCGCCGCGTAGTTCGCAGCGAGTTTACGGGTCGTCGTATCGTCCGGAAGTTCGCGTGGGCGACTGACGATGTAGACGTCGTAGTCGTCGGCGAACGCCCGCATGTAGTATCGCTTCAGCAGCAGTCGAGTAAATCGAGACGTCTCGTCACCCTGCAGCGAATCACTCAACCCGGGAATGATAACCAACGGTTGGTCGCCGTTTCCGAAGCGGACGGTTGGATGGCCGGCGATACGGCCCTCGAATTCAGCCATACTGGTTGTCGTAGTAGATTGGAGTTATAGCTTCTAGAAGACGCTCAGTAGTCCTCGAGCCAGCGGTGCTCGTCGTAGCTGCGGTCCTGACTCGTCTCGAAACGGCTCTCGAGGGTCTCGCGCAGCGAGCGCTTCTCGGGGGCGCTGATCCGGGCGAGCTCGTCGGCCTTGCCGACGATCGTGGGCGGCCCGTGGGCGACGGCGACGTCCTGGAGCAGCTGGATCGCGAGCCGTTCGCGGGTCTCTCGGTCGCGGGTAACGGCGTAGGGTGCCTCGATCCGGTACAGCAGGTCGTCACGTGGATCGTAGACGACGAAGAAGGTGACCTCGTACGCCTCCGGCGGCAGTTCGCGGTCGATCCCGAGCGCGTCGCCGTCGACCGAGAGCGGGCGGTCGACCCCGGCCCGGGAGCGAAACCAGTTCGTGTACGTCAGCGCCGAGGTGTCCCGCTCCCAGCGCTCGCCGTCGACGTCGTCGACGTACTCGCCGCGCTCGAGCAGCCGGGTGAACATCGCGGCGTCGTTCGTCCAGGGCGCGCTGGCGTCGGTCGTCTCCCGGACTGCCCGGGTGATCGCCTTCGTCGCCGGGTTCTTGACGAACCCGACGAGGGGGACGTCGCGCTCGACGAACCGCTCGACGAGCCGGACGTAGTTCTCGAGCACCGTGGTCGGCCGGGGATCCTCGAGCAGGAAGTCGGCGAGGTCGGGGTGTTGGTCGGCCCAGCGAAGCAGCCCGCGCGGGTAGAGCGGCCCGTCGAGGACGAGCAGGTCCGACACCGCGTCGGCGTGCTCGTGGGCGTGTTCACTCTCGGCGAGATACAGCGCCAGCGCGTGGACGACGCCCTCGGCGAACCGATCCAGACGGCCGATTCGGATCACCCGCCGCCTGCTCGTCTCCTCGTCGAAGCGGTCCCAGTCCTCGTTGTCGACGCTTGCAGTCGCGTCGCTCGAGTGAACCGTCATCACTGCGGTTCGCGAGCGGTGGAGTTCGAGGTCGCTGGGCGTCGCGCTCATCGCCGCCTGGGCGACGTCGATGACGAGGCCGTTTTTGAACGTCGTCGGGTTGATCGTTCCCGCGTCGAGGCCGTGCTCGGTCGGGAACGGTCGCTCGGTCAGCGCCACGTCCTCGCAGTCGACCAGCCGCCGGGACTGTTCGGCAATCGGCTCGAGGACGATCCGGCCGTTCTGACGGAGCGGATCGAGGAACTCCTCCCAGACGGTCTCGGCGAAGGCCCGCCGATCCCGCTCGTCGGCGCCGTGGTCGATCCGTCCCGCGAGCTCGGCGATGCCGTCGAAGTGGACCGGATCGAGGGTCATGGCAGTGACCTTTCGCCCCGCTTTCAAATATCTCGCGGTCGGCGCCGCGACGTTGGCCGACAGCGACAGCTAGTTACGGGAGGCCGCGCAGCCCTCGGGTATGGACGCTGCGCTGATCATCCTCGACGGCTGGGGGCTCGGCGACGACACGGGACGGGACGCGGTGAAAACGGCCGACACGCCGGCGTTCGATCGGCTCTCGGAGGTGGGCGCCAGCGGTCGCCTCGAGGTCGCCGGCCGACGGGTCGGCCTGCCGGACGGGCAGATGGGAAACAGCGAGGTCGGCCACCTCAACATCGGCGCCGGGCGGGTCGTCTACCAGGAGTACACTCGAGTGTCGGATTCGATCGCCGACGGCTCCTTCCGCGAGAACGCCGCGATCGAGTCCGCCTTCGAGCAGGCTCGCGAGAACGACGGTCGAGTCCACTTCGTCGGCCTCGTCAGCGACGGCGGGGTTCACTCGGACCAGGAACACCTCCACGCACTGATCGAGCTGGCCGGCGACCGCGAGGTCGAGGCCGTCACCCACGCGATCACCGACGGCCGCGATACGTCGCCGACCGGGGGCCGGGAGTACCTCGCGACCCTCGAGGACGTCGTCGACGAGCACGGCACCGGGGACGTTGCCACCGTCTCGGGTCGGTACTACGCGATGGACCGCGACCAGAACTGGGAGCGAACCAAACGAGCCTACGACGCCATCGTCGAGCACAGAGCAAAGTACGAGACCGACTCGGCGCTCGAGGCGGTCGAAGAATCGTACGACCGGGGCGAGACCGACGAGTTCGTCGATCCGACGGTGATAGCGGACCAGCCCGCTCTCGAGGACGGCGACTCGGTCGTCTGGTTCAACTTCCGGTCCGATCGCGCGCGCCAGCTCACCCGGATGCTCGCGGACATCCGGTCCGAGGACTGGACCGACGAGATCGAGACCTACCCGCCGGACGTCGAGGTCGTCATGCTCACCCAGTACGACGAGACGTTCGACCTTCCCGTCGCCTACCCGCCGAACCAGCCCGAGAACGTACTGGGGGAGGTGCTGGCCGATCACGGGAAGACCCAGCTCCGGATCGCCGAATCCGAAAAGTACGCCCACGTCACCTACTTTCTGAACGGCGGCCGCGAGGTCGAGTTCGACGGCGAAGTTCGAAAGATCGTCGAGAGCCCGGACGTTCCGACCTACGACCGCCAGCCACAGATGAGCGCACCCGAGGTGACGGAGACGGCGATCGACGGCACTGAGACCGACGATCCGAACGTACTCGTGCTCAACTACGCCAACCCTGACATGGTCGGACACACCGGTAACTACGAGGCCGCGATCGAGGCCGTCGAGGCCGTCGACACCCAGCTCGGACGACTCGTCGACGCGCTCGAGGCGGCCGGCTCGCACGTCCTCATCACGGCCGACCACGGCAACGCCGACGACATGGGCACCGAGGAGGAGCCCCACACCGCCCACACGTACAACGAGGTGCCGTTCGTCTACCTTTCCCCCGACGGAACCGGCGGGGGACGGTCGGTTCGGGAGGGCGGCACCCTCGCCGACATCTCCCCGACGATCCTCGAGCTGATCGGGCTCGACCAGCCCCCGGAGATGACCGGCGAGCCGCTGCTCGAGTAGTCCTTTTACCCCTCGAGCCGTTCACGTCCGTCGGTTTCCCGAACATAATCGACTGGTGACTTTATTAGCTACGGGACAGAGGTCACAGCCATGAGCGACGAGCAGGACGACCGACGGTTCGCAACGAACAGCGTCCACGCCGGCCACGACCCCGATCCGACGACGGGCGCGCGGGCGCCGCCGATCTACCAGACGACCTCCTACGAGTTCGAGGACACCGACCACGCGGCCGCCCTCTTCGGCCTCGAGGAGTTCGGCAACATCTACTCGCGGATTATGAACCCGACGAACGCGATGCTCGAGGAGCGCATCGCGACCCTCGAGGGTGGCGTCGGCGCACTCGCCACCTCGTCGGGGATGGCCGCGTTCGACCTCGCGACGTTCATTCTCGCCGACGTCGGCGACAACATCGTCTCCTCGTCGTCGCTGTACGGCGGCACCTACACCTACCTCACCCACACCGTCGCCAAGCGTGGGATCGAGACGACGTTCGTCGACACGCTGGACTACGACGCCTACGCCGAGGCGATCGACGACGACACCGCGTTCGTCCACCTCGAGACGATCGGCAACCCGGCGCTGGTCACCCCGGATATCGAGCGGGTAGCCGATGTCGCCCACGACCACGGGGTCCCGCTCTTTGTCGACAACACGTTCGCGACGCCCTATCTGTGCCGGCCGATCGAACACGGCGCCGACCTCGTCTGGAACTCGACGACGAAGTGGCTCCACGGCGCGGGCTCGACCGTCGGCGGCGTGCTCGTCGACGGTGGCACGTTCCCCTGGGACGAGGGCGACTACCCCGAACTCACCGAACCCAACCCGGCCTACCATGGCATCAATTTCCACGAAACGTTCGGCGAGCAGGCGTTCGCCATCGCCGCCCGCACCCGCGGCCTGCGGGATCTGGGCAACCAGCAGTCGCCGTTCGACGCCTGGGTCACGCTGCAGAAACTCGAGTCCCTCCCGCTGCGAATGGAGAAACACTGCGAGAACGCGATGGCCGTCGCGGAGTACCTCGAGGGCCACCCCGAGGTCGACTGGGTCACCTATCCCGGCCTCGAGAGCCACGAGACCCACGAGCACGCCAGCGAGTATCTCGACGGCGGCTACGGCGGCATGATCACGTTCGGCCTCGAGGGCGGGTACGACGCCGCCGAGACCGTCTGTAACGAGGTCGACCTGACGAGCCTGCTGGCGAACGTCGGCGACGCGAAGACGCTGATCATCCACCCCGCGAGCACGACCCACCAGCAGCTCTCCGCGGAGGAGAAACTCGCCAGCGGCGTCACCGACGACCTCGTCCGGCTCTCGGTCGGCATCGAGGACCCCGAAGACGTGATCGCCGATCTCGACCGGGCGATCGAGTCGATCTGAGTTCCACTCGTGCCTTCGCCGGGGCGATCGAACGACGCAATACTTATCCTCCCTCCTGAACAACCGTTCGGTCAGTAGGAGCCGACCGACGGCGGTATCGGTCGGGATCAGCGCGGAGAACCGATGTCGATCGTACTCGATCCACAGAAACGTACTCACGTGATTGGAATCCTGGAACGAACTGTCGGCGGGACCGACCTCACTTCGAAGCGTCCCCTGCGAGGGAACCCACAGCGGGGACGGCCATGAGACGGACGATCGCGCGGCGACGAGCGGCGATCGAGGACGCGCTCCGGACGCATCTGCCCGAGGCGGGTGCGTTCGATCGCTCCCCCGAGGAACTGCTTGAGCTCGGCCGGCCGCGGACCCGCGGCCAGGTGTTCCTGGCGATGGCCGACGGGCTCGGCGACGAGCGTCCGCTCGAGGAACTGGTGCCGATCGCCGCGTCGCTGGAGCTCGTCTCGCTGCAGGTGCGTCTCCACCGCAGCGCCGCCGAGTACGGCCGACGGACCGGACACAAGCCGACGGACGACGTTCTGCTCGGGGATCTCCTCGAGTCGAAGGCGTTCGCGCTGACGGCGAGGTTCGACGCCGAGCCGGCGCTTGTCGAACGCTGTCTCGAGACACTGGCCGAGGCGACGCGAGCCGTCCAGGAGGGGGAAGCGTCGCTCGCGTCCGAGCCGCAGTCGTCGGTTCTCGAGACCGACGCGGTTCGCCGGATCGGTTCGCTGACTGGCTGTGCGGTCGAACTCGCGGCGCTTCTCGCCGACGTCGAACCGCGACGGGAGCTGGCACGGCACGGCAACACGCTCGGCTACTGCGCCCGCTCTCGCCGGCCCGGAAACGGTGTTTCGACCGATCGACGGCACTGTCCCACGGACCGGTCGCGGTGGCTCGAGCCGATCGTCGAGTGCTGTCCGCCGGATTCGAAAGCGGCGGTTCGGACGCAGCTATCGGCGGTTCTCGAGGCTAGCATCGATCGGGAGCCGGCCGATCCGATCGCGTAGCTCCCGTTGTCCGGGCGATTTCTGCGCTCGCCATCGAGCACGACCGACGCCGCCTGCCAATCCTGACTGAACGGTCAGTTTATATGCGTGCGGCGCGAAGGACGAACGTTTCATGAGCAACTCGAAGGCGAGTCTCTCGGACGACCTCAGGCGAGCACACGACGAGTCGAAGTTCCACGTCTGGAACGGTATCGGTGCGGCGATCGCCTCGCTGTTCGTGCCGCTGCTCGGTGCGCTTGCGGCCTACAGCGGGTACAATCTGGTTCAGATCATGGAGCGACGGTGGGTCGGCGTCATGATCGGCGTCCTCGGCGCCGTCAACTTCCTCATGTGGGTGGTCTGGCTGCTGTTCGTGTTCTAAGGGGCGGCTCCGAGCGCTCCGCCGAATACGGCACGGTCCGCCTTACTCGGACTCGAGCAGCCAGCGGTCGATGCGGTCGTGGAGGGTCTCCTTGTTCCGCTCGATGAGCGCTCGGTCCTCCAGGGTGACGCCCCGTTCCATGATGCCGTAGATCGTCGAGAAGAGGAGTTCGGCCTCCCGTTCGGGGTCGACGTCGGCGAACCGACCCTCGTCGACGCCTCGACGGACCGTCTCGGTCAGCGCCTCGAGGATGATCTCGTCGGAGCGCTCGATCTGTTCGTGGTAGGACTGGTTGTGCGGGGCCTGCGACCGAATCTCGAAGAACGCCCGCCGGAATCGGAGCGACTCGTCGTCCATCTCCGCGGGCAGCAGTCGGTCGATCAGAGCCAGTAGCTGTTCGTGCGGGTCGTCGTAGGGGTCCTCGACGAGCGTCGCCTCGAGCCGCTCACAGAGGTGAGTGAAGAAGTCGTTGAGGATCTCCTCCTTGCTCTCGTAGTGGTAGTACAGCAGGGACTTGCTCTTCTCGAACTCGGCGGCGATCTCGGACATCGTCGTCGCGGGGTAGCCGTTGTGTGACAGCGCCCGGTACACCGCGTCCATGATCGCCGCGGTCGTCTCGTCGAGATCCTCGCCGAGCGTCGTCGACCGTTCCTCGCCGGAGGTTCCGCCCATAGCGAACGATCGTCTATAGCCCATAAATACTTCAGGATCTCTCGTCGCGGCTTCGGAGCGTTGCGGCGGTTCAGCGCCGTCTCGCCGGTATCAGATCGCCGTGACTCTCAGGAGAGAGACGACAATTGTTAACACCGGTGTAGCGCAAACTCCAGTCTATGTCGGACGCTGCCGCGGTGCTCACCCGGCTGCGGTCGGCCTCGTCGCTTACCGTGGTCTGTCACGACGATCCGGATCCGGACTCGCTGGCGTCGGCGATCGCCCTCGAGTCGCTCGCTCGAGCCCGCGGCGTCGACACCGTCGACATCCTGTACGGTGGGACGATCGTCCACCAGCAGAACCGCGCGTTCGTCGAACTGTTCGACGTCACGCCACAGCGCTACAGCGACGCGAAACTCGAGGCGAACGACATCGTCGCGTTCGTCGACCACTCCGTTCCCGGCGACCACAACTCGGTCCCACCGGAGGAGACGGTCGACATCGTGATCGATCACCATCCCACCGACGGGCCGATCCCGGCCGACGTCGTCGACGTCCGCGAGTCCTACGGGGCGACGGCGACGATCCTCGCGGAGTACTTTCGGGAGTCGGCGACCGAGCCCACGCCGCGGATCGCCTCCGCGCTTCTCTTTGGGATCCACCGGGAACGGCTCGACTTCTATCGCCAGCCGACCGACCGGGAGTACGCGGTCGCCGACTACCTCCACGAGCGGTCGGATCCGAGCCGGCTCCGCGAGCTGTACGGCGTGTCCTTTCTCCCCGACAGCGTCGACGCGTTCGGTGACGTAATCCACAACCGGGTTCGGTGGGGTTCCTGTCTGGCCTCCTGTATCGGCCGCCTGGAGAACAGGGTCGCCCTGGCCCAGGGGGCCGACTTCCTCCTGAACATCGACGGCGTCGACACCGTTCTCGTCTGCGGAATCATCCGCGAGGAAATCCACCTGAGCGGACGGACGAACAGACCGGATCTCGATCTCGGCGAAACACTCATCGAACTGTTCGACGACCGAGGGAACGTCGGCGGCCACGACGACATGGCAGGGGGGCAGCTTCCGCTCACCCCCGTCGCGGGAACGGCCGAAGATGAGGCGGTGCTCGTCGACCAAGTTCGAGACCGGATCGGCCGCGAGTTTCTCGAGGCGGTCTCGAGCGCGTAATCGGGAGCTACGATCGCCGGCCTCGGCCGAAACCACTGCTTACAGCCGCTCCGGGTGCGGTCCTGGATCACCTCTCCGAACCCTGTCACCAGCCCCCGGGGTTAAGGTATCGGGCGTTCACTGCTCGGATATGGCAACGGGGCTCCTCAATGCAGAGATCGCGGACCAGATCGAAACGACCTGCAGAACGGCGATCGGCGACAGTCTCCGCTCGGTCACCTACTTTACGCGGGACGACTACGAGCAGCTGTACCTCCGGGAGGATCTCGAGCGCGACGCCGACCTCTCGACGTTCATCGGTCACGAGTGGCGCGGATTCAAGACGGCCCAGACGGCCTACCAGCAGTCCGAGCTCGGTGATTACAACTACACGATCCGCGTGTTCGACAACGGCTTTTTGATCCGGGTCACGAGCGACAGGGAGGGCGTGTTCGTCACCACCGACGGGCTCACGATCAAGGACTTCGAGGAGGTCGCGACCGCGGTCGAGACGGTTCTCAGCGATCGCGCGATCCAGTAGGGTCAGGTTCGGACTCGTCGGCCCGCGTCGGATCCGTGGGCTCGTCGCCGACGGATCGGTCGAGACCGATCGGCAGACCCAGGCCGTCGCGCTCGTCGAGACCGAGCAGTCGAGCGAACCGTCGTCGATCCGCGGCGTGTCTATCGAGACTCATGCCGAGCTACGACGGGCGAGTCGAGGATAGTAATGTGGACCGTTTTCCGGGAAACGCCGGACTTCGTCGCGAAACGGGTCGATGAACCCGCGAGAAACGCAACATCCTTTCGACCTGTCTCTTATACACATC
>NZ_AOIB01000013.1:90327-497273 GCF_000337675.1 Natronococcus amylolyticus DSM 10524 | reverse complement strand
CGGCAAGCGCGACGGCCGCTTTCGGGTGATCGTCCACTTGCCGACGCTCGACGCCGCGGTCGGCGACGAGACCGTCGCGCCCGTCGTCGAGGACGGCTGGTTCGAGACCCTCGAGCGCCGCCTCGAGGACACCTTCACCGTCGCCCGGACGAGCACCCACGAGGAGCCGACTGTCGAGCGCGACGGCGAGACCGTACGGGTTACGCTCGAGTTCGTCGCCTGGGACGCCCGCGAGGGCGTCGCGGATGCCAAGGCGCTGATCGAGTACGTCGAGGGTACCTACGCCCAGGGACTGATCCCCGGCTACGTCTACCGCGGGCCCGCCGCGACGCTGCTTGAGAGCGCCCAGAGTCGCGGTCAGGAGGCAGCCGAGGGAGGCGGCGAGAGTGGCGGAATGCCGATGTAAACGCGAGTCGCCGGACGGGATCGTCGCTCAGTCCATCGCGATGTAGGTCTGCGTGTCCTCGACCCCGTTGATCCCCTGGATCTCCGTCGCCGCGATCTTCTTGACTGCGGCGGGGGTGTCGACGGCCGCCTTCGCGATGATGTCGACGTCGCCGGCAACGATGTGTGCCCCCTCGACGCCGTCGATCGATTCGACGCTCTCTCTGAGTCGATCCGCCTCGCCCGTGTTCGCCTTGATCATGACGTACGCTGTAACCATCAGTTGACACCTCCCGCGCCCGCGTTCGCCGCCGCGCGAGTCGCCGACTCGCCGACGATCAGCTGTCTGACCGCGTTCAACACCTCGTAGTCCGCCAGCACGACGATCCGGTCTCCGGTCTCGAGCGACTCGTCCTCGGAGGGGATCTCCAGGGGACGGTCGCGCTTGCCGAACGCGATGACGGTCGCGTCGGCCGGCAACTCGAGTTCGCTGATCGAGTAGCCGTTGATCGGCGCCTCGTCGGTGAAGGTGAGTTCGACGATCTGGAGGTTCTGGGCGATGTCGGCGATCGCGCGGATCGTCCCCCCGAGCAGGGCGTTTTTGGCGCCGATCGCACCCAGCCGTTCGGGGTAGATGATCTCGTCGACCTCCTCGGCGTACTTCCGGTAGATCCCCTCGCGGTAGGCCTCGTCGATGCGCATGACCGTCCGGCAGCCGTGGTGTTTGGCGATCATACAGGCGGTGAAGTTGACGTTCATGTCGCCGGTCAGCGCCCCCAGCGCGTCGGCCTCGTCGAGGCCGGCCTCCTCGAGGATCGTCTCCTGGGACCCGTCGCCTTCCACGACGGTGAACTCCTGGTTTCGGGCGCGCCGTACCTTCGACTCCTCGCGCTCGATGACGGTCACCTCGTGTCCCTCCTCGCGTAAGACACGCGCTGTGCGCAGGCCGACTCGTCCGGCGCCGATGATCACGAACCGCATGAACGGAGGGTACGCCCGCCCCCGCCAATAAGTTTGCCCTGGTGACCCATACCATTCGGTTGGAAGCCGACAAAAGGCTTTAGTCATGCCACGATGTACCACACCAGCGAGAATGGTTCACGCCTTCATCATGGTGAAGACGGCCGCCGGAAAGTCCGAGGGGCTGCTCGAGTCGATCAGGGGGCTCGGGTCGGTCGCCGAGGCCCACATCGTCGCGGGCAACTACGACATCATCGTCGAGGTCACCACCGAGGAGGTGTACGAGATCCTCAAGGCCGTCTCGACCGACATCCAGGGACTCGAGGGCGTGACCGACACGAAGACGTACATCGCGATGGACTGACGTCTCTTGTACCGCGTGCCAAACGAAGGCCCGTCCCTGTCCGGGTCGCAAGCGCGCCGAGATCGGAGTGGTCTCTGACTACCGGTGATGCGTTCGCTCGAGCGACTCCCCGTCCGTTCTCGCTCGAGCCTGCGCTCTGAGGCCTCGACGTTTTGCGGTGGAGGAGAGTACGGGTCGGCATGGCAGACGACCAGCCGGAGCGTCCCGACGATCCGCCCGAAATCGAGTGGCCCGGAGAGACGGATCTGGACGACGACCTCGGCCCCGCATCCGAGAACCTCGACTCCGAATCCGACGACGACTTCCAGCTGATCGGAATGGCGAACCCCGGAACGCCCGTCTTTCACAGCGCCGAATCCGGCCTGTTGTACCACGGCGACGTGAACGAGGACGGCGGGATCACGCCGCGACCCGACGACGAGGTCGACATCCAGTTCGGGGACGAGGGGACGCTATCGGAGGCGATCACTGACCTCGGCGAGCGCCTCGGCTGGGACTCGCTGACCGACTACGGCCGCGACCATCAGAACGACGACCCACCCCGGGACTGAGCCGCATCAGCGCTCGAGTTCCCGGAGATCCTCGCGGTCGGCGAAGCCCTCGAGCCACGCCCGCTGTTCGTCGAGCCGTGGCGTCGACTCCGCGTACACCGGTTCGAACACCTCCCCGGGTTCGGGCGCGGGCACGGACTCGGCGGTCTCGACGGCGTCCTCGAGCTCCGCTTCGGCTTCGTCCTCGACCTCCTCGACGAACGCGTCGTCGAGGGCTCCCTCCTCGCGGAGGTAGGTCTCGTAGCGCTCGAGGGGATCGGCGGTGCGCCACTCCGGGAGTTCCTCGCTCCCGTCGCGGTAGCGAGATGGATCGTCGCTGGTGGTGTGGGCGCCCTGACGGTAGGTCAGGCTCTCGAGCAACACGGGGTTCTCCTCGCGGGCGCGCTCGAGGGCGGCCTCGGTCAGCTCCCGCACCGCCAGCGGATCGTTGCCGTCGACGCGAACGCCGTCGAAGCCGTAGGCCTCGGCCTTGCACGCAATGGTGTCGCTCGCGGTCTGGCGCTCGCGGGGCGTCGAGATCGCCCAGCCGTTGTTCTCGCAGAAGAAGACGACCGGCGCGTCGAAGACGCCCGCGAAGTTCAGCCCCTCGTGGAAGTCGCCCTCGCTCGTCGCGCCGTCGCCGAGGTAACAGCAGATCGCCTCCTCGGAGTCGCCGTCGTTCGCGGCCATTCCCAGCCCCGCGGCGTGGGGGATCTGGGTCGCGATCGGCACCGCCTGCGGGAAGACGTTCAGGTCGTGATCGGAGGCGTACTCGGGGAACCCCCGACGGAACAGAAGGATATCGCTCATCGGGACCCCGTGAGCGATCTGCATCGCGTTCGAACGATAGGTCGGCACGAGCCAGTCAGTCTCCGCCAGGGCGTGTGCGGCCCCGACCTGTGATCCCTCCTGGCCCCTGAACGGCGGGTAGCCGCTCATCCAGCCCCGGCGCTGCAGGGCGAGCGCGCGCTCGTCGAACCGGCGCGCTCGCACCATATCGCGGTAGATCTCGAGGGCCTCGTCGACGGAAACGCGGGCGTCCTCGAGGGCGGTTTCGCCGATGACGCGGTGCATGCCACCAGTCTGGCGGAGCCGGCTGAAAGTAATTCCGGTTACTCCGTGTCCGCGAGCGCGCTCGCCAGCACGTTCTCGACGCGCTCGAGAACGACCTCCGGCGGCTGGGTGGCGTCGACCCGCACGAACCGGGCCGGATCCCGCTCGATCAACCGCTCGTAGTTGTCCCGCACGTTCGAGAGATACTCGACGCGTTCGAACTTGTTCGTCGTCCCCGCACGAGCAGCGGCAGTCTCGGGGTCGAGATCGAGGTAGATTGTCAGATCGGGCTCGATCGAGAACGCGCTGTGGATGCCGACGACGTACTCGAGCGGACGGGTGATCCGGCCGTCCGCCTCGAGGGTCGCCCCCTGGTAGGCGTAGCGGGAGTCGGAGTAGCGATCGGAGATGACGAGGTCGCCGCGCTCGAGGGCGGGCTCGATCACCCGCGTGAGGTGGTCCGCGTGGTCCGCCGTGTACAGGAAGAGTTCGGCCAGCGGGTCGGCGTCGTCGTCGGCGATCGAGCGATAGACGGCCTCGCCGTACCACGACCCCGTCTCTCCCGAGGTGGGCTCGGTCGTAAACGTCGCGTCGGGGTAGACGTCCCGCAGGGCCTCCCAGACCGTCGTCTTCCCGCTCCCGTCCAGTCCCTCGAGCGTCACGAGCATACTCCCACGTCGCTCGGGCGGATACAAGACGGCATCGCCATCGCTCGGCCGACCCTTACAATGTCGCCGTCCCCTATTTCCCCGTCGAGGGAGTTGATGAGGGTATGAACGTTCTCGTCGCCGGCGGCACCGGTTTCATCGGGACGCATCTCTGTATGGAACTGCACGAGCGGGGTCACGACGTGACCGCACTCTCCCGGAGCCCCGACGAGGCCGATCTCCCGCCGGAGATCGACCGCGCGATGGGCGACGCCAGCGCCTACGACTCGATCGTCGAGGAAGTCGAGGGCCACGACGCCGTCGTCAACCTCGTCTCGCTGTCGCCGTTATACGAACCCCCCGAGGGAACCAGCCACCAGGAGGTCCACCTCGGCGGCACGAAGAACCTGGTCCGGGCCTGTGAGGAACGCGGCGTCGACCGGTTCGTCCAGATGAGTGCGCTCGGCGCCGATGCCGACGGGGCGACCGACTATATCCGATCGAAGGGGCGGGCCGAGTCCGTCGTCACCGGTTCGGACCTCGAGTGGACGATCGTTCGTCCCTCCGTCGTCTTCGGCGACGGCGGGGAGTTCGTCGACTTCACCAAGCAGCTGACGACGCCCCATATCACGGGGCTGCCCGGAGGCGGGAAGACGCGGTTCCAGCCGATCTGGGTCGGCGACCTCGTTCCGATGCTCGCCGACATCCTCGAGGACGACACCCACGTCGGCGAGACCTACGAGTTCGCGGGTCCCCAGGTCGCAACGTTGGCCGACGTCACCGAACTGGCCTACGCGGCCGAGGGCAAGTCCGTCACCATCGTGCCGATCCCGATGGAGCTGACGAAACTCGGGCTGACGGCCGCGAAGCCGGTTCCGTTCATCCCCTTCGGCCCGGACCAGGCCCGCTCGCTCGAGATGGACAACACCCTCGCCGACAACGACGTCACCGCCTTCGGGTTCGATCTCGAGGAGCTGACGACGCTCAAGGAGTTCCTCGGGCTCGAGGTCGAGGCGCCGGCGGCCGACTGACGGTCCTCGGTGGCGGACCGCGGTCACAGTTGTAGTATAAGCTAAAATTCTCTTTTGACACAAAACTTATGCCTGCGATAGCACTCGGTCAGACAACGGAGACCTCTGATACGCATGAAACTGGCGATGATCGGATTCGGACAGGCCGGCGGCAAGATCGTCGATCGCTTCCTCGAGCACGACGATCGAACCGGCAGCGGGATCGTTCGGGCGGCCGTCGCCGTCAACTCCGCGAAGGCGGATCTGATGGGTCTCGAGCGGATTCCCGAGGAGAACCGCGTCCTCATCGGGCAGGCCGAGGTCAACGGGCACGGCGTGGGCGCCGACAACGAACTCGGCGCCGAGATCGCCGAGAACAACGTCGACGAGATCCAACACGCCGTCGACTCGATCCCGACCCACGAGGTCGACGCCTTCCTGATCGTCGCCGGGATGGGCGGCGGGACCGGCTCGGGCGGCGCGCCGGTGCTGGCCGACCACCTCAAACGGATCTACACGATCCCCGTCTACGGGCTCGGCGTGTTGCCGGGCGCCGACGAGGGCGGGATCTACACGCTCAACGCGGCCCGATCGTTCCAGACGTTCGTCCGCGAGACGGACAACCTGCTCGTCTTCGACAACGACTCCTGGCGCCAGACCGGCGAGTCCGTCGAGGGGAGCTACGACCAGATCAACGGTGAGATCGTTCGCCGGCTCGCCATCCTCTTCGGCGCCGGCGAGATCCGCGAGGGCGAGGACGTCGCCGAGAGCGTCGTCGACTCCTCGGAGATCATCAACACCCTCGCAGGCGGGGGCGTCTCGACGATCGGCTTCGCCAGCGAGGACGTCGAACTCGAGTCGGGCGGGCTGCTCTCGCGGTTTACGGGCGGTGACGAGGGAGCCGGGCTCGACACCGCCGAGACGACCAACCGAATCACGAGCCTCGTCCGAAAGGCGACCCTCGGGCGGCTCACCCTTCCATGCGAGGTCGACGGCACCGAGCGCGCGCTGCTGGTGCTGGCCGGCCCGTCGTCGTACCTCAATCGCAAGGGGATCGAACGGGGCCGGACCTGGCTCGAGGACGAGACCGGCTCGATGGAGGTCCGCGGCGGGGACTACCCGCGCCAGGAACCCGAGGTCGACGCCGTCGTCCTGCTGTCGGGCGTAACGAACGTCCCCCGGATCAAGCGCCTCCAGGAGGTCGCGATCGAGGCCCAGGACCGGATCGACGACATCGAAGCCGAGCGCGAGCAGAACCTCGAGACCCTCGTCGCCGACGAGGCCGATGAACTCGAACCCCTCTTTTGAGCTCCGACGCGTTTTTGCCCGCGTGCCGGCAACGGTAGCCGAATGCGGGTCCTTGTTCCGTTCGCGGCCGACGCACCGAAAACGCGCCTCGAGCCGGTGCTCTCGGCCGACGAGCGAGCGGCGTTCGCGCGGGCAATGCTGCGCGACGTGCTGGCCGCGATCGACGCCGTCGGCTACGAGCCGACGGTGCTCTCGACGGCACCGCTCGAGCTCGAGGAGCCGATTTCGGCGCCGGTAGTCGTCGACGACCGTCCGCTGACGCCGGCGGTCGACGCTCGGCTGCCGGAGCGTTCCGAGGACGACCCCGTCGCCGTCGTGATGGCCGACCTCGCGCTGGCGACGCCCGACGCCCTCGAGCGCCTCTTTGCCGCCGGGGGCGACGTTGCCATCGCGCCCGGCCGCGGGGCAGGGACCAACGCCCTCGTCGTTCGCCACCCCGAGTTTCGGGTGGACTACCACGGCGGTTCCTTCCTCGACCACCGGGAGATCACCGCGGAGATCGGCGCCGACCTTGCGGTCGTCGACTCCTTTCGGCTCTCGACCGATATCGACGAGCCGGCCGACCTCGTCGAGGTGCTGGTCCACGGCACCGACCGCGCGCCCGCCTCCCTCCGGGAACGGGGGTTCGAACTCGAGGCTGACGACGGGCGAGTCGGGATCGCGCGGGCCGGAAACGCCACCTCGAGCTGAGGCCCCGAAGACGGACCGAACCGAATCGCCCTCGCGGGCCGAGAACGGTCCCGACCCAACGAGAAGCCCTTATGGTCCCGGCGACGACACTCCGAGGTGATGATTCCCGGCGCGAGCGAGTACGGCGTCGCCCTCGAGATCGACGACGCGGCCGTCGAGCGGCTGCTCGCAGTCACCCCCGATGACGTCGCCGCGCCGCCGGAGCTCCACTTCGCCCGGAACGTCTTCATCCCGCTGACGACCGCCTGCCGGTACACCTGCACCTACTGCACGTACTTCGATCCGCCCGGCGAGGCCTCGCTCCTCTCGCTCGAGGAGGTCCGGGAGATCTGCGAGCGCGGCGCCGACGCCGGCTGCACGGAGGCGCTGTTTACGTTCGGCGACGACCCCGACGACCGGTACACCGAGATCCACGCGCAACTCGAGGAGTGGGGGTACGACTCGATCCACGACTACCTTCGGGCGGCCTGCGAGGTCGCCCTCGAGGTGGGACTGCTTCCCCATTCGAACCCCGGCGATCAGACCCTCGAGCAGATGGAGACGGTGGCGGACGGCAACGCCAGCATGGGCGTGATGCTCGAGACGACCGCCGAGGTCGGCGCTCACGCGGGTCCCCGACGAAAGGAACCGGGGCAGCGCCTGCGGACGATCGAGAACGCGGGAAAGCTCGACGTCGCCTTTACGACGGGAATCCTCGTCGGGATCGGCGAGGACTGGCACGATCGCGCCGAGAGTCTGCTGGCGATTCGGGAGCTGCACGAGCGCTACAACCACGTCCAGGAGGTGATCGTCCAGCCCGTCGCCGAGAACGAGCGGTGGTCCGACGGGAGTCCCAGCCTCGAGACGATGCGCCGCGTGACGGCGATGGTCCGTATCGCCCTGCCCGAGGAGATCTCAGTGCAGGTGCCGCCCAACCTCGCCCCGGCCCGCGAGCTGATCGACTGCGGCGTCGACGACCTGGGCGGCGTCTCGCCGATCACCGACGACCACATCAACCCCGACTACGCCTGGCCCGCGCTGCGGGAACTCGAGGAGATCGCCGACGCCGCGGGCGTTCCGCTCCGCGAGCGGCTCCCGGTGTACGAGCGGTTCCTGCCGAACGACCTGCGGACCGACGAGTTCGACGGCGTCGCCGCTGCGGGAACTGGTGCTCACGGGAGCAGCCGCGAGTGGATCTCGACGGAGATTCGGAACGCGCTCGAGGCCGAGGACGCAGCCGGTCGTCGCTACCGGGCGGTTCTCGAGGGCGAGAGCCTCGTCGGTCGCCACCGAGCGGGTGTTACCGGACCGGACTCGTAATCGGTCGTCGAGTGACACTCGCAGCTGTCGGAGAAAATACTGCGCGGAGTCGAAGGCCGGTTCTATGGATCGAGCAGGCCCGCGACGGCACACAGCAGGTTGCCAACGAGATTACCCTCGCCGGCGACGGCCGTCAGGTCGAGGTCGATTGTCTCGGTCTCGAGCTCCAGTCCGAGCAGGTCGAGGAAGATCGGCTCGATCTCCAGATCGAGAACCGGACACTCGCCGGCTTCCCCGGGACTGAGGAGATCAAGGACGCCGTCGAGGAGTCCCCCGAGGTCGAGCCCGTCGAACGTCTCGTTTACCTGTTCGGTCGGGTTGCTCGAGAGCGTTCCTCGCAGTCGTCCGCTCGCGAGGAGGTGTTCATCGCCATCGACCTCGGCGATCTCGAGGTCCTCGAGGATCAGTTCGCCGTCGAACGTCGCGTCCTCTCCGGCCCTGAACCCGTTCGGGATGTTTTCGGCGTCGTCGTCACCGTTATCGACGAATTCGCCCTCCCTCTCGTCGAGGTCGAAGGTCAGTCGCGGAACGTTTCCGTTGCCCTGGCCGGGGTTTCCGCCTCCGCCCGGATTCGCGCTCGCCGAGCCGCTCGCACCGGCGATACCGGCGCCAGCGAGACCCGTTGCGGCGAGCGTTTTCAGTACTGTGCGTCTGTCGTCGTCGGGAGTCTGTTCGTTACTCATGGAAGTCACGCGCCGTGACAGCGCGTCCATACCGCACTCCGGAATTTCAATAAATACTTGGCTTGCTGGAATTATACTTATAATCCCAACATATGATTTCTAAAAGGAGACGACCGACCAACGGGTACCGGGATATCGGATCGGTTTCCAGAAACGAGGGTGAACCGACCCAAATACAGGTCCGTTCACCGATACAATTATGCGGTCGAGCAACCGGTCGCGGTGCCTCGGAAGGCGTCCGCCACTCGAGGTCGACCGCGCGGCGAGGGGAACCGAAAGCGTAAGACCGCGGCGGGCGCGTTCTCTCACAACCGATGGTCACCCAGATCAAGGACCCGGTACACGGCTACATCGAGCTGCCGGAGCCGCTGGTCGAGCGCGTCGTCGACCGGTCGGCCTTCCAGCGGCTCCGGTACGTCCGCCAGCTGTCGGCGACGAACCTCGTGTATCCGGGCGCGAACCACACGCGCTTCGAGCACAGTCTGGGGGTCTACCACCTCGGTCGCACGGTGTTCGAGAATCTGCGCGAGGAGCCCTACTTCGTCCGCGACACGCCCGATCGCGTGCTCGACGAGATCCAGCGGACCCTCGAGTGTGCCTGTCTGCTCCACGACGTCGGTCATCCGCCGTTTTCCCACATCTGCGAGCCGTTTCTGGACACGAGCGAGATTCGCGAGCGCCTCGCCGACCGCGGACTGCGCGCGGCGTTTCGCGACGCCGGCGTCGACGAAGCGCCGCTTCGGACGGCGAACGACCACGAGCTGCTCGGCTGTCTAATCATCCTCCGGGAGTTCCAGGAGGACCTGGAGGCGATGGGGGTCGACCCGTTCGAGGTCTGTGCGTACGTGCTGGGCTACAGCCTCGTCTACGAGCGCGGCGGTCCCTGGCAGCACGGACTCGGCGCCCAGCTGCTCCACTCGCCGATCGACGTCGATCGACTGGACTACATCACGCGGGACAACCAGATGACGGGTGCAGACGTGCTGAGTTTCGACACCGATCGGATGGTCGACTCCTACACGGCCCACCCCGAAGAGGGGCTGGCGCTCTCCGAGAAGGCGCTGTCGACGCTCGGCAACTATCTCGAGGGACGGATCGCGCTGTACATGTGGGTGACCCAGCACCACAAGTCGGTGTACGCGAACATTCTCCTGCGGGAGCTCGTCGAGGAGCTCGCGACTGTTACGGGGGAGCCACCGGTGACGCTCGAGGGAATTCTCGAGGGGTATGTCGACGACAACACGGTGATGGAGCGACTTCGTGTCGCCGCCCGCGACAACCCCGAGACGACGCTCGCGGCGCTCCACGAGCGCTTTCGGCGGCGACGGTTCCCGAAGACCTGCTGGAAACACCGCATCGCCTACGCCGACCGTATCGATGCCGATCTCGACGCGTTCGGCCAGTGGCTCGTCTCGAACGACGATCGGCTGGAGACGGCGCTCGCCGAGCGGTTCGACCTGCCCGCCCACGAGGTCTGGATCGAGCGCTCGTACGTCCCGGAGTACGAGCCCGCGGAGCTAAAGGAGATCCCAATCGCCTACGGCGGGACGACCCGTTCGGCGGGCGACTGGGGGCTGTACGGCGAGCGGGCGTTCGACGCGCCGATTCCGTTCGTCTACGTTCCCGATGGGCACAAGACGAACGCCACGGAGTGGCTCGTCGATCGATTCTACGCGGAATACGGCGGCCGACGCGAGAACGGGAGCTGATCCCCCGAGACGCCAACAGGCCTGTTTTCCGGACGTACCAGTGAAGCGGCAACGACGTATATTCCGGCTCGAGCCGTAGGGTTCGTATGCACAGTGATACCATTGCATTCGGCGTCCCAGTCGCCGGGCTCGTCCTGGGTGCAGCGATCCTCGTCGGCAGCCTCTTCCTCGGCGGGCTGTCGATCGTCTCCGTCGGTGGCGGCGCCATCGGCCTGCTGGCTATCGCCGCGCTCGCGCTCGCGGTCGCCCGTTCGGCGGGCGAGGAGCCGACCGTCGAACTCACCGAACGCGAGGACGACGGACCTGGACTCGCCCGCGGCGCGAAGTGAGCGGGGTCAGGCGATCCGGTACCGGTCCTCATCCGCTCGCTCGAGCGTCGCCGCCTCACGAAGACTCACGGTGCGTCCGGTCGGATTCGGCTCGATAACGGCATCGACGTCGACCGACTCGAGGGTTCCCAGCAACTGCGCCTTCGGCGGTCCCTGGGTCGCGCCGCAGTCGTAGATCGTGAGCAGGCCGCGCTCGCTTCCCTCGCGCTCGTAGACGACGAGATGGGCGTGGTTCGGCAGTCGCCAGCTGCGGTCGTCGATCTCCAGGAGGTGGTTCATAGGCGTCGGTACGTGCAGCGCCGACAAAAAGCTGCGTCGGGGTCAGTCGTCGGCCGGAACCGTCCGCTCGTCGCGCTCGAGCAGCGGCGTCCCGTCGGCCTTCGGGCCGAGTTCGGGGCCGAACGGCGGCTCGTCGGGATCGATCACGCGGCGTTTCTCGTAGTCCGTCGACCGTTCGACCGGAACGCGGCCGATCGACTCGATTAGCTCGACGTAGTCCGAAAAGGAGCGGAACTCGCCGTACTCGCCGCCGGCGCGCTTGGTGATCTCCTCGGAGAGGATCGTCCCCATGAAGTCGTCGGCGCCACAGGAGAGCATCTTCAGTCCCTGCTGGTCGCCGTACTTGACCCACGAGGACTGGATGTGCTCGACGTTGTCGAGGAACAGTCGCGAGACGGCGATCAGCAGCTCGTCCTCGTCGTCGCTCGGACCGCTCGAGACGATGTCGTGTTCGAACAGCGGCGTGTTCTGATGGACGAACGAGAGGGGGACGAACTCCGTGATCGCGCCGTCAACGCGCTCCTGGAGTTCTCGGACTCGTTTCAGGTGCATCGCGCGGTGGGCCTCGTTCTCGACGTGGCCGTACATGATCGTCGCGGTGAGCCCGAGCCCGACGTCCGCGGCGGCCTCCATCGCCTCGAGCCAGCCGTCGGTGCCGATCTTGCCGGGACAGATCACGTCCCGAACCTCGTCGACGAGGATCTCTGCCGCCGTGCCGGGGACCGTGTCCAGCCCCGCCTCCTGCAGCCGGCGGTAGACCTCCTCGTAGGACCAGTCGGTCCCCCGGCGGGCGTGGTAGGCTTCCTCGGGGGTCATCGAGTGGACGTGGACGCCGTCGACGCTCATCGCTTCCAGTTGTGCGGCGTAGGTTCCCGGATCGGTTTCGTACACCTCGGGCGGTTTGAAGTTGACTTCCTTCGGAGTCGGATGCTCGCGGAGGATCTCGAGGTGCTCGTCGTCGAGGGCGAACGCGGGGTGGAGCCCCGACACCGACGTGACCTCGTATATCCCTCGGTCGACCGCGTCGGAGACGGTCTCACGGGAGTCGGCGGGCGTCTTCGTGAACCCGGCCGTCTCGGCTTCGTACTCGCTCTCGAAGGTGTGGGCGGCGTCCTTGAAGTTACAGAACAGACAGCCGACGTTGCAGGCGGTGGTGACGTTGTTGTTCAGGTTCGCGACGAAGGTGACCTCCTCGCCGACGACGTCGGCTCGGCGTCGGTTGGCAGCCTCGAGCACGCGCTCCTTGCGTCGGCGGTCGATCCCCTCGCTGTCGGTCCCCGTCGTGAGCAGTTCGATCGCGTCGTCGACGGTCAGTCGGTCGCCGTCGCGGGCCTTCGCGAGCGCGTTCTCGAAGGACTGGTCGGTGTCGGGAACGTGATCGAACTCGAGATCTGCCTCGGTCACCGGTCGCTCCATCGGCGTATCAATACCAGTACAGCGAGAAAAGGGTGGTGGATCGGTCGTTCAGTTCGCGCGAGCCACGGTCACTCGGCGGCTGCGAGCGGTCGGGTTCGTCCCGTTCGGGTACTGCGAGACGACTCACGAGCCGTCGGAGTCGTCGCCGGCGGTACCGGCGAGGATCAACCGCACGGTCTCTTCGGGAGCGTCCCAGTGAGGGTAGTGCCCGCACTCTTCGAACCAGTACAGCTGCGCGTTCGGAAACCGGTTCAGCGCTCGTTTCGCCTGACGGGGGAGGGTAACCCGATCTTCCTGGCCCCACCCGATCACGATCGATCCTGGAGCGGAGTCCGTTCCGGACTGCCCGGCTCCGAAACCCAACCGATACAACAGTTCGTCGAAGGCGGGCGAGTCGGCGAACGTCCGCATCTCCTCGCGGGTGACGTCCGCGGGCAGCGCCCAGGGACGTGCCGAGAGCTGTGCCAGGAGCAGGGTCCGACCCACCGCGCTGGCCGTGAGTCGGCCCATAACCGGCTGCAGCAGGCGAACGAGGCGGATCGACGGTGCGAGGGTTGCGTAGAAGAAGTATCGCTCCCATCCGGTCCAGAACCCGCCCGGAGCGAGCGCGACGGTCGAACCGACCGTCCCTCGGCGCGCGAGTTCGAGGACGAGTCGTCCGCCCATCGAGTTTCCGACGACGTCGACTCCCTCGAGGTCGCGGGCCTCCAGAAACGAGGTGACGGCCGTCGCGAGGGTGTCGATCGAGACCTCGCCCGACAGCGACGGCGTCTCGCCGTGTCCGGGGAGATCGACCGCGATCACGTCCCGTTCGGCGGCCAGCGCGTCGAGTATCGGCGTCCACGTCCGCCAGCTGCCGCCCAGTCCGTGAACGAGAAGCAGCGGCTCGCCAGTGCCGCGTCGTCTGTAGTTGAGTTCCATACGATTCGGAGGGACGCCGATCGGGTATATGTTATCAACTGGCAGTCACTCTGGAGCCGCAGTGGGAGCCGTCCGCGCCGATACTGAAACCTTCTTACCGTCCGGCCTCCGCATCTGACATATGAACTGCGGCCGCCCGGCTGCCCAGAGGTGTCTCGGATGACGAGCGTCAAGGAGTTCCACATCGAGGAGAAGGCCACCGACGACAGCCTCGGTGAGGGTTCGTTCGTCTTCACCGACGACTACTCCGTCTTCGACTGGGGGAAGATGCCCGACCAGATCCCCGACAAGGGCGCGAGCCTCTGTACGATGGGCGCCTTCAACTTCGAGCTGCTCGAGGAGGCCGGCGTGCCGACCCACTACCGCGGCGTCGTCGAGAACGGCGAGGTCCGCTCGCTCGAGGAGGCCTCGCGCCCGCCCTGGCAGATGGCGATCGACCTCACCCAGACGCCGAAGCTGCCCAACGAGGGCCTGGAGTACGACTACGACAGCTACCACGAGGCCGCAGGCGAGAACTTCCTGATCCCCCTCGAGATCGTCTTCCGGAACCGGGTTCCGATCGGCTCGAGCCTGCGCCGGCGCACCGAGCCAGCCGACCACGGCCTCGAACTCGAGGAGTGGCCCGACGAACCCGTCGACCTCCCGGAACCGGTCGTCGAGTTCACGACGAAGTACGAGGAGAGCGACCGCCAGCTCGACCGCGCGGAGGCCGACGTGATCGCCGGGAAGGCCGATCTCGACGAGCTCGAAGACCTCGCGCTCGAGGTCAACCGGGTCATCACCGAGCAGGCCGCCGAGACCGAACTGGTCCACCAGGACGGCAAGATCGAGTGTCTCTACTACAAGGGCGACGTCGGGGTCGCGGACGTCGTCGGCACGTTCGACGAGAACCGCTTCAGCTACGGGGCGACCCAGCTCTCGAAGGAGGTCCTCCGACAGTACCACAAGCGAACCCAGCCCGAGTGGGTCCAGGCCGTCGAGGCCGCGAAGGCACAGGCCAAACAGGAGGATATCGCCGACTGGCGGTCCCTCTGTGACGTCGAGCCGAAACCGCTCGACGACCGCGTGCTCGAGACGGCCCGAAACATGTACTGTGCCGGCGCCAACACCTACACTGGACTGGACGTCTTCGACGCCCCGCCGCTCTCGAGTGCGATCGGGTCCGTTCAGGGGCTGTAGTTCGGGCGCTCTCTCGAGGCGGGTTCAAGGCTGGAGTCGTGAATTCGACGCCGGAGGCGAACGTTCTCGACCCCTTCCCCCCAGCGTGTCCAGTGTGTTCAGTCGGTCTCCGTTCGCTTCGCGTACGGCCGTTTTCCTGCGGTTCCGCCACTACTCGATTGTAGACTACCGTTTGAACATTTGGACGTGGCCTTTCTCGACCGCGACACCCGATTACACTGGGACACTGGACGCAGTGGTGTGTAGTGGGTGGGTTCTGGAGACGACGAGCGGTGTCCCCTCTCGGCGATGTCTCGTTTCACGCACCGAGTCCGGAGTCGGCCGGACCGTTCGGAACGGGCGCGCTCGAGACGGTCCGGAACGAGCGTCGTCCCCTCCGACTACGGGTCGGCAGCGTCGGTCGACTCTCCCGGCTCCGGGACGACGTCCGACGAGTATTCGGCCACTCGAAACTCCGTCGATCCACAGCGACAGCTCCCCTTCGTTCCGATCGGTTTGATCGTTCCGTCCGGCCATACTTCGGCGGCGTAAGCGGATTCGCAGGAGGTGCAGACGGCCATCCTTCGTTCACTCTCCCCGTCGGGCATACGGCGCCGTACGGTTCGTCCGATAATAGATATTGTGTGAGGACTCGGGTGAAAAACGAGGTCGAACGTCTTCCGCGCGGAAACGTTGTCTGTGACGGACTTCGAGGACGATCAAACCGTCTCAGGGAGCAGGCAGCGTTACGAAGAACGTCGACCCCTCGCCGGGCTCGGAGTCGACCTCGATGCTCCCGCCGTGGCGCTCGGCGATCCGCTCACACAGCGCGAGGCCGATCCCCGTTCCCTCGTACTCCTCGCGGCTGTGGAGCCGATCGAAGACGTCGAAGATCCGATCCTGGTCTCCGGGAGCGATCCCGATCCCGTCGTCGCTGACCGCGACGATCCACTCGCCGTCGCTCTCCTCGGCCTCCACGTGAACCCGTGGCGGATCCTCGCCCGAGTACGTGATCGCGTTCTCGAGCAGGTTCTGAAACAGCCGCCGGAGCTGGCTGCGATCGCCCTCGACCATCGGTAGCGACCCGATCGTCAGCTCGCCGTCATCGTCGTCGACGGCCATCTGGAGGTCCGTGCTGACCTCCTCGAGAACGGTATCGAGGTCGACGGGCTCGAACGGGTCCCCGCGGGTCTCGACGCGGGAGTACTCGAGCAGCCCCTCGATCATGTCCCGCATTCGTTCGGCGCCGTCGACGGCGAACTCGATGAACTCCCGGCCGTCCTCGTCGAGCTCGTCCTCGTAGCGACGCTCGATCAGGCCGAGGTAGCTCGTGATCATTCGTAGGGGCTCCTGGAGGTCGTGGCTGACAGCGTAAGCGAACTGCTGGAGGCGTTCGTTGGACTCCTCGACCCGCCGTTCGCTCAGCTTACGGTCGGTGATGTTCCGGCGGGAGACGACCGCGTACAGCTCGTCCTCGTAGCGCGTCCGTTCGACGGTCAGCTGGAACCACCGATGCGAGTCCGGCGAGTGACAGGGGTATTCGAGGGTAAACGTCTCCCGTTCGTCTTCGAGAACGGCCCGAACCCCCTCGGCCACCCGCTCGGCGTGCGGGCTGTCGCTGTCCTCGAAGACCTCGATGTAGTTGACGCCGACGCCGTCTGCCGGCGGCTGGAGCTCGTTCTCCTCGGCGAAGGACTTCCAGGCCTCGTTCGTCCCCAGAATCGCGCCCTCATCGTCCAGCACTGCGATGTTCGGCGCGAGCGTATCGAGGACGTGTGACCCCAGCCCCTCGGGTATCTCCATACGAACAGGTCCGGCTGCTGCTGTAAATGCCGTTCGGTCGTCCCGTTGACCCACCCGACGGAGCGGGACGGCGGTTCCACGAAGTCGACCACGAAAAAGTAACACTCATGTGAGCCGATACGAAAGGAACGGCCGAAAGCGATGAGTCCCGTCACTCCCGGTGGAATCCTCGCGGGTGTTACGTCCGGTATCCTCGCAGGCATCGTCCCGTTCAGCGTTACGACGGTCGTTCTCTCGATGCTGGCGGTGTTTATGCTCGCGATGCTGTTGCTGGCCGTTGCACCGCTGGTTTCGGAGGACCGAAGCGCACGGCTCGGCACGGCCTCGAGCGACGACCGTGCGACCGACGAGCGGGCGACCATCGAGCCGAACGAAGCCGACTGAGACGCGCCGGACGCAACGGAATCGTTTCTCCCCGTCCGGAGCAGAGCGCCGTGTCGACCGGAGTCAGGCCTCTCGTCCGCCTTCGGCGTACTGCTCCCGAACGAGGTGTGCTATTCCGCGGTCCTCGAGGACATCCATCGGCGCGAGCATGTCGAGCTGGACCACGCCCGGTAGCCGGCCGATCTGGACGCCGCCGGTGAACGTACACCGCGAGCGCACCTCGCCCTCGCTCATCTCGAGCAGGCTGCCGGCCCGATCGAAGGCGTTCTCCGTCGCGTCGTTGATCGTCGCGCCCGTTCCGACGATCTGGATCGGCCCCATCTCGTCGAGCAGGTCGACGTCGTGCTCGTCGGCCAGTTCGCGCCCGGTCTCGAGTTCGTCGTCGCTGTACGGCTTGCTGATAAACGGCAGGTCCTCCTCGTTGGGCAGGAGTAGCGGTCCGTCGATCTCGAGGCCCTTGATCACCTCGACGTCCATCCGCACCCTGCCGCTGACGTCGGTCGTGTGCAGGGAGAGCTCGCCGTCGCCCTGGTTGGCGTGGAGGTCGCCGACGTAGACGCCCGCGCCGTCGACCTTGACGGGACAGATCAGCGTCGCGCCCGCACGGACCTCGGGGATGTCCATGTGGCCGTCGGTGCGGGCCTCCAGTTCGGCCTCGCTCTCGAGTCCCCAGTCGTGGTCGGTCTCGAGGAGGAACTGACCGAAGTCGCCCGCGTTGTGGGAGTCGGGCAGCTCCACGGACGGCGTGGTGCCGACGTTGCCGATGAAGGGCCGCAGCCGACCGAGCGTGCCGGGCATTTCCGAAGGCGCGTACAGCAGGATCGGGTGCTGGCGGGAGTTTTCTGGGATGTCCATTAGCTCCGTGGCGTCCTCGGCGAGGTCGTGTGCGGCGTCCTCGTCGACCGTGATCCCTACCGTGTGATCCTCGTCGAAGACGACGGTGTAGCCGTACTCGAAGCCAAACGAGGAGGCGTTGGCGCCACACTCCGCACAGCGGATCGCCTCCTCGCCGGTGCCCTCGACGATCGACTCGGGCCACTCGGTGCCGCAGTCGGGACAGCGGTGGTCGACGAACGGGTCGTCGCCGAACGCCTCCGTTCGCTCGCGCATCGAGCCCGTGCTCGTCGCCAGACTCGTTACCTCGACGTCGCGGATCGTCAGCGCCACGGCGTCGCCGACCTCGGCGTTCTCGACACGGATCGGCCTCGTTACCTCGTGGCCGCCCCGGAACTCGGGGGTGATCATCGGACCCCAGCAGCCCGGCGGGGTGTAGGTCTCGATCGTCCCGCCGTCGGCCACCGTTCCCGCCCACTCCTGGTCGGGGCCGACGAGCCCGAGCGTGTACTGGTCGACCGACAGCTCCTGTTGAACCTCTCGCTGTGCCATTGTGCGTGAGAGTATCACCCGGATCGTGATAAACGATTCAGTGACACGGACGTCAGCTGACTTCGCTCGCTCGAGAACGCCGATCTTGATGGCGCCGGCTACGCGAGTCGTTCGCCGAGCGCGTCGGCGATCATCTCCAGGGGCCGGGGTCGAGGGCGACAATGTCGAGCAGTTCGCCGACGGGTCACCGACGCGATCGCGGCCACGCTCACGCAGGGTGAACTCCGGGACCTGAAGGCCCAGCTCGACGGCGATCTCCATCCGCTGTTCGAGGGCGTAGCGGTCGACCCCGAAGACGTCTGAGTCCTCGTATCGGCCGGCCGATACCGCCGCAACAGGATCGTTCAAGTAGCTGCATCCTATTTTGAGGATCGATGACTGGTTCGAGCGACGAGGACACACCGGCGTGTCAGGCCTGCGAGGATCCGGTGACACAAAACGGCGAGCGTCGGGTCGTGAGCATCGTCGAGAACGGCGAGGCCGTCCACTACGAGTTCTGTAGCGTCGACTGTCGCGAGTCCTGGGACGGTTCGACGTCCCGTTATAGTAACAACTGAAACGGTTTGCACACCGATCGCACAGCCGCCGTGCGATCGGGTGCGCACTGACTCTCAGTGGCTACTATAGTTCGCCGGCGGCTCCGGTTCGGTCTCTCGCTCCGCCTCGTCCTCGCTTTTCCCGTCCGGTGTCGTCGCGCCGTCGACGGCGTCGGCGATTCCATCGACGGGTCGATCCGGCGTGAGTTCATCCATCTCGTCGGATAGCCCCAGCTGATACGTTGTCTCGCCCCCGCGAACGCTCGTCCGACCGCGGTGGACCGAGACGTCGCCGTTCAGGTGGAGCCGCACCGCCTCGAGCAAGGCGTCGGCCTCGAGGGGCTGGCCTCGTCGCTTGATCTCCGCGAGGTCGGCATCGTCCGGGACGTCGAACGCGCGCTGGGTGATGATCGGCCCCTGATCGAGATCGGTCGTGACGTAGTGGGCGGTGACGCCCGCGACGCGGACGCCCTCCTCGAGGGCCTGGCGGTAGGCCTCTGCGCCGGGGAACGCCGGCAGCAGCGAGGGGTGAACGTTGATGATCCGATCCTCGTAGCGGAAGACGACGTTCGGGCCGAGGATGCGCATATACCGTGCGAGGACGATCAGGTCGGCGTCGTACTCCGCCAGCACCTCGAGCAGCCGTTCCTCGTTTTGCTGGCCGTTCTCGTCGCCGATATCGTGGAAGGGAACGTCGTACTGTTGAGCGAGTGGCTCGAGGTCGTCGTGGTTGCCGATGACGACTCCGATGTCGGCACCGAGTTCGTCGTTCGCCCAGGCTTCGAACAGCGCCTCGAGACAGTGGCTCTCGCTGGTTCCCAGCACGGCGATCCGCTGGGTCTCGCGATCGGCGGGGAACCGGACCTGGACGTCGAGCCCGAGGTCCTCGCCGAGCTCGCGAAGGTCGTTTCGGAGCGTCTCCTCGGTACAGACCATCTCCGCGGTGTCGACGGCGAGGTTCATCCGAAAGACGCCGTCCCGAACCGCCTGATCCATATCCTCGATGTTCGCCCCGCGCTCGAACAGGAGGCTGGTCACGCGGGCGACCAGTCCGGTGTCGTCGTCTCCGACAACGGTGATTTCGGTCAGGTCGGTCGTCATCGCAGCCACCTCCGCTCGAGCGGTCGTCGAGTCATCGGTACGATCTCAGCTTCCGGTCGACCAAAAGCTCCGCGGATCGCTGCTCCACGAGCCGACGTTAACATCTACCCCTCGATCTATGCTATTAGTTAGTAATATTGTGGACAGTATTATTAATACGCAGCGACCATCAGTGGGTATGAACGACTCACTCGAGGTCGCGGTCGTCGGCGCCGGGCCGGCCGGAATCGGGACTGCAGTCGCGCTCGAGCGACTCGAGGTCGACTACGCTGTCCTCGAACGTGACCGGATCGGCGCCTCCTTCCGGCGCTGGCCCGACGAGATGCGACTGCTGACGCCGTCGTTTCCGGCCAACGCCTTCGGGGTTCGGGATCTGAACGCCGTCACGATCGACACCTCGCCGGCACTGGCACTGGACTGTGAACACCCCACAGGCGAGCAGTACGCCGAGTACCTCGAGGCGGTCGCCGAGTTCCACGAGCTGCCCGTCGAGACGGGTATCGACGTCGAGTCCGTCGTCCCACAGCAAGACGAAGACACGGACGGGTTCGTCCTCGAGACCGACGGGGGATCGATCCGCGCTCGCTATGTCGTCTGGGCCGCCGGCCAGTACCAGTACCCCTCGAGCGGAGACCTCGAGGGGGCGACCCACGGGGTCCACGTCGCAAACGTCGACTCGTGGGCCGAGTACGCGACGCGGGCCTCGAGTACGGACTCGGCTGGAACGAACAGGGTCGCCGCCGACGGCGCGGGAACCGTGGCAGAGACTGTCTCGGACGTCGTGGTCGTCGGTGGTTCGGAGAGCGGGATCGACGCCGCGCTCGGGCTTGCCGAGGCCGGACGGTCGGTGACGGTACTCGACGACGAGGGGACCTGGCAGTTCCGCAGCCCCGACCCCAGCGAGGTGCTCTCACCGCGAACGAACGAGCGCCTCGAGACGTCCCTCGAAGAGGGCGCGCCGATCGACCTCGTCGCCGACGCCCGCGTCGACGGGATCGAACGCGACGACGGAGGGTACCTCGTCACGACGACCGACGGCGATCGGGTTCGCTCTCGAGCACCCCCCGTGCTCGCGACCGGGTTCGAGGGAAGCCTCGCGGTCATCGACGACCTGTTCGCGTTCGACGGCGAGTTCCCCGACCTCACCGATCGGGACGAGTCGACCGAGACGCCCGGGCTGTTTCTCGCCGGCCCCCAGGTCGCACACAACGGCCAACAGTTCTGTTTCATCTACAAGTTCCGCCAGCGATTCGCCGTCGTCGCGGAGGAACTCGGCGAGCGACTCGGCGTCGAGACGGGCCCGCTCGAGGCCTACCGGGAGAAACGGATGGTGCTCGAGGAACTCGAGTGTTGCGAACCCGACTACTGCGACTGTTGAGCGTCGGCTCGACCCGTGACACTGGCTGACCGAGTTGCCCTTCTTCCCTCGAGGCGTACTACTCCTACCATGGCCGACGAAGACGTGCCTGTCGCTGCCGAATCCGATTCCGACGACGAGAACGGTGAGGCGGTCGAGATCGACGCCATCGACGAAGGTGTGCTGTTCGCGCTGCAACGCGACGCCCGCAACGTCACGATCAACGAGATCGCGACGGAAGTGGACGTTTCGCCCAGCACCGTCCGCAACCGGATCGACAAGATGGAGAACGCGGGGGTCATCAGAGGATACGAGCCCAAGATCGACTACGAACGGGCGGGTTTTCCGCTTCGGCTCCTCTTCGTGTGTACCAGCGACCCGTCGGCCCGCTCGAGCGTCGCCAAAAACGTTCTCGACATCGTCGGCGTCGTCGATATCACGGAGATGATCACCAGCGAGCACAACCTCTACATCGAAACTATCGCGACCTCCACGTCCGATCTCATCCGACTGACGAAGGAGTTGAACGAACACGGGCTCACCGTTCACAGCTCCGAGATCATCACGAGAAAGTACAGTCAGCCGTGGGGTCACTTCGAGCCGAAAGAGCCGAGTAGCGAGTGACGGACAGCGCAACCGGAAACCGCAGCTGTTTCGGACAGAACTGCGAAATTCGCAATTCTTAGAGGTTCATATACGTTACACTTATGAGCGAGCTGCGGTTTTGTTATCGGAGGGTCGAATTCCGATGAACGCCAACCCCCACGCCGAGAAGTGTGACGAACTGCTCCAGTTGTTGTGTCACCGTCACAGACGACAGATCCTTCGGTTCCTCGATACGCAACCGACGAACACAGCTACTGTCGACGAGCTCGTAGAACACGTGGACTCTCAGTCGGGAGAGACCTCGCTGTCCACCGAGATGCATCACGTCCACCTCCCGAAACTGGCCGATTCGGGGCTGATAGAGTGGGACTCTCGGAGCGAGACGGTCCGCTACTACCCCGAGCCGCTCTGTCAGGACATGTTACGAACGCTGCGCAGTCACAACGCTCAGTCGACGAGCGTGTAGCCGTTTCGGTCGGGTGGGGTATCCACTGTCGGTAGGAGATTCGGGGACGAACTTCGGGCTCACCACGGTCGTACTCGAGAATGGGGTTCGAACGGCTTTTTCGGAACCGAACACAAAAACGGAATTCGCCGATCGCAGCTAGTGGTTCTCGTGAACGTGGTTTCGAAGTCCGTCTACGTCGTCGAACGCGTCGTCACAGACGGCACAGGTGTTGTGATGCAGCGCGACGTGCTGGGTGACGCCTGCCGCGGACTGGAACGACTCGTCGCAGGTGGAACAGCTGTATGCCATAGCGTTATTAACCGAGCACTCGGTACGTAAAAAGAGTTACTAGCAAGAGGGCAACTGATCCCCGCGTATTTTAACAACAGCGGCCCGGTTCGCTGCTAGCCGAACCGGGCTGTCGACGGCGTCGGCGGATGCGACGTTAGGACAGCTCGGCCGCGCGACGCCGGAGCGACGGATCGACCGTCGTATCCTCGGCTAGCTCCTCGAGCTGTTCGTTCGCGTTACAGTCGGCGAGTCCCTCGAGGGCGCGCCGACGGAACTCCCCGCGGAGCCCGCCCATCTCGACGAGGAGTGCGAGATTGCGTCGCTCGTCTGCCGCGACGAGACGGTCGATTGCTTCGCGTCGGGTTGCGTGCGAGACGTTCGATCTGACTGCGGTCTGGAAGTTGGTTGACATCGTCGTGTGGCGTGTTGGAGTGTATAGCGTTCGGAACCGTTACCTGGCGTCCTCGCGGGAGACGAACGCGTCGCCCTTCGCGCGGATCCAGGTATCCTCGATCGATTCGCCGTCGAGCGCACAGTAGACGGTGCAGCTGTCGGGTCGATGGTCGCGGCGCTCGATGTACGCCTGGTAACACGGCGAGACGTCGCCGTCGGTTTCGGTGCGTGCGTCGGCGAACGGGTCGGCGTCGGTGTCGTACTCGGTCACTGGTCGATCTTAATCCGCGATGCCGATCTCTTCCTGGCTCGAGTCGTCCTCGGGCTTCGCCGTCGGCTCGTCTTCAGGGGGTTCGAACGTCGGGAACCGGTCCTCGTAGCTCGACCAGTCCGCCTCGAGTTCCGCGTCCTCGAGCAGGCAGTCCTCGAGGGCAGCCCGCAGCGACTCGTGGTCCATCTCGGTTCCGATCAGGACGAGCTGGGTGCTGCGGTCACCCCACCGGTCGTGCCAGCTCTCCTCGAGTTCGGGATTTTGCTCGAGGTGCTCGCTGCGCTCCGGTTCGGGCATCGCGTCGATCCACGAGCCGCCGGGGCCAACGCGGATCGACCGGCCGGCGACGTTGATCGTCAGCGCCTCCTCGCCGCGGCCGGCGAGCCAGAAGTGGCCCTTCGCGCGGACGACCTCGTCGGGAAACGTATCGAGCAGGTCGGCGAGCCGTTCGGGGTGGAACGGGCGACGGGCGCCGAAGACGAAGGAGGTGACGCCGTGTTCCTCCTCGGCGGACTGGTGGGGCTCCTGAAGCTCCCGGATCCAGCCGGCCGACTGGCTCGCGTCCTCGAAGTCGAACCGGTCGGTGTCGACGATCGTGTCGGGGTCGACGCGACCGTGTTCGGTACGGACGATCTCCGCACGGGGTTGCAGTACTTCGAGCGTCGACTCGATCCGCTCGAGGGTCTCCTCGTCGACGAGGTCGCACTTGTTGAGCAACAGGACGTCACAGAACTCGACCTGCTCGACGAGCAGGTCGCCGAGGTGTTTCTCGGTGCCGTCGTCGTCGAGGAGCTCGTCCGAGCGCATCGCCGCGTCGAACTGGTGGGCGTCGACGACGGTCACAGTCGTGTCGAGATGGCAGTCCTCGAGCGGTTCCATCCCGGTCTCCTCGTAGAACTCGGTGGGCTCGAGGTCGCTCTGGTCGAACCCGATCGTCAGCGTCTGGGCGACCGGCAGCGGTTCGGCGACCCCGGTCGACTCGACGACGACGGCGTCGAACGCCCGCTCGCGGGTGAGTTCGTCGATCGCCTCGAGCAGGTCGCCACGGAGCTCACAGCAGATGCAGCCGTCCGAGAGCTCGATCAGCTCCTCGTCCTCGTCTGCGATATCGGAGGATTCGGCGACGTGTTCGGCGTCGACGTTGACCTCGCCCATATCGTTGACCAGGACCGCGACCCGATCCTCGGTCTCGCGCAGGAGATGGTTCAGAACGGTGGTTTTGCCGGCACCGAGCGTTCCGGACAGGACCGTGACTGGCGTCGAGTTGTCGGGCATTCGATTACCAATACAGACTCGTGGATAATAGAAGTTATTATCTTATGCGATACTATTATTAATACTGGCTGGCGAGTGAGCAGCCACGGATGAAGCACCGAGATCACGCCGCCGAGGAGACCGGCCGATCCGAGACGTCGGCGAGTACACCGGTGACGGAGGAGTCGTCGAGATGAGTGAGAGCCGAGATCGGATCACCCTGATCGGGAAGGAAAGCGTCGGCAAATCGGCGCTCGCGGCCGGCCTGACCGGCTCGAGACCGGCCGACCGGAACGTCGAGGGATCGACCGTCTCGAGCGAGATCTACCGGACCGACGGGTTCGAGCTGGTCGACACGCCCGGAATTACCCTCGAGGCCGACACCGAGACGACCCGCGAGGCCCTGGCTGAACTCGAGGCGACTGACCGGGTCGTCCTCGTCGTCCCGGCGACCGATCTCGATCGGGATCTCGAGGAGCTACTGCCGCTCGTCGAGGGACGTCCCGGCGCGGTGGTCGTCACCCACTGGGATCGGATCGACGACGCCGACGACGCCGAGGAGACGATCGCCGAACTCGAGTCGGATCTCGGCGTCCCGGTCGTCCCCGTCGACGCCCGACGATTAACGCGGGTAGCCGCGGATGGCGGGGTCGCTCCTGACGCGGACTCGGCGGCGGGAGCCGATGCCGGCTCGACCCTCGAGGCGCTTCGTTACGCGGGCTCGTTTCCCGTCGAGACGACGACCCACGCGAACTGGGAGATCGAGCCGTCCGAGACGATCCTCGAGCGCCCGTACATGGGACCGATCGCGAGCGCGCTCGTTCTCCTCCTCCCCGCCGTTGTCGCCGTCTGGTTCGCCAACACCATCGCGGGCGAACTCGACCCGATCGTCGGTGCCGCCCTCGAGCCCGCCGTCACCTGGTTCGAGGCGGCGCCGCTGCCGGAGCCGGTAGCGGCCGTGTTCGTCAGCGACTACGGACTGCTCGCGATGGGGCCGTTCCTGTTCGTTTGGGCGCTGCCGACGATGCTGATCTTCGCCCTGTTCATGGGCGCATACAAAGCCAGCGGGCTCGTGACGCGGGTGACGACCGCGCTCCACCCGGTCATGCGCCGCGTCGGGCTGACGGGGCGAGATCTCGTCCGCGTCGTGATGGGCTTTGGCTGTAACGTCCCCGCCGTGACGAGCACCCGGAGCTGCTCGGACTGTACCCGCTGTACCACCATCTCGGCGATCTCCTTCGGCGCGGCCTGTTCCTACCAGTTTCCGGCCACGCTCGCAGTCTTCGCGGCGGTCGGGATGAGCTGGCTCGTCGTCCCCTACCTCGTCGTGCTCGTCGCGACGACGCTGTTCTACGTCCGCCTGATTGCCCCCTCGGAAGCCCGAACGACGTCGCTCGCGGTCGATCGTCGGACGTTCCTCGAGTGGCCCCGTCCGCGCGCGATCTGGCGCGAGGCAAGATCCTCGTTCGCGAGCTTCCTCACGACCGCCTTACCCGTCTTCGCGGGGATCTGCGTCGTCGCCGCGTTGCTCGAGTACGTCGGCGCGCTCGAACGCCTCGGCGACGCGCTGGTGCCGGCGATGGGCGCCTTCGGCCTCCCCGCCGAGGCCGCTCTGCCGATCGTCCTCGCCTCGATCCGCAAGGACGGCATCGCGCTGCTGACCGCCGACGCGAGCGGGATCACCGCGCTCTCGCCGCTCCAGGTGCTGGTCGCGGTCTACCTCGCGGGTGTGCTCCTGCCCTGTCTGGTCACCGCGATCACGGTCGCTCGCGAGGTCTCGGCCCGGTTCGTCGCGAAGATGCTTGCCCGTCAGGCCGCGGCGGCGATCGGATTCGCGCTCGCGCTCGTGTGGATCGGACGGCTGCTTACACGTCTTCTCTAACGGTGCCGCCGATCACGAGCGCCGCGCCGATGATCACCAGGTTCTTGATAATGTACTGCCCCTCGACCGTGAGCGCGTACGGGAACGTGACGTAGACCGCCTCCGGAACGAGGAGCAGCGGGAGGAACGTGCCGGGTAGCTGGAAGAACAGCAGGAGGATGCCGAGCCGAATGAGGGGTCGGTAGAGCAGGCTGATCCCGATGAGCACCTCCCAGACGCCGAGGACGGGGATGAACAGATCCGGCGGCACCAGATAGACGGTCGCCGCAACGAGTTCGCCGGCCGGCGAGACGCCGAGCACCTTGAGCGCGCCGAACCAGATGAATACGACGCCGATCGCGGCCCGCAACACCGGTATCCCCCACCGATCCATGTGGGCGGCGATCGCCGCGTCGAGCCTGTCGAACTGCCGCTGATAGGCGCCGAACCGGTCGGCGAAGGTTTCTTCGGACATGGCACTCGCGGCGGGACTACGCGTTGCACCGAGGAAAACCCCACAGCTTTCGACCGAACGACTGGGCGCTTCCCGTCCGGTTCGCTCACTCGGTTACTATCCTACCTCAGAATCCCACACAATGATTATTAAGACGAAGGTATGAAGTAACAATAGGCCTATCTGATTCACATGTACGACTGCGTCATCGTCGGCGGGGGCGTCCACGGCACGTACCTCGTCCAGCGGTTGCTCGAGGACACCGACCTCGAGCGCGAAGACGTTCTGATCGTCGATCCGAACGAACGGCTGCTGGCCTCGTTCCGACGGAAGGCCCGGGCCTGCGAGATGGACGCGATGCGCTCGACGTTCGTCCACCACGTCGGCACCGAGCCGTTCGGCCTCGAGAGTTTCGCGGAGGCTTGCGGCCGCGAGGACGAACTCCTCCCGACGCCGGGCTACCCACGTCGACCGTCGCTGTCGCTGTTTCTCGACTACGCCGACCGGGTCATCGACCGGGAGAACCTCGAGGCGCTGCACAGGCAAACGGCGGTCGACGCCGTCAGCGAACGCGAGGACGGACCACTCGTCCTCGAGACCGACGAGGGATCGATCCGAACCCGAACCTGCGTGCTGGCGATCGGACGCGGTGGACGGTACCGAACGCCCGACTGGGCGAACGGCGTCGACGGGATTACCCACGTCTGGGACGGGTTCGACCCCGATCGTCGGGCCGAGGAGACGGTCGTCGTCGGAGGCGGGGTTACCGCGGCCCAGCTGGCGACCTGCCTCGCCGACCGGGAACCCGTGACGCTGCTCTCCAGGCGCGACCCCGAGGAGGCGGCCATCGAGGCCGATCCCCGCTGGATCAACTGGTCGCACGTCGAGCGGCACCTCCACCGTCACCCGCCCGGTTCGCGGAACCGCCTCGAGGTCGTCCGCGAGGCGCGAAACGACGCCACCGTTCCGCCGACGCTGCTCGATCGGCTCGACTCGGCGGCAGGCGACGGGGACCTGCGAACCCGGATCGGCGAAGTTGAGTCGGCCCGCGCGGTCGACGGCAGCGTCCGACTGCTGCTCGAGGACGGCGGCTGCTGTTCGGCCGAGCGCGTCGTCCTCGCGACCGGGTTCGCCCCGGTGTTCGACCATCCGTTCGTCGACCGGGTCGCCGAGGAGCTGGAGCTCGAGCGCGGCTACCGAGGGATGCCGATGCTCGAGGACGAGACGCTGGCGTGGCGCCGTCCCGACGGCACCCGATCCCCGGTGTTCGTCACCGGCGCGCTGGCTGCCGGGACCGTCGGCCCGTTCGCGGGGAACGTCGCCGGCGCGCGACGGGCGGCCGATCGGCTGGTCGAACCGATCTCGAGTCACGGAAAGCCGATGGCGCCGGCCGACTGACTCGTGTGACCGCGGGACCGGGGTCGTGATTCTCGAGCGACGCTCGGCCGGGGTTCGATCTCGGACCGGTAGTGTCGGCGGCCTCCGAGTCGCTCGAAGCGGCCGTTACTTGTACTCCGGTTCGGTAGCCTCTGTCGTGACAACGAGCGAGGCGTCGGGTTCGGATCTCACGCGGGCACCGGAGCTTCCGCCGACACCCGACGGATACGCCGACCCGTACGAGTTCCGGTATCCGACGGTCGGCTTGCTGGTCGGCTCCAGCGTGCTGGGGATCGTCTCGTCGGTGGCGCTCGTGGCCCTTCTGACGCTCGTCCACGGCCCCGAGATGTTCACGTTTTACGAGGTGACCGTCGACGGAGAGACGACGACGTTCGCGATGGATCTGACGGCTATCGCCGTCCCGTTTCTCGCCGCGCTGGTCGTGACGACGGTCGTCCACGAACTGCTCCACGGCGTCGTCTTCCGGTTCTATGGCTACGACGTGACGTACGGCGTCGCACCGTCGATGGGGGCGTTCTACGCGGCGGCGTTCGGCCAGTTTCAGCGGCGGGCGGAACTGCTCCGCGTCGGCCTCGCGCCGCTCGTCGGGATCACGGCCGTCTGCTTCCCGCTGGTGTTCGTGCCGGTTCCGATCGTCGCCCTCACGGCCGCGTTCGTACTGGTCTTGAACACCGCCGGAGCGATCGGAGACCTCTACGCGACGTGGCGACTCCGGGGGCTGCCCGAGGGGGCGCTGCTGTACGACGTGGACATCCGCTACTCGTACGTCTACGAGCCGTCGGCGTAGCGCGAACGCGGTCCGGAAGCGGCTCGAGCGACTGTCCATACACCGTTTTGTCTCCCGTTCGATGTTGCATACTCTGGAGCTACTGGCGCGAGCACGTGACGATCTGGCCGGACTGGCGGGTCCCGGCCACCAGGCCCAGGCGACCGCCGGATTCCGCCCGTACCGTAGCCGCGGACCCCTGAATGCGACGGCGTTCGAACGCAACGCCGCCGACGAGCTCGCCGAAGACGCGACGGCGGGGAACGATCGAATCGGTTCGCTGTCGGACGGTCGGAGGTGGTGAACGACACCTCCAACTGCCTACAAAGGTTTATACGACCGTAGCTAGCTACTCTTGATTAGAATACGAATGAGTGGAAATATCGTAGTTGTGCCGACGGATGGAAGTAAATATGCCGAGAGTGCTGCGGAAACCGGATTCGATATCGCCGAGAAGACGGGGGCGACCGTTCACGCCCTTTCCGTCGGGGACGAAAGCCTCACGCACATCTCCTCGGTCGGCGGTCCACCTCCGAAAACGACAGAAGACGTCGCCGAGATAGCGGCCGAATGGGCCGACGAGCTCGCCGACGATGCGAAGGCGTACGGCCTCGAGGCCGAAGCGGTCGTCCGAACCGGGAGCCCCGCCCGGGAGATCGCCGACTACGCCGACGAGGTCGACGCCGAGATGATCGTGATGGGAACGGCAGGCCGCGGCGGTTTCGAGCGAATGGTCGTCGGCAGCGTCACGGACAAAGTCGTTCGAACTGCACCGGTTCCCGTCGTTACCGTCCGACCCGACGGAACGGTCGACGCTGCCTGAGTGCCGAACGGGAACGGATTCGACCCGGATCGGGTCCCTCGTCCGTGTACTCGTCTTCGGGTCGCGACGCCCGCGAGACGCCGGAATCGAGCGCCGTCGATCGCTGACTCGCGTCGCGGAGCCGGACGGCGCTCGACCCGACTCTCCCAGTATCCACAAACGTGGATTTCGAACCGAACCCGAAAGCGTTTTTGAGCACGGTTACGGGGTATCAGGTAATGACGGCCTACACCGCGACGGTGACGGTTCGACTCAAACGCGGCGTCCTCGACCCCGAGGCCGAGACCACGAAACAGGCCCTCGAGCGGCTGGGCTTCGAACTCGAGGCGCTGCGCTCTGCCGACCGCTTCGAGATCGACCTCGAGGCCGACTCCGCCGACGGCGCCCGCGAGCGCGCCGACGAGATGGCCGAACGACTGCTCGCGAACCCGACCATCCACGACTACGACGTGGAGGTCGACGAGCGGTAGATGACGGTCTCCATCACGACGATCGAAACCGTCGGTCGCAACACCGCGGGGTGGCGACTGTGACGGTATCGATCGTCCGATTCGGCGGCTCGAACTGCGACCGCGACGCCGAGCGAGCCCTCGAGCATCTCGGTATCGACGCCGAGATCGTCTGGCACGAGGACGGCCTGCCAGCCGAAACGTCGGGGATCGTTCTGCCGGGCGGGTTCTCCTACGGCGACTACCTGCGCGCGGGAGCGATGGCCGCGCGCTCGCCGATCCTGGCCGAGGTCCGCGAGGCGGCCGCCGACGGCGTTCCGGTGTTGGGGATCTGCAACGGCGCCCAGGTTGGCTGTGAGTCGGGACTGACCGAGGGCGCGTTTACGACCAACGAGAGCGCCCGGTTCCAGTGCGAGCCCGTCCACCTCCGGGTCGAGCGCGCCGACACGCCCTGGACGGCCGCCTACGAGGAGGGCGACGTAATCGAGGTGCCGATCGCCCACGGCGAGGGGCGCTACGAGATCGGCGACGACCGACTGGCGGCGCTCGAGGCCGACGACCGGATCCTCTTTCGGTACTGCGACGCTGACGGCGCGGTCGACGGCGACGCGAACCCAAACGGATCGAAGGCGGCGGTCGCCGGCTTGCTCGGCGAGCGCGAGACGGTCGCGGTGTTGATGCCTCATCCCGAGCGCGCCACGCTACCGGACGTCGGTCCGACCGACGGGCAGGGGATCCTCCGCGGGTTCGAATCTGCGGTCGGCAAACTGTAGCTGCAGCCGACATATTTATTTTGTTACCTGTGGAATTTCAACACAGTTAGTCGAACGTGTCGGTCGGTCCGCCCAAAGCGGACGGGCGGACGGTCCCGACTACGTGGAACACGGGCTATGGATACGGCAACGCGCGTCGTCTGTGTCGGGTCGGACGTTCCGCCGAACGTCGACGGTGTCTTCGACGAGGTCGTCGAGACGCTCGCGGACTGCCTGGCGGGACTCGAGAGCGCCGACTGCGTCGTGGCGACCGATACCGTCCCCGACGCGACCTGTGCCGAACTCTGCTCGCGGATCCGGGGCCGCCGACCCGACCTTCCGCTGGTGGTCTTTCCGTCGAGCGGCAGCGAGGAGCTAGCTGGCGAGGTAATTGCGGCCGGCGCAGACGGTTACGTGCCCCAGTCCCAGGGCCTCGAGACGCTTCGCTCGCGCCTCGCGGCGTTGCTTTCGGGTTCCGACTCGCGATCGGGCGAGCACTCGAGCCGGTTCGAGCTGCTCGTCGAACAGTCCCCGCTCGCGATCATCGAGTGGAACCGGTCGTTCGAGGCGATCAGCTGGAACCCGGCCGCGACGGAACTGTTCGGCTACGACCGAGCGGAGGCCCTCGGTACGTCGGCGTTCGAGCTGGTCGTCGGCGAACACGACCGGACCGACGTCGCGGCCCAGTGGGAGCTGCTCGTCGGAGCCGACCTCGAGGAGTCGTCCCGGGCCGTCACCCGAAACGTTCGCAAGGACGGCACCGAAGTCACCTGCGAGTGGGTCAACGCGCCGCTGATAACGGACGGCGAGGTCGTTCGAGTGCTCTCCTTCGCCCGCGACATCACCGACGACCTCGAGCGGGCGAACGCCCTCGAGGCGCTCCAGGAGACGACGCGCCAGCTCGTGGGCGCGTCCTCGTTCGAGACGATCGCCGAGATCACCATGGGTGCGACCGGAAGCGTCCTCGATCGCTCGCTGGCCGGCGTCTGGTTCGCCGACGAGGACGGCGAGGCCCTCGAGCTCGCGGCGACGGCCTCGCAGCTGGCCGACGCCAGCGTCGATCGCTCGCCGGTCACCCCCAGTGACAGCCTTCTCTGGGAGGTCTACGAACGCGGTGAACCGATGGTAGTCGAGGACGCCTCGATCGAGCGGTTTCCCTACTACCTCGAGTTTCCCCTCGGGAACGCGATCGTGTACCCGCTCGGCGAACACGGTGTGCTGTCGGTCTGTTCGGTCGGGGGGCGCGAACTCGAGGCCACCGACATGAACCTGGTTCGGGTGCTCGCCGCGACCGCCGAGGCCGCCCTCGACCGGACGGCGCGTCAGCGGGAACTCGAGCGCGCAAAGACGATCGTCGATGCCGTCGGCGACGGCGTGTACGCGACCGACCGGGAGGGACGGTTCGTCACCGTCAACGACATGCTCGCGTCGATAACCGGCTACGATCGGGAGACGCTCGTCGGCGAGCACTTCTCGACGGTGTTGACCGCCGAGAGCGCCGATCGAATCCGAAACCAAGTCGGCGCCCTCGAGCCCGGAACCGAAGACGGCGCGACCTACGAGCTGACCGTGCTGACCGAGTCGGGGGAACGAATTCCCTGTGAGTCCACCACGCGACTGCTGTGCTCGGGCGGCGACATCGAGGGCTCGGTCGGGGTCGTCCGCGACGTCAGCGACCGCAAACGAATGGAGCGTGAACTCCGGGAGCGCCGGGCGAAGATCGAGAATCTGCACGAGGTCGCCTCCCGGCTGGACGACTGCCGCCGTCCCGAGGAGATTTACGAGCTGATCGTCGAGACGGCCGAGGACGTTCTCGAGTTCGACGTCTGTGCCGTCGACCGTGCGGTCGGCGACTCGCTCGTAAAGGTCGCCCTCTCCTCGCACCTCGACGATACCGACTACGTCGATCGGATACCGATCGAGACCGGGATCGCGGGGAAGACCTACCGAACCGGCCGAACGTACCGGATCGACGACGTCGAGCGCTGCGAGGACACGGCGGCGGACGCCGGCGCCTACGCGTCGGTGTTGAGCGCCCCGATCGGCGACCACGGCGTCTTCCAGGCGGCCTCGCGGACGCCGGGCGCGTTCGACCGCCACGACGAGGAGCTGGTCGAGTTGCTGCTCTCTCACGTTACCGACAGGCTGGATCAGCTCGAGTCGGAGTCGGTGCTCAGGGCCGAACGCGATCGGTTCGCGGCGCTTTTCGAGAACGTTCCCGACGCCGTCGCGAGCGTCCAACACCGGGACGGCAAGCCGATCGTCGAGGCGGTCAACCCCGCGTTCGAGCGGACGTTCGGCTACGACGAGGCGGAGTTAGTGGGGAACTCGTTAGACGCACACATCGTCCCGTTCGAAGACCGGGACGCGGCGGAGGCGATCAACCGATGCAGCGGCGAGGGATCGGTGGTCGAGGCCGAGGTGAGACGTCGGACCGCGGATGGCTTCCGCGAGTTCATGCTGCGGCTCGTTCCGATCGAGCTCGGCCAGACCAAGAGCCGATCGTTCGCGCTCTACACCGACGTCACCGAGCAGAAGCGACGACGAAAGCGCCTCGAGATCTTGAACCGAGTGCTGCGACACGACCTGCGAAACGGGATGAACGTGATCGACGGCTGTGCCGACCTGCTCGCGGATCGGGTCGACGGGGAGGTCGCGGCGCGCGTCGAGACGATCCGCGAGCGGGCGAACGAACTCACCTCGCTGGCCGAGAAGTCGAGAACCGTCGAACGGACGCTCAACCGGGACGGCGCCGACACCCGGCCGATCGACGTCGCCGCGCTCGCCGAACGAGTGACGACCCGACTCGAGAACGACGATCCGAACGTCGAGATCGGACGTTCGATATCGGGGCCTGCTCCGGTTTCCGGCGGAGCGTATCTGGAGACGGCGATCGACCAGCTTCTCGAGAACGCGGTCGAACACCACGACGGCGATCCCTCGATCGAGGTCACGGTCCGCGATCGGCCGGCGGAGGACCTGGTCGCGCTGTCGGTCGCCGACGACGGCCCCGGTATTCCCACCGAGGAGCGGGAACTGCTCCGGGAGGAACGGGAGATTACCCAGCTCCGGCACATGAACGGCCTCGGTCTCTGGCTGGTCAACTGGGCTGTCTCGCAGTCGGGCGGCCGACTGTCCATCGCCGACAACGAGCCGCGGGGGACCGTCGTCACGCTCGAATTCCCGCGGGCAGATCCCGACGCCGACGGTCCGACGCGGGGTTGAGCCGACTCGACTAGCGGGTCAGCGGTTGGTTGAAGCTCCGCTCGCGCTCCATCACGGCCTCCCACGTCAGTTCGCAGTCACACGACACCTGCTCGAACACCGAGGGATCCTGTCGCAGGTCGAAGTCCTTGATCGCCTTCTGGACGAGGTCGTCACACTCCTGGCAGTTGTGCGGACCGCGATCCGAGCCGTGGCCGACGGGGTCCGAGACGACGATGGCGTCGACGTCGACCGTCTCGCGGAGGACGTGGGCGACCGACCAGAGCCACGGCGGCCGGTAGCCGTCCTCGAAGTAGAGGTCGTCGACCATCGTGTAGCGCTGGACGTTACAGGGGTTCATCGAGACGGTGTGACAGCCCTCAACGGCGGCACAGCGCTCGACCGAGGAGATCATGTCGGCGACGGCTTCCGACTCCGTGAGGAACGGCGGTTTCATCAGGAGATACGCTTTGATCCCCGCGTCAGCGTCGCCGGCCGCTTCCTCGTCGGCCGCGGCGGCCTCCGCGCAGGCGGCCTCGAAGTCCGCGAAGTCGAAGTACTTGTTCACGCAGTCGTGGCGCACGCGGTCGGTCGCGGTCTCGAGCCCAATCGCGACGTCGGTATCCACGCCGTGGCGGGTGAAGTCGGCGATCTTCTCGCGGTCGACGAAGTCGGGGAGGGACTCGACGACCATCCGCTCGCGGTCGGCGAAGGTGTCGGCGATCGCCCGCCGGCTTTCGGCGCCGACCTCGCGCTCGTCGAGGAACGAGCCGGAGGTGTAGATCTTGATCAGTTCCGCGGGCTCGTCCCCGTTTTCGGCCTCGTGTGCGAGACAGACATCGATCTGGTCCATCAGCGCCTCGTGGGAAACGCTGCCGCCGTCGACGCTTTCGGCGACGTAGCCACACATCGTACAGCCGCCGGCGCGGGCCCATCGGCAGCCGCCGGTGTTCAGGATGATCGTCAGACTTCGCTTGACGCCGTTCGGCGTGTTGTCCTCGTCGAGCCAGACGCGGGTCGGCTCGTGGGGGTCGTAGCTGGCCTCCTTGCGCGAGCGGATCTCGCGCATGACCTGGTTGTGGGCGTCCATGCCCTTGCCCTGCTCGTAGACGTCGGGCGTGGGGTGACTCATTAGGAGCAGAAAACGGTCGGGTACCTAAAGCGCCTTCGTCTGGTGCGGCGCGGTTCCCGAACCGTTAGGCCCCCTGTCACACAACGGACGAACGATGCCTCTCGCTCCCGCTCAGATCGCCCTCGCCGCAGCGTTCGTCGTCGCGGTCGGCTTCGCGCTGGCCGTCGGCGACCGCCGACGCTGGCGTTCGCTCCTCGAGTCGCGGTTCGTCTACGGTGTCCCCTGGGGGACGCTCGTCACCGTGAGTCTTGTCGTCGCGTTCTACCTGCTGGTCCAGGGCGGGCTCCGCCACTGGAGCGAGCCGCTCACCTACCCGTTCATCACGTGGTCGTATCTCTACCCGACCGGGTGGCTCACCGCAGGAATCGCCCACGGTTCGCCCGAACATCTGGTCTCGAACGTCGCCGGGACGCTCGCGTTCGCCCCGATCGCGGAGTATGCCTGGAGTCACTACCCCCGGGACGGGCGCGACCGGGAGGCCGATGGTCTCCTCGCTCGCCCCTGGATTCGGGCGGTCGTCGTCTTTCCGGCAGCGTTGCTCGGCGTCGCCTACGCGACGGCCTTCTTCTCGCTGGGACCGGGGCTCGGCTTCTCGGGCGCCGTCTTCGCCATCGCCGGGTTCGCCCTCGTCACCCACCCGCTGGCGACCGTCGTCGGCGTGGTCGCAACCAGCGGGGTGCAGCTGGTTTACCAGGCGCTGACCCAGCCCATCGTGCACGAAGCGATCGAGCGCGGGCCGCCGGCACCGCCCGAGTGGGCCGGGATCGGGTTTCAGGCGCACCTGCTCGGCTTCCTCCTCGGGGCGCTCGTCGGGATCGCGCTCCTGCGACGGCGCAGCCGTCGGCCGGCGGCCAGCTGGGTGTTCGGAGCGACGATACTGTTCGGGTTCGCCCAGTCGCTCTGGCTGCTCGTCGGTACCGTCGGCGACGACACGTTCGTGCTCTACCGGGCCCCCGGTGTCGTCCTCGTACTTCTGCTGGCCGCGGTGCTCTCGATCGCGGTCGCTGGAAGCGATCGCCCGCTCCCGTGGCCGGTGTCGCTTCCGGCACGAGCCCGGCGACTGCTCGCGCTCGGGTGGCTCGCTGTCCTCTCGCTCGGCCTCATCGCGGGGATCGCCCTCGTCGTCAGCGAGGGCGCCCCGCTCGCGCTCTCGGTCGGCGCGCTGCTCCTCGCCGTCGGACTCGTCGCGCTGCCGGCACTGGTGGCGCTGGCGCCCGATCGGTGGCTCTCGAGTCCGACCCCGCGTCGTCGGGCGGCGCTCATCGTCCTGCTGGCCGCGACGGTGCTCGTCGCCGCGCCGAGTCTCCCGCTCGGGCTGACCGTCGTCGACGACGGCGCCGTCGACGGCTCGAACGAACTCGAGATCGAGGAGTACAGCCTCACCTACGAGCAGAACGCGACCGTCGAGCAGGGGTCACCGATCGACCTCGGGGAGGAGTCGATCGAGTCCCAGCAGGACGGCCTGCTTCTGGCCAGTGACGAGCGCGAGATTGCTACCGTCGCGGTCAGGGACGACGTCCTCGCGTACGCCGGCGAGGAGACGGTCCACGTTGGCGGGCTCGGCTGGCGGGAGTCGATCGACGTCGACCGAACCGGCTGGGAGGTCGTCGGCAACGAAACAGCCTACGCCGTCGATCTCGAGGTCGGAAACGAGACGACCAGAACGTTCGTCACCGATCCCGTCGAGGCCGAGGCGACCGTCGACGGTTACGAGGTGTCGGTCGCACCAACCGAAGAGGGGTTCTCGCTTCGGATCACCGAAGACGGTACCGAAGTCGGCGAGACGGCGATCCCGGACGCGAACGAGTCGACGACGGTCGGTGAACTACAGGTTTCGACGGAGCGCGTCGACGACCGCGAGCGGGTCGCCGTCGGGACCGACGATACCGAACTGACGGTCGCCGAGCGCGAGACGTACGCCGAGGAAGCGGATCCAGCGGACGAGTTCGCCGAGGAGTGACCGTTCCGTGACGAGTTCGAGCCCGCGACCGGAGCGGTATCTCCTACGTCTCGACGGCCTCCTGGGACGAGCGGACGAGCCGGTAGCGAACGCGGCTGCCACGCATCGGGACTTCCAGCCGCTGTCGTCGCGATAGCCAAGCGTCGGTACGTGTGCCTCGAGTCGTTGACCGTCTCCCGTAGCCGCTCGGACGGATCGGCAAATGTACGATAGCACACCTTGTGAAAAGCCACGGCGCTCGTTGCGGCTTCGTTGATACGTCGAGCGTACCAGCATGGTTCTTAGGCATCGCCTTCGTACGTGGGTGTATGGACAGCGTCAGTGAGACACACGATCCCGGAGGCGGGACCGCGGCGACCGCCCTCGAGTGGTTCGTCGATCCCGTTCTGGCCGTGACGGACGGGGTGATCACCTTCGCGAACGAGGCCGCTCGGACGGAGTTCGACCTTCAGGAAGACGCCCTCCCGAGGGAGCCGGAACCGGTTTTCGACTCGCACTGGGAGCGCATCGAAGCCGCCCTGACCGAGACGACGGTCGGCACGGCTCGCCACGTCTCCCTCGAGACCGCGGAGTACGACGTCCGAATCCACCGCGGAGAAATGGGAGCGACGATCACGTTCGAGCGCCTCGGCGAACAGGAGCCGCCGGCGAGCGATCGAACGGTCAAGGATCGGGCGATCAACGAGGCCCCGGTGGGGATCACCATCTCCGACCCGAACCGCGAGGACAACCCGCTGGTCTACATCAACGAGGCCTACGAAGAGATCACCGGCTACAGCTACGAGGACGTCGTCGGGCGCAACTGTCGGCTCCTGCAGGGCGAGGACTCGGACCCGGAGGCCATCGCCGAGATGCGCAGAGGGATCGGCGAGGAGCGTCCCGTCACGGTCGAACTTGTCAACTACCGGAAGGACGGCACCGCCTTCTGGAACGAGGTAACGATCGCGCCCGTCCGCAACGGCGACGGCGAGACCACCCACTACGTCGGTTTCCAGAACGACGTCACCCCCCGCAAGGAGGCCGAACTCGAGCTCGAGCGCCGGACCGAGGAACTCGAGTATATCCTCGAGCGAGTCCAGGGGCTGATCCAGGACGTCACTGACGTCGTCGCGGGCTCGACCTCCCGGTCGGAGCTCGAGGCCGCTGTCTGCGAGCGTATCGCCGCGGAGGAGGCCTACGACGGCGCCTGGATCGGCGAGCGCGATCCGGCCACAGAACGCATCGAGGTCCGAGAACGCGCGGGGGTTCCCGTCGACGGGCCCTCGATCGGCGACGACCACCCGGCGGTGGAGGCGCTCGATACCCACGCCGTCGCTGTCGACGGCGACGGCGACACCACTCACGCCTCGTTCCCGCTTCGGTACAACGGGATCGACTACGGCGTGCTGACGGTCTGTACCGACCGCGACCGCCCGATCGACGACCGCGAGTCGGTGATCCTCTCGGCGCTGGCCCGCGCGGTCGCAAGCGGCGTCAACGCCCGCGAAACCAGCCGCACGCTCGCGACCGACGCCGTCGTCGCCGTCGACATCGAACTCACGGACCCCGCGTTCACCGTCGTCGCGCTATCGGCGGCAACCGACGCCCGCCTCGAGTACCGCCGCTCGGTCCACCGCACCGGCGACGGGACGGCATCGCTGTTCACCGCCGAGGGTGCGAGCGGGGAGGAGCTTCGAGCGGCCGCGGCCGACCTCTCCGGCGTCTCCCTCGAGGTGCTGGTCGAACACGAGGGGAGCTGTCTGATCGAGCTCACCGACGACGACGATCCGGTCGGCTGGCTCTCCGACCGGGGCGTTCGGACCCAGACGATCGAGAGCCAGGGCGGCAGTGCCCGACTCTCGCTGGAGATTCCGCGGTCGGCAAACGTCCGTTCGGTTATCGAGGCGATCGAGGACCGGTACGCTGGGACCGACGTCGTCTCGTTCCGCCAGCGCGAGAGCGAGGGTCGCTCCCGCCACGAGTTCGCCTCGCGGCTCGAGGGATCGCTCACCGATCGGCAGTTCACCGCGTTACAGCGGGCCTACCTCGCGGGCTACTTCGAGTGGCCTCGACCGACGACCGGAGAGGAACTCGCACAGACGATGGACGTCTCGCGACCGACGTTCCACGAACACCTCCGCGGCGCGGAGGCGAAGCTGTGTCGGGCGTTCTTCGGCGACGACTGATACGGATTGCTGTACCGCTTTACCTGCGCAACCGCCGCACGGGTCGCGGTTACGCCGGTACTGACGTACAGTAAACCGTATGAGACCGTCGATACTCCCCTCCTACCGAACCGACGGGCCGCGGACCGACACCGACGTTTATAATGGACGGCGTGGGATCGATCAGCATGTACGAACTCGCAACGGCGGTCCCGCTCCAGATCGGTGGCGTCGACTTCCTCTACTGGGCAGTCATCTTCATGGTCCTCGCACTCGTCGCCGCCGCGGTCGGCGCCGGTGGCGTCGCGGGCGTCTCGATGGAGATCGCGCGCATCTTCGTGCTGATCTTCATCGTCCTCGCGGTGATCGCACTCCTGCTGTAGTCGGCCGCGTCGTCGGCTCGATCGGGATCCCGTCCGCACGGCGGGTCGGGAGGTCCGTGGCCACCGCGGAGCCAGATCGCCGACTGCCGCCGTTCTTTCGCAGTTGCCGATCGACGAGCCCTATTCGGTAGCCGTCGCGAAGACCACCTACTCGCCGGTTCCGATCAATACTGGCTCGCGGATCTCGAGAGCAGTTTCGAACTCGTCCTCGCGATCGGTGCGCCGACCGATCCGTAACAGCTGCTCCTCGTGGGCGCGCTCGACGGCCGATCGCTCGCGGTCGCTCATTCCCAGCTCCGTCCCCAGCGTCGCCCAGTGTCCCGTCTCGACGGCGAACGCCTCGAGCCCGTCGCCCTCGTAGAGGCGTTCGTACTCGCGGCGATAGCGCTCGCGGTCGGCCGCCAGCCGCTCCTGGGCCAGATCCACCAGATCAGGCAGCTGCGTCGGCGTAACGCTCGCCTTCGCGGCGGTAAGCAGCAGGATCTGTCCCTCGATCGGCTCCCCCGCCATCAGCCACCCGCGCGCATCGCCTTCTGTGCGAAGTCCTCGATCAGCCCGTCGAGCGCGTCGGGATCGCCCTCGAAGACGACCGTCACCTCCGTCAGCGTTAGCGACGGGCCGATGCCGACCGTCTCCGAGGAGAGCGACGCCGTCCAGTCCTCGCCCGCGACGGTCTCGTCGTCGACCCGCTCCCCGCCGAGGTTCGTCAGGTAGTGTCTCGCGAGTCGTTCGGAGATCCCGCGAAAGGAGCGTTCGACCCGCGTCCGTTCTGTCATACCCGTCGTTGGGTCGCCGGAGGAATAAAGCTCCCTCAGACGACCGCTCGCAGCGCGACGACCGAGACGACGCCGGTACACAGCGCCAGCAGGATGCTCTCGGTGCGCCACATCACGGCGACGACGAGGACGCCGGCACCCCACTCGGCGGGTCCACCGGCCGCCAGTTCGGGGCCGAGGACGGCGATCACGATCGCACCCGGCAGCACCGAGAGGGCGGCCTCGAGGCGCTCGCTCGCCTCGATCCGGTTGAGCAGCCAGAGCCCGCCGGTCTTGGTCGCGTAGGTGACGACCGCCATCGCGAGGACGACGCCGACGACGATCGGCTCGAGCGAGAGCGCGCCGTCACCGATCATGGCGGATCACCTCGACGACCGCCGCGGCGAGTCCGCCCAGCAGGATGTACCACCGGCCCGGAAGCGCCTCAGCGGCGATCACCGCGGTTCCGAGCGACGCCATCCACGGCGCCAGCGACGACCGTCCCTCCCAGAGCTCGGCCGCCAGCGCGAGAAACACCGCCGCGAGGACGAAGTCGACGCCGTACTCTGCGGGGTCGCCGATCGTCTCGCCTGCGAGCGCGCCGACGACCGTCGACGCGACCCAGAACGTCCAGATCGCGATCCCGCTGCCCAGCAGGAAGGCGCCGCGTCTGTTGCCCGCCCGGAAGTCCCGCATCGTCAGCGCCCAGTTCTCGTCGGCCATGAAAAACAGGCTGCCGTAGGCCTTCGAGGCCGACAGGCGTTTGAACCAGGGCTGGAGCGCCGCCCCCATCAGCGAGTACCGCAGGTTGATCGCGAACGTCGTGACGACGATTGCGGCGATCGGGATCGGATCGGCCCACAGTTCGACCGCGACGATCTGGGAGGCGCCGGCGACGACCAGTGCGCTCATCAGCGCCGCCTCCGCGACGCTCAGCCCGACCTGATTCGCGAGGACGCCGAACGCCACGCCGTAGCCGGCGACGCCGAACGCGATCGGGACGCAGGTGACCAGTCCCGCGCGGATCCCCCGCCAGCTGAACGTTACCGGCTCTGCGCCGTCGGTCGGTTCGGAGAGTTCCGTCGCGTCTCCGGCGGCGTCGCCGTCGCTCGCGTTCGTCTCCGTCTCGTTCTCCATCACCACCCGAGACTCCGGGAGCGGCGTATAAGTCCCTCTCGAAACCGGTCTCGGCCGTCGCGCCGACTACCCGCCCGCGACCGGGGGGAACACCGAGAGCGTATCCCCCGCCTCGAGCGCGGTGTCGGGGCCTTCCATGTGGACCACGTCGCGGCCGTTCTTCAGCACGCTTAGCTGGGGACGGATCTCGCCGTCCTCAAGCAGTTCTCCCTCGAGGTCGTCGTACTCGGTTTCGAGCTCGCTCAGGACGTCGCCGACGGTCGTGCCCTCTTCGAACGAGGACGTCAGCTCCTTCTGCCCCACCGCCTCGCGAAAGGTGGCGAAGAATCGCAAATCGAGTTCCATACCGGGTGGTCGGAGGCCGGAACCATAAGTCCGGCTCTCGGACTGGCCGCTGTACGTCAGTTCTGGCACAGCTGTGATCGAACTGCGGTCACGCCGCGAAGTCGGTACCGTAGTCCATGTCAGGCCGATGCCGTCGGCGACGAACGGTACGTGATCGAGTCGACGCCCGCCTCGGCCAGCGCCGCGTCGATCGTCTCGGCGCCGCGCTCACCGGCCGCCTCGGCGTCGTCGGCTTCGACGGTGACGACGACGTCGAACTCGATCGCGATCGTGTACGGATCGAACGGCGCCGAGGGCGGTTCGTGGACCTCGGCGTCGGTCACCGCCCAGTCGACGAGCGTTCCCTCGGTCGCGAGCGACTCGAGGGCGTCCTCGACTTCCGAAACGGCGTCGTCGCAGGCAGTCGTGTTGCTTCCTCCGTGTAACGTGACGAGCGTCGTACCTTCGCGAGAGACGGCAAACTCCATACCCGCTGTAGGAAGTCACGGGATTTGAACGCTTGGGATGCGTCCGCGTACCATCACCCCTGCAGCCCGCCGTACACCCGCGCCAACTGCTCGAGGGAGTGCTCGACCGAGAGCATCGCCCGTCGGCGCCGACAGAGATCCGACAGCCGATCGTTCTCGGCGAGGGTGCGTCGGATCGCCCATCGGAACGCCTCGAGATCGCCCGGCTCGTAGCGGTAGCCCGTCTCGCCCTCGATAACGCTGTCGATCAGGGCGCCGGCGTCGGCGGCGACGACCGGCGTCCCGCAGGCGGTCGCCTCGAGCGCGACCAGCCCCTGGGTCTCGACCGGGCTCGGGAAGACGAACGCATCGAGCGCCGAGTAAAACGCCGGCAGCTCCTCGCGATCGAGGAAGCCGAGAAAGCGGGCGTCGGCTCCGGTCTCGGCCGCCCGACGCTCGAGGCCCTCGCGGGCGGGACCGTCGCCGGCCAGAACGAGGGTGCAGTCGGTGCCCGCGACGGCGTCGATCGCCTCCTCGAGGTTCTTCTCCGGACCGTGGCGGCCCGTGTACCCGAGCAGCGGCCCGTCGGGGAGCCCGTAGCGCTCGCGGAACGGGCCGGGATCGGTCGGTCGGAAACGGTCGGTGTCGATCCCGTTCGAGACGACGGTCGCCTCGACGTCCGCGCCGACCGACTCGCGGAGGTGTCGCCGGGCGAACGCCGTTGGCACAATGACGTGATCCACGCGGGCGAAGAAGGCCCGCTCGTAGGCCCGACAGAGCCGTCGCCCAGGTTCGACCAGCGAGTTCGAGACCAGATCCGGCACGCGCCCCTCGAGGATCGTGTGGTAGGAAGCGACGAGCGGGACGTCGTTCGCTCGAGCGAAGCGAACGCCCGCGACCCCGAGGGAGAAGGGAGTGTGGACGTGGACGACGTCCGGGACGTCGAGGTCGTCAGGTGGCGTCGGCCGTCCGAGCCGATATCGGGGGTACAGTGGGGCCTCGATGCTCGGAACCGCGTACTCGCCGTCGTTAGGCTCGTAGCCGTCTATCTTGGGAAACACGACGTCCATCGACGCCCGGCGGCCGCTCCACCGTTCGCGCCAGAGCGAGATCGTGTAGGTGATGCCGTTTACCGTCGGCAGGTAGAGATCCGTGAACGCCGCGACCGTCTCGACCATCGGCCCGTACTCTCTCGGCCGTCGGTATAGCCGTTCTGACCGACTATCGCTCGACCGAGAACGTGACGCCGTGGTCCGACAGCAGCGACCGCATCCGTCGCACGCCGCCGTCGGTGTCCCACCCCTCGGCGGTGTAGTGTCTGTAGGGATGGCGAAGCCAGGAGTACTCGCGGTGGGCGAACACCTCGATCTCCTCGACGCTGTTTCTGAAGAGGGCGACGTGGAGCTGGCGCCTCGAGAGCGGGGACCGTCGCCGCACCCAGCTGCCGGCCGACAGGCGACCGTCGCGATGAACTTTCAGCGAGGCGACGGGCTCGGGGGCGAACGACATCGCCTCGAGGTCCGATCGGAACGACGAGAGGCTTCGGTCGACGGTGCCGACGTACTCGTCGGGGTGCTGGACGCAGGTCGCGAACCCGCCCAGGGGTTCTTTGATGCGGTGAAGTGCCGGGAGGACGCGGCGGCGGGTGCGGGTCGTCAGATCGAGCGGTTCGCGGGTGTCGTCGGTCGATGCCACGCTCTCAGGTATCGACTACGGGAGCAAAGCCCTTGCGGGTGCGTGGGGTTTCTCGCTTCTGATCGGATCGTCGAAGCGTCCGCTCAGAGGTCCTGCAGCCGGATTCCGTCCTCGACTAACTGGGCGTTTCGCTCCCGCTCCAGGTGCTCGCCGAGACCGTCGTGTTCGTACAGCTGGGCAACGACGTCGGCGTACAGCGTCCGCCACGCGATCGCGTAGATCGGCGACTGGCCCCACGCCCGCAGCTCCGGGACCAGTTCGTCGTAGGTTTGGTATCGGTCTTCGAAGCGCTCGATCGCCTCGAGGATCCGACCGGCCGCCTCGCGCTCGTCCTCGGACTCCTCGATCACGCGGTTGAGCTGTCGCTCCCAGCCGCCGACGGCCTCCTGCATGTCGGTCGCCGCGGTGGTGTCGTCCTCGGGGAGTCGCTCGAGCAGCGGTTCCGGAACGCCGAGTGAGATCTCGTCCATGGGCGACCGTACGAACGGGACCGGTATGAAACCACTAGCCAGCCATGCGGTGGCAGCGTTCGGACGGCTCGAGGAAGCCGGGCGGTGCGGTTCCGAACGCTGGAACCGTGAAGCCGGGAGCCGTCTCCGCTCGAGGCCACGACGAGGCAAATCCCATTACATATCGAACGGAGTGTAGGATATGGACAGGAGACGGCTGGTGGCTTCGATCGCCGATGTCGGCGCTGTGTCGATGCCCGGCTGCATCACCTGAAAAGGATCCGAGGGTGGATACCGCTACGTACAGGGGCTCGAGCGGATTCCCGACGACGCAGTAGCGATCGACGAGGGCGAGTCCGCGCTCGAACACGAACTCCCCCGAGCGGCGCTCGACGATCTCGGAACCCCGCTCGAGGTCAACCAAGACGAGTACGAGGAACTCGGTACGACGCTGTCACAGCTCCCCTTCTACGACGCCGACGAGGGCTCCGACCCACAGCTCAGCGCGTATTTCGTCGAGCAGTCCGACGAGGGGTGGGTCGCACTCGAGCTCGTCCCGAGCTGTACGGAGTCACTGCTGTTCGACGAAATCGACGGTTCACAGTCCGGAGCGGACTGCTGGGATCGTGACTGACGTCTCAGTGTGTAGTTGATACCTGGTTTTGGAGCGACAGTGTCGGAGCGCGATCCGAATTGCTGGTAGCAGCAGGCGAGTGGACCACGGAAGGGGACGAACCGCGCCACTGTAATCGATTCTCTATCGCGATATCCAATTTACTATACGTTCTCCGTTCGCCTGGATCCGCGTCGTCCCGTCGTGGAAACTAGGGGTCGACTATAGTAGCCACTGAAAGTCAGTGCGCACCCGATCGCATGACGGGTGTGCGATCGGTGTCCAAACCGTTTCAGTTGTTACTATAGCACCGAGGCCGCTCGGACGCGCTCGAGGAAGAATCGGCCCCAGTGATTCGGAACACGATCACGACATCGCACTCTTCGCGGACGATCGTTAGCGCCATCTATCGAATTACATCACACTCACCCCGGTCGTCTCGCGACGGTGACCGGTAGCGGAGCGACGGGGCTCCGAACGGAACCCCGTTCCCGTCGGGAACGATCCGGCACCGAGCCGTCCGGTCCTGTCTCGATGACACGGGATTCGTCGTCCACCGACAACCGAACTGCGGCGATCGAGAGACTCTCGAGCGACGGCTGTATATCCATCCTCCGCGTGCGAGACGAGCGACGCCGTAGCGGCTCGCATTCGCCGCCATCGCGACTCCGTTTTCACCGATACAGTTCATACCACGATACGGAACTCTGTAAACGGATGGCGTTCCAGCCGGGGGGTCTCCCGCTCGTAATGGGGTGCGTTCGACGACACGACTGTCGTGTTCGGGGATCAAAGTTCGCACGCGAAGACCGCACGTATATCCGTCTTCGTCGACAATTGCAGGTAACCTTGTCTCCGAACAGTTGCGCTCGCTGCGGGTTCGAGACGGAGTCCGCGAGTTCGGACGCGGAACGAGACTCGAGGACCGCGTCGAAGCTCTCCCTTCACCTGCGAAACCGAAGCAGAAACGACCGTCGAGTACTAACCGAAGACCAATGAGCGAGTCAGGACAGCACTCCCCCGAACCCGCACAGCTGCTCCTGGTCGAGGACAATCCGGGTGACGTCCGTCTAACTCGAGAGGCGTTCAAGCAGGGTCGGATCGACAACGACCTGCACACCGTCTCGGACGGCAGCGACGCGTTGGATTTTCTCCACCAGCGAGGCGAGTACGAGGACGCGCCGCGACCCGATCTCGTGTTGCTCGACCTCAACCTTCCCCGGAAGGACGGCGAGGAGGTGCTCGCCGATCTCAAGGACGATCCCCAGCTTCAGTCGATCCCGGTGATCGTCCTGACGAGTTCGCGAGCTGAGGAGGACATCGCCAGATCGTACGAGCTCCACGCGAACGCCTACCTGACGAAGCCGGTCGACCCCGACGAGTTCATCGAGACCGTCCGCGCGTTCGAGAAGTTCTGGTTCTCCGTAGTCCGACTCCCCCCCGAGGAGGACGGTCAATGAACGACGTCGTCTCCGGAGCCGGCGACGACGCCGATATCGGCGGCACGCTCGAGTTGCTGCTGATCGAGGACAACCCGGGCGACGCGCGGCTGATCCAGGAGATGCTCCGGGACGCGACCGAACTCACCCAGCGGGTCAACCCCGACGAGTCGACGAACCAGGCGCCGACGGTGATCCACGAGGACCATCTCGAGGAGGGCCTCGAGACGCTCCGATCGACGCCGCCGGATCTCGTGTTGCTCGATCTGAACCTTCCGGACAGTCGTGGGCTCGACACCCTCGAGACGGTCGACGACGTCGCCGACGAGACGCCGATCGTCGTCTTCACCGGCGTCAGCGACCAGGAGGTCGGCGTCCAGGCGATTCAAAGCGGTGCCCAGGACTTCCTCGTCAAGGACGAGGTCACCGACGAGTTGCTGATCCGGACGATCCATCACGCGATCGAGCGAGCCCACCAGGAACGCCAGCGCCGACGCCAGCGCGAACAGCTCGAGGCACTCAACCGCCTCAACCGAATCGGCCACGACATCACCCACGCGGTGATCACGACCGAGACCCGCGCAGAGCTCGAACAGGAGGTCTGTGACCGCCTCGTCGAGTCGGACGGCTACCGGTTCGCCTGGCTCGGGAGCGTCAACCCTGGCAGCGACCGGATCGAGCCAACCGCGGCCGCCGGCGCCGAGGACGGCTACCTCGACGAAGTCGAGGTCACCGCCGATCCGGACGACGAACGGGGCCAGGGACCCTCCGGAACGGCGATCCGAACCGGCGAGGTCCAGATCGCCCAGGATACGCAGACCGAGGAGACGTTCGGCCCGTGGCGGGAGGCTGCAAGCGACCGCGGCTACCGATCAACGGTCGCGATCCCGATCGTCCACGAGGATCTCGTCTACGGCGTGTTGAACGTCTACTCGGCGTCAGCCCGGTCGTTCACCGACGCCGAGGCGACGATCCTCTCGCGGATCGGCGACGTCATCGCCCACGCGATCACCGCCATCGAACGCAAGGACGCGCTGGTCAGCGACGCCGTCATCGAACTCGAGTTCCGGATCGGGGAGATGGCCCCGGAGTTGATCGCCCTCTCCACCGAGGAGTCGTGTACGATCCGGTTCGATCGGATGATCCACGGCGACGAGACGCTGCTGGTCTACGGCTCCGCGTCCGACCTCGAGCAGGAGACGTTCCTCGAGACGATAGAGGAAACCGACGGTCTCGGCGAGGCGCGGGTCCTCTCGGCTCGAAAGGACTACTTCGAGTTCGAGCTCGTCGCGCCGACGGCGGTCTCGCTGTTTGAGACGATCGCGACCCACGGCGGTCGGGTCGCCTCCGCGACGATCGCCGACGGGGAGTTCCGGTTCGTCGTCGAACTCCCTCGCGGCCGGGACACCCGCCAGATGATCGAACTGCTCAAAGAACAGCGCCCGGACGTCACCTACCTCGCCCAGCGGACGACCGAACGGGGCGATCGCTCGGAGTCGGGCTCGGAGTCGGTTCTTGAGAGCGACCTCACCGAAAAGCAGCGGGCCGCCCTCGAGACGGCCTACTTCGCGGGCTACTTCGACTGGCCCCGCGAGAGTACCGGCGAGGAGATCGCCGACCGACTCGGGATCTCACCCGCGACGTTCAACCAACATCTGCGGACCTCGGAGCGGAAGTTCTTCGATTCGGTACTCGGGGAGTGATCGAATCGGGCAGTCGGATCGATCCTGCCGTACCCGAACACCTTCGTAATGCAATGGGCACAGTTATCCGAATCCAGCCCACACAATAGATTGAGAATTATCATGCGAATCCGTCACGGGGGTGAACGCTAGCGATGAACGGAACCGAACGGGCGTTCGGAGAAACGAGGACGCTGCTCGGCGCGGTACGTCACTCGCTGACGTCGGAGGACTTCCCGGACCGAAGCGTCCGCGATACCGTCCTGGTTGGCCTCGTGTACGCGGCGACGGTCCTGTTGCTTCCGTTTGCGATCGGCGTCGATCTGGCTAACCTGGCGGCTCACTGGTAACGGTGCGGCTTCGACCCCGTCCGAGTCGGGTCAGCGTGCGGCCGTGAGATCGGCCGTCTCCGCGAGTAGTTCGTGCGATCGGATCACGTCGTCGTGATCGGCGATCAGGTTCTGGACGATTACGTCGTCGACGCCGACTCGGTCGGTCAGTTGCTCGAGCAGATCCCGCATCGTCTCCGGACTCCCCGAAATCGAGCGAGGCCACTCGCCGTCCGGAAGCGGGTTCGGCGTCGGTTCGGGAACGCCGCCGAGTTCGTCGATCGCCTCCTCGACCGACGGCATCGAGCCGACGACACCGCGCTGCATCCGTTTGTACGAGGCCTCGGCCGTCGCCCGCAGTCGCGCCGCCTCCTCGTCGGTCTCGGCACACGCCGCGTTCACCGCGAGCATCCCCCGGGGCTCGTCGGGGCCGGCGTCGAACGCGGAGGGATCGAAGTTGTCGCGATAGGTTTCGAAGGCGCGCTCGGCGAGCTGTGGGCGGATAAACGCCGCGAAGCAGTACCGCAGGCCGAGCTCCCCGGCGATCTCGGCGCTCGAGGGGCTCGAGCCGAGCACCCAGATCTCGGGGACGTCGTCGGCCGAGCGCGGGATCTTGATATCCGCGTAGGGGTGGCCCTCCTCGAACCCGTCGTAGAGATGGCTCGTAGCGGCCTCGACCTTCTCTCGGTGGTCCTGATCGGGGTTGCGCTTGCGTCGCTCGGTGCCCAGCGCGCGGTCGACTTCCGGCATTCCGGTCGCGCGACCGAGCCCGAGGTCGACCCGGCCGGGCGCCAGCCCGTCCAGCGAGGCGAACGTCTCGGCGACCTTGAACGGACTGTAGTGGTTCAGCAGGACGGTTCCCGAACCGACGCGAATGTCGTCGGTTTTCGCGGCGAGGTGGGCGATCAGCACCTCCGGCGTGGTGCTCGCGATCGAGTCGGCCAGCCCGTGGTGTTCGGCCACCCAGAATCGCTCGTAGCCAAGTTCCTCGGCGACTCGAGCGAGTTCGGTGGTGTGCTCGTAGGCCTCGGTTGCGCTTTCTCCGTCCCGAACGGGCGCCAGATCGACGATCGAGAGGTTCACGACGGGCGGTCGGAGGCGAAGGCTGAATAACCGTTCGGTCGACGCTCTCGATCGTTCGTTCTCGAAAACTTATACGCCTCGAAACGCGTCGGTGCGTATGGGAACGGAACCGAAACCTGACGGCGGGACGGCGGCCGAGGTCGATCGCGAGGAGCTGTACGCCGTCGTCCGTACCGCCGTCAGAGACGCACTGCTCGATGTCGTCGGTACCGTTGCCCTGCTCGGGTTCGCCTTGCTGTTCGTCGCGACCGGGGTTCGAGGGTTGCTCGAGGTGGCCGGGACGACCGGTGCGGTCGTCAGCCTCGCACTCGTTGTTCTCGGTTTCGCCATCGCTGCGGTTGCGCTAGATCTCGTGCCGTCGATCCGCGGGTAAGCACACGTACCTTTTTGCTGCGGGTCCTCGCTCCCTGCGGTCGCTCGAACCGCTTGCAAAAATCTACGCTAAAAAGGCCGCTCGCTCCCGCTGGTCGCTCGCGGGTGCTGCGCTCGTGGCGCTACCGCAGTGGTACCGCCTGTCCGTACCGCGTTCTTCCTCCGTACAGTCCCGCTCGGACGAACAACAGCATGCGACGGTACGACCGGCTCGTCCTCGCTGTTATTGCTTTTCGTCCGACTTGTCCGTCCTCGCCTGCCGACGCATCCACTCGAGACCGAGCGCGCCACCGAGGATACCCGCACCGGTGGTGAAGCCGGGCACCCCATCGGCGTCGTCGGTGTCATCACTGTCGTCGGTGTCACCAGCGGTGTCGTCACCCTCGTCCACGTCCTCGTCACCCTCGTCGGCCTCGGCGCCCCCGTCGTCGGTGCCGGTATCGTCTTCCTCCTCGTCGGCCTCGTCAGTATCGTCCTCGTCGGCCTCGTCTGTGTCGTCGGCATCACCGGTGTCGGCGTCGTCGGCCCCTTCTGTGGATTCCGCGTCCGACGCATCATCGTCAGCATCTTCCGCCGTGTCGTCGCCTGGCGTTTCATCAACCCCGTCGTCAGCTTCGTCGCCCTCCGATGGCTCCTCGTCTGACGACTCGTCCTCGGAGTCCGAATCCTCCGGTTGGTCGTCCGCTTCTTGCTCTTCGTCTTCCTCGCCGCCCTCTTCTTGATCTTGCTCCTCGTCTTCCTCGCCACCTTCTTCTTGGTCTTGCTCCTCGTCTTCCTCGTCGCTCTCTTCTTGCTGCTCCTCGTCTTCCTCGTCGCTCTCTTCTTGCTGCTCCTGATCCTCGGGGCGAAGGACCTGGAGCTGATCTCCCCCAGTGACGTAGATACTCTCCCCGCTGACGACGAACCCGTGGGTGTTCCAGACATCTGTGCCGTCCACATCGGCGTGGGTGAACTGCCACCGTTCGGTTCCGTCCTCGAGCTCGAAGCCGTAGATCCCATCGTTTTCGTCTCCCTCCGGGGCATTTACTTGATACGGGATCACGAGTATCTCTCCGGCGATGGCCGGCTGTCCCCATGCGTCCGTGTGGCTCCATCCGTCCGCGTCACCACCCTTGCTCCACCCTTCGTCCGTCTCGTGGTTCTCGACAGAGAATCCACTTCGTCCCGTCGCGACACGAACCTCGTCCGTCGCGGCCGGTCGAGTTCGGGATGCGTTCTCTCGGGTCACTTCCTCACCCGTCCGAGAATCCAGAACGGGGTACTGCAGTCCCTGGTCGACGTCACCCCCACGCGTGTATACTCTGTTTTCGGTTGCCAGAATATCACGGTTGAAGCTCTCGGCGTACCGCCTCGTCTCCTCTTCGATAGCATGCGCCCACTGTGTCTCGCCTGCATCGACGTCGAGAGCCGCCACCCCGGCGGGGTCGTCGTGACCCACACCCGCGTAGACGTACTCGTTCGACACGGCCGGTGTCGAGACGAAGGCGACATCCTGGCTGTCGTCCAGATCCGAATCCTCGGGCGGGTCGAGTTCGATCGACTCCCGACTCCACCGGAGCGATCCGTCAGTTAATTCGAAGGCGTGGAGGGCCTCGTCGGCAACGACGAACACGGTGTCGAACGCCACCGTCGGGCTCGTTACCGCCTCGTCACTCTCGGTATCGAACTCCTGGCTCCAGCGAACCTCACCGCTGTCGGCGTCGAGCGCCGTCAGTCGATCGCCGCCGATAACGACCGTCTCGTCGGCGACTGCCGGCGTTCCATACCGGACACCGCCTTCGGTTCCGACGTCGTCGGCCGTCCAGACGACCGAACCATCACCGTCGTCGAGAGCGTAAAGCGAGTTCTCCGACCGGAGATAGACCCGTCCGTCGGCGATGGCGACGTGGCCCGAGTCGTCGTGTTCCCACGCGACCGTTTCCGGCTCAGGGAAGGCGCCGTCTGCGGGTACGGCACCCGTATTTCCCACGGTCCCGGCGTACGACGACCAGCTCGCGGACTCCTCGACTGGAGAGTACTCGGAATCGTCCTCGGCAAGTTCATCGTCCTCGTCGTGTTCGGCCGCCGCCGTCGACAGCGACCCGAACACCCCAGCCGCGACGAGAGACGTTCCCGACGCTACCAGTGTTCGCCGAGTGGTATTCATTGTATATGCACACTAATACGTACTGATAAAACAGGACGGTTTGCACGAGCCGGCCCGGTTAATTGCCAGTGGTCGGTGCTGACCGGCGATTAGCCCCGTCGGTTGGCTTACGAGGGACGTCGTGTTCGCGCTGCGTACTCGGCACGCGATTCTCGAGGGCCACAGGAGAAACCGACTATCGTTTCGTCACCTGCTTGGTCTGTGTACGATACGCTGCCGAACTGGTGCCAGGGGAGGAATTGACCCACCGGAAGCGCAACTCACGGATCATAGGCCGATTCGCATAGAGGTTGTGCGTCTGTGACTACTTCTCCTCGACGTGACGGATCTCGCAGGCGATACCGCGCGTGCTTTCGGCCATCTCGCGGCCGAACATCTCGGCGCGGCCGACGCCGAAGGCCTTTGGCCCCTCGACGACGACCTCGTCGCCCACCCGAATCTCCTCGTCGGCGTCGACGACCCCCGGCGCGAGCACGCTGCCGTGGGGGACGAAGCCGTCGATCTCGACACGTTTGGTCGGCGCCTCGCTGTCGACCCACATCTCGGCGCCCTCGAGCGTGAACGACAGCGTCCCGTACTGGGGTACCATCGTCGCCAGCTGCGTCTCGTCGCGATCGCGAACCTGGATCTTCGGGTACCGACTTGTCGTTTGAATATCGGAGAAGAGCTCGTCGCCCGCGCCGTCGCCGAGCAGGTAGTCTGCGATGGCGCGGACGGTGTTGTGCTCGCGTTCGCGCTTGGAGTATTTGAGTTCGCCAGAGAGCGCCCGCTGGAGGTTCGCTAGCGACTCGGTCTCGGTCGGGTGCTCCTCGACGGTGTACGTAATATCGAGTTCGAGCTCGTCCTCGACCCGTCCGACGATGTCGCGGTAGCCCTCGTTGGGGACGTGGGCGATGATCTCCGGGTAGGAGTTACGCTCGAGGTACCGCTGCAGAACCTGACTCACGAACTGTTTCTCGTCCTCGGACCAGCGACCCGTGACGACGGTGTCGTAGTGCTGGGCAGGGTAGGTCGTCTCGAGCTCCTGGGGGACGACGCCGATGGGGCTGGTCATCGAGACGAGGTGGCCCCGGAACTGGATCGCGTCGTGGAACTGGCGGTGGCTCTGGGATTCGCTGTAGGGTTTCGCCGCCGAGCAGGGCACCAGCACGAGCGGGTTGTTGAACCGGTTTTGGTACCGCGTGGTCACCCGGTCGGCGTAGCGTTGGATCTCGACCCGCCGAATCGTATCGCTGCTCGCGGCGTCGATCTGTGCGTCTCGCAGGATCGGGGTGCGCTCCTCGAGGTAGCCCCATTGCGAGTCGAGTTCGCGCATCGCGGCGGTGAGCCACTGGTCCTGGCGGGCCTGGCCCTCGACGTAGTCCCGGAGTCGGCCGTCACGGATCCGTCGGCGGACGATCCCCAGTTCTGCCTCGAGAGCGTTGACGTTGTGTTCGACGCAGTCCTCGAGCGTGAACTCCTCGCGCGACTTTTCGCAGGCGGGACAGGCACAGGGCAGCTCCTCGAGGTCCTCGAGGAAGTAGGCGTCGTCCGTGGTGAGATACCGACCCTCGGTTCCCTTCACGACGGTGGCTGTCTCGTCGAACAGGTCGACACCCGCGTAGGCGAGCACGGCGACGTTACGGGGCGTGGCGACCCCCGAAAAGTAGAGCGCGGTGTCGGTGGGTATCGCCTCGCGGGCCTCGACGACGGCCTCGACCAGCGCCGCACCGTGGCCGGTGATCGACTGGACGTCCGAGACGGCGTAGGCGTCGGTACCGTGGTCGTCGGCGTGGTCGCTGGAGACGACGGCGACGCTCGGGTAGTCGACATTGGGATACTCGACGGCGAAGGATTCCTTGACCTCGTCGGCGGTGCCGCCGGGGAACCCGCGGTGGGGAAGGACGGTGAGACTGGAGTCGTCGCCCTCGGGCACCCCCCGATCGGCGCTCCACAATGAGCCCGCGTCCTCGAGGACGTCGTCGACGAGCGCGGGCGTCGAACGCGGCTCCTCGAGACGAAGCTCGCCCACGCGCGCGGCCCCGTCGCGTGCGTGTACTTCGAAGTAGTCGGTCATACCGGATATGACGGTGGGGCGCGAAAGAGGCTGTCGATAGCCGTCGGCTACGGCTCCGACCGGGCGTCCGACGGCGATCCGGAGCGGCCGGGCCACAGCGCGACGACGAGGTAGCAGGCGCCCAGAGCCCGCGTGAACGGGACGACCCACGACTTGAGCTCGATGTCCTCGGGGTTCTCGTAGGCCGTCGCGAGCGCGACGTTCAGAAACGCCCGCGGCTGTAACAGGGCCGGCAGGCCGAGAACGGCGAACAGCGGCTTGACGCCGGGCCACGCCGTCTCGCGGTTCCGAACGAGCCAGATCGCGGTGACACCCTCGAGGCGCGCCAGGGGAAGCGTCCAGGGTCGAAGTCGGCCGCTTTCCGGGTTCTCGAAGGCAAGCCGTTCTCCCCGAGCAACAATTCGATCCGGTACGAGGATCTCGAGGATGGCGAACGCGAGCAGCAGCGGGCGAAGCATACCCAATCCACACTGGCAGCGGCGAAAAACCCTCCCCGTTTCCCGTTGGGCCCAGATTCAACCCGGTCGAGACCGTACGTCCCGTATGTCGCCACCGTCAAACAGGGATCAAAACACCGAGGGCGACGCGATCGACGACCGACTCGTCGAGGCGATCCGCGCCGCCCCCAAGCCCGTCGTCAACACGACCTATCTCGCGGGGAAGTTCGACGTTACTCCCAGGGAGCTGGTCCCCCGGCTCGAGTCGCTGGTCGAGGCCGGTCGACTCGAGGGCCACCAGGTCGCCGGCGAGGGCTACCTCTGGTGGCTCTCGCTCGAGGAGGAACTCGGGGAGTGATCAGGCCCGCTCGAGGAAGGTCGCGGTCGCGGAGGTGTGGCCGCGGTTGAACGAGAGGATCGTGATCTCGATGATGTCTCGTTCCTCGAGGTCGCCGGGCAGGTCCTCGACGAAGACGACGAACCCCTCGATCCTGCAGACCGCCTGACGCGTCCCGGAGTGATGCGTCGTGAACTCCTCGATGGCGACCGTTCGAGTGTCGCCGATCTCGACCGGCGGCTCGCGTTGCTGGGCCTCCCGATGGCGCGCTGCGGACGCTTGTCGCTCGCTGTCGGAAGAACGAACCCGGCCGACCAGCCACGAGACGAAAAACACCCCAACGATTCCGCCGAGAACGAGCGACGCGGCCCCGAGCATACCGCTACTGGGTCGCGCTCGCCCCTTTGCTGTTCTGGTCCGTGTCGGACGCCGTCCTCGAGGAGCCGCGCTGTAATCGCTATTTGGGTGCAGTAGCGGCTTCGCAAACGAACCCGCAAACGGAACCTTCAGCCGCTTTCTCCCGACAGATCAACGAGGTCGACGCCGTCCGGTATCCGCTCGAGCACGTCCGCCGGCCACCCCCGGTGGCCGAGCGCGAACTCGGTCTCGGGATTCGTCTCAACTAAGCGGGCGACGCCGTCGGCTGCGGCCTCGAGCGCGCTACGGTCGGTTCGCTCGGGCACTTCGGCGGTGAGGGGATAGCTCTTCGAGAGCGCCCGCGGGAAGGGGCCAAATGGCGGCTGGACCCGCCAGGACTCGTCGTAGCGCTCGCTGTCCGAGTCGCCCTCGGTGAGAAACAACGAGTCGGGTACCGCGAGACGGTCGAGGCGCTGGTGGTGGCGCAGTACCTCGGGTCGGCGCGCGCTCTCGTGGGAGGTGTAGAAAAAGGCGCCCTTCGAGACGGGATCCGAGCGCTCGAGCTGGTCGGCGTGATCGAGCAGTGTCCGGTAGCCGTCGAGCATCGTCGGGTGAGCGCGGGCGCGCTGTTCGACGAGCTCGAGGAGGTTGCCCGCACGGATGGCCTGCTTGATACGTCGGATCTCCTCGAAGGTGACATGGAGGTTGTGCGCGGCGAGTTCTTTCTCCCGTGGTTTGTCCTCGAGCGCCCGGAGATCGTCGGGGTCGTTTTCGGTACAGACCGGACACGAACACGGCAGATACTCGAGATCCTCGAGGTGGCGGGTGCCACGAACCGTCAGGTAGCGATCGTCTCGGGCGTACAGCGCGTAGGCGGCCGAGTCGAACAGATCACACCCCATCGCGACCGCGAGCGCGAACATCATGGGGTGGCCGGCGCCGAAGAGGTGAACGGGCGCGTCGGCGCCCAGACCGCGTTTGGCGCCCGCGACGGCGTCGATCATGTCGTCGTAGCGGTAGTCGTTCATCAGGGGGACGACCGCACCGACGGGGAAGACGTCAAGATCCGTTTCGGCCGCGTGTCGGCCCGCGTCCTTGCGGAGGTCGGGGTAGGTCGAGCCCTGGACGGGCGCGTTGACGAGCATCTCGCCCGTATCGACGGTCTCGGCGATCTCGAGGCGTTCCTGCGTGGTCGCGAGTTCGTCCTCGGCCTGCTCGCGGGAGACGTCCGGCGGGGTCGGGATGTCGACTGGGGTAGCGATGTCCGAACCGATCCGGTACTGGAAGTCGAGGATCTCCTCGGTCGTGACGTCGATCTCGCCGTACTCCGCGAGCTGGAAGGAGCCGGAGTCGGTCATGATCGCCCCCGGGAAGTCGAACAGTTCGTGGAGGCCGTCCTCGAGGGCTGCCTCGCGAACGTCCTCGGTGCCGTAGATGATGTAGGAGTTGGTGATGAGGATCTCGGCGCCGAACTCCTCGGCGAGCCGACGGGGGGAGATCGTGTCCAGATTCGGATTGATCACCGGCAACAGCGCCGGCGTCTCGACGGTCACGTCCGCTCGCGGAACGGTGAGTTCGCCGATACGACCGCCGGCGTCGGCGTCCCGGAGTTCGAAGCACTCGCGCATCGACCGTGTGTTGGCGAGGGCGTCGGTAAACGTTCCGTTCTCCGCCGGTGGGCCCGTCCGTCGATCCGGAGCCGATCGATCGGCGTCGTGTCGCCGCGGTGTCTCCGTAGTGTCGCCGCCGATTACGGTCACAAGAAACGAGACGAAGAACGAGAGGTTAGCGACGGTTACACGGTTCTAACTGATCTTTTCTCGACGATAATGGCGTAACAGTCGTCTCGTTTTACTCTCCGGCTGGATGTAGCGTGGTTCGCATGGTTTCACGATCGCAGCAACTCGGCGTCGTCTTCGTTGCTCTGCTGGTCGCTCTGTCGGGGGGTCCTGCCCTCGCCGGAGCGTCCGCAGCCGCGAGCGACGACGCCGGAGACACGAGCGCAACACTCGAGAACGTCCAGGTCGAGAGCCTCGAACTCGACAGCGTCACGGTCGAAGACGCTACCATCGAGGAGCTGAACGTCGAGGAGTTCGACGCTGACACCCAGGAGCTTCAGGACGCACTCGATGAGAACGACGATGCCGCCGACGAGGACGAGGCGGCTGACGACGAGGAGAACGCCGACGACGAAGAGAACGGCGTCGATGACGAGGAGAACGCCAACGACGAGGACGAGATGAACGACGAGGACGCCGACGAGGTGACCCTCACCGACATCGAACTCGAGTCGCTCGAGCTCGAGGACGTCTCGGTCGATGACCTCGAACTCGACGAGGACGAGATGAACGACGTCGACGAGGAGGACAATGGCGTCGATGACGAGGAGGCTGACGAAGCCGACGACGAGGAGGAGAACGACGACGGCATCCTGAACGACGAGGAGAACGACGAAGCTGACGACAACGACGACGGCCTGCTCGAGGACGACAACGACGAGGCCGAAGAGAACGGCCAGGATCTGATCGACGAGGAGGCTGACGAGCTCTCGATCCAGACTCTGACCATCGAGACGATGGACGTCGAGCAGCTCACCATCGACGAGCTAACCGTCGAGGACGACGAGATGAACGACGAAGACGCGGCTGAAGACGAAGAGAACGGTGTCGATGACGAGGAGAACGGCGTCGATGACGAAGAGAACGCGAACGACGACGAGGCCGAGGACGAGGAGAACGCCGACGACGAGGAAATGGATGACGAGGACGCACCCGAGGACGACAACGGTGAAACCCAGGAGATCGACGACCTCACCATCGAACAGTTCGACGTCGAGGAGATGACCATCGACTCGATGACCGCGATGTCGGTCGAGGAAGCTGACGACGAGGACGCGCCCGAGAACGACGAGGACGCGAACGACGAGATGAACGACGACGAGGAGATGGATGACGACGCGGCTGAAGACGACGAGATGAACGACGAGGACGCCGACGAGATGAACGACGACGAGGAGACGGTCAGCCAGGCGTCCGCCTCGTCGATCTCGATCGGTGACGCGACCGTCGACACGCTGACGCTCGGCGACGCCGCGGAGCTCGAGGCGGTCGACGACGAGGAGGAGAACGATAACGGACTGCTCGATGACGATGACGACGAGGAGGATGACGACGGGCTGCTCGACGACGATGACGACGAGGAGGAGAACGACGACGGTCTCCCCTCGATCGCCGCGCTGAGCTAACCGGATTGCACGCGAGATCGACCGATTCCGGTCGGTCGGCGGTGTCGACCGCGGACTGATCGCGATTTCTTTTCGGTGCCGTGAGTAAACGTCCTGTTCCCGCGGAGTGATACCGACCATCGCGTTCAGGATGTCTGAAACCTGACAGGAATGGTTTCGATCGCGAGTCGCCGCCGATCTGGTCGGAGTGAACGACTGATTAGGACGCCGGAGTCGGTCGCTAATTCCGGCTTGTCTCCAGCACGACACCGTAACAGTCGGCTCGTTTTAGCTCGGCTACCGACCACGGTCGGCTCGCATGGTTTCAAACGTACAGAAACTCGGCGTCGTGTTCGTCGCACTGCTGGTCGCGCTTTCGGGGGGTCCCGCCCTCGCCGGCGCGTCAGCGGGCACGAGCGACGACGCCGGAGACGTGAGCGCGACCCTCGAGAACGTCCAGGTCGAGACCCTCGACCTCGAGGAAGTGACGATCGAGGACGCGACGATCGAGGAGCTGAACGTCGACGAACTCGAGTCCGACACCCAGGATCTCGAGGAAGAACTCGAGGAAAACGGTGAAGAGAATCAGGAAGATGAGAACCAGGAGGACGATACTGCTGACACCGAGACCACCGAGGACGTAACGATCTCGGACATCCAGCTCGAGTCGCTGACCCTCGAGGACGTCTCGATCGACGACCTCGAGCTCGAGGAGGACGACGAGGACATGATGGACGATGACGAGATGATGGATGACGAGGACATGATGGACGACGAGGACATGATGGACGATGACGAGATGATGGACGACGAAGAAGCTGACGAGGAGAACGACCTCGCAGATGACGAGACGGACGAAGAGATGAACGATAACGATGAGGCCCCCGAGAACGGGCAGGATCTGATCGACGAGGACGCGAACGAACTCACGATCCAGACCCTGACCATCGAGACGATGGACGTCGAACAAATGACGATCGACGAGCTGACCGTCGAGGATGGCGGGCTCCTCGACGATATCGGTGACTGGTTCGACGGGATCTTCGGCGACGACGAAGAGGAGAACGACGCGGCTGCGGACGAAGACGATGCCGCTGCGGACGAGAACGACGATGTAGCGGATGAAGACGCCGCTCAGGAAGACGAGGAGAACGCCGCCGACGAGGACGAGAACGATGCCGACGAGGACGAGAACGGCGAAACCCAGGAGATCGACGACCTCACCATCGAGCAGTTCGACGTCGAGGAGATCACCTTCGACTCGATGACGATCGAATCGCTCGAGGAAGCCGACGAGGACGAAAACGAGGCCGACGAGGACGAGAACGATGCTGACGAGGAGAACGACGAGGCCACGACCGAAACCGTCTCCCAGGCCTCCGCCTCCACGATCTCGGTCACCGACGCCAACGCTGACACCGTCACGCTCGGGGACGCCCAGGACCTCGAGGAAGTGACCGACGACGAGGCCGAGCCCGACGAAGAGACCGACGACGAGGAGAACGACCTCGAGGACGACGAGGACGAGACGTCCTCGATCGCAGCCCTGCGCTGAACGGTCCGCTCGAGCGATCGAACCGTACCACCGGCCGCGATCGCTCGCGGCCGTCTTTTTTATGGACCAGGCGCCCCGTCTCGCTTCACGAGCTATCTACTCGTCCGCCTCGAACAGCCGGTAGTACGACAGCGCAAGCACCGTCCTGCCGTCGCGGATCTCTCCGGTACGGACCGCCTCCGTGAGCTCCTCGAGGGTCGTCTCGGTCGGACGGATGCTCTCGTTGTGGTCGAGGCGCTGCTCGGCGGCGGGGCGACAGCCGTAGGCGACGAAGAAGTGCATGACCGAGTCGGCGAACCCGTTGGCCGGTTCGACCGTGATTAGCGGCTCGAGTCGCTCGGCCTCGTGGCCGGTTTCCTCGGCCAGTTCGCGCCTGGCCGCGGCCTCGAGGTCGTCGTCCTCGGGTTCGGTGCCGCCGACGGGAAGGCCGAGATTGACCCGCGAGACCGCCTGGCGCCACTCCTCGATGCAGACGACGTCGCCGTCGGGCGTAAACGGTAGGACGCAGACGCTCGCCGGCTCCGAGACGTAGTCGAACTCGGTTTCGGACCCGTCCGGAAGTCGGACGGTTTCGGTGAGCACGTCGAACCCCGGGCAGGAGTACGACGTCCGTTCCTCGAGGGTTTCCCAGGCGAGCGGATCGGTTGGCATAACTCCCGATACGGCAGTCGGCGTAAAAAACGCCCCGTCACGGTTTCGGACTGTGACCGAGTAGCGTGAGCCGAAAGCCGCCTATGTAGTGCGTTCCGGTGGGACGAGCGAACGTACCCGCTCTATAACAAAGCCACAGATCGCTGAAGGTCGTCACTCAGAGGACACTCCATGGACGAACTAACCGGATTCCAGCGCGACTTGCTGTACGTCATTGCGGGCAAGGACCGACCGTCGGGACAGGAAATCCTCGACGACATCAACCAGTATATCGACCAGCCGGTGACACACGGCCGACTGTACCCGAATCTCGACGCGCTCGTCGAGAAGGAGCTCATCGAGAAGGGCCAGCTCGACCGGCGGACGAACTACTACGCGCTGACGCCGAAAGGTCGACGCGAACTCCAGCAGCGCCAGGAGTGGGTCAGTCGATACGTCGACGTCTGAGGGCGTTCCGTTTGTTCCGTCACCCGCCGGAGAGCGACGGCCTCGAGCGGTTCGTCCGTGACGGCTTTCCCCTCTCGAGGCCGGAACGAACGGTCTACGATCGGTCGTCCGAGCACGGACACAGGTACCGTTCCCAGCCGGCACCAGGCGGAGTCCGTAGGGGTCGTCCTCGAGCAGGCGGAGAACGGAGTCCCTACAGTCGTTGTCTGTACCCGTAGGCAGCGCCTACGTCGTCGTCTCGAATGAAACGCGGGAGAGGTCCGCCTCGAGGTCGGCGACGTCCTCGTTGAACGAGGAGACGAACGCGCCGACGTCGCCGACGAGCCGACGAACCTCTGGGGCCGGTGCGGGGCCATACTGTGAGAGCAGGTAGGTGCCATCCGATCCGCCGACTCGCAGGTACGAAACCGCGTCGCCGTCCCACTTCAGCTCCCAGCGGGTGCCCGACACCGTCGTCCGATAGGTGCCGTACTCCCCGTCGTAGCGGTGGAGCTGCTGGGCCATCGCGGTCGCGACCTCCCGGATTCGCTCGAGGATGCGGTCACGCTCGGCGGCCAGCTCCGCCGCGCTGGCGACCGCGGGGAGCTCCGTCGCCGCGTCGTCGAACAGCCCCTCGAACGACTCGATGTGGTCGTTGAAGACCTCGACGAACGCGTCGTAGTCCTCGAGCGCCCGCTCGAACGGGCCCGGTTCGGGTGGCTGTTTGCTCGAGACGACGTAGATCTCGGAGCCCGAACTCGGCTCGTATCGCAGGTACTGGACGTCGCCGGCCTCGTACTTCAACGTCCAGTCTCCGTCGTCGGTCTCGAAGGTCCGCTGGCCGTAGTCTCCGCCCTGTAGAACCGCCAACTCACGGGCCATCTCGCCGGCGTGAGTTCGTACGCGGGCTGCAACATCGTCGCGTCGCTTTGCGACGTCGTCCGCGGAGGCGACGTCACTGTCGAGTCCGTCGGTCATCGTCAGTTCGAGGCGCTCGAATCCAGTAACGGTTTGGATTCGGAGTAGCTACTCCCGTCGCTCGAGTCGATCCGAGAGTCAACAGAAACCGCCTCGAGGTAGCGTCGCGGGGTTACTCCTCGTCGTCCTCGTCGGCCTCCTGGCCGTTCCCGGTCCCCTCCTCGGCTTCGGCCTGGTCGTCCTCGCCGCCGTCGATCCCGCCGTCCTCGTCCTCTTCCGTGGGATCTTCCGGAGCCCCTTCATCGTCTTCGTCGTCGCCACAGCCGGCGATCAGTGCGGTCGCCATTGTCGCGCCGCCGACCTGCAGCAGTCGTCGTCGGGTCTGGTCCATACCCGTAGGTCTCGTTCGACCACCATACGCCGCTCCCCGGCATTCGCGTGCTCGCTCGAGCGAGCACGCCAGTGAGAGACAGCACCAAGAAGTCGGCGAGCGTGTCCCAAACCATGGTCCCGATCCCCGAGGAGTACCACGACCTGTTCGAGAAACCGACGTTCGCTCACGTCGGAACCCTAACCGCCGATGGCGCGCCCCACATTACGCCGGTCTGGATCGACTACGATCCCGAGGCAAAGCGACTGCTGGTCAACACTGAGCGCGGCCGCCAGAAGGAGCGCAACGCGCGGGCGAACCCCGTCGTCGGGGTCAGCATGACCGACCCGGACGATCCGTACCGGTACCTGTCGGTCGTCGGTGAGGTCGAAGAACTGCAGACGGACGGCGCTCGAGCCCACATCGACGAGCTTTCGCAGCGGTATCTGGACGTCGAGGAGTATCCGAACCCGGTCGAAACCGAGCGGGTGATAGTTCGGATTCGGCCCGATCGAGTCCTCTGATAGTTCGCGAGACGGTCGCGCTGCGACAGATCCGCGTTACCGTGCGTCTCCCGTTCGGTTGACTCTGTTTCGGTCTGGCTCCCTATCGCAGACTCGTCGCTCCGCTTCTCGTTGTTGTGGTGCGGGAGAAAGTGGGCCGGCGCGAATTCGAATCGCGGTTACGGCCACCCGAAGGCCGAAGGATACCAAGCTACCCCACCGGCCCGCAGATAAAGTGTGGATAGCCGCTCGTTTAACCCTTCCGAAAACGGCTCTCGGACCGGCTGACGGCAGCTCTCGACCGTCGGTACCTGCCTCGAGCTCGGCGCCTTCTGCCCCGCTCGAGCGAAACGACTCCCGTTATACACCGCCGAAATCGTGGCACTTGTTAGCAACCAACCTCTAACAACTACCTAAACGCGCTCGTAGCCGTCGGTGTCGAGGAAGTGATGGGCTACCGTGATCGCCTGGTCGGCGTGGAGGAGTTCGGGGCCGAGCCGGAGTCGTCGGTCGGCCGCGGTCTCGAGTAGCCCGGCCTCCTCGGGGGTGAAGTCCCGGTGGTCCGAGAGCACGAAGACCGGATCCTCGAGCGTTTCCGCTGCGGTAACGGGCTCCCCGTCCTCGTGGAGCTGGACGACGGTGCCCTCGTCGGCGACGATCTCGAGGGTATCCTCGAACCCGCGGCGGTAGAGCTCGACCCCGGGGCTGGGTTCGGCCGGCATCGCACCGATTGCTTCCTCGCGGTGTTCGAGTGCCTTCCGGACCAGCGCGGCGGTGCTTCGCTCGTCGGGGTTTAGCCGCCGAAGCTCGCTTCCGTCGAAGGTGATCGTGAACTCGTCGCCCGCGACGAGGTGGACTCGGACGTCCTCGCGGATCCCGTGGGAGGTGACGAACGCCGATGTGATCGACCGACAGAGCGCGTCGAGTCGACCGGCTCCGCCCGCGAGATCGTCCAGCGAGAACGACGGCTCGGTCGGGACTTCGTGACCGATGAGTACGAACTGGCGCATACCGATACGACGCCAGCGGCGGGGATAGGGGCGACGATTTCGGATCGCACTCGGTCGGAACAACTTCTTTGCGACTTTCTTCCACACAATAATTTCACCAACCCGTTCATTGCATACACAGGGCGAACGGTTTCACGTCAGTCAGGCGGCAGTGGGTGTGGTATGTCGAAACCGCAGTCCACCGCCGGGCAGCGACGGAACGTACTCGCTATCCTCGAGGGACGACCCTGTCCGGTCTGTGAGGACGGCGAACTCGAACGCGAGGAGTACAAGGACAACGCGGCCGCAGTCTGTGACGACTGCGGCACGCCGCAGGCACAGGTCTGGCAGCCTTCGGAATAAACGGAGCGTCAGCGGGGATCGACCGGTCACCGGGTTCGGGAGCCGTCGTAGCCGTGCCCGACGATCAGGGCGAGCGCGTGAACGGCGAGCAGGCCGAACAGCAGCGTCAGTGCCTGCGCCGAATCGATGCCGGCGACAAACACCGGCAGGTAGACGACCGGGAGGAGGGTCCCGATCCAGAACCCGATTGCGGTGACGGTGCTCCAGGCGTACATGGCTCAGCGCATCGACTCGAGCCTGACGAACGCGTCGTCGTAGGCCGCGATCCAGTTGGTCATCAGCTCCATCTCGGTCGCGTCCCGCGGAAACATCGCACACTCGTTGGGACCGTCGTTGTTCTGGATCGTGACGCTGTCGAGTTCGAGATGTACGTCTACGGAAGGAGTCTGCCCGGCGTCGGGGTCGGTTGTGTTGGTGCTGGTCATAGGGAACAGGCGGCCATCGCGCCACTGCCGACTACGCCGAAGCCCACTATTGTTATCGAGGATTTAACTGACCGAGCTGTCGCGGTAGCGTTCCTCTCGGACGCTTTTCAGGACCCTTAATCAGTTGTAAAAGACTGTACTAAAATCGAGAATGTATTGCATCGATACCGGTTACTCTCGCTGTCGACAACCGGTATCGTCGACCCTACGGACGGCGTTCGGTCCGATACTCGTTCCCTTCAGTCGTCGGTCGGTCGCACCCCGAGCGTCAGGTCGACGGTGCTGACCTCGCCGTCGCGACGAAGCTCGACCGCGACGGTATCGCCGGGGCTGGTCTCGAGCGCGAGGACCGTCGAGAGCGCGTGACGGTCCGGGATCGGTTCCCCGTCGATCGAGAGGATGACGTCACCGCCGACCGGTACGGGTTCGCCGCCGCGCTCGACGGTTCGCTCTGCCCCTCGGAGAGCGCCGAGTGCTGGCTCCTGAAGCGTCTCGGTGACGATGACACCCGTCGCCTGCTCGAGGTCGTTCTCCTCGGCGATCAGTCGGTCGACGGTCGCGAGCGCGATTCCGAGGAACGGGTGGTCGTACTCGCCTTCTTCGATGAGCGCGGGGACGACCCGTCGGGAGAGCGCGGCCGAGATCGCGAAGCCAATGTTGTCGCCGCCGCCGGCGTTGACGACGCCGACGACGTTCCCGTCGAGGTCGACCAGCGGCCCGCCGCTGTTGCCGGGGTTGACTGCCGCGTCGGTCTGGACAGCGTTCGGGAACGTGAACTCGCCGTGGGGTGCCGGAACGGTTCGATCGACCCCGCTGACGATCCCCGACGACATCGAGCCTTCGAGGCCGTAGGGGTTGCCGATCGCGAGCACCTCCTGGCCGACGACGGGTCGTTCCTCGGCCAGCCCCAGCGGGGTCGCGCCGTCCGGAACGTGGTCGGCTTCGAGGACCGCGAGATCGCTCTGGCGGTCGCTGCCCAGCAACCGGGTACCCGACCAGTCGCCGTTGATGTACTGGAGGTCGACCTCCTCCGCGCCGGCGACGACGTGCTCGTTCGTAACGATGTACTCGCCGTCGACGACGAACCCCGATCCCTGCCCCCGGCCCTCCTCCTCGGTGTACGGATCCTCGATCCCGAACACACGGATCTGGGTCACCGAGTCGATGATCGTCTCGTAGACGTCGGTGTAGGTCGACCCGTCCGCGCGGTTCTCCCGGTCGATCCCGCTCGAGGAGTCCCCCTCGATCGAGCTCTCGGTCCGCGGTTCGGCACAGCCGGCGATCAGGCCGGCGAGCCCGACGCCCGCACCCGCGAGAACGCCGCGGCGGCTCGGTCGATACTGGTCCATACCGACGGGTTGTACCGGACGTATTTGAACCTCGTGGGACAGTCCGACACGGTGACCCGCTGTAGGCGTCGAATGGAAAACGTGTTACCCGCGGCTACCCGAGTGGGCGCATATGAGTACCGAGGACGCCCGCGCGCTGCTCGCGACGGGATCGGTCTGTGACTCCTGTCTCGGCCGGCCGTTCGCCGAGCGGAGCTTCGGGCTAACTAACGCCGAGCGGGGTCGGGCGCTGCGGACGACGATCGCGATCGAGGACGACGACGATTTCGAGCCCGTCGATCCCGATGCGTGCTGGGTCTGTGAGGGCTACTGCGCAACCTTCGACGCGATCGCGGAGACGATCGTCGGCGAACTCGAGGGCGTCGACTTTGCCACCTACCAGGTCGGCACTCGAGTTCCACCGCTGGTCGAGGAGAACGAACGGCTGTTCCGCGAGGACGCCAGCCTCGAGCCCGACGTCGGCGAGTCGATGAAACGCGAGATGAACCGCGAGGTCGGTCGCCGCGTCGGATCGAAGACGGGCACCGAGGTCGACTTCGACCGGCCGGACGTGCTCGCGGTCGTCGACCTCGAGGCGTTCGACCCTCTCGAGTTCGACGCGGACGACGCCGTCACGAGCCACGCGGTCGACGTCCAGATCAACCCCGCGTTCGTCTACGGCCGTTACCGCAAGCTCGAGCGGGATATCCCCCAGACGGAGTGGCCCTGCCGGGAGTGTGGCGGCAGCGGGATCCAGCTGGGCGACGACGGCGAGGAGCCCTGTGACTACTGTGGCGGCTCGGGCTACATGTACGACACCAGCGTCGAGCAGGTCGTCCGCCCCCACGTCGTCGAAGCGATGGACGGCGAGGAGGGCACCTTCCACGGCGCCGGCCGCGAGGACGTCGACGCCCGGATGCTCGAGGAGGGGCGGCCGTTCGTGCTCGAGGTCAAGCGACCCCGATTTCGGGAGCCGGACCCCGCCGACCTCGAGCGCGAGATCAACGACGCAGCCGAGGGCGCGGTGGAGGTCGAGGGGCTGCGACTCGCGACCTACGAGATGGTCGAACGGGTGAAAGAACACGACGCGAGCAAGCGCTACCGCGCGGACGTCGAATTTTCCAGCGCGATCGACGAGGACGCGTTCGAGACCGCACTCGAGGAGCTCTCGGGAACCACCGTCGAGCAGTACACCCCCCAGCGCGTCGATCACCGTCGCGCGGGACTGACTCGCGAGCGCACCGTCTACGAAATCGATGGGGATCTCGAATCGCCCACGAACGCGGAGGTTCGCCTCCACGGTGCGGGCGGGCTCTACGTGAAGGAACTCATCAGCAGCGACGAGGGGCGTACGGAGCCGAGTCTCGCGGGGTTGCTCGAGACCGAGGCCGAGGTGACGGCGCTGGACGTCACCGGCGTCGAGGGCGAGGACGAACCGTTCGAACTCGAGGAGTACTTCCGGGACGAACCGAGCGAGACACGGGAGCAGCCGTCCGAGACAGCCGACTGAGGAAAGTGCCGTCCCGCAGTGAATCCCGAGTCGCGAACGTGCTCGCGGGACGGAGTCCACTGGCGTCGACGTTCGGTTGGTGAGAACGGGTCAGCGAACGTCCTCCGTCGGCTCGGGGTCGCGATCCATGTTCGCCAGTTCCGTCGGTTTGGGTTTGGCTCCCGGTCGCGTCTCCGGGCGGGACGGCGGCGACGGCTCGACGTCCGTCCGTTCCGACGCGGAATCGGCGTCGAGAATCGCCTGTAGGCGGCGCTCAAACTCCTCCTGGTCGAGTTCTCCGTTCGCGTACCGTCGTTTCAGCATCTCGTAGGCGTCGCCCTCCGCCGAACGCGTGTCGTTGGACCTCGACTCGGTCTCGAGTCGCTCGGCCATTTCTTCGCCCCACCATCGCTCGACGGTTGCCGCGTCTCCGAACAGCAAGACGAGCATCGGAACGAGGATCACGCCGAGGACGCCGAGCGCGATCAACGGTGTGCTGCCGAGGAGGCCGCCGACGATCAGGGCGCCGATCGGCGGAAAAAAAGGACGGATGGGAACAGTCGGACGCGCTCGACGAGATCGGTACCGCTCATATCGTTGCGTACGACGACTCGAGACAAAAACCATTGGACCGTCGACAGCTCCGTCGCGACTTCCACAACGATTTTCTCGCTTCCGGCCGACCCCCGAGCCATGCCATTCGGCGTCGACGAGGCCGGAAAGGGTCCCGCACTGGGATCGATGTTCGCTGCGGCCGTCCACGTCGCGGACCCCGACGCGCTCCCGGAGGGAATCGCGGACTCGAAGCGTCTTGTGCCCGAGCGCCGCGAGGAGCTGGCGGCGACCCTGCGCGAGGACGATCGGATCGCCGTCGGCGTCAGCGAGATCACGCCGTCCCTGATCGACAACCCCGAGACCGACATGAACTCGCTGGCGGTCAGGGCCCACGCCGAGGCGATCGAAGAGATGCTCGAGGCCGTCGACGTTTCCGCCGATTCGTCGGCGCCGGGGCTCTGTGACGCCTGCGACACCGACGCCGATCGCTTCGCCCGCCGGGTCGCCGACGCCTGCGAGCCCGAGTACGAACTCGAGATCGAAGCCGAACACGGCGCCGACGACCAGGACCCGATCGTCGGCGCGGCCAGCGTCGTCGCCAAGGTCGAACGCGACGCCTCGATGGCCGCGCTGGCCGACGAGTACGGCCCCGTCGGCAGCGGCTACCCGAGCGACCCGACCACGCGGGCGTTCCTCGAGTCCTACGTTGCCGACCACGACTCGCTCCCGCCGTTCGCCCGCGAGTCGTGGTCGACCTGCGCGGACGTCCTCGCCGACGCCGAGCAGACGGGCCTCGAACAGTTCTGATGAACCGATCCCTGTCGGCTTCATGTCGCCGTTTTATGCGCGGTCCCGACCTACGTCGTAGCTGATACGTCGTGCTCGAGATCGTCTGGTTACTCGTCCTCGCGGCCGTCGCGACGGGCGTCGTCTGGAAGGGAAGCGTCTGGCTCGAGGACGCGGCCGATCGGATCGCCGTCGGCTACGGCGTCCCGCCGGTCGTCCAGGGGGCCGTGATCGCCGCGGTCGGCTCGAGCATGCCCGAACTGGTGAGCGTGCTGCTCGCGACCCTGGTCCACGGCGAGTTCGAGCTCGGCGTCGGTGCGATCGTCGGCTCGGCCGTCTTCAACCTGCTCGTCATTCCGGGACTCGCCGTACTGGTCGGCGCCGGAGAGATGGAGACGAGCCGAAAGCTCGTCTACAAGGAGGCGCTGTTCTACATGCTCGCGGTCGCCGTGCTCCTGTTGACGTTCTCGCTTGCGGTGATCTACTACCCCCTCGAGGGGGCCGGACTGCAGGGCGAGGTCACGCGGTGGCTCGCGCTGTTCCCGCTCGGGCTGTACGGGCTCTACGTGTTCACCCAGTACCTCGACGCGACCGAGGACGAACTCGAGGCCGACCCGTCGGTGAACCTCCTGGGAACCTGGCTCTGGTTCGGTGCCGGGCTGGTCGTCATCGTCGTCGGCGTCGAGGGACTCGTCCGAGCCGCGATCGGCCTCGGCGACGCCTTCGGCACCCCCGCGTTCCTCTGGGGGATGATCGTTGTCGCCGCGGGCTCGAGCGTCCCCGACGTCTTCGTCAGCGTCGCCGCGGCCCGCGCGAATCGGCCGTCGGTCAGCCTCGCGAACGTACTGGGGAGCAACGTCTTCGACCTGCTGGTCGCGGTTCCAGCCGGCGTACTCGTCGCCGGCTCGCTTGCGATCACGTTCGCCCACATCGTCCCGATGATGGCGTTTCTCGTCCTCGCGACGGTCGTCTTCTTCGCAATCGCCCGGACCGACATGCTGCTCTCCGAGCGGGAGGCCTGGCTGTTGCTCGGCTCGTACGGGGTGTTCGTCGTCTGGCTCGTCCTCGAGAGCGTCGGCGTTTTGAACATCGTTCCGACGTAGACTCGGTGTGACGTGGTCTCGAGCGAACCGAATTGCAGTGGCAGGGAGGGGCCTCTTACCCGTAGGGACGTTTCGTTCGCCGGTACAACGATGCCGATCTGCACACACTGTGACGACCCCGTATCGTTCGATTTCGTGCGTGCCCACGGCGACGGCGACCGCGTCGACTGGTGTCCGCGCTGTCGCGACGACTGAGCAAAAGAAGGCGGCGAGCGGTCGACTCGAGCTACTTGTCCGTCAGCAGGCGCTGAAGGATGTCACCGTAGGCGGGCCGGGTGATGAGCACGCCGATCAGCACGCCGAGGATGGTGATGATGGCAAAGCCGCGCAGGTCGCCGAGGCTCAACACGGCCAGCGGCGACAGCGCGATGATCGTCGTCGCGGCAGCGGCGCCGATGATCCAGAACGCCTTGCGGAACCGCGACTCGAACACCCGCTGGGAGCTGACGTCGCCTTCGTCCATCACCTCGTCGGCGATGATGATGAGGTCGTCCACCCCCGTCCCGACGACGGCGATGAACCCGGCGACGTGAGAGAGGTCCAGCGGCATGCGTATCAGCGCCGCAAAGCCCAGCAGGATGATCACCTCTGCGAGCGCCGTGAGGATCATCGGTGCGGCGACGCGGCGATCGTTGTAGCGCAGGTAGACCATCCCGCTGACCGTCAGTATGGAGAGGACGCCGATCAGCAGCGAGTAGGTCTTGAACTGATCCGCGAGTGCGGGCTCGAGCGAGAACGTCTGTTCCTGCTCGAAGTCCAGCGGGGCGGTCAGGGCACCCGACTGGAGGTTGACCGCGAGGTTGTGGGCGTCCTGCTGGGTCGGCACGATCATCTGGAAGACGGGATCGTTCACCCAGTTGCCCGAAGCCATGCTCTCGCCCAGATCGGGACTCATGCTGTGGGCGTCGACGACTTCGCCGTCGACCTCGGTGAGCAGACACCACTGCGGGGCGTCGGGATCGAAGTCGAACTCGCCGGTTTCGCGGTCGTGGACGGCGCACTGGCCGACCCCTTCACCGGTGAAGCCGTACTCGTTCATCGACTCCTGGTAGTCGGCGGCGGGACTGGAGCCGTCTCCGTCCTCGGCGTCGTCGACGGTGACGGGAACGTAGTGGTACCCTTCCTGGTCGTTGTACGACGCCGAGCCGACGCTGGCGAACTCCTCGCCCTGGAGGACCGTCTCGTTGGTCTGGTTCCCGTCCTCCTCGGGGTAGTAGGCGACGATCTGGACGTCTCCACGCTCGGTGAGCATCTCGCGCAGTTCCGCGGGGCTCATGCCGGGCACCTCGGTGACGATGTAGTAGCCGTCGCCGACGGTCGCCTCCTGGTAGGCGGTGCCGCCCGAGAGCCCCGCCTCGTTGATCCGCAGTTCGATCGTCTGGATAATCTCGTCGCGGGTCTGCTGGGTGACCTCGTCGTTGACGTCACCCTCGTCGACGTCGACACCGGCCTCCTGTAAGGCGGCGGCGAACTCCGCGGCGGTGACCTCTTCGGCGAACACCTCGGCGGTGAAGCGGTTGTCGTCCTCGTGGTAGCGGACGATCGCGTCGGCGGCGTCGACCCCGAGTTCGTCCTGGAGCGTCGACTCGACCTCGCGTTCCTGCTCCGGCTCGATGTCGATGTCGGCGCTCATACCGACCGGCGGCGCACTAATTCGGGTCCCGCCGTCTAAACCGAGGCCATACTCGAGGTTCGTCGGCCCCTCGTCGAGCTCCTCGTCTTCCTCCTCGACGAGGGTGTCGTCGTCCATCACCCCACCGGGGACGAACAGCGCGACGAGCGCGACGCTGACGAACAGCACCAGCAGGAGGATCCGCCAGTACTCCTTGACGAACGCGATCGGGTTCATCGCGCCACCCCGTGGAACATGTACCACCGAAGCAGGCTCAGGTTCAGCATGTACGTGTTCATCAGGTCCGCGGCGAGGCCGACGAAGAGGATGATGCCGATCGACGACAGCAACTCGACGCCGAACAGCCATGCGGCGATCCCCATCACGAGCATCGCCATCATCGACGTGACGGTCATCGTCACCCCGGTTCGCATCGCCCGGTGGGTGCTCTCGTAGAAGTCACCGCCCCGACGCAGGACGTGGTTGTTCAACAGGATGTCCGAGTCGACGGAGTACCCGATCAGCATCAACAGCGCGGCGACCGTCCCCAGCGAGAGCGGGATGCCGACGATCGACATGAACGCCAGCGGAATCACGATGTCCGAAAACGCCGAGACGACGATCGCGATCGAGGGAACGAACGTTCGAAACAGGATGAACGCGAGCACGCTCATCCCGAGGAAGGCAACGGCGATGCCGAGCAGCGCGGTCTGCTGGGTCTGCTCGCCGAAGCTCGCCGACGTCGAGGACACCTGCTGGATGATCGCGGCGTCACCGTCTTGCTGGAGGTTTGCCTCGGCTTGATCGCTCAACCCCTCCTGGTCGGTCGATGTGAACTGGACGATGTAGTGGTTTTCCTCCGAGGCGACCGACTGGATGGATTCGGGCTCCTCGTCGAACGCCTCCGGAATCTCNAACCCCTCCTGGTCGGTCGATGTGAACTGGACGATGTAGTGGTTTTCCTCCGAGGCGACCGACTGGATGGATTCGGGCTCCTCGTCGAACGCCTCCGGAATCTCACCCTCCGATGCGGTCGTCTGGACCGTCAGCTCCGTTCCGCCGGCGAAGTCCATCCCGAGCTGGACCGGCGTTCCGAACAGCAGAAACGACCCGACGAGAACGAGCAGTGCGACCCCAAGAACCGCGAGCGGCACCGCCGCCAACTGGCGGTCGCTGTACCGGGTGTAATCGATCTCCGGTACGTCGAAATACCCCATATACCACCCACCTGGCAGTCGGGCCGTGTAAGCCTTCCTAATTTCTGCGCCAATCTCCTGTGAGAATAATCGAGAGTTCGACGACGAGCTAAAACCGCTCGAGCCCGTAGGCGGGAGTATGACCCCAGAGACTCCCAAATCGTCGACGATGATCGAGGACCCGTCCGACGCCGCCCGGGACGCCTTCGCCGAGCGAGTCGTCGTCTCCTACCCCGCGGATCTCTCCGAGTGGGGTCGGTTTCAGGTCGAGAAACCCTCGTTTCGGGCGTTCCTTCGCAAGACCCGCGACACCGCAGAGGCGGGCGACATCTGGGAGGAGTTCGTCGGCGTCGGGTGCTGTGGTAACACGCTCGACGTCCCGCTGCGGGTCGAGGCCGTCGAGGGCGGCTCGCGGATCGTCGACGACACCGAGATCGAGTACGACGTCCGCGACGCCTGTGGTATTCAGGGGAGCTGGCGCGTCCAGAGCAAGGGCGGCCCGAGCCACGGGTAGCGAGTTCAATCTGGCAGGTACCGAACGCTCAACACGCCGTCGTCGGCCGACCGACGCACCTCGACGCGGACCGCCTCGAGCCGCGCGGCCCGGGCGACCGTCTCCTCGTCCTCGAGGACGTCCTGCGCTGCAGCTTCGATCTCCGACTCGAGGTTGAAGACGTGGATCTCGCCCGTTCCGGCCCGTTCCTCCTGGATCAGTTCACCGACCTCGGCGTCGGCCGCAAGCTCTTTCTCGTGAGTGGTCGGCTCGAGGTCGCTGTCGACCAGCTCGATCGTCCGCCGATCGGCGACGTCGACGACCTCCCAGGCGACCTCCAGTGGCGGTTCGGGCGCGACGGTGGCCTCGAGGACGTCGTGGACCTCGAGGCCGGGGTTCGACGAAAGGGTGTGTACCTGTGCGGTCTCGACGTCGCGGACGACGGCCGACTCCGCTTCGGCGTGCGTGACGACGTACGTGCCCGTCTGTTCGGTCATACGGGCTCGTAGGCGCGTGGCGGGTTTTGGGGTTTCGGATCGGAGCGAGTCCGTCGCTCGTCAGGGAGAGCACACCCTGACGTGACGCGCTCACCGACTGACCCTCGCCCACGTCGTGGCACTCGGTCACAAGGTGACGCTATGATTTCGGGTTTCGTAGCGAACACGGGTGAACGAACCATGTCAGAAGCCACGACCCAAGACGCGGAACGGCTCCTCGAGCGGTACGATGAACTGTGGAGCGGCGACCACTCGAAACTGGACGTCGTCGCCGAGTCGATCTCGTTCTACTCCCCGCTCGACGAGGTTCACGGACGGGACGCCCTCGAGGAGTTCCTCCACGAACAGGAGTCCGCCTTTCCGGACGGAACGGTGGAGACGGACGCAGCGCTCGTCGGCGACGAGATGATCATGCACGAGTTTACGTGGACCGGAACGCACGAAGCGGCGTTCGACGGCGTAGAACCGACGGGCCGGACGGTCGAAGTTGCGGGGATGGCGACACTGACGGTCAACGACGGACGGATCGTCGAGGATCGCACCTACTTCGATTCGGAAGCGCTACTCGCCCAACTCGGCGCTACCGAGTAGACGGCCATCGTCGGGCCACGTTGCGTCCGCCGTGGCGGAGCGAGAGCGGGACGGCGCGACCGCGTTCGCCGTCGACGACGCGTGGCTGGCGTGCGAACGGAACCGGCGGGACGGGGTGACCGATGAGCCACCGTACGGAACCTGGCGATACGTGTTCGTCCTGCTGGCGCTGGCGCCGATCGCGGTCTCCGCTCTCCTGCTGTTCGCCTGAGGCTCGTCGACCGCTACCGCGTGACGGAACGCCTTTACCGCAGGCGGGTGCCCTCACCAGCATGGACGTCGACATCGGCAACGCGCTCGCGTCGGTCGCTTCGCCGGGCGTCTCTCGAGACTCGCTCGAGCGCCTGGACGAGCAGGTCGCCGACGCACACGAACGCATCGAGGACGGGATGGCAAACGGGGAACACGGCTACGAGGCGCTGAACCTCCCCGATCGAACCGATCCCGACGAGATCCGACGAGCCGTCGAGCCCGTCGCCGACGCCGAGGCCCTCGTGACCGTCGGTATCGGCGGCAGCGCGCTGGGCGCGGCGACGATCACCGAGGCGCTCGACTCCGACACCAAGACCGTCTACCTCGACAACGTCGACCCCGCGTGGGTTACGGCGGAGCTCGAGCGACTCCCCCTCGAGAACACCGCGATCAACGTCGTCTCCCGGTCGGGGACGACCGCGGAGACGCTGGCGAACTTCCTTGTCGTCCGGGAGGCCTTCGAGGACGCGGGCGTCGACTGGACCGAGCGAACGATCGTGACGACGGGCGAGTCGGGCCCCCTCCGCGATCTCTCGGAGCGCCACGACCTGCCGTCGCTGAAAGTTCCAGACGGGGTTCCGGGTCGCTTCTCGGCGCTCTCGGCCGTCGGGATGGTCGCCGCCGCGGTCTGTGGTCACGATCTCGAGGCCCTCCTCGAGGGGGCCACAGCCGAGGCCGACACCCTGTCGGGCTCGCTGTTCGACTGCCCGGCCTACGCCTACGGGGCGACCAGCTACGCGCTGGACGCCCGCGGCGCGGGGATGAACGCGATGGTCCCCTACGCTGAATCGCTCGAGACGTACTCCGAATGGTTCGCCCAGCTGTGGGCCGAGAGTCTCGGGAAGGATGACCTCGGGCAGACGCCCCTGCGGGCGCTGGGCGTAACGGACCAACACTCCCAGCTCCAGCTCTACCGCGCGGGGCCGCGGGACAAGGTGGTCACGTTCGTCACGCCTCGAGAGGCCGACGATCGGGCGATCCCCGACACCGAGGTCGACGATCTCGCCTACCTCGGCGACGCGACGCTCGGCGAGTTGCTCGACGCGGAGTTCGAGGCGACGGAGGCCAGCCTCGCTGCAGCGGGGCGACCGAACGTCCGGATTGAACTCGAGCGGGTCGACGAGTACGAGCTCGGCGGCTTGCTGTACGGGATGGAGGCGGCCTGCGTGCTCGCGGGCGAACTCTACGGCGTCAACACGTTCGAACAGCCCGCCGTGGAGTGGGCGAAGAAGGCGACCCGCGGCCTGCTCGGCGGCGGCGAGTTCGAGGAGGCCGACGCCGTCGCGGAGAAGACCGAGCTCCGCGTGGAGCGGTAACCCTGACCGACAGTCGTTCCTACTCCTCGTCGTCGAATGCGTCTCGCAGGATCGTCCGCTGGCCGCGCCGGAGCAACGCCGAGAGCGCCTGGCTCGAGATCTCGAACTCCTCGGCCAGCTCCTCGGCGGAGACCTTCCGGGGGACGTCGAAGTACCCTCGTTCCAGCGCCCGACGCAGGACGTCGGCCTGGCGGGGCGTGAGGTCGTACCGCTCAGCCGCATCGTCCTCGCTCCGGTAGAGCCGGCGCAGCGAAAACGCCAACTCCCGCTCGTCACAACGCTCCCGGTAGGCCGCCAGCGCCTCACGGCTCGGAAAGTGTGCCCGATAGCGAACCGACTCCGCTTGCAGTCCGATGTCGAGAAACGTGATGCCGAGTTCGAAGGCGTCGGTGTAGGTCATCCCTCGCTCCCCTTCGGGGGTGAGTCGAACGCGAAAGAGACACCGCTCGGAGACCGTCGAGAGCCGTTCGAACTCGTCGACCGATCGATCGTCCGCCAGCGCCTCGAAGAACCGCTCGAGCGCTTCCGTCGCGCCGCTCGCTCGAAAGATGAGGTGGGAGCCGTCGTGACGATCCGACTGCTCGTCTTCGACCTCGATCGTCACCTCGGGCACCCGGCGACGTGCGGTTCGCATGATCGGGTGGTTCGACAGCGAGTACTCGGCGATGAAGCTCATCTCGCTCACCGCACGAGTTCGCTCCCGCCTCGAGACCCGCGAGCATCCCCGGCGGAGGCGGGTCGGCAGGTAACCGCTACCGGTCGTCGACCGACGCGGCGTTTCGGTCGCGGTACGCTCTCACGCTTCATGGGCGTGCGTTCTGTATCCTGGTTGTTAACTCTTCGTTCGATCGGTGCGATCGCGCGGCGGTTCCGATGATCGATTGCGGAGCCCCTATGAGTACGCGATCGAATGCACGGATATGAACGAGACAGCACGCTCCGGCGACGGGAGCGGGACCGACGACTCGCTCGTCCCGTCGCTCGGGGTCGTTCCTGCAGTCGTCGCCATGGTCGCCGTCCTCGCTCCCGTCCGCGACGGGATCGGGGATCCGTTCGTCCAGGTGGCGGGGGCGCTCGCGGTCGTCTCCGTCGTCGCCTTCCTCGCTCGCCGTCACGGCGCACTCGGCGTGGTACCCGGCGCCGCCCTCGCCGCGGGCTCCAGTTTGGGTGTCGTGCTGTTGACCGGGTACGCGCTCAACCAGGGGATCACCGGGTCGACCGCCGTTCCCGGTCTCGACGGAACTGTCTCGCTGCTCTTTCTGGCGTTCGCCTCGGCCGGCGGCTCGATCGGCGTCGCGGCCGCCGACTACCGTGGCGTCTCGGCGCGCGGACTGATCGAGCGGACGTATCGGTTCTCGACGATGACTGTCGTCGGCTTCGCCGGACTGATCGCGATGGCGCTGGTCAGCGTCTTCCTCGCTCCCCTGTTCGGGGCCGACGGTATGCAGGGCCAGCTCCTCCAGTACCTCTCGACGGCGCTCGGGCTCGGCTCCGTCGCGGCGCTCACCATGGCGCTTCGCGGGTACGACCTGTCGTTTCTCGACCTCGAGGTGCCGAACCTGCGAGCAGTAGGCTGGACGGTCGGCGGGCTGATCCTGCTGTTCGGTGCGCTGATCGCGATCTCGGTCGCGATGACCGTCGTCGGCGTCGATACCGCCGACCACGGGACGACCCAGCAGGTCGAACAGAACCCCGAGCTGTTGATGGTGATCGTCCCCGGGATGTTGCTAGTGGTCGGTCCCTTCGAGGAGCTGCTCTACCGAAACGTCATCCAGAAGTCGCTGTACGAGACGTTCTCGCGGTACGGTGCCATCGCCGTCTCGAGCGTCATCTTCGCGGGGGTTCACGTCGTCGCGTACGCGACCGCGGGCCCCGGTCAGATTCTTGCGAGTCTGGTCGTGCTGTTCGGACTCTCGCTCGTGCTCGGGTTCATCTACGAACGGACCGAAAACCTGGTGGTACCGGCGCTGGTCCACGGCGCGTACAACGCGATCCAGATGATTATCCTGGTCGCCTAGTTCGGGTTCTTGCGCGCCAGTCCCGACCCGCAGATCGGGCAGCGCTCTTTCTCCTCGTCGAACTCCCGTCCGCAGCCCTGACACTGGAACCGCCAGCTACGCTGTTCTTCGATCCCGTCCCGGGCGATCACCTCGACGTCGACGTTCAGCTTTTCGGCGACGTTTTGCATCGCGTAGTCGTCGGTGACGAGGGTCGCGTCGAGCTCGAAGCTGGCCGCGACGAGTCTGACGTCGGTGTCCGAGAGGACCTCGAGGTCGCCCGATTCGCTCGCCGCGCGGCTGACCTTCTCGGTCGTGTCCTCGTTGGGGATGTGGATGTGCATCCCCGAGCCCTCCATCGCATCGTAGCGATAGGCGCTCTCGTCTTTGAGTTCCTCGCGGACGAGCGGAATCGTCGCGATCTGTTCGGTCGTGTGATAGTCGTGGATAAAAGCCGAGGAGTCGAGAACGTACATACGGTTAGCGCTGAATGACGATGTAGTCTTTCACGGCCCGGACGCGGTTGATGGGCACGCGGAACCGGCCGTCGTCGTCGGTGTCGAAGTCGATCGTCTGGTTTGGCAGTTCGTCGTTCGGTTCGATAACGAGGTCGTGGAGCGTCCCCGATTTGATCTCGGTCGTGATGTTGTAGAGCATTCCCAGTTCCGTTCCGTCAGACCCCATGACGGACTTCCCCGAGAGGTTCTCGGCGAGCACTTCGCTCATGCTACCCCGTACTTACTAGTTGCTATTAAACTCCACGGGCCGATCGAACACTGAGTTCCACAAATCCGAGGGCCGTGACGATGGGTTTAACTACCGTCCTACGGACGGTTTACCCAAGACCTTCTCGGGTGGTCACCATGTCTGATTCGGATACACACGACCCCACATCTCTGCGAACGCCGATCGTCGCGGTCCTCGGACACGTCGATCACGGCAAGACCAGTCTCCTCGACAAGATCCGCGGCTCCGCGGTCATCGAGGGTGAAGCGGGCGCGATTACCCAACACATCGGGGCGACCGCGGTTCCGCTCGACGTTATCTCCTCGATCGCGGGCGAACTCGTCGACCCAGACGACTTCGACCTGCCCGGCCTGCTGTTCATCGACACGCCGGGCCACCACTCCTTTACGACGCTGCGCTCGCGCGGCGGGGCGCTGGCCGACATCGCGATCCTGGTGGTGGACGTCAACGACGGCTTTCAGCCCCAGACGCTCGAGGCGCTCGACATCCTCCAGCGCTCCCAGACGCCGTTTATCGTCGCCGCGAACAAGATCGACACCGTCCCCGGCTGGAACGCAAACGAGGACTCGCCGATCAACGCGACCTACGAGGCCCAGTCGGACCGCGTCCGTTCGCGCCTCGACGAGAGCCTCTACGAGATCATCGGCAACCTCTCGGACGAGGGGTTCTCCGCGGATCTGTACTGGCGGGTCCAGAACTTCCAGCGCAACGTCGGTGTCGTCCCCGTCTCGGCGATGACCGGCGAAGGGGTGCCCGACCTGCTGGCCGTAATGATGGGCCTCTCCCAGCGCTACATGAAAGAGGAGATGGAGATCGACGTCGCCGGCCCCGGCGTCGGCACCGTCCTCGAGGTCAAAGAGGAGAAGGGGTTCGGAAAGACGATCGATCTCGTCCTCTATGACGGGACGCTCCGGGCGAGCGATACGATCGTCGTCGGCGGGACGAACGAGCCGATCGTCACCGACGTCCGCGCGCTGCTCCAGCCCCGACCGCTCGAGGAGATCCGGACCGAGAGCCGGTTCGAGAAGGTCGACGAGGTGTCGGCCGCGACCGGGATCAAGGTCGCCGCGCCCGATCTGGGCGACGCGATCGCGGGCGCCCCGGTTCGCGTCATCCGCGACCGCGACCGCGCGGACGTCGTCGCGGAGGTCGAGGACGAACTCGCGAGCATCGCCGTCGACACGGAGGAGGCCGGCGTCGTCGTCAAGGCCGACACGCTCGGCAGCCTCGAGGCGATGGCCGACGCCTTAGAGGAGGCAGAGGTGCCGATCGTCCGCGCGGAGGTCGGCGACGTCGCCCCGCGGGACGTGTCGGTCGCCTCGACGGCCGAGGAGGGGAAAGAGCAGGTGATTCTGGGCTTCAACGTCGACGTGCTCGGCGACGCCGAACAGCGCGCCGAGATCGAGGACGTCCGCGTGTTTACCGACGAGGTCATCTACCAGCTGATCGAGGAGTACGAGGAGTTCGTCGAAGACCTCGAGCGCGCCCAGCAGGACACCATCCTCGAGAACATCGTCCGCCCTGCGCGCTTCCGGATCCTGCCCGATCACACCTTCCGGCAGAACGATCCCGCCGTCGTCGGCGTCGAAGTAAACTCCGGGACGGTCCAGAACAACGCGAACGTCGTGAAGTTCGAGGGCAACGAGGCCGAGCGCGTCGGCCAGGTCAAGGGGATCCAGGAGCAGGGCGAGGACGTCGACGAGGCCCGCGCGGGCAACCGCGTCTCGGTCGCCATCGACGGCCCCACCGTCGGCCGCCAGATCGAGGAGGACGACGAGCTCTGGATCGAGATCCCAGAGAAACACGCGAAGATCTTAGAACAGGAGCTCTCGAGCGAGATCCCCGGCGACGAGCTCGAGGCGCTGAACATGTATCTCGACAAGCAGCGCAGCCGGGACCCCTTCTGGGGGAAATAGCGACTCGTTCTACGGCTCAGTTCCTCGTTTCGACGCGTGCGTTCAGCTCCTCGAGAGCCTCGTACACCGACTCGGGGTCGTCGATCGCGTCGCGATCACAGCGGAGGTTCCGGAACCGCCGCTCGAGGACGAGTTCGTCCTCCGTGAGCCGAACGCCGGAAATCTTCTCCCAGGGAATCAGCTTCCTCGAGCGGCCCTGGTCGTGTCGAACGCCGCGTTCGTGTGCGCGCAGTTCGCCCTGCTGGGTCTGTGCATCCACGTCGAGCGAGAATCGGTTGCCGTAGTACTTCTTACCGTTGTCGTCACCCTTGCCGACGGCCCACGTCCAGACGAACATGACGGCGCCGAACGCGATCCAGAACAGCCCGCGTAGGCTTCCGGCGACGATACTCGCGATACCGGCCACGAAGACGAACGCCAGCGACAGTGCGACCAGAACGCTTCCCGCGTGGAGCAGCCCCGCCGGTCGATAGGCCCACGTTGCCGCCGGTTCGTCGGGGGTAACCGCCCGGACGAACCGGTTTCGGCACAGGCTCGCGAGTCCGAAGGCGGTGACGCCGACGACCAGCGCCGGGAGGACCGTTACCACGAGATACCGCGCGTCGGATCCGAGCGGGGTCACGCTCGGCGCGACGGCCGCCGCGGCGAAGGCGACGGCCGGCAGATAGCAGGCCAGTCGCAGGCGACGGCGACGGCCGATCCGCTCGGGAAGGCCGTGAGAGCGCTTCGCGAGGACGTGACCGATAAGCGTGACGGCGGTGACGACGGTCGGAATCGTGCCGAGCAGCGTCGCGGTCGTCACGTCTGCCGCCAGCCCGACGAGAGCGACGAGGCCGCCGGCGACGAGGCCGAGATAGAAGCCGAACGCGGCCTGGAAGCCGAGATCCGGCTGGTCGGCGTTCGCGGCCGGCCGGCGGTGTTCGAGGGACATATGATTCGATACGCGGTCGATCCGCAAAAAGATACGCGTCTGATGTGTTCGCTCGAGTTACGGTTCGTTGGCGCGCTCGAGGCGCAGCTCTGCACCACCAGTCAGATCCGCGAGCGGTGCCGTCTCCTCGAGTCGAGCGACGACGGTGACGGCTGCGGCAGCGCGAGGTTCGTCGTCGACGCTCGCCGGTGTCGGCCCCCAGAACAGACACAGCTTCTCGCCCGCGGGCCAGTAGGCGATCGCCCCCTCGGGGACGACCTCCCGGCCGTCCTCGAGCGGAGCGTCGAGCGACGCCGAGATGTACAGTTCGTCGCCCCAGCGGATCGCGTCGCCGGAGACGGGGAGGGCGTCCTCGAGTGCGGTCCGTGTTTCGGGCGCGCCGTCAACCCAGGTCGCGGTCAGTTCGCGGTCGCCGACCGTGACGCGGAGGTCTGGCTGGAAGTCCATACTCGGGCAGACGCTCGAGGCCCCTTTCGAGCTACCGATCGCCGCAGGATCGACCGTCGCCGACCCGAACCGAGCCGTCGGCGGGACGGTAGCACTGATTAACGGGTTGCTCCTTCCACTCCAACGGTTAACTGCGTGTTTGTGGTGTGTCGGAGTATGCTGGTTCATCTCAAACAGTACAAACACGAGGAGGTTCAGTTCGACGACAACCGGACGACCGGCGAGTCTCAGACCGAGGACACGGTCGACAAGGAGCCCGAGGAGTACTTCGGCGAAGACATCGACGACTTCGATCTCGAGACCTGGGAGACGATCGAGTACGAGGACGACCCGATCCAGCGCCGGGACGTCTCGGTCGGCGGTGTAACGGCCGTCTCGGTTCCGGAGGAGCCGACCGACGACGACGATCCTGACCTGCCCGGACGAACGATCCAGCTTCGGCTGGGCGGGGAGATCGAGTACGTCGACCAGTCCCGGATCGTGGAGGTACAGGACGAGGATCCCGGTGCGTCGTAGCGGATTTGCCGACGACCGAGGAGTCGGCGTCCGAACCTGTCACCGTCGGCACTGACAGCCGTTACCGGGCGCGCCCCGGTCCCGAAATCGTTTTCAACCGTTCGCGCGGACACTCGGTATGCCGACGGAATCGGACACTCATTATGATCCCTCGCTGGGGAACAAGTTCATTTTCGTCACCGGCGGGGTTATGTCGGGGCTCGGCAAGGGGATCACGGCCGCGAGCACCGGCCGCCTCCTGAAAAACGCCGGGTTCGACGTCACCGCGGTGAAGGTCGACCCCTACCTGAACGTCGACGCCGGGACGATGAACCCCTACCAGCACGGCGAGGTGTACGTCCTGGAGGACGGCGGCGAGGTCGACCTCGACCTGGGGAACTACGAGCGCTTCCTCGACGTCGACATGACCTCCGACCACAACGTCACCACCGGGAAGACCTACCAGCACGTCATCGAGAAGGAACGGGCTGGTGACTATCTGGGGAAGACGGTTCAGATCATCCCCCACATCACCGACGACATCAAGCGCCGCATCCGCGAAGCGGCGGCGGGGACCGACGTCTGCATCGTCGAGGTCGGCGGCACCGTCGGCGACATCGAAGGGATGCCCTACCTCGAGGCCTTACGCCAGTTCGCCCACGAGGAAGACGAGGAGGATATCCTCTTCACCCACGTCACCCTCGTTCCGTACTCGAAAAACGGCGAGCAGAAGACCAAACCGACCCAGCACTCGGTCAAGGAGGTTCGCTCGATCGGGCTCCAGCCCGACGTGATCGTCGGGCGTTGTGAGGACCGACTCGAGCCCAAGACGAAGGAGAAGATCGCGCTGTTCTGTGACATCGAGACGGAGGCCGTGTTCTCGAACCCCGACGTCGAGGACGTCTACCACGTTCCGCTGATGGTCGAAGAGGAGGGACTCGACCAGTACGTCCTCGAACACTTCGGACTCGCGAGCGAGGCCTTACCGGAGGGACAGCGAGCCAACGAGTGGCGAAAGATCGTCACGACTGAGAAAGATGGCTCGGTCGACGTCGCGCTGGTCGGCAAGTACGACCTCGAGGACGCCTACATGTCCATCCACGAGTCGCTGAAACACGCCGGCTTCGACCGTGGCGTCGACGTCGACGTCCACTGGGTGGCCGCGGACGAGCTGGCGGACGACCACGACGGCCAGCTCGAGGGGATGGACGGCGTCATCGTTCCCGGCGGCTTCGGTATGCGCGGCTCCGAGGGGAAGATCGAGGCGGTCCGCTACGCCCGCGAGAACGACGTTCCGTTCCTCGGGCTCTGTCTCGGCTTCCAGATGGCCGTCGTCGAGTACGCCCGGCACGTGCTGGGCCTCGAGGACGCCCACTCCGCCGAGATGAACGAGGAGACGCCCCACCCCGTTATCGACATCCTCCCGGAGCAGTACGAGGTCGAGGACATGGGCGGGACGATGCGACTCGGCGAGCACACGACGGTGATCGAGCCCGAGACGCTCGCCTACGAGCTGTACGGCGACACCTCCTGTTCGGAGCGCCACCGCCACCGCTACGAGGTCAACCCCGAGTACTTCGACCGGTTCGACGAGGAGCCGCTCGTGTTCTCGGGCACCGCGGGCAACCGCATGGAGATCCTCGAGCTCGAGGATCACCCCTACTTCCTTGGCACGCAGTTCCACCCCGAGTACACGTCCCGACCAGGACAGCCGAGTCCGCCGTTTCTCGGCCTGGTCGAGGCCACACTCGAGCGTACCACAGACGATACGACGACAGACGGCGAAACCGAGGTAACCCACTGATGGTCGACACACAGACGTTTGTCCCCGAAGCAGTCGAAGAGATCGAGAACGAAGTCGGCGACGCGAACGCGGTCATCGCCCTCTCGGGCGGCGTCGACTCCTCCGTCGCGGCGGCGCTTGCCTACGAGTCGATCGGCGACCAGCTCACCCCAGTCTACGTCGACACCGGACTGATGCGAAAGGGCGAGACCGCCCAGATCCGCGAGACGTTCGACTACATGGAGTCGCTGCGGATCGTCGACGCGAAGGACCGCTTCCTGGAGGCGCTCGAGGGCGTCACCGATCCCGAGGAGAAGCGGGCGGTTATCGGCGAGCAGTTCATCCGCGAGTTCGAGCGCGAGGCCACGGACGCGGACGCGGACTACCTCGTCCAGGGAACGATCTACCCCGACCGCATCGAGAGCGAGGGCGGGATCAAGTCCCACCACAACGTCGGCGGCCTGCCCGACGTCGTCGACTTCGACGGCATCGTCGAACCCGTCCGCGATCTGTACAAGGACGAGGTTCGGGAGGTCGCCCGCCATCTCGGACTCGACGAACTCGTCGCCGAGCGGATGCCGTTCCCCGGCCCCGGGCTCGCCGTCCGAGTTATCGGCGAGGTCACCGAGGAGAAACTCGAGGTCGCCCGCCACGCCTGTCACGTCGTCGAGGAGGAACTCGAGGAGTACGATCCGTGGCAGGCTCTGGCCGCGGTGATCGGCAAGGCGACGGGCGTGAAAGGCGACAACCGGGTCCACGGCTGGGTCGTCTCGGTTCGGTCGGTCGAATCCCGCGACGGGATGACCGCCCGCGCCCAGGAACTCGACTGGGAGACCCTCCAGCGCATCCAGTCCCGAATCACCGGCGAGAACGAGAACGTCGCGCGGGTCGTCTACGACGTCACCCACAAACCGCCCGCGACCATCGAGTACGAATGAGCCTGCGAGCCATCGTCGCCGGCCCCGACGAGGACGGCATCGGTGACGCCCTCGAGGCCGAGAACGTCGACGTCGCTCGAGTCAACGGCGTCCTCTCCCGACCGACCCTCGAGGAGGCGGGCGTCCTCGAGGCGGATCTGTACGTGCTGACCGACGTCGATCAGGCGACGACGATCCCGATCGTCTGCGACCTCAACGACGACATCCGGACGGTTGCCTACGGCGACCGCACGGTCCCGGAGTTCGTTCGGGGCCAGCTCGACCTCGCGCTCGACCCGCAGCTGATGGACGCGACCCTGGTCGCCGAAGAGCTGGTCGGCTGACGGTTTGTTCCGACGGGCGGCCTGGCAACGGGAACTTACTCGTCTGTGGCCGCCGTGAACGTTCTATTGAGCTATTTCGAACGGATAAACTCGAGTTAAGCCTGCGGGAATTCGACGTAAGACAGCTATACCGACTCCCCAGTTCAAGTGGTACCCACTCATAGGAGTCGATGGAGGTCGACGGGCAGACCCCACCAAGTGGCACCGATCTGCCAACCCGTGACTTCCAGCAACCCCACCACAGCACCCTTCCCCCACATTGCCATACCGTTATCCGCTTGATGGGTGACGCGGGTTCCCTGCACCGGCCCGCGTCACCATCGCTGTCTCGGGACACGGGGTCGTGTCCCAGTATGGCTTTCAGCACACTCCCGAGCTACCGCTCACGGAGCCGTTTCAGTACCGGAATCTCCTCGAGACGCTCTTCGGAGAGCAGCTCCCAGTCGATACCGTCTGGCTGCCCGCCACCGTCGGGTCGATGGACGTCGTCGGGCGTCACTATCAGATCCATCGAGACGTCGTGTTCGCCGGTGTCGACCTCGTCGTCGACCAGCTGTCGGTCGTGGACCGTCGTCGCGACGGTCGTCGACTCGTCGACGAGACCGAACTCCCGGAGGACGGCGTACTCGAGGTCGCTGTACCCCTCGCCCTTACCGATTCGATCCCCGTCTGCAGTGACCGCGACGCTCCCGGAGACGATCAAATCGATCTCTTCGACGGCCTCCGGCCCGACCTGTTCGCCGTGTTCGGACGACCCTGAGACCGTCGTCGCCGCGTCGTAGTTCTCGAGGGTGTCGGGGTCGAGCTTCAGGAAACACCGCTCGTCGCGCAGGCGCGGGACGGCCATGTAAACGGTCTTTCCGTTCCGGAGCGCGCGGCGACGGACCGGAAGCTGGGGTGCGTCGGGGTTGGCCTTGATCGCCGTCGCGGCCGCCCACTCGGGCTGGTCGGCGAGTCGGTCGGCGGCGTCGTCGGCGCCCGCGAAGTTGGGAATCCGGCCGTGGGGCGGGAACGGGAATCGGGCGATGCCGCTTTCCTCCAGGTCGTCCCAGATCCGCTCGCGGATCTGTTCTTTCATTCGTCCTTGATCTCCTTCTCGATCTCGGGATCGGCGACCGTCTCTCCCTCGCTCGCGAGGGCGACGAGGTGGGTCGCCTCCGGCAGGACGAGCTTCTCGAGGCCGAGCCGGGCGGCGTCGCGGTTGCCGGGGAGGCAGAACACGGGGACGTCGCCGGAGACGCCCGCGAGCGTCCGCGCCGCGATGACGTGGGAGCCGAAGGCGTCGTAGGCGAGCGTCGAGAACAGGTCGTTGAACGTCGGCAGTTCCTTGTCGAGCAGCGGCCGAACCGCCTGGAGCGTGACGTCGTCGGGTTCGATGCTGGTCGCGCCGCTCGTAAGGACCAGTTCGACGTCGTTGCGGTCGACCATTCGCGAGACGATCGACTGGACCTTGTCGTGGTCGGCGCCGACGTGTTCACGCATCGGGACCTCGAACCCGCGCTCCTCGAGGATCCCCTCGATGGTCTCGCCGGCCGCGTCGGTCGTAAGCGAGCGGTTCGTCGCGATCGTGACGACGCCAACTCCGGGCAGTTCCTCCCCGGGGTCGTCGTCGGGCTCCGTCGTCTCCATACTGCAGTTGTGCGGGCGAGCGGTAAAGGAATCGCGGACCACACCGAGGCCCGGCCCAACTGTTATGCCGGTCGTTTCCGTCGGGAAGCGTGTATGCAAGCGGTCAAAGTCACCGAACACGGCGAGACGGACGTCATCGAGTACGGCGACTACGCCGACCCGGAGGTCGGCCGCGACGAAGTACTGGTCGACGTGAAGGCGGGCGCGCTGAACCACCTCGACGTCTGGGTCCGCCGCGGGCTGCCGACGCTCGACCTCGAGATGCCCCACGTACCGGGCAGCGACGCGGCGGGCGTCGTCGAGGACGTCGGCGAGGACGTCACCCGATTCGCGCCGGGGGATCGTGTCGCAGTCACCGCGGGGGTCCACTGCGGCGACTGCGAGTTCTGTCGCAGCGGCGATCCGACGCTGTGTGTCAACTTTCACCTCATCGGCGAGCACGTCACCGGTGTTCACTCCGAGTACGCCGCCGTTCCCGAGGACAACCTCATCCCGGTCCCGGAGGGCGTCGACTGGGTCACCGCGGGGTCGACCTCGCTCGTGTTTCAGACCGCCTGGCGGCTGCTGATCGACCGCGCCGACATCGAGGCCGGCGAGAAGGTGCTCGTCCTGGGTGCCAGCGGCGGCGTCGGCCACGCCGCGGTCCAGATCGCCGACTATGCGGGCGCGGAGGTGTACGCCACCGGCAGCACGGAAGAGAAACTCGAGCACGCGCGCGAACTCGGCGCCGACCACGTCGTCAACTACGAGCAGCAGAACTTCGCGGAGTGGGTCCGAAGCGAGACCGGCAACCGGGGCGTCGACGTCGTAGTCGACTATATCGGCGCCGGCACCTGGCGGGATTCGATCAAGAGCCTCGCGAAGAACGGCCGACTGGTCACCTGCGGCGGCACGGCGGGCGGAAATCCCGAGACGGACATCCCGCGAATCTTCTGGAACCAGCTCCAGATCATCGGGTCGACGATGGGAACCCCCGGACAGGTCGACGACGTGATGGAACTCGTCTGGGACGGCACCTTCGAGCCCGCGATCCGCGAGGTGCTCCCGATGAGCGAGACCGCCCGCGCCCACGAGATCATCGAGTCCCGAGAGGGCTTCGGGAAGGTCGTCGTCCGCCCGGACAGCGAGCTATAGACCTCGAGCCCCCAATCGCTCGGGCGCCGGAACCGTGACTGCTTTGACCGTCGCCTCGCAACCTCCGAATGTGACCTCGAGCGACGACGGCGGCTACGTCCACGACCCCTCGACGTTCGACGAGGAGGGCCAACCCCGCGAGACGACCGACGACGGTGACGAGACCGCAGACTGGGTCGACGAACCCGTTCATCCGGAGGCGGCCGACCGCGAGTTCGACTGGCGCGGCTGGACGCTCGTGGCCGTCATCGTCTTCGCGTTCATCGTCGCACCGGGAATCATCCTGCTGTGGCCCCCGGCGACCGACTACCTGTTCGCCCTGATCGTCCTCCCGCTCGTCCCCGCCGTCCTGTTGGCGGTGACGGCGGTGTGGGCGACGACCCGGCCCTGATCGTTCGGGCCTCGAGCACCCACACGTTTTCGACCGCAGCGTTTCCTCCCGATAGTCCGCCCGTTCGCTCGAGCCGGACCACCTTTGTCGTCGACACCCTCGCTCCCGTCCCGTTTTCTTCGACACAGTGACAGAATCGAACAGTCGAATTGGCTAGTTGAGGTTAGCCTGACTATAGTAAAGGTTCAGTAGGAAACAGGCAGAAACGATGGCACGCAACTCGCGGCGATCGTTCGTGCGTAACGCAGCAGTGACCGTCCTCGGCGGCTCCGCGCTCGCCGCCGGAACGAACCAGGTGGCAGCGCAGGACGTCGACTTCGAGACAGCCGTCGAGTCGGCGATCCACGACCGCGTCAACGAGATCCGAACGGATCGCGGACTGGACGCCCTCGCTTACCGCGACGACCTCGCGGCGGTCGCGTCGTCCCACAGCCAGGATATGGCCGACCGGAACTATCTCTCGCACACGTCTCCGGAGGGAGAGACGATGAGCGACCGCTACGAGCGGTTCGGAATCGACTGCCGGGGCTGGGCCGAGAACGTCCTGTTCAACTACGCGGCCGACGAGTCGCCGACCGCGGCCGCCCGCCAGAGCGTCGACCAGTGGATGGGAAGCGACGGCCACCGCCAGAACATCCTCTCCCAGTCCTGGACCGCCGAGGGGATCGGTGCCGCAGTCGCCTCGGACGGCCGACTGTACGTGACCCAGAACTTCGGCACGAACTGCCGCTGATCGGCCGACTTTCGTTTTTCGAAGCGTCGGTGGAACGTCCGTCCGACCGTTTTCGGCGACTATCCCGTTCCTAGTCCGAGTTCGGTCGCCGGAACCCGTTTTGTCCGTCCGTAAGCCGTTTCGATGAACGAAACCGTCCTCAATCGGAGCGAACGTCCCGGCGCATCGCGATCTCGAACCACGGACAGAGTCGAAGCTGGCGGTACCACTCGGGGTTTTCGTGAAGACGCTCGTAGGGAACCCACATGAAGCCGCCGACCTCCTCCTCGTCGGGATCGAGCGTTCGATCGGATAGTGTCAGCTTCAGGACGGCACAGACCTCGTGTTCGACGCCCGCGTTCTCGAAGTAGCGCTTGTACTCGAAGCGGTCGGTCACCCGCAGGTCGTCGTACTGATCCGGCGTGACGCCGAGTTCCTCCTCGAGTCGCTGGCGGGTCGCCTCCTCCTGGCTCTGTCCCTGCACGGGGTGGGAGGCGACGGTCCCGTCCCAGTAGGTTCCCCAGAGGCGCTTGCCGGGTGCGCGCTGGGCGAGGAGGACGTTGTCGTCCTCGTCGAAGACGAGCGACGTGAACGCCCGGTGGCGGATTCCGTCACCGGTGTGAGCCTCGAGTCGGTTGACGAGTTCGAGTTCGGTGTCGGTTTCGTCGACGGCGATGACGTCCTGCCGTGCGTTTTTGTGGGGTTCCTCGTCCTGTGGCGTACTCATACCCACACAATTGCAAAGGGTCCTGAAACCAGTATCGTCTCGCTACTTCCGACGCCGGCCCTCAGCCGGACCGACCGCCGGCCGCGTCGGGATCCGGCCGATACCGATCTCCGACCACGACCTCGAGCGCGTTCGCCGCCGTCTCGAGTTCGAGGGTCTCCGTGTCGAGCATCTCGCCGTCGAGGCTGTACTCGATCGGCTCCGACCGCAGGCTCTCGAGGGCGAGCGAGGGGACGCGGTGGCGAACGATGTGTCGCTCGCCGCGTTCGAACAGCCCCGCGAGCGCGGCCTCGCCGACCAGGTCGGCTGTCGGGGCGTCCTCGACGATCGTCACCTCGAACAGGCCGTCCTCCACGTTCGCCTGGGCGCGCCTGGTACCGCCGAATCGCCGGCAGTTCCCGACGAGGACGAGCATCGCCTCGCCCGTCCACGTCTTCCGCGTACTCGCGTCGCCGTCGTCGGCTCCGCCCTCGAGCGTCGCCCGAATCGGCAGGGAGTCGAACGAGGAGACCGTCTCGAGGGCGCGGGAGACGTAGGCGAGGACGCCGAGGCGTCGCTTCTCGTCGGGCGTCGTCGCACCGCTCGCCTCGGCGGTGAGCCCGCCGACACAGGAGTTGACGAACGCCCGGCCGTTCGCGGTGCCCAGGTCGATCCGGCGACGGCGACCCGTGTCGATCGCCTCGAAGGCCTCCTCGATGGTGTCGACTCCGAGGTTCGACGCGAAGTTGTTTCCCGTCCCGGTCGGGACGACCGCGAGGGTCGTTCGCTCGAGGGCCTCGGCCTCGGCGAGACCGTTGACGACCTTGTTGATCGTTCCGTCGCCGCCCGAGGCGACGACGAGGTCGACACCGTTGGCCCCGGCCTCTCGGGCGAAGCGAACGCCGTCGCCTTCGCTCGAGGTGATTCGAACCGAGAACCCGCGCTCGCGTGCGAGCGTTCGCACTCGCTCGAGGTGATCCTCCGTACCGCTTACCGGGTTGCAGATAACGACGTGGTCGGCGTCGGTTCCGTTCTCCGGTTCGACGTCTCCGCTCGGCTGCCCGACTCGATCGACGTCTCGCTCCATACCGTCGGTACGAGTCAGAAGAACAAAACGGCCAGTTCACGTTCGGCTAGATATGTTCGCCGTCGACCTGCACGCACACACGCGATTCTTCCACGGTCACCGGGCGCTGGGCGACCGGTTCGACCCGTACGGGTTTCGGCTGCTCGCGCGCGCGCTCGACGCCCGTGGGCTCGACGGCGTCGCGACGACGAACCACGATTACTACACGCCGTTTTCGTCGTCGCGGGTGGCGACGATTCCCGGGATCGAGGTCTCGACGACGCACGGACACGTCCTCGTGATCGGCCCGGATCCACCGACCGAGACGGTCCCGGGCGAGTACACGCCCGCGGAGGTCGTCGAGCTGGCCCACGATCGGGGCTGTGCGGCGATCGTCGCCCACCCCTACCGTGACAGCACGATCCGGGAGCTCGAGGAGCTGCCGTTCGACGCGATCGAAATCAACGGCAAGCACCCCCGAACGGAGCAACTGGTCCAGCGGCTGGCCGAGCGCCACGACCTGCCCCTGGTCGGCGGCAGCGACGCTCACTATCCCTTCGAAGCGGGACGGGCGTACACGCGGATCGACGCCGCCGAACTCACGCCCGAGGCGGTCGTCGAGGCGATTCGGGACGGCCGGGTCGAGCCTCGAGTCGCGGCCGGACGATTCGATCGCGGGCTGCGTCGGCTCTACCGAGAGATCCACAGCCGGAAACATCCTGATGGGCTGCTCGCGGAGCCATCGCCGGGGCTCGGAGAGCCGCCGGACGCGACCGACTCGTAGCCGGCTCTCGACCGGATTCACCCGAGCTGCTCGTCCAGAATCAGCCGCGTCTGCGTGCTCACGACTTCCTCCTGATCGCGAGCCTGGGTGATGAGATCGTTGACGCCGCGGGTGTCGGTCGCGTCGACGACCAGGACGATGTCCTGTTCGCCCGAGACCATCCAGACGAAGTCGACCTCCTCCCACTCGGCCATCCGTTCGGAGACGGCCTTCGTGTCGACGTCGACGGCGACGCTGACCTCGATCATCGCCTTGACGTTGCCCGTGTGCGTCGAGATGGTAAAGCGCTCGATCACCCCCTCGTCCATCATGCGTTCGACACGGTTTCGAACCGTTCCCTCGCTCGTCCCCACCTCGTTGGCGATCTCCGTGTACGGCGTGCGGGCGTCTCGCCGAAGCGTATCGAGAATCCGTCGATCCAGCTCGTCCATGGAGATGCGGGGCTACGACCGACCCGCACTTACCCATTACGAATTTCGTAACTCAGCTTCGAAGGCAACACTTATGGCCCGGCATCAAATACGTAGTTCGTAATGACAGCTGCCTACGTTGCACTGGAAGGTGGTCACGTGATCGAGGGACGTGGCCGTGCTCCAGGGACGGCTCGTGGCGAACTGGTATTCACGACGGCGTACACTGGTTACGAGGAGAGTCTGACCGATCCGTCCTACGAGGAACAGATCCTGACCTTCTCGTACCCGCTGATCGGGAACTACGGCGTCCGCGAGGAACGCTTCGAGGACGACCGTGTCCACCCCCGGGCCGTGCTCTCCCGGGAGCTCACCGATGACGTCGCCGACTGGCTCGAGAGCGAGGGCGTTCCCGCGATGGACCACCTCGACACCCGCGAAGTCGTCACCGACATCCGCGACGAGGGCGCGATGAAGTGTGGCATCGCCGTCGGCGAGGACGTCACCGAGGAGGACGCCCTGGCCGAGCTCGAGGCCTGCAAGGAGATGAGCGACCACACCGAGATCGGCGCCCAGGTCAGCGTCGACGAGGTCGAAGTTCACGGCGCCGGCAACGACGGCGAGACCGTCGCACTGATCGACTGCGGTGCGAAGGGCTCGATCACCAGTTCGCTCGTCGAACGCGACGCCGAGGTCCACGTTCTGCCTTACGACGCGAGCGTCGAGGACGTCGAATCGGTCGACCCCGACGTGCTGTTCATCTCGAACGGCCCCGGCGACCCCGCGAACTACGAGCAGGCGGTGTCGCTCGTCGAGGCGTTCGTCGAGGACACCCCCGTCGCCGGCATCTGTCTCGGCCAGCAGATCGTCGCCCGCGCGCTGGGCGGCACCACCGAGAAGATGACGTTCGGCCACCGCGGCGTCAACCAGCCCGTCCTCGACCTCGACTCCGGTCGCGTCGTCATGACGACCCAGAACCACGGCTACACCGTCGACGAACCCGGCGACGCCCTCGAGGTCTCCCAGATCAACGTCAACGACGACACTCCCGAAGGCCTCGACGGCGTCGAGTACGACGTTCTCACCCGCCAGTACCACCCCGAAGCCAACCCCGGCCCCGAGGACACCCTCGACTTCTTCGACGACGTCCTCGAGATGGCCGGCGACCGTAGCCAGCGAGCCGTCCCCGCCGACGACTGAGCCCCGCTCGGTCTCCCGGCAGTTTCGACGCGCCGTTTTCGAACCGGATCCGCAACGCTGAACCACGAGGCGACGCCTCGCTCGAGTGATGGACCGTCCACCCGCACTCGACGGCTTTGCCGACCAGCGCCCGCTCGAGCACGCGGCGACGGTCGCCGTGGCGGTCGTCGTCTTCTGGATCGGCTACTTCGGCGCGGTCGCCGTCGGCTACGGCGACCTCTCGGTGCTCGCCAGCGAGACGAACGTCTCCCCACAGCGCGTCGGCGGAATGGCCGGCTCGATCCTCGTCTGGACGTACTTCGGACTCGCGTTCGTCCGCGGCTCCGGCGGACCGCTGCTGAACGCCGTCGTCTACCCGCTCGCGATCGTCGCGCTCGCGCCGTTCGTCGGTCGCTGGGCACTGTTCGGTATCGATACCGGGGCGGTCGTCTCGCGGTTCGTCGGCGTGTTCGTACTCGAGCCGCTGGTGACGCTCGCGATCGCGGTCGTTCCCGGAATCGGCGCGTTCGTCACCCTGCTCGCGATCTGGGGGGCGTCGATCGACGACGACGAGCGCCGGGCGTGGGAGGACCGCCACCTCTCGGCGGCGTTCTACGAGGCGTTCGTCGCGCAGGATCGGGAGTGACGGCCGTCGCCCCTCGCCGTGGTGGGAAAGCCTACTTATCGCTGCACGGAGACAGTACGGCTACCCGACGCATGTCAGGCGATCGTCTCCTCGTCCCCGTCGCGAACCCCGAAACTTCGGACCGGTTACTCGACACCGCGATCGACCTCGCGACCGATCGCGACCTCGAGATCCTCGTGCTCTCGGTCGTCACTGTCCCGATGCAGGTTCCACTCGGCGATGCCCGCCACCAGTTCGACGTCGACGATCAGGAGGCGCTGGTCGCCGACGCGGTCGAGCGAGCGACGGGGTACGGCGTCGCCGCGGTGGGTCGGGTTCGGTTCGGCCGAAGCGTCGCCGACGGGATCCGCGGCGTCGCGACCGACGAGTCCGTCGACGCGATCCTGCTGGGGTGGCGTGGCCGACCCCGTCGCCGCGACGTCGTCCTCGGGAGCTACATCGACGACGTCCTCGCCGACGCACCGTGTGACGTCCTCGTCAAGCGCATCGACCGGGACCGACGTGCCGTCTCGTCGGTGCTCGTCCCCGTCGCCGGCGGCCCCAACACGGAGTTCGCCGCCGAGACCGCGGGCGCGCTGGCCCGCGCCCACGACGCCCGGATCGAACTCGTCACCGTCGTCCCCGACCGCGAGGAGGAGACCGTCGCCGAGGCCCGGGACCTGCTCAACCGCACGGCGCCCGCGCTGGGGGCCGTCGAGTCCGTCGAGCAGACCGTCCTCGAGGGATCGGTCGTCGAGACGATCGTCGAGCGCTCGAGCGAGCACGACGTGACCGTCGTCGGCGCGGCCGAGGGCGCCTTTCTCCGGCGGGCGCTGGTCGGGGACGTCCCCGAGGCGATCGGTCGGGAGGCCGAGAGCGCAGTCATCATGGCCAAGCGAAAACAGGACGTTCCGGAGGCGCTGTGGCGACGGCTACGGGATCGATTTCGGTAACCGCGAGCGCTGGACTTGGGATCGACGGTGGTCTCGTTCCCGTTCCGGAGGTGTTTTGTAGCGACAGCGAAGAGAGTTGGGTGGACGGCACGGCCAGCCGGCTACCTTTCGGCCCGCGTGGTTTCCACGCGCGGTCTCCGCTGGCTGGCCTACCCCGTCTTTCTACTACTCGCGAGCGGCCGCTACCGTCGCTGTAGTTCTCGAGTCGCGCGAATCGAGAACGCTCGAGATCCGCGACAGCACGAAGTCCCGAACGGTGGCTCCGACGAGCCGCTGGCTTCTGACCCGTTCAGTCGTGTCTGAACGACCGCTGGCCCGTAAACGCCATCGCGGATCCACCTTTTTCCGCTCGGGCTCCTTCCCTCCGGTCAGTCACCGCTCGCGCAAAAATCTGGACCAAAAATCCACTCGCTCACTGACTCACGGGCGTTGCCCGTTCGCCCTTTTGGGCGCGTTGTGCCGCACTCTCGTTCGCTCGCGGCTGCTAATCGTGTCTGAACGACCGCTGGCCCGTAAACGCCATCGCGATCCCGTGTTCGTCCGCGGCGGCGATCACATCGTCGTCGTTGACCGAGCCGCCGGGCTGGACGACGGCCCCGATCCCCGCCTCGGCGGCCTCCTCGATCCCGTCGGGGAACGGGAAGAAGGCGTCCGAGGCCATCACGGCGCCCTCGGCGTCTTTCCCCTCGGCGTGTTCGTTGGCCTTCATCGCCGCCAGCCGAACCGCGTCGACCCGGGAGACCTGTCCCATCCCGACGCCGACGGTCTCGGTACCCTGCGCGAGGAGGATCCCGTTGGACTTGACGTGTTTCAGCGTCTGCCAGGCGAACACCATCGACTCGAGCTCTTCTGCACTCGGCTCGCGCTCGGTGACGACCTCGAGATCCTCGACGGTAATCGACTGCAGGTCCCGCTCCTGGACGAGCCGTCCCCCGACAAGCGGTTTCTCGGTGAACCGGTCCGTTCGCTCCCCCAGCTCGTCAACATCGAGCACCCGAAGGTTCTCCCTCTCGCAGAGGATCTCGAGGGCGTCCTCGGCGTAGCCGGGCGCGACGACGACCTCCTTGAACGAGTCGATCACCAGCTCGGCGGTTTCGGCGTCACACTCCCGGTTGAGCGCGACGATGCCGCCGAAGGCGCTCATCGGGTCGGTCGAGAGGGCCCGCTCGTAGGCCGTCGCGAGCGAATCGGCCGTCGCACAGCCCGCGGGGTTGGTGTGTTTGATCACCGCCGCGGCGGGCTCGTCGAACTCCTTGATGAGGTTCAGGGCGCCGTCAGCGTCGTTGTAGTTGTTGTACGACAGCGCCTTCGCGCCCTCGTTCAACTGGTTGGCGTGGACGACGCTTGCCTCGTCGCAGGTGTAGTCGGCGTACACCGCGGCGTCCTGGTGGGGGTTCTCGCCGTAGCGGAGGGTATTGAGACGGTCGCTCGAGGCGAGGCGCCGCGCGGGGAGTCCCTCGGCGTCGGGGGCGCTCGAGACGTCCGTCTCGACCGAGACCTCGCCCGCCTCGAGATCGACGTCCACCGCACCCTCGGCGAACCACTTCACCGCCCGCGGGTACGCCCGGAACTCGCCCTCGTGGAGGACGCGCTCTTTCAGCGAGTCGGCGTCGTCGCCCTCGTAGACCGGAACCGGCTCCTGGGTGACGATCGGGCCGGCGTCGATCTCCGCCTCGATGATCTCGCCGTTCGCGTCGGTCGCGTCGGTGACGACGTGGACCGTACAGCCGGTCACCGAGACGTCGGCCTCGAGGGCGTCGCCCCAGGCGTCGTCGCCCGGAAACGCCGGCAGCAGGGAGGGGTGAACGTTCAACGTAGTCGGCTGGGCCTCGAGGAACGTATCGGAGAGGATCCGCATGTAGCCGTCGAGACAGACCAGGTCGAACTCGTAGTCGGCGAGCGCCTCGTTGACCGCCCGCTCGTGCTCGCGGCGGTTCACCCCGTCCTCGAGGGGAACGACCTCGGTGGCGATCCCGCGTTCGGCTGCGGCCTCGAGGACCGGCGCCTCGGGATCGTCGGACAGCACGACGGCGAGGTCGGCCCCGCCCGGTCGACGGTCGGCGACGTTCAACAGGTTGCGGCCTCGGTTGCCGGCCAGTCCGGCGATTCGGGTCATGGTCGAATCCGCGCCCGCGATCGGGAAAGCCGTTGCGGTCTCGAACGGCGAGGTATACACAATCGAGCATCGCTACGGCGGTATTTCGGCTTCGTATTCTCGAAGTATGCACGGTCGTGGCTCCCCGTTTCGATACGCTTTTGCACCCCGCTGGAAAGGATCGGAACGATGACCGACACCCACGCCCTGTACGCCGTCTCGCCGATCGACGGCCGCTACGCGGGTCGGACCGAACGGCTCTCGCCGTACGCCAGCGAGGCCGCGCTGATGCGGGCTCGCGTCCGCGTCGAGGTCGAGTACCTGATCGCGCTGGCCGACCTCGAGGCGACGCCCCTGGAGCTCTCCCTCGAGGGCCGCGAGCACCTGCGCGGGCTGTACGAACACTTCGCCGAGGAGGACGCCCGGCTGATCAAGACCCTCGAGACCGACGGCTACGGCGAGTTCGAGGCGACCAACCACGACGTCAAGGCCGTCGAGTACTTCGTCCGCCACCGCCTGCCCGAGGGCAGCGACGCCGGTCCCTGGATCCACTTCGGGCTGACCAGCGAGGACGTGAACAACCTCGCCCACCGCCTGCTCCTCGCCGAGGCCGTCGACGAGGTGCTGCTGCCGACCCTCTACGACCTCCGGGAGACCCTCGCGGAGATGGCTCGCGAACACCGCGACCTGCCGATGCTCGCCCGAACCCACGGCCAGCCCGCGACGCCGACGACGTTCGGCAAGGAACTGGCCGTCTACGCGGCCCGACTGGGTCGGGCGACGGGTCGGATTCGGACCGCGGCGGACGGCCTCTCGGGCAAGCTCGGCGGAGCCTCGGGCACCTACGCGGCCCACGTCGCGGCCTACCCAGACGTCGACTGGTCGGCGTTCGCCGAGGCGTTCGTCGAGGACCTCGGCCTCGAGTTCGTCCCGCTGACGACCCAGGTCAACCCCTGTGACGACCTCGCGGCGCTGTTCGACGCCTTTCGAGGCGTCAACGACGTCCTGCTCGATCTCGACCTGGACATGTGGCTCTACGTCTCCGATCGCTACCTCGGCCAGGAGGCCGTCGCGGGCGAGACGGGGTCGTCGACGATGCCCCACAAGGTCAACCCGATCGACTTCGAGAACAGCGAGGGGAACCTCTCGAAGGCCAACGCCGACCTCGCCTTTCTCGCCGACTACGTCACGACCTCGAGGCTTCAGCGGGATCTCTCGGACTCGACGGTCAAACGCAATATGGGTGCGGCCCTCGCCCACTGCCTGATCGGCTACGACAAGACCGCTGCGGGCCTCGAGAAGGTCGTCCCGAACGAACACGTTATGCGCGACGAGCTCGAGTCGACCCCCGAGATCATCGGCGAGGCCGTCCAGACGATCCTCCGCCGGGAGGGCCAGGAGGGCGCCTACGAGCGGGTCAAGGAGCTCACCCGCGGGCGGGAGGTCTCCCTCGAGGACTTCCACGAACTGTTCGACGACCTCGAGGTCGACGACGACGTGCGCCGGGAGCTACGCGAGCTGACCCCTGCCACGTACACGGGGGTCTCGGGCGACCTGGTCGACGATCTCGACTGATCTCCGGCTCGGACCTGCTCGATGGAGCCGTTCGAGCGATCGGCCAGTGTTGCCGATTAGCGCCGTCGCGAGTGCGTCGGTTCCCTCGCAGCTTGCTCCGATCCGGCGACGACGGATAGGTCCGAGTTTCGCTCTTCTCACGACCGTTCGACCAATACTGATTTGAACAGACGACCGCTACGGATACCCATGTTCGAGGCACTCTTTCCCGAGATCGCTACCGCCGTGCTCTTTCTCATCGGGATCGTCTGTATGATCATCCTGCTGTATATCTCGACCCAGTGGTGAGACGCGGCACGCGTCACCGCTCGCGATCGCAGTCGACGAACTCGAGCCCGGTGAGTTCGAATCTCGCCCCGCCGTCGGCGCCGTCGGTTACGGCTACGTCCCAGCCGTGTGCGTCGCAGATCCGTTCGACGATCCCGAGTCCGAACCCCGTTCCGCCCCGACGCTCCGAGTAGCCCGTCTCGAACACCGCCTCGCGTTTCTCCGTCGGGATCCCGGGCCCGTCGTCCTCGACGTAGATCCCGTCCGCCAGCTCTCCGACCGTAACGGTCACGTCGGACCCGCCGTGTTCGACCGCGTTGCGAACGAGGTTCTCGAGGAGCCGCTGGAGCCGGCTCGGGTCCGCCTCGATCGCTCGCTCCGTCTCGACCTCGAGGGATGCCTCGGCGGTCTCGACGTGACACCAGCAGTCGGCGACGGCCGCCGCGACGTCGACGGGTTCGGTCTCGAGGACGGCCCGTCCCTCCCGCGCCAGCGCCAGGAGATCGTCGATCAGTGCCTCCATTCGATCGTGGGCCCGCGCGACGTCCTCGAGGTTGTCGTCGTCACACCCCTCGCGGGCGAGCTCGAGCCGACCCGCGGCCACGTTCAGCGGGTTTCGCAGGTCGTGGGAGACGATGCTGGCGAACTCCTCGAGGCGATCGTTCTGGCGCTCGAGGGCGGCCTCGCGCTCGAGTCGCTCGATCGCGTTCGCGGTGTGGCTGACGAGCAGTTCCGCGAACTCGACGTCCTGGGCGTCGAACGCCGACGTCTCGGTGCTGGCCGCCTGGAACACGCCGGCGTCGCCGACCGGGACGCTGAAGCCCGATCGGTAGCAGTCCTTCGCGGGGTCGGCGTCACCGTCGGGTGTGACTTCGTCGACGAGGAAGGACTCGCCGGACTCAAACGTCTTGCCGGCGAGCCCCTGATCGAGCCGCATCGGCCGACTCCCGTCGGTCGGGGCGTTGGCCGAGGTCGCTCGCGGAACCAGCCACTCATCCTCGCACAGCAGCAACGAGCAGAGGTCGAACTCGAGGACGTCGGCCGCCGCGTCGACGGTCCGTTCGCAGACGGCGTCGACCGACTCCGCGGTCTGGATCGTCGTCGCGATCTCGTGAAGCGACTCGAGGACCGTCCGGTGGCGTGTTCGCTCGGCGACCTCCCGTCCAGTGCCGACGACTCCGATCAGTTCCCCGTCGGGATCTGTCAGCCGGGAGCCAGTAAATTCGTAGGGAATCCGGTTGCCATCAGCTGTAAGCAGCGCCGATTCGACGGTTTCGGGTTCGCCGGCCAGCACGTCCTCGATCGAACGCGTTATTGTCTCCTGCTCGTCGGCCGGAACGAATTCCAGGGCGTTCATCTCGGCGATCTCGTCGTCGGTGTAACCGGTCACTTCGGGAAGCCGTTCGTTCCAGCGACGAAGTCGTCCGTCCGTTCCGATCACGTAGAAGACGTCGTCGAGCACGTCGAGTCCCTGCTCGACGAACTCGCGCTCACGCTCGAGTTCGCGCTCCCGCCGAATGCGGTCCGTCACGTCCTGCTGGATACCGACGAAGTTTGCCACCTCGTTACCGTCGAACAGCGGCGCGATCGTCACGCGGTTCCAGAACGGATCGCCGTCCCTCCGGTAGTTCAGCAGTTCGACGGTGACCGATTCGCCCGCGTCGATCGCCGCTCGCATTCGCTCGACCGGTTCCGGATCGGTTCGTTCCCCCTGGAGGAACCGACAGTTCCGACCGAGGATCTCGCTCCGAGCGTAGCCGGTGACCCGAACGAACCCCTCGTTCGCATACGTGATCGGATTGTCCGCCCGGCTGGGATCGGTGATGACGATCCCGACGGGTGCTTCGTCTATCGCCTGCTCGCGCAGCGACAGCGCCTCGCGAACCCCCTCGTCGTCGGATCCGCCGCCGGCCCCCTCCTCTGCCTTCTCCGCGGTCATTAGTCGGTGTGATCTATCACGTCAACCGTGAATAGTGTTATCGCTCGGATTCGAGCCGACTGTCAGTCGAAGTTATCGGTAGAGCCCTAAACCTATCGTGATCGAGCGCGCACGATTTTGCCGACCGACCGATCGGAGCGGGGCGATCACGAGAGTAGCGACTCGAGGGTCTCCGTGACGGCGTCGGCTGCGGTTTCGACCTCGGTGAGTCGGACGTACTCGCGTTCGGCGTGGGCGACGGGACCGTCGTCGTCGTCCAGCGCACCCGGTCCGAAGACGACGGTCGGTGCGTCGGTGGCGAAGAACGAGGCCTCGGTCGCCGCCCCGAACGGGCGGATCTCGCCCCCACTCGCGGCCTCGAGCGCGCGCACCAGCGGCTCGTCCTCGTCGGTGACGAACGGATCCGGAAACGGCGTGTCGGGTCGGATCAACTCGACCGATACCGAGAACGCCTCGGGGACGTGCGTCTCGAGGGACGCCTGCAGCTCCTCGCGAAACGAGTCGCTCGTTTCGGGCGGGACGTTCCGGCGGTCGAAGGTCAGCCGACAGGAGCCGGGCACGCGGTTGGGCGCCTCACCGCCAGACAGCGCCGAGGGCGTCAGCTTCGGCTCGCCGAGTATCGGGTCCGTCTCCGACCCTCGGGTCTCGTCGTAGTGTCTTAGCGCCTCGAGGACGTCGGCGAGTCCGAACACCGGATTTCGTTCGGCCGGAACACTCGCCGCGTGGCCGGCCTCGCCGTCGAGGGTGATCGTCCCCTCACACTGGCCGCGGGCGGCGACACAGACGTCGAGTTCGGTCGGCTCGCCGACGATATAGCCGTCGGCCGACAGTGTCCGTCCGAGGTGTTCGGCGCCGGTCATCAGCGTCTCCTCGTCGGGCGTCAGGGCGAGCGTGACCCGTCCGGCAGTCGGCTCAGCCCGGAGGAAGGCTGCAAGCAACGCGGCGAGGGGCCCCTTCGCGTCGCAGGCACCGCGGCCGCGCACCGTGTCGCCGTCGCGTTCGTAGGGGACGTGGGGCGCGACGGTGTCGAAATGGGTGTTGAGTACGATGTGGGGGCCGTCGTCGCTGCCGCGACTCGCCAGCAGGTTCCCGCGGGCGTCAACCTCGGGCTCGTGGCCGGCCTCGCGCAGCGTCTCGAGCAGCAGTTCGCGCATCGCCGAGACGTCCTCGTGTGACGGGGTTCGGACGGCCTCAGCGTGGAAGGTGGTGATGTCGAAACTCATGGATATCCGCCGTCGTCGAGCGACGGCGCGTCGATACCGTCAGTTTCCGGCGGCGAGTCATAAGCCTCCGCTTTCGTCGAGATCCGCTGGCGTTCGAATCCGGAACCCCGTCCTCGAGAGAACGCGCTACGTGGTCGTCGGGGTATCCGTCTCGAGCTTCCGGCCTCCGTAGAGGCAGGCCGCCGCCAGCACGGCGACGAGCGCGCCCGCGACGACGTTGCTCCAGAACAGGATCCCCATCTCGATGCCGAAGACGAACGGCGCCGCGACGGTCCACGCTCCCGCGACGAGAACGATCAGCGGGCCGACCGGCGCCGGGAGCCGACCGCCCGACGGACGCGCCGCGGTGTAGGCCGCGAACGCGGCCGCGGCGGCGCCGACGAGGACGTTGTTCGTGACGATCCAGCCAAAGCCCGTCACGAACACGCCCGACCAGAAGACCCAGGTGCCGAGCACCGCTGCCAGCCCGGCGAGGCGCGGAACGGGCGGCAACCGCCCCGTTCGTGTCGACTGTCGTTCACTCACAGTGCTCATACGATAGTCGACGGGCTCGAGCGGTTTAAAACCCCTACACACCCGTCCTACAGGCCTGACAGTTCGGATTCGATGGAGTTGCGGGCTGAGCTACTGCTCCACTCGCGTCACGTCCTCGAGGCTCTCCCGACGGCGGACAATCCGGGCCTCGCCGTCCTCCAGTGCGACCTCCGCGGGGCGGGGCTGGGAGTGGAACTGACTGGCCAGCTCGTAGCCGTACGAGCCCGCGTTGCCGATCGCGAGGACGTCCCCGCGCTCGGGGCGGGCGACCGGGCGGTCGTGGGCGAAGACGTCCGCGCTGGTACAGACCGGCCCGCCGACCGTGACGGGGTGGGGATCGCGTCCGGGTGCGCTGACGTTGTACATCGGGTGGTAGGAGCCGAACATCGCCGGGCGGATCAGCGTCGCCAGGCTGGCGTCAATGCCGACGACTGTGGTGTCGGGAGCCTCCTTGATCGTGTTCACCTCGCTCAAAATGAGGCCTGCATCGGCGACGACGTAGCGGCCGGGCTCGAGTTTCAGCGTCGCCTCCAGTTCGCCCACTGCGTCGCGGACCATATTCGAGGTCTTCTCGAGATCTAAGGGATCCTCGTCCTCGCGGTAGGGCACGCCGTAGCCGCCGCCGACGTCGACGAACTCGAGGTCCGCGTCACCGACCCGGCGAGCCATCTCGCCGACTCGTTCGATGGCCTGGCAGTGTTCCTCGAGGCCCTCGGTCAGGACGCCGCTGCCGGCGTGAGCGTGGAGCCCGACGAGCTCGAACTCCTCGCGGACGCGGTCGGCGACTTCGGGCACCTGCTCGTAGGGAATCCCGAACTTCGCGTCGGCGCCGGTGGCGACCTTCTCGTGGTGACCCGTCCCGATTCCGGGGTTGATCCGAATGGCGACCCGGCCGTCGTAGCCGCGCTCGGCGAGTCGGTCGAGCGTGTCGGTCGCACCGATGGTGATCGTCAGGCCGGGCGCATCGGCGGCGAGATCCGTGGCGTAGTTCAGATCGTGATCCGGCGGGTTGACGGCGGTATACTGGAGGGTGTTGGGATCCGCACCGGCGTCGATCGAGCGCTGGAGCTCACCCCAGGCGGCACACTCGATGTCGGCGCCGGCCTCGAGGACGGCCTCGAGGACCGCCTTCCCCGTGTGGGCCTTCGCGGCGTACATGACCTCGGCGTCCGGGAAGGCCTCCGAGAAACGGGTGTAGTTCTCCTTGACGCGGCCGAGATCCATCACGTACAGTGGCGTCTCGTACTCGTCGGCAAGGCCCTCGAGTCGCTCGTGGTCCCAGTCGGCCAGCCGGCGCACGGCCGGCGAATCGGCGAGGTCGGTCATCGTTCGTCTCGAGTGACCGCGACGAAACAAGGGTTTGGGTTTGCCGTGCTCGTCTCGGCGGTTGGAAGAAGTGCTCCGGTGCTCGAGATGGCCAGTAACCCACCGCTACGTACAGGCGGACTACGCATCATGTCGAGCCATCCACTCGATCTGCGGTGGCGCGCGCTGTCGGCCGTCCGAACGCCAGTAAGGACGGTTGACGATGCTGCGCGAGGTCTTTGCGAGCCATGCGAGCGAACGGCTTGGAAGACGCAGCGCGTCTTCCAGTGGATGAGCGAGCGACAGCGGAGCGAGCGTCGCGCGGAACCTCCGGTTCCGCGGACCGTGCGAACGGTTGATAGCCCGTGAGCAGAAATCGGGTGGGGAGGGTGTGGCGATCTCCTGTGTCCGTGTGAGCAGGACTGCTATCGTCGTCACTGCCGTGAGAACTCCTCCTACTCCGGAAACAGCTCCTCGGTTCGTTCGACTGCGTCGATTCGCTCGAGATCCTCGGATGCGAGCTCGAGTTCTAGCGCCTCGAGGTTCGCCTCGAGATGTTCGCGGCTGCTCGCTTTCGGGATCGGGACGACGCCCTCTTTGGCGACCAGCCACGCGAGACAGACCGCCTCGGGGGTGGTCTCGTAGGCCTCGGCGACGTCGACGACCGCCTCGATCTCGCCCGCGCGGCCGTTCGCCAGCGGCGAGTAAGCTACCAGCGGATAGCCGTTTTCGCGGGCGTGCTCGAGCAGGTCCCCGGGCTGGAACAGCGGGTGGTACTCGACCTGGTGGGCCGCGATCGGCGCCTCCAGGACGTCGGCGGCGGTCTCGAGTTCCGATATCGAAAAGTTGCTCAGACCGACGCCGTCGATCGTTCCTTCCTCGTAGAGACCGTCGAAGGCAGGCAGCGTCCGCTCGGGCTCGTAGGCCTCGATCGGACGGTGGACGTACAGGAGGTCGACGCCGTCGAGGCCGAGTCGCTCGAGGCTCTCTTCGGTCGTCCGGCGAACGGCGTCGGGCTCGAGACTGTCGGCCCACACCTTCGTCGCGACGATGACGTCCTCGCGAGGGACCGAACTCCGTGCCAACCCCTCGCCGACGACGGTCTCGTTTCCGTAGATCTGGGCCGTATCGAGGTGTCCGTAGCCGCACTCGAGGGCCGTCGCGATCGTATCGGGATCCTCGATTCCCATCGTGCCGAGTCCGATCGGTGGTAGCTGCATAGGAGGGGGTTCTCGAGTGGAGACTAAGAGCCCTCGTATCGAGGTACGTTGGCTCGATCCCACGCGTCGATAGCACTCTCGTCTCGATCCTCAGCCATCGGTCTAACAAATATAATATCTACACTAGAATATTACACCTCTCTCCGAGGGCGAACGAGACTCGTCGGTCCCATTAATCAGCCTGCTCTTCAAACAGGCCACTGAACGCCTGAAAAGACCACAAGTGGGAGTTGTCGCTATCCAAAGTCGGTTTCCTCGTCTGAGTTCCGTTCCGTACGTTCGGGTAGCCCGTATCTATCGAAAAGCGCATTAGAACGGTATCAAAACCCGAAATGCTGGTTTCACACTCATATCCGCTCGTCCAGACCGAGCTCGCCCCGACACTATTTGAGACTGGTAGCTTAGCGATATCATAATATTATTGCTATTAGAGTGTGGATGTCTGGTTCCTTCTGCGGATCCGCGGAGGGGGGAGACCTTCTCCCGACGGGTATCGATACGAGCAGTATAAGTGTCCCCTCACTCGAGGTTCAGTCCGTTCTCCTCCCGTTCTCAATTCGATCATCAATCACACATATGTACCGTCGGCACGAACGGCTACCGTATGGGCCCGACTATCCCTGCCGACGAGCCGCGCGCAATCGACACGCACGCTCACCAGCCGACCAGCGAGTTCCTTCACGACGCCGGCGGGCAGATGATGAAAGACGCTGCCGATCGGTTCGGTGCCGATCTCGAGACAGATACCTACGAGAACATGATCGAGCAATACCACGAGGCCGGCGTGGGTCGGGCCGTGTTGCTCGGCTGGGACGCGGAGACGAACACGGGGAATCCACCCGTTCCCAACGACTACGTCGCCGAGGTTCGCGACGAGTACTCGGACTTCTTCATCGGGTTCGGATCGGTCGACCCGCTTAAAGACGACTGCGTCGAGGAGGCGACCCGGTGTGTTGAGGACCTAGATCTCTCCGGGTTCAAGTTCCAGCAGATTGCACAGGGGTTCGATCCCTCCGCTCCCGAACACGAAGAGCTGTGGGCGACGATCGAGGATCTCGACGTTCCTGTCGTCTTCCACGGCGGAAACTCCACGCTCGGCGCGTGCTCGCCGGGCGGTCGCGGACTGAAGATCAAGTACGGCAACCCGATGCTGATCGACGACGTCGCCGCGAACTACCCCGACCTCCAGATCCTCATCGCCCACCCTGCCTACCCCTGGGAAAAAGAACAGCTCGCGATTTGCCAGCAGAAAGGTAACGTCTACATGGATCTCTCCGGGTGGATGCCGAAGTACATCGACGACCAGGTGCTCCACTACGCCAAAACCCTCCTCTCCGAGAAAGTGATGTTCGGGACTGATTATCCCATGCTCGAGCCGGGACGCTGGCTCGAGCAGTTCGCAGAGTTGGGGTTCGACGAGGAGCTACAGCGACGAATCCTCTGGGAGAACGCCGAAGAGTTCCTCGAACTGTAATCCACCTTCGGTGGCGTCTCTTGAGTCCCCGTCTCGAAACCGGTTACACGCGACCGAGAGGGCGGCTGGACGTCCTCGCCGTTACTCCTTGCGCTTGATCAGGAACTTCATGTCGCCCTCGAGGACGACGGTGTCGTCCTGGTTGGTCATCACCGTATCGAGGACGACGATGCCGGCGTCGTCGTGGTCGACGTCTTTCTTCTCGGTGACCTCGATGTCGAGCGAGAGCGTGTCGCCGATGTACACTGGGTTCGGGAGGTCCATGTAGTTCATGCCGAGGAACGCGTACGCCGTGCGCTCGACGATACCGGTGCGGTAGACGAAGCCCGTCGCCTGGACGAACGTCATCGGGCCGTGAGCGATCCGGCCGTCGAACGGTCCCTCCTCCGCGTACTCCTTGTTGGTGTGTAGTTCCGTCCAGTCGCCGGCGAGCGCCGAGTGCATCATGAAATCGGATTCCGTCACGGTTCGACCGACGCTTTCGAACTCCTGGCCCTCTTCGAACTCCTCGAAGTGGTGTGGCTCGTAACTGTATGCCATGGTCTGTTGTTCATGAAAGTGTAATATATACGTTTTCCTTCGAGCGCCAGTTCGTCCGCGAGGTATCGCCAGCTCACCGTCCGTTCCGCCGCCGAACAGTCTCGGCCGAGCCGGGCTGAATCGGCCAGAATCAAGACGTTATCGACCGTTCCACTCGGGATCGCGATCCTCGAAGAACGCGTCGATCCCCTCGTCTTTGTCCTCGGTGGCGAACAGCTGGGCGAACAGCTCCGCCTCGTACTCGATCCCCTGCTCGAGATCCATCCGCGAGGCCGCCTTCACCGACTTCTTTGCGAACTCGAGCGCAACGGGGCTCTTCGAGGCCATCGCCTCGGCGAGGTCGTAGACCTCCTCGTCGAGCGCCTCCGAATCCGCACAGACCCCGTCGACGAGACCGATCTCGTGGGCCTCCTCGGCGTCGATCAGTTCGCCAGAAAGGATTAACCGCATCGCCTGTCCTTCGCCGACGAGTCGAGGGAGGCGTTGGGTGCCGCCACCCCCGGGCATGATGCCGAGATTGATCTCGGGCTGGCCAATCTTCGCGCGCTCGTGGGCGATGCGGACGTCACAGGCCTGGGCAAGTTCGCAACCGCCGCCTAGCGCGTGCCCGTTGAGTCGACCGATGACGGGCTGGGGCAGGTCGTCGACGACCTCGTACACCCGCGGGCGGCTCGAGGCCTCGCGCTGGTCCAGAGCGCTCCGGTCGCGGAACTCGCCGACGTCGGCGCCGGCGACGAACGCCTTGGCCTCGTCCGCGCCGGTGAGGACGACGACCCGGACGTCGCTGTCGGCGACCGCCGCGAGGACGTCCTTCAGTTCGGCCCGAACCTGTGCGTTCAGCGCGTTTCGCGCATCTGGTCGATCGAGAGTGACCGTCGCGACGCCGGGAACGCGGTCGCCGACGCTGGCGTGGATCGTCTCGCAGTCCGTGGCGACCTTGTCGATCGCTTCGGTCCCGTCGACGGGACTTTCGGGAAGGCTCATTCGTCCACCTCCCCGCTGACGCCGACGATCTCGCCGTCCTCCCAGACGTAGAACCCCTCACCGGTCTTCTTGCCCAGCTTACCCGCACGGACCTTCCGCTTGAGCGCCTGGGGCGGTCGGAATCGCTCGCCGAATTCCTCGCGGAGGTACTCGAGGATGTCGAGGCGAACGTCGAGTCCGACGACGTCGCCGAGTTCGATCGGTCCCATCGGGTGGTTGTAGCCGAGCTCCATCGCGGCGTCGATGTCCCGCGGGTCGGCGACGCCTTCTTCGACCATCCGGATCGCCTCGACGCCGAGGGCGACGCCGAGCCGAGAGGACGCAAAGCCGGGCGAGTCGGTGACCTCGACGGGGGTCTTCCCGATATCCTCGACGAACTCCCGGGCGAACTCGAGGGTTTCCTCGCTGGTCTGTTCGGCGACGACGATCTCGACGAGCTGCATGATGTGGACGGGATTAAAAAAGTGAAGGCCGATGACGCGACCGTCGCGTTCCGCGGCGCTTGCGATCTCCGTGACCGACAGCGACGAGGTGTTCGTCGCGATCACCGTCTCGTCGTCGACCAGCTCTTCGACGTCTTCCATCGTTCCTTTCTTCAGGTCGACGTCTTCGGGAACGGCCTCGACGACGAGGTCGACCCCCTCGACCGCCTCGCCGAGATCCGTCGTTCCCGAGAGACGCTCGAGCGCCGCGTCGGCCTCCTTGCGGGTGACCTTCTCGCGTTCGATGCCGCCCTCGAGGTTCGAATCGATCGACTCGAGCCCGTCCTCGACGTACTCCGTCTCGATATCCCGGACGACGACGTCGTGACCCGCCATTGCGGTTACCTGTGCGATCCCGTGGCCCATCGTGCCAGCTCCAAGTACTGCGACTCGCATACGCGACGCATAGAACGAGGCGGGTCAAAGCCGTTTCCGTTCCCGAAACCCGACACCATTCAGAAGAGAAGGAACTGGAACGTCCAGAGGGCGACCATCCCGGAGATGATCGTCAACAGAATATCACCCCGCCACCACGCGACGCCGGCGGCGACGGCACCCGCAAGCAGGCGCTCGTCGAGGACCATCTCGGTGACCGCCGCACTCGGCGTAACGAGCTGGGGGGCGACGAGCGCCGCCAGCACCGCTGCGGGAACGAACTTCAGGAAGCGTTTGACCCTTCTGGGAACCTGGTTGACCCGACCGAACAGGTGGATGAACGACAACCGAATGAGGTAGGTGGCGACGGCGATCGCGACGATAACGCCCCAGATACTGAGCATCGAGTACCCGTTCATCGGTCCATCACCTCCTCGGCCGCGACGCCGGCACCGATCCCGACGCCCGCGGCGATGAGCAGATCAGCACCCTCTGGGAGCCCGGTCTGGGAGACGGCGAGCGCCGCGGCGATCGCGACGAGCGCGCTCGTGAGCGCGGCGACGAGCTGGGGATACGCGTCGATAGCCGGCACGAGAATCGCGAGGAAGACGAGCGGGATCGCGAACTGAAGGTTCAGCGAGGCCGGGATGCCGGCTCCGAGGACGTACCCGATCACCGTCGTGATGACCCAGACGAGCCAGATGCTCACCCCGAGCCCGAGGTAGTACAGGCGCTTGTCTCGATCACGGGACTCGTTGGCGTACTCCCCGATCGACACCGCGTAGACGTGGTCGGTGAGGAAGTACGCGAGATACGCCCGCGTTCGTTTTCCGTACTCGGTGAAATGCGGCGCGATGGAGGCCGAGTACATGAGCATCCGGAGGTTGATGACGAGTCCGGTGAGGACGATGATCGCGAGCCCCGCGTTCGTAGCCACCAACTCGACCATGACGAGCTGTGCGGTGCCCGCGAAGATTCCTGCAGACATCACAACCGTCTGGAGGATCGATAACCCCGCGCCGTCGGCGGCGATCCCGAACACGAGCGCGAACGGGATGAGTCCCAACAGGATTCCGATTGAGTCGCGGGCTCCTGCCCGGAAATCGACGTGCAGTAGTCGTGACAGCAGCTGCTGTCCCTGCGGGTTCTGTTCGAGAGCGGTGCGTGCGTCTGAATCGGCGGGCTCGTCTTGTCCCGCCGATGCGGTTTCGTTTCCTGACATCCTGACCTCGAGAGAGGGTTCCGATCCGATCGGCCTCCGGATGAGTAGCGCCCTGGGTGCCGTGTAACGTGGGGTCGGTAGCGTCGACACTACTGCAGTACTGGAACCGACCCGTCCGGTGGGCGACCAGCTCGTCCGTCGGCGCGAATCGGCCGTTTCGGCTAACTCGCTACCACGTGGTGAGTGTTACCTATCACGTAGCATACCGTCCTCGTTGAAAACTGTATCGAATGATCATCCATATGCACTGTTCCACGGATCGACGGCGCAGAACCGTGCACGAGGCAAAACTTAACTATCGACCGTTCGATTTCTCGGTCGATGACCCGAGCTGAGGCCGTACTCGTCGATGCAGTACGAACCCCACAGGGGCGAAAAGACGGTCGACTCGCCGATGTCTACCCCGAGGACCTCGTCGTCGCCGTGCTCGAAGCGCTGGTCGAGCGAACGGGCGTCCCAGCCGAGGAATGGGACGACTTCCGCCTCGGCTGTGCGAACCAGGAGGAAGAGCAGGGCCGGAACCTCGCCCGCCAGTCGCTGCTCGCGGGTGGCTTCCCCGAGAGCGTGCCGGGCGCGACGACCACCCGACTCTGTGGTTCTTCGCTGACGACGCTCGTGGACGCCGTTCGTGCGGTCGAGACGGGCGATGGCGACGTCTACCCCGTTGTCGGAGTCGAACACATGAGCCGGATCCCCTTCTCGGACTGGCTCCATCCCGACATCGAGGAGCGCTACGATCCCGACGACCTCCCGATGGGCGCGACTGCCGAGCGCGTCGCCCGGGAGTACGACATCGGTCGCAAGGAACAGGACGCGTTCGCGCTTCGCTCTCATGAGCGCGCCGTCGCGGCCCGAGACGAGGGTCGGTTCGACCGCGAAATCGTTCCCGTCGACAGTCCAGAGGGGGTCGTCGAGCGCGACGAAGGCCCGCGGGAAGACACCGACCTCGAGACGCTGGCCGCTCTTCCGACCGTCTTTGCCGACGACGACGAGGCGACGGTCACCCCCGGCAACGCCTCGCCGCTGACCGACGGCGCGGCCGGACTGCTCGTGACGAGCGCCGAGTACGCCGAGGAACACGACCTCGAGCCCCTCGCTCGCGTTCGCTCGCGCGGCGTCGCCGGTGTCGACCCCACCGTGATGGGAACCGGCCCGGTACCCGCGACCCGCGACGCACTCGAGGGAACCGACCTCACCGTCGAGGATCTCGATCTCGTCGAACTCAACGAGGCGTTCGCTTCCCAGAGCCTCTACTGTCAGCGCGAACTCGGTATCGTCGACGAGAAACTGAACGTCAACGGCGGTGCGATCGCGCTCGGCCACCCGCTCGGCTGCTCGGGCGCACGCATCGCGACGACCCTGCTGCACGAACTCGAGCGCCGTGACGGGCGATACGGCCTGGCGACGATGTGCGTCGGGTTCGGACAGGGCGTTGCGGTAGTGTTCGAACGGGCGTAAGCGCGTCTTCGCTCCTCCTGTTCTACTCCGCCGCGAGTTGCATCTTGAACCCGTACCGGGTCACGCCCTCCTGCGTGTAGATCCGACGGATCGTGGCTTCGACGCGGTTGCCGACCTCGACGGTCTCATCGGCGCCAGTTAGCACTTGCGTCGGCGTCGAAACGGTTCCATCGTCGTCTCGAGAGCCGTCGAGTGCGACAACGGCACTGACGAACGATCCCTCGCGGGCCTGCTGTTCGACGAACTCGGGCGGTGCGCCACCCTGTCCGATGACCGTCGCCGCCTCTACGGTTCCGGTTCCCGGGAGGGCGACCTCGTCGTAGCCCTCGAGCGCGCCGCAGTCCGGACACGCCCCCTCGGGCGGGAACGCGAGCGACCCGCACTCCTCGCAGCGGCCGGCGACGAGCCGGTGGCGCTGCGGGATCGTCCGCTTCCAGCTCGGCACGCTGACGTACGCGCCGCCGCCGTCGGGCTCCCCGGGCGTGACGTCGCCGCGCATCCGTAGGTACTCGCCGTAGCGCAGAGTCTCGCCACCCTCGAGCGCGGTCACGATCGCGACGTCGGCGGCGTCGACGGCCAGCGCGGTCGCGCCGCCGCCGGAGCCGTAGCCGAGCAGGACGAGTTCTTCGTGGTCGTCCTCGAGCGCGCTCGCAAATCCGAGCAGGACGCTCGCCGCGCCCGTATCGCCGAGGTCGTGGACCGTGGTCCCCGCCTGGAGCGTCTCGGAGTCGACGCCGAGCGACCCGGCGGCGCGGTAGGGGAGTTTCCCGTTCGGCGACTGCAGGCAGACCGCGTCGACCGCGGAGAGGTCGATCTCGAGGGCGTCCGCGGCGGCCGTAACTGTCTCCGTGAACGCCCGCCGGTCGTAGCCCGTGACGCCAAGTCCCGTCGTCTCCGCCTCGCCGGCGGGGCGGAACCGCGTCCCGGGGAAGGGGCTGACCCGCTCCGCGCGGTCGGTCACCGTTCCGGCGCCGTCGGGCGTCAGGACGACCGCCGCGGCTCCCGCGCCGCCCGCGTGTTCGATCTCGTCATCGTGCGCGCCGCGAGGGGCGTCGGTCGCGACGACGAGCACCGTTCCGTCCGCGACCTCGAGTCCCGACGCGAGCGCGTCGACGCCGGCGCGGGTGCTGCCGGCGAACTGACGCGTCTCGAGGGCGTCGTCGAGGTCGAGGAAGCTAGCGAGTCGGGGGGAGAGTGCCTCCTCCTCGTAGGGTGGCGTCGTCGTGCCGAGGAAGAGGTGCGAGACGGCGTCAGGATCGACGTCGCCCGCCTCGAGCGCTCGCGAAGCAGCCTCGTAGGCCATCGTCAGCGTATCCTCGTCGCCTGCGGGCACCGCGGTCTCGGAGATGCCGGCGCCGTGGAACTGTCCCCAGGCGTCCGTGACCGCGTCGGCGGTCAGTCGATACCGTGGGGCGTAGGCACCGACGCTTTCGAGTCCCATCATTGCGCCACCTCCTCGTTCTCGAAGACGTGAACGGCCGCCGCACCACCGCTGCCGCCGACGTTGTGGGTCAGTCCGTAACGTGGGTTCTCGAGCTGGCGGTCACCCGCACGCCCGGTGAGCTGGTCGAACGCCTCGACGACCTGGCCGGTACCGGTCGCGCCGATGGGATGGCCCTTCGACTTGAGGCCGCCGGAGGTGTTGACCGGGAGGTCACCGTCGGGGTCGGTGACGCCCTCGCGGAGGAGGCGGGGCGCCTCGCCCCGGTCGCAGAACCCGAGGTCCTCGTAGGCGATGAGCTCCGCGATCGCGAAGCAGTCGTGGACCTCGGCGAAGTCGAGATCGTCCGGGTCGATTCCGGCGCGTTCGTACGCGCGGTCCGCTGCCTCACTCGAAGCTGAAATCTCGGTGTAGCTGTCGCGCTGAGCCAGTCCGACACGCTCGCTGGCCGCGCCGGTTCCCGCGACGCGAACGCGCTCGTCGGTGTACTCGTCGACGACGTCCTCGCTAGCCAGTAGCACGGCCGCCGCGCCGTCGGAGGTCGGACAGCAGTGATAGAGGTTGAGCGGGTCCGCGACCGCCGGGGCGGAAACCGCGTCCTCAAGTGAGCACTCAAAGCCGAGGTGGGCCTTCGGGTTCTTCGCGCCGTTGCCGTGGTTCTTCACGGCGACCCGAGAAAGATCCTCTTTGGTCGCGTCGTGCTTTTCCATGTAGGCGCTGGCCATCTGGGCGTAGACACCCGAGAAGGTCGTTCCGGTCAGACGCTCCCACTCGGTCTCTCCGGAGACGCCGAGCCAGTACTTCGTGACGTCGCCGGAAAGGTCGGTCATGACCTCGAAGCCGCCCGCGAGAACGACGTCGGCCATGCCGCTTTTGATCGCCTGAACGCCCTGACGGACGGCGAAGCCACCCGCCCCACAGGCGTTCTCAATCCGCGAGCAGGGCACGTTGTGGAGGCCGACGTGTTCGGTTACCGCCGGGCCCGAGAGGCCGAGCTGTCGCCCGCCGACACCGAGAGTGGCGACGACGGCCTCGTCGATTTCGTCCGTCTCGATACCGCTGTCGACGCTGTCACGGGTGGCTCCGTACGCCTCTGCGAACAGGTCTCGATAACTCCGGTCCGGAAACGAGCCGAAGGGGGTCTGTCCCGCGCCGATAACATAGACGTCTCGCATATCGAGGCCTTGTCACGAGTTAGTATATAGCTTCGGAACTCGGCGCGGAGAGAATACCACATCATTTTTTACCGTATCCCGGTAGAGAGGTAGTTGAGGATGGTACACAAAGACATAGAAGCTGCCTCCCGCGAGGAGCTACGGGAGCTGCAGAACGATCGACTCCGCCGGACTGTGCGGAACGCCTACGAAAACGTCGACTACTACCGCGACGAACTCAACAAAGAGGGCGTCACACCCGAGGACATCGAGACGGTCGACGACATCACGAAACTCCCGTTTACGACGAAGGAGGATTTCCGCGACGAGTATCCCGACGGCCTCTTCGCCGTTGACGACGACGAGATCATCCGGATTCACGCGTCCTCGGGAACGACCGGGAAACCGAAGATCGTCTCGTACACCGAAGACGACCTCGAGGTCTGGAGCGAGGTCGTCGCCCGCAGCCTCGCGGCGGCAGGAGTCGAAGCCGGCGATACCGTCCAGAACGCCTACGGTTACGGGCTGTTTACGGGCGGACTGGGTCTCCACTACGGAGTCGAGGAACTCGGCGCGACGGTGATTCCGATTGGCGGCGGCAACACCCAGCGTCAGGTCGAGATGCTCGAGGATCTGGAGAGCGACGCGATCGCCTGTACGCCGTCGTACGCGCTGTATCTCGCCGAGACGGCCCAGGAGATGGGCGTCGACATCAAGGAACTCCCCCTCCGTGCAGTCATCTTCGGGGCCGAGCCCTGTACCGACCCGATGCGCGAGGAGATCGAGGAGCGCCTCGACGTGACCGGGATCGACATCTACGGCCTCTCGGAGATCATCGGACCCGGGGTTTCGAACGAGTGCTACGAGGCCCAGGACGGGCTCCACATCTGGGAGGACAGGTTCTTCCCCGAGGTTATTGATCCGGAAACGGGCGAGCCCCTCCCGGTGGGTGAAGAGGGTGAACTCGTTCTCACTACGCTCTCGAAGGAAGCCCTGCCCGTACTCCGATACCGAACCGGAGATCTGACGTCGCTTACCTACGAGACCTGCGAGTGTGGTCGGACGATGGTCCGGATGGACAACGTCACTGGTCGCGCCGATGACCTCGTCATCGTTCGGGGCGTCAACTTCTATCCGAGCGAGATCGAGGACGTCGTCCTCGAGTTCGACGAGGTCGCTCCCTACTACCGGATCGATCTCGATCGAGTGGACAATCTCGACACCCTCGAGGTCACGATCGAGCGCGAACCGGAGTTCGACGGCTCCGTCGACGACCTGCGCGATCGAGTCATGACGCGACTGCAGAACGTGCTGTCGTTCACGCCAGACACGTTGACGATCGCAGAGCCCGGCGGGATCGAGCGCACCAAGGTCGGGAAGGTAAAGCGAGTCTACGATCACCGCTGACGGGGACCGCGACGGCACCTTCTTTTGACGGCAGCGACGACCTCGTCGCCGTCGATGGCCGACGCCTCCTGTTCCGACTGCGAGACTACTGCTTGAGGACGTAGACGCGTCCGCGAAACGTCGCGACCCGGTCGTCGGCCTCGTCGGTAACGGTTACTTCGTACTCGGCAGTTCGGCCGCCGACGTGTGTCTCTTCGGCGGTTGCAGTCAGGACGCTGCCGACGTCGACGGCCTCGAGATAGGAGACGTTCGTCTCGAGTGCGACCGCGGTGTCGCCGTGAGAGTTCGATGCGGCGGCAAACGCCGCATCGGCCAGCGAATAGATGGCTCCGCCGTGGGGGGTCCCGTGGAAGTTGGTCAGATCACTGGTCACCGCGAGTTCCGTGCGTGCGTATCCGGGCTCGAGTGCGACGAGTTCGATACCGAGCGTCTCACAGTAGGGGTCGTTCTCGACGTGCTCCCTGATGGCGTCGATAGACGTCATACCGCTACCCGTGTGCCGACCAGTAAAGAAACTACTGGCGGTCGTACTCCTCGAGGGGTATGGCCAACCCACCGGAGCTGGATCGATCGGATTGAGACGTCTTTCCGCCCGAGAACGCCGTTTTGGCTTCAGCGGCTGTTACGGACGCCTTCGGGAGTATTTAAAACCGCGTCATATGGGGGTGAAATACTATGGAGGAATCTACTCTGCAGTAGAGTAATGAACGTCGACGCAGTCACGAAACGCGCGGGGCCCCGGGAGTTCAGCCCCGCGGACGACCTGCCGCGGGAGTACCGGGAGGCCGCAACGCGGATGATCGAGTTCCACGCCAACAGTGAGATCATGGGCGCCTACCTCGAGCGGCCGTTCATCCGGCAGGCGCCGAGCATCGACCGCAAGCTGGCGTTCTCGGCGAAAGTCCAGGACGAGATCGGCCACGGACAACTGCTGTACCGTGCCGCCGAGTCGTTGGGCGTCAAAACGCGCGAGGAGATGCTCGACGACCTGGCGAACGGCGACGGGAAGTTCCTCAACTGCTTTCACTACCCGCTGAAGAGCTGGGTCGACGTGCCGATGATCTCGTTTTTCGTCGACGGAGCGGCGATGCGCCGACAGGCGACGCTGCGACGGACCAGCTGGGAGCCCTACGCCCATGCGATGGACAAGGTCTGCTTCGAGGAGGGATTTCACGTCAAACACGGCGAGGACATCCTCAAGGAGCTGATGACCGGCTCGCGGAAGGAACGGCAGATGACCCAGGAGGCCTTCGAGGAGTGGTGGCCCCGCATCATCCAGTTCTTCGGCCCGACCGACGACAAGAGCACCCACCACGACTTCGCCGCCTCGGTGGGGCTCAAACAGCAGTCCAACGACCAACTTCGGGACGCCTTCCTCGACCAGTACATCCCCAAAGCTCGCAAGCACGGCCTCGAGATCCCCGACGAACCCCGGATTCGCGAGCGCGACGACGGCACCTACGCCGTCGAGGAAGGTGACCTCGACTGGGACGAGTTCTTCACGATCGCCAAAAACGACTACGAGCCCGGCCTCGGACAGATCAACGGCCGGAAACACGCACAGGACGCGGTCCAGTGGGTCCGTGACACGATCGAAAACGACGCTACCACCGCCGGCGGCCACGCGCCGCAGGCGGCCGACTGACCATGATCTGGGAAGTGTTTCGCCAGGAGAAGACGGGTGGGTACCACGCCCACTGCGGAAACGTTCACGCACCCGACCGCGAGATGGCCAAGCAGTTCGCGGCCATCCAGCACGGTCGGCGCAAACCCACGAACAGCCTCTGGGTCGTCCCCCGCGAGGAGATCGGCGAAATCGACAGCGAGGACGTCGCCTTCGGTGGCGCCACCGACAGGAGCTACCGGTGGGCGACCGCCTACAACACCACCGGCGAGGACGCCCGCGAGGTCGTCGAGAGCGAGGACGAACAGGCCACCGCCGAGCGACAGCGAGGTGACGACTGATGGCGGCCCTCGAGAACCCGGACGACCTCGACGCCCGCGAGCGCGAGGCCCTCGAGACGCTGCTCAAGCGTCTGGCCGACGACGAGTTCGTGCTCGCCGAACGGTACACCGAGTGGCAGGTTCGGGCACCCAGCCTCGAGTCGGATCTCGCGCTGGCGAACAACGCCCAGGACGAACTCGGCCACGCTCGCCTGTGGTACGACGTCCTCGAGGATCTTGGCTTCGAAGAGCAGGAGCTGATCTACGAGCGCGATCCCGACGACTTCCGCCACAGTACGCTCGTCGAACTCCCCTTCGAGGAGGGCGACTGGGCCGACGCCGTCCTCCGGTCGTACCTCTATGACGCCGCCGAGGAGCTCCGACTCGAGGCCCTCGAGGAGTCGACGTACCCGAAGATCGCCGATCGCGTCGGCAAGATCCAGAGCGAGGAGGACTACCACTTAGAGCACGCCCAGAACTGGGTCGAACGCCTGGCCGAGGGGGAAGAGGGCCACCAGCGCCTTCAGAACGCCCTCGATCGGCTGTTCCCCCACGCGTTGACGCTGTTCGAGCCGGTCGATCCCGACCTCGAGGAGGCTATCGTCGAACTGAGGCTGCGGGACGCGAGCCTCGAGGAACTGGGCGAGGAGTGGCTCTCGATCGTGGTGCCGTACCTCGAGTCCCTCGAACTCGAGCTGCCGGTCAGCCCGCAGGTCGACGACGACACCTTCGAGATCACCGAGGAGATGCTTCCCGAGAAGCGCGGCCGGGATGGGAGCCACACCGACGCGTGGGCCGACCTCCACGACGAGCTAACCCACACCTATCGCGACCTCGGGCGCAGCGAGACCACCAAAATCATGGAGAAACCAGAATAGCCGTTTCTGAGGTGGGTTAGTCCGGGTCGCCGGTGAAAAGACGAGCTGCCGGCAGACTCAAATACAGACGTACTCGTGTAAATAGCCGTGCGCGTACCGCGGTTGAGAACTTGTTGAAATTCCGGTACGGTTTCCCGTCGGAAAAGCTCCCGAGATTGGTGCTGAGTCGAGAGTATCCCGTAGCGAGGCCTCAACCGGGTATCTTGGATCTCGTCCCGAGCGGGCGTCGCACGTCTCCGTTCAGCGTCGCTCCAGGAACGTCCGAACGCCGTCCTCGTGCTCGGGCGTTCCGTACGCCATCGACTGGGTGAGCAGCTCGTGGTCCAGCGCCTCCTGCCAGTACCTGCCCATGTTCTCGTGGATCGCCCGCTTGGTGAGCCCGAGGGTCGCCGTCGGTCGCTTCCGCAAGGTCTCGAGGAGGTCGGCGACCACGTCGTCCAGTTCCCCGTCCGGGACGGCCTCGTTGACGAGCCCCAGCTCCGCTGCCTCCTCGGCGGAGACGAACTCGGCAGTCAGCGCCAGTCGCTTGGCGTCCCGAAGTCCGATCAGTTGCGGGAGCAGGAAGGTTCCGCCAGTGTCGGGGACGAGCCCGACGCGGACGAACGCGCAGCTAAACGCGGCCGATTCCGCGGCGTAGGCGAAGTCGCTGACCGCAGTGACGGCCAGGCCGGCGCCGACGGCGTCGCCGTTTACCTTCGCGACGATCGGCACGGGCGAGGTGAGCGCGGTCTCGACGACCCGTCCCAGCGTCTCGGTCGTCCGCTCGTACGACTCCTTGGGCGTCTCCTCGCGTTCGGCCATCGCCTCGAGGTCGCCCCCGGCGCTGAACGCCTCGCCCTCGCCGGTGAGCACTATCGCGTCGTACTCCTCCTCGTCGACCTCCTCGATGGCCGCTGCCAACTTCCTGGCTTCGCTTGCCGTAAACGCGTTCAGCTGTTCGGGCCGGTCGAAGGTGATCGTTCGGACTCCGTTCTCGTCGTCGGTGCGCATACGCCCGCGACAGTACCGAGTATAATAACGATTCTCATGTTCGCTCCGTCGATCGCGTCCGTCCGGGAACGTACGGCAGTGCTCGAGGCCGTGCGAATGGCAGAATTAGTAGTATTCGGACTTAATCTATTCTTCCAAACAGGTTCTAACCTTGTCTCGGCAGGGTATCTCCGGTATCGAGATACCTTCGAAGCTCGAGCGACTTGGGGCTGCTAAGCGACGAGAACCTGCATTCTGAGAGAATATCGAATATCGGTGACCGATCTAGGAGTGATAACCGACCGATTCGGTGACCAGCTGAATAGGGCCTACAAATCCACAATAGGGTGGTTTCACCCCGGTGGCTGGCGGTTCGATTCTGAGCTGTTCGATCGAGAGGGTTTCACACTACTCTCCACCTATTTAGATATATGCTAATCTGGTACTTCCGGAGAAGGCTAACGGTCGGGTGCCTATCGAACCGACAGCCGTCGCAGAACGACCGCGAACGAAACGGTGGTCGAGTCTTACTCCCGGAGCGCGTCCTCGCGCTCGGTCGCCTCGAGGGTCTCGGTCTCGAGGTCGGTGGCGACGACGGCGGGCTTGTAGGCGCCGCCCTCGAAGAGGTCGTGGTCGCTGACCGAGGACTCGACGAACCGCGTGAAAGCGCGCCGGTTCGCGGGCAGTTCGCCGTAGACGACCTCCTCCTCGACGAGGTCGTAGACGGGGATGCGCGGCGTCAGGAGCGTGTTCTCGCCGACGACGCTGTTCTCGCCGACGACGAATCCGGAGGTCACTCGGCAGCCGGCACCGAGCGAAACGTTGTCTTCGACGACGACGGGCGCCGACTCGACGGGCTCGAGTACACCCCCAATGAGGGTGTTCGCGCCGAGCTTGACGTCCGCGCCGATCTGAGCACAGGAGCCGACCGTGTCACAGGAGTCGACGAGGGTGCCGTCGTCGACGTAGGCGCCGACGTTGACGAAGCTCGGGCTCATCATGATGCAGTCCGAGCCGAGGTAGGCGCCCCGTCGGATCGTCGTCCCGTCGGGCGTGTTCCGGGTCCCGCGCTCGCCGAGGTCGTCGGTCTCCCGGAGGGGGAGGACGTCGTAGTGGTCGACGCCGCCGTAGTCGTAGGCCTGATTCTGGCGCAGGCCGAAGTTCAGCAGGATTCCCTGCTTGACCCACTCGTTTGCCTCCCACTCGTCACCGTTTTTCTCGGCGGCGCGGACCTCGCCGTCCTCGAGGGCCTCGAGAAAGGCCTCCAGGGTCGCGAACTCGTCCTCGCCGGCCGACGCCGCGTCGACCTCGCCGTTTTGCTTGCGATCCCACAGCTCGCCGATCTCGCTTTCGAGCGTGCTCATTCGTCGATCACGTCCGCAAAGTTGTAGTTCCCCGCCTTCCGTCCTGCGATCCAGACCGCGGCGTCGACCGCGCCCGCGGCGAACACGCCGCGGTCCTCGGCGCGGTGGGTCAGGCGAACTTCCTCGTCGTTGCCCGCGAGGACGACCTCGTGTTCACCGGTGATATTGCCAGCACGAAGCGCATGGACGCCGATCTCGCCGTCCTCGCGGGGGGCCTCGCCCTCACGGCCGTGCGTGCGCCCCGAGAACTCGCCGTTCGCCTCGATCTCGTCGAGCAGCCGGTTCGCGGTGCCGCTGGGTGCGTCGCGCTTTCCGTTGTGGTGGGTCTCGACGAGTTCGACGTCGTACCCCGGGAGGTTCCGCACCGCCTGGCCGACGACGTTGACCAGCGCCTGAACCCCGCGGGCGAAGTTCGGCGCGTGGAGCACCGGAACCTCGTCGCCGGCGTCCTCGAGCGCCGCGAGCCCGTCGTCGCCGAACCCGGTCGTGCCCGTGACGAAAGCAACGCCGATCTCGGCGCAGGCTCGGGCGTAGTCCGCTGCTGACTCGGGTCCGGTGAAGTCGATCACGGCGTCGGGCTCGCGCTCCGCGAGCAGCGCGTCGAACCGCGCCGCGGGCTCGAGTTCGACGCCGTCGACGCGCTCGCCGTCGGGGTCGCGGTTGACGGCGAAGGCGACCTCGCAGTCCTCGTGATCGGCGACGGCGGCGACGACCTCGCGGCCCATCCGTCCCGTCGCTCCGGTGACGCCGATCCCGACCGTCATGGACTGGCCTCTGCGTCGGCGACCGCCGCCGGCTCGTCCTCGAGCTCGGCGAGGACGTCCTCGAGCAGCTCTCGGCTTTCGTCGGTGAGGCGGGTCATCGGCGAGCGCATCCGGGCGGGGCCGTAGCCGCGGATCTCCATGGCCTCCTTGACCGGGATCGGGTTCGTCTCGATAAACAGCGTCCGGAACAGCGGTCCGAGCTCGTGGTGGAGCTTGCGGGCGCGTTCGTAGTCTCCCTCGAGGGCGGCGCCGACCATCGCACACGTTCGTTCGGGTTCGACGTTCGCCGAGACGCTGATCGTGCCGGTGCCGCCGACCGACAGGACGGGCAGGGTGAGCGCGTCGTCGCCCGAGAGGACTGCGAAGTCCTCGTCGCGTGTGCGCTCGACGACCTCACCGATCTGGCCCAGGTCGCCGCTCGCGGCCTTGTAGCCCGCGATGTTCTCGTGACTCGCCAGCTCGACGGCTGCGTCAGGCTCGATGTTCTGGCCTGTCCGCGAGGGGACGTTGTAGACGATCTGGGGCAGGTCGACGGCGTCGGCGATCGTCTCGTAGTGGTCGACGAAGCCCTGTTGTTCGGGCTTGTTGTAGTACGGCGAGATCAGCAGCAGGCCGTCGGCGCCGGCGTCGGCCGAGCGCTCGGAGAGTTCGAGGGCCTCGCGGGTGTTGTTCGAGCCCGAGCCCGCGATGACGGGCACGTCGTCGACGGCGTCGATAACGGCCTCGACGACCTCGACGTGTTCGTCGTGGGTCAGCGTCGCCGACTCCCCCGTGGAGCCGACGGGAACGAGCCCGTCGACGCCCGCCTCCTCGAGTCGCTGGGCGTCGGTCTGCAGTGTTTCGAAGTCGATCTGTTCGTCCTCGTCGAACGGCGTACACATAGCCGGGAAGACGCCGCTGAAGTCGATGTTGGATGTCATGTCTGTGTCGTGTGGTGGTCGTACGTTCGTCGAACGATTCTGGGAAACCGCACACCGGAGCGCGCCCGAGACGAGGTCGCCACGCTCGCCACGAGCACTCTCAGACGCGTTTTTTCGAGAAGGGGGCCGCGCTCGCTCCGCTCACGATGGGTCCGACGATCGCGCGAGCGGTGCGTGGCATACCCGGAAGGGCAACCGGGACGAACTTATGGATTTCGTTGTCCTGCGATTCTTGCGGCAACTCGAGGTGGACGAGCCGAGATGAGACAGGCTCCGCCACGCCGTCTGTCGAATCAACCCGCGAAATTTATACATCACGACCCCTTACCTCGGGGTATGACAGACTTCGGACTGAAAGTACGAATGTTCGTCGTCGGCTCGATGCTGGCGGCGCTCTACCTGTTCGTCGGGGCCGTCGGCCTCGCGTTCCTGGGGACAGGTGGCTGGCCGATCGTCCTGGTGTTGCTGGTGACGTTCCCGTTCCTCCAGTACAAACTCGGCAAGTGGATGGCGACCAGGAAAGCCGAGGAGATGCCCGAGGAGGGACAGTACGCCGATATCCACCGCATGACCGAGTCGCTCTCCCGCGACATGGGGATCAAAAAGCCCACGCTGATGGTTCAGCAGATGGGCGTCCCGAACGCGTTCGCGACCGGTCGAAAGGGCGACGGCGTCGTCGTCGTCAGCGAGGAGCTCATCCGGCTGCTCGACCGCGACGAACTCGAGGGCGTCATCGCCCACGAGCTGGCCCACATCAAGAACCGCGACGTGCTGATGATGACCGTCGGCAGCTCCATCGGGATGATGGTCGGCTACGCCGTCTACTTCGTCTACGTCTTCGGCGGCGAGGACAACCCCGGCGGGTTCATCGTCGGCTGGATCCTCTCGATCTTCGCCCAGATGCTCGTCACGATCCTCGTGATGGCCATCTCGCGGTACCGCGAGTACGTCGCCGACGACGACGCGCGTCAGTACATCGGCAGCGGCGACCCGCTCGCTCGGGCTCTCGAGAAGATTTCGAAGGGCGCGGAGAACCGCGAGTCGACCGTCGACGAGGGACAGGCCGCGCTCTGTATCTTCAACTCCGAGCGCGGACTGCTCGCGACCGTGTTCGCCACCCATCCGCCGACCGAGAAGCGCATCGAGAAGCTTCGCAGCTGATCGGGCGTCAGCACGTTTTTTCCGCGACAGGTAGCCACGGATTGCCGGAGGGCCGCCCGTTGTGAGAAGGGTTTTCACGATCGACCGTCACGGGTAGGACATGACCGAGATTCATTCGGGGCAGCGCGTCGCGGTTCTCGTCGACGCGCAGAACCTCTATCACACCGCACAGAGCCTCCACAGCCGAAACATCGACTACTCCTCGCTGCTCGAGAAGGCGGTACAGGACCGCCAGCTTACCCGTGCCATCGCCTACGTCATCCGCGCGGACTCGCCCGAGGAGGAGAGCTTCTTCGAGGCGCTGATCGACATCGGCTTCGAGACGAAGATCAAGGATATCAAGACGTTCGCCGACGGCTCGAAGAAGGCCGACTGGGACGTCGGAATGAGCTTGGACGCGGTGACGCTCGCGAACCACATCGATACGCTCGTGCTCTGTACGGGCGACGGCGACTTCTCGCGGCTCTGCTCACACCTGCGTCACGAGGGCGTCCGCGTCGAGGTAATGGCCTTCGAGTCCTCGACCGCCGAGGAGCTCATCGCGGAGGCCGACTCGTTTCTGGATCTCGACTCGCGCCGCGAGACGTTCCTGCTCTAGACGCGGGCGTCGCGGGCACGATCGACACACAGTGCGCCCGCGCCGATCACCAGCGCCGACCCCGTAAGCGCGTAGACGAGGACGTGCGACTCGAGCGCGGACGGGCCGGCGAACGTGAGGCTGCTCACCGCGAGCACCACCAGTCCCAGGACGACCTGCGTAAAATCCATTCGCTCGTCGAATCGGGACCGACCTATATAATGGTCCTGATGACAGTCGTGGGACGGTGGTTGTCAGCGGATCACGAACGCCGTCGCCAGCGGGTCGAAGGGCTTTCGACCGCCCGCGCCGAACGCGGGCTATGAGCGATCCAGCCGACGGAAACGCGGGACTGCCGGCGCTGCGGACGATCGCCGACTACCAGTTCGGCGCCGACGCGGGCGAGAGCCTCTTCCCGCCGACGGAGTCGCTGACGGTCAAACGCACCTCTTCGGGGCGACCCCAGCAGATCCACTGCAGGGACGGCCGCCTCGTCTCGTTCGGAATCGACGGCAGATTCACGCTGGGGATCGAGGGCGGACGGCGGCTCGACGCTGCTCTCGAGCGACCGGCCTACCGGGTCGTCGTCGACGACGAGAGCGAGCCGTTCGTCCGCGAGGAGAAGAACGTCTTCGCGAAGTTCGTCCTCGAGGCCGGTTCCGAGATCCGCCCGGGCGACGAGGTGGTCGTCGTCCACGAACGCGGCGAGGTGCTCGCGGTCGGCACGGCCGAACTCGACGGCGCGGCGATGGGCGACTTCGAGACCGGGATGGCCGTCTCCGTTCGCGAGGGCGTGCCCCCGGAGCACTGACGGCAACCGTCGTCCCTGTTCTCCGACGCCGACGTCTCACCGCCGCGTAGAACCCGTCGGGGTTGCTCGAGCGGGCTCTCGATCGACGCGGAGGGCGCTGTGTACGCTCCGTCCGGATTTCGGGGCCGGCGTCGCTCGGAAGAGACCGCAGAGTAAAAGACGGCTGACGGCGACGTTTCGGGTATGTTTGGAGGAGGCGGCGGCATGAACCCGCGCAAGATGGAACAGATGATGGAACAGATGGGGATCGACGTCGAGGACGTCGACGCCGAGGAGGTCATCATCCGGACCTCGGAGTACGACCTCGTCTTCGACGACGCCGAGGTCACGAAGATGGACGCCCGCGGCCAGGAGACCTACCAGGTCATCGGCTCGCCCGAGGAGGTCGAGTCCGGCGCGGCGGGCGCCGTGGAAGGCGCCGACGCCGGAGCCAGCGAGGACGCCGGGAGCGCGATCCCCGACGCCGACGTCGAGATCGTCGCCACCCGCACGGGCGTCAGCGAGGACGAGGCCCGAGAGGCCCTCGAGGAGCACGACGGCGACCTCGCCGCGGCGGTCGAGGCCCTCGAGTAACGCGTGACTGTCCCGGTATTACTGGTTCGGGGCGACCGCGAATACCTCGTCGAACCCGGCGAGGAGAAGGGGACCGACCTCGGTGTGCTCGAGGTTCCCGAGGACGTCGAGCCCGGCGAGACCCTCGAGACGCATCTCGGCGACAAGTTCAGGGTACGCCGGCTCCGGGGGCCGGATCTCTTCCACCACTTCGATCGAACGGGCGCCCCGATGGTGCCCCGAGACATTGGACTGGTGATCGGCGAGACCGGCGTCGCACGGGGCGATCGGGTGCTCGACACCGGCACCGGCACGGGCGTGCTTGCGGCGCTACTTGCCCGTGCGGGCGCGTCGGTCGTCACCTACGAGCGCGACCCCGAGTTCGCCGACGTCGCCCGGAAGAACATGCGACTGGGCGGCGTCGCCGATGACGTCGACGTCCGAACCGGCGATCTGACCGAGGAGCTCGACGGCCTCGAGCCGTCGTCGTTCGACGTCGTCACCCTCGATACGGGCGACGCGCCCGACGTCGTCGAGAGCGTTCCCGAACTGCTCGTCGAGGGTGGGTTCCTCGCGGTGTACAGTCCGTTCGTCGAGTCGACCCGCGAGGTCGTCGAGGCCGCTCGAGCGGCCGAGCTGTCGGACGTCCGTACCCGAGAGACGATCCAGCGGGAGATGCAGTTCGACGACCGAGGGTCCCGACCCTCGACGGCTCCGGTCGGCCACACGGGATACCTGGTGCTCGCCCGGAACGAGTAGTTCTGTTCTACCACTCTCGAGGGAAACTGGCCGGGAACGGACGCCGAGCACTGCGAGGAGTCCGCGACTCGGGGGAGGGCAGGCTGTTTACCGACACTTCCCGCGAGCGAACCCTGAGGGTGAGCGAGCGGGCCGACGACTGACGTGGAGAGCGCGGCGCTACGCGCCGCGATCGAGCGAACGGCGAAGCCGTGAGCTGAGAACGCCACGCGTTCGGAACGGAGGGAGGAGTGCTTTTGATCGAAATTTTACCGAGGGACGTCGCGGCCGCGGCGATACCGCGGCCGCGACAGACTGCAGCGTAAAATTTCGTTAGTTGTCGTCCTCGCGCCACTTGTACTCGCACTCGCTACAGATGAAAAACCGCGTCTCGGACTCGTCGGCCGAGCGGATCTGTTGCATGTACCAGTACGCGCGGTCGTGACCACACTCGGGACAGTGCGCGTCGGTTTCGGGCAGCGACGTCTCCTCGGAGGACTCGATGACCTCGGACGCCTCCTGGTCGTCGGTCAGCGTGTACTCGGCGGCGTCGCCCTGGGGCTTCGTGAAGCCGCAGCTCCCGCACTCCCAGATGCCGTCGTCGGCTTTCATCATCGAACCGCATTCGTCGCAGAATTCCATCGTTGTCCGGCATACGTCGGTGGAGCGACTTAAACGACCCGTTTGGGCTGGCTAGCCCTCGCCCTCCGACTGGTACGGCTCGCCGACGGCCTCCCGCGGCAGGACGTTGTGCAGTTCGGTCTCGAGATCGTCGGCCGACTCGAACCGATCGCTGTTGGTTCGGCCGACGAGTTCGCCCAGGTTGCGTTCGCCATCGGCCAGCAGCAGAGTGACGCCCTCGAGTTCGGTCGCTGCCGTCTCGGCCTCGATCGGGTACTCGAGGCGCTCGAACGCGTCGTCGATTCGACTGAGTTTGACCTCCTCCATGCGAGGGAGACGCGCGCCAGGGTCTTGTAGAGCGATGCAACCAAATCTGACTGTCAGCCCGACAGCCATTTCGATTCGAAACGATAATCGGGGTGGGTTACGCAGTTCGAGGCGATGCGGCGTCTCGTTCACTGGATTCTCGCGCAGTTCGCCGTCGACAGGCGCGTGCTCGCGCTGGCGTTCGCCCGAATGGCGGACGGGGTCGGTAACTCCTTTCTGATCATCGTGATCCCGCTGTACGTCGCCGACGACGTCGTCGGCGGGCCGACGTTCGGCCTCAGCGAGGCGATGATCATCGGCGTTATCCTGTCGCTGTTTGGCTTTCTCAACAGCTCCTTCCAGCCACTCACCGGGCGCCTCTCGGACCGAACGAGGCGGCGAAAGACGTTCATCCTGGTCGGCCTCGGCGGACTCGCGCTGACGAACCTGGCGTACGTCTTCGCCGAGACCTACGTCTCCCTGCTCGTGATCCGCGGCCTCCAGGGGATCAGCGTCGCCTTCATCATCCCCGCGTCGGTCGCGCTGGTCAACGAACTCGCGACGACAGGCGATCGGGGCGGGAACATGGGCGTCTACAACACGTTCCGGCTGGTCGGCTTCGGCGCGGGCCCCGTCGCCGCCGGTGCGGTCGTCAGCGCCGGCCCCTACCCGCTTCCCGGCGGGCTGGCGATCAGCGGCTTCGACGCCGCCTTCTACGTCGCCGCGATCACGGCCACGTTGAGCTACCTGCTGGTGACGATCCTGATTACGGACCCCGAGTCGACGGGCGCGACCGCGGGCGCGGATCTCTCGATCGACGTCTTCGATTCGTCGGGAAAGAACCTGCTCGATCCGATCTTCACCCTGGGCGTCGTCTCCCTGTTCATGGCGGCGGCGATCGCCCTGTTCGCGACGATCCAGCCACAGGTCAACGACCACCTCGACCAGGGATCGACCTGGTTCGGCCTCCAGTTCGCGGCGTTCATCCTCGCCCAGATCCTTCTGCAGACGCCGATCGGCCGGGCCTGTGACCAGTACGGTCGGCGGCCGTTCATCCTCGCCGGGATGATCGTCCTCGTCCCCGCGACGATGGCCCAGGGGCTGGTCACGACCTCCGAGACCATGTTCCTGGCCCGTCTCGTCCAGGGAATCGCCGGCGCGATGGTGTTCGCACCCGCGCTGGCGCTGGCCGGCGACCTCGCGGGCGACGGCGAGTCGGGGTCGAAGCTCTCGGTGCTGACGATGGCCTTCGGCTTCGGGATCGCGATCGGCCCGTTCTCCTCGGGCGCGCTCATCGGCTACGGGTTCTGGGTTCCCTTCGCCTTCGGCACCGTGCTCGCCGCGCTGGGGGCGATCCTCGTCTACACCCAGGTCGAGGAAACCCTCGAGACGACCGCTCCAGTGCCGGTACTCGGTGACTGATCGAATCGCGACCCGCCGCGGCGGGACACAACGCAAAAGTACCGGATCCGCGTATCTCCGAGCGATGACGCTCTCGGACGAGGCCACGGAACGGTTGGCCGACGTGGTGGAACTACAGCCGACGAAGAACTCGGAGCTGCAGGATCGGTGGGGGTTAGAAAGCGGCAGCGAAGTCCACCAGTATCTCGAGAACGAGCTCGGCGACTACTACTTCCGCGATGACAACAGCCTGATCCGGGCGACCGCGGAGGCCGCGGACCTGGTCGACGTCGAGCCGGGCGTCGAGAGCGATCCCGACGACGGCACCCCCTCCAAGATCCGGGTTCCCGAACTCCAGGCGCGAATCGTCGGGGTGCTCGCGGGCCCCGACGAGGAATCGGAGAGCGTCGTCTCGGTGTTACACAAGCTCCGGGACGCCTACGACGTCGATCCCGACTCCGAGGACGTCCGCTCGGGTCTGCAGAGCCTGCGCCGGAAGGGCGTCGTCGAGATCGAGTACCGCACCGTCCCGACGTTCCGGCTGGCCGTCGAGCGCGACGAACTCGAGGTCACGACGACCGACTGAATCGCCTCGAGCGGAGTCTCACAATCCGGGCCGTCGATGGCGTCGCCGCCCCTCGAGCAGCGCCGAGAGCCGAGTCCCCGGCCCGCCCTCGATCGGCCACCCTCGCGTTCGCCAGACCGGGGGCTCCGGTTCGAACTCGGGACAGGAGCCCGAACACTCCGCGGCCGTCTGACAGCGCCCCTTGGCCTCGCAGTGAGGTTGCAGCTGCGTGCCGTCCGTTCCGCGCAGCGCGAAGTGCCGACAGTCGGGACGCATCGTCTCGACGAACGAGCGCCAGCCACGCTCGTAGGCCCGCTCCGCGATCGCGAGGCGCTTCTCGGCCTTCCGTTCGGGGTCGACGTACTCGAACCGGGCCGCCGAGCCGTCCCGCTCGCCGCCGTCGGGTCGCTCGAGGATCCGGGTTCCCGGCTCGTCGACCGACAGCGAGCGGGGGTACCACGCGACCTCGGTCGACAGCGACTCGGACTCGAGCGCGAGCACGCCCGCCTCGACCGGGAGATCCTCGAACAGCACGGGCTCGACGCGCTCGCCCGTCTTCCGGGTTGCGACCCAGACCTCGTCGGCGAGCCCCAGCGCGACGTCGTACTCGAGCTGGGTTGCGAGAGTTCGGGCGGCGCTCGCGTCGAGGTCAGGTTTGTTCTCGATGGCGACGATTCGGTCGATCCACGCCGGATAGGCCCACTTCCGGCGGATCTCGATGCGGTTCCCCCGCTTTCGGGTCTCGAGGATCCCCCGGTCGTCGGCCTCGTGGATCGCCTCGCGGACGTACCGCCAGGGGTAGCCCGGATCCGGGAGCGCGTCGCGGTAGTAGGCCCAGTCGGCGGGCGCGTTCCGGACGACGTGCAGGAGGTCGCCGTCGAGTCGCTTCGGGCCGAAGTTCGCACGGGCCTCGAGGGCGTCGCGGTCGCACTCGAGGACGATCGTGTCCCAGCGTCGGCGCTTCGTCCCGAGCTGGCGGGCGACGAGGACCGCGCGGTCGTCCGCGAGGGTCTCGGCCGGCGGCCACTCCCGCTCGGCCCAGCGACAGCTCCGCAGCTCGAAGGCGAACTCGCTGTCGGTCGCTCGCGTTCGCGTCACTGGCCGTCCGTAGGGTGATCGGCGACAAGTGCGCTGTGGTCCGCCGCCGGTTCTGGAATCGGAGTCCGAGTTGAGGCCACAGCTGGAGCTGTCGACGCCAGATCCGTTCTGCGCGTCCGCTCGTCGCTCGCCTTACTCCTCGTCGTCCTCTTCTAAGATCTCGTCGAGATAGACGTGGGCCTCCTCCAGGATTTCTCGCGGCCCGTCCTGCGTGACGGTGTTGACCGCCTGCTCGTAGTCGCGCCACTGGAGGTCGCGGTGTTCGTTCGAGAGCTCCGCGCTCGCCTCGAAGGACTTCGCGACGAAGAGGTGAACGGTCTTGTGAATCGTCTTGCCGTTGGCCTCAAAGACGTAGTCGTAGTCCTCGCGGAAGCCGTCGAGTAGTCGGAACTGATCGATACCTGCCTCTTCCTTTATTTCGCGGATCGCCGTCTGCTGAAGTTCTTCATCTCCCTCGACACCGCCCTTCGGAAACTCCCAGTCACCCGGGCGGCTCTTGAGTAGAAGATACTCGCGCCGGCCCCGCGTATCGCGGAAGAGGATCGCGCCTGCGCTCGTAGCTTCGACTGCCATTACCTCGAGTAACGTGCGGGACGTTAAGAGAATATCGGACTGTGTATCCGCCGGCACCGCATCTCAGCAGGTTTTTACGCGCCGACCGTTCACAGTTGTACAGTACCAGCATGACCTTCGTCACCCGGCTCACGCTTCAGAGCGGCGATCGAGCCGCACTCGACGGCATCGTCGACGACATCAAATCCACCGCCGAGCGCAAGGGCGCCGCGCTGAAGGGACCCCACTCTCATCCGCCCGAGAAGCTGACCGTTCCCCAGCACGCTCGCCTGCACGGCGACGACGACCGACGGTTCGACTCCTGGAACTACACCGTCTTCACGCGCGAACTCGAGATCCACGGTCACGACGACCTCGCGCGCAACATCGCCGAACACGACTTCCCGGACTCGGTCCACATCGAGGCCGAGGTAGAACAGATTCACGGCGCGGGCCGCGGAAACTGAGGCCAACCGGGTCTCGAAACGGGACGGCCGATCCGGACGGGGTCGCCGCGATCGAGGGGCTTTTCTCCGCACGGTCGAACGCTCGAGCGATGTACACGGGCAAGGTCGAGAAACCCTGCTGTCTCTGTGACGACCCCGAGATCCACCGTCGGATCGACCTGCCGCCGCGGCTCATCCAGCGGCTGCGGTACAGCGAGGCCGTCGCCTGGCGGGACGTCGTCGGCGAGGTGTCGATCCACTTCTGTGCGTCCGACTGGGAGACGGTTCGGACGCTCGTCCTCGAGACGGGGATGTCGCCGCTGCCCCGCTGTAACGTCGCCCGCGCCTCGTTCGATCTCCGGGCGGACTTCGAGGCGTTCACCGGCCGCACGCGCGAGGAGCCGGATCAACAGCCGGTCGAGGAGCGGTTCTGGCGGGAGAGTCGACGCGTTCTCGCCGGCGACACCGAGTACCCGCCGTCGGATCGCGACCTCATCCAGGCCCACGTCGTCACGCGGGCGCTTCGCGAGCTGGACGCCCCTGTCGCTCGAGCGGCGAACACGGAGCCGGGGACCGACCGCGACTGACGCCGCCGTCTTGCGGACCAACGGACCGAACCCGCCACTGCTTTGGGAACCCACTCCCAATACGGCGCTATGTCCACCGATCCGGACCTCGTTTCGCTGCGCCGAGACCTCCACCGCAAACCCGAACCCGCCTGGCGGGAGTTCTACACCACCGCGCGGATCGTCGAGGAACTCGAGTCCCGCGTCGACCTCGACGAACTCCACGTCGGCCCCGACGCCATCGCGGCCGAACACCGCATGGGCGTCCCCGACGAGGCCGAACTGGGGACGTGGTACGAGCAGGCCCGCGAGCACGGTGCCGACGAGGCCGTCCTCGAGTCCCTCGAGGGCGGGTACACGGGCGCCGTCGCCGTCCTCCGGAAGGGTGAGGGGCCGACGGTCGGCCTGCGGGTCGACATCGACGGCCTTCCCCAGCCCGAATCCGAGGACCCGGACCACCTGCCCGTCGCGGAGGGCTTCCGTTCCGAACACGACGACGCGATGCACGCCTGCGGCCACGACGCCCACGCGACAATCGGGATCGGCGTCCTCGAGACGATTGCGGACAGTGATTTTCAGGGGACGCTGAAGGTATTCTTCCAGCCCGCCGAGGAGGTCGTCGGCGGCGGGAAGTCGATGGCGAAAAGCGAGCACCTCGCCGACGTCGACTACCTGCTCGGACTCCACGTCGGCCTCGACCACCCCACCGGCGAGATCGTCGCCGGCATCGACGGCTTCCTCGCAGTGCGACACCTCGAGGCGACGTTCACCGGCGAGCCGGCCCACGCGGGCGGCCACCCCGAGCAGGGCCGCAACGCCGTCCAGGCGATGGCGACGGCCGTCCAGAACTGCTACGGCATTCCGCGCCACAGCGACGGTCCCACGCGGATCAACGCGGGCGTCGTCGAGGGCGGCAGCGCGGCCAACGTCATCCCCGAGGAGGCCCGCATCGTCGCCGAGGTGCGAGGCGAGACGACCGAACTCATGGAGTACATGTACGAAAAAGCCGAGCGCGTGATGCGATCGGCAGCCGAGATGCACGACTGCGAGGTCGACCTCGAGATCGGCGCGGCTGCGCCAAGCGCCACGAGCGACCAGGCGCTCGTCGATGTCGTCGCCGACGTCGCCGGTAGCGTCGACGGCGTCGAAACCGTCCTCGAGCGCGACGAACTCGGCGGCAGCGAGGACGCCACCTTCCTCATGCAGGAGGTCCAGCAAAACGGCGGGCTGGCGTGTTACGTCGGTGTCGGCACCGACCACCCCGGCGGCCACCACACCTCGACGTTCGACGTCGACGAGGCGAGCCTCGGCCACGGAATCGAGACGGTCGCCGGCGCGATCAAGCGGATCGGCCGGGACCGTCCCTGACGACGCACCCCCCGCAATCGGCTGACTACGACGCCGGATCGAAACGAACCTGTCTACCGGATGAACTTTATTGCCACTCGATCGAAACAGTCGAGTAGTGATGCGACCTCGCCCGCAGCCCCGCTGTTCGTTCCCTGACCCTCGAGCGCGTTCCCGGAGCGTGATCGAGCCGTGAGTTCGACCCGCATCCGGCTCGGTCTCTGGGCACGCATGGCCCTCGCCTCGGCACTCTGTCTCCTGCTAGTCGGCGTCGTCGTCGGCGCCGGGTTGGTGCTCGTCGCCGTCCCGGTCGCCGGCTTCGTCTGGTACGCGGTCGACGTCCTCGCGTTCGTCCTCCCTGTCCCAGTCGCGACGGTCCTCGCGGTCGCCGCCGTCGCCCTCTCGCTGTTCGCCGTCGAGCTGGCTCTTCGATCGCTTCGGACGGCCCGGGAGAACGCGGATTCGGTGCGATCCGACCCGATCGCGGAGGGCGTCGTCGAGCTGGGCGCGTACGTCCTCCTGCTCTCCTCGCTGCTCGTCGCCCTCGCGGTCCTGCCGTTCGCGGCCGGCGTCCTCCCCGCGCCCGTCTTCGCCGCGCTCGTCGTGTTCGGTGCCTTCTATCTGCTTACGATCTCGTACGTCTGGGCCGCTCGAGTCTGGGTCCGCTCGCGAAGCGACGACGCGGATCGACTCGAACGAAGCGCCGCGGGCGACCAGCTGCTCGTCGCCGTCCTCGCCGTCGGCTACATGAGTCTCGCGTACTCGGAGCTGTTCGCCGTCGTGCTCGTGGTCGCCCTCGTCGCGATCGGTCTGGGCGCCATACTCGCCCCCGGCGCGCTCGACGTCGCCCGGAATCGGCTCGTGGCGTACGTTGAGGACGGGGACGAGGATGTGGATCCGGAGAAGGCGTACCACGGGATCGCGGAGGAGGCGCGACAGATCGCCGCCGGTCTCGAGCGCGCGCCCGGCCCGCGGCCGACACTTCTCGTCGCGCTCGTCGGCGCTGCCCTCCTCTTGGGAAGCTACGCGGCGACGACGATCTGGCCGTTCGAAGCGCTGGCCGTCGCCGTCGGCGCGGTCGCCGCGTCGGCGTTCGTCGGCGGTCACTTCGTCGGCGCAATTCGCGGCGAGTTCGGTGGCAACGCCGCCGTCCTCCGGAACCTCGAGCTCGAGGGCGATCTCGACCGCGACTCGGTCGCCGAAACGACTGTGGACGACCGCGAACTGGCCGACATCCGGACCACCGTTGCGCGCCTCGCCGGGCAGGCGGACGTTCCGGTTCCCGACCTCCGACTCGTCGATCGGCGGACGCCGACCGCGCTCGCCGTCGGCTACCGACCCGCGACGTCGACGATCGTGCTCTCGCGAGGGATCGTCAACTCACTCGAGGGCCGGGAATTCGAGGCCGTGCTGGCTCACGAGCTCGCCCACGTCGCGAACCGCGACGCGGCGGTGTTGACCGCGCTGTCGGCGCCCGGCAGCGTCGCGCGGACGGCGACCGGTCGGTACGGGTTCAATCCCGTCCTCGAGCCGTTGGCGATGCTTACGAACGCGGTCAGCCGCGCCGCCGTCGCGTTCGTCGCCCGCGGCCGGGAGTACGCGGCCGACGACGCGGCCGTCGCGATCACGGGCGATCCGGCGGGGCTGGCGAGCGCGCTCGAGACGCTCGACACCGACCTCGAGCGCCGCCCGGAGTCGGATCTGCGGGAGCGGGATGTAACGGCGGCGTTCTCGATCGTTCCGCCGCCGTGGGAGGAACAGCGATTCTTCGATCGGACGCGACGCCTCGTGGCTCGCGGACTGTTCGGGACCCACCCCGCGACCGAGCGACGGATCGATCGGCTCCGGATTCGCACGTAGGGACCTGCCCGCGGGCCCGTCAGCGCTTAGCTCGAGTCGTTGTCGCTCCCCCGCGAGACCGCTCCCTCGGCGGTGGAGTGTCGCGGCTCGGCGCCGACCTGGAGGTCGTCGTTCTCGACGACGATCGCGTTCCCGGTGCCAAACATGCCGGCACCCTCCTCGAGGTCGTGGCCTCTGTCCTCGAGGTCCTCGCGGACGGGCTCGGGGAACTCGGTTTCGATCTGGAGGGTGCCGTCGGCCTCGTAGGGGTACTCCGTCGAGGGGAAGGCGGTGCTGACGAACCGCGGGCGGTCGACCGCCGCCTGGGCGTCCAGCCCGAACTCTGCGACGTTGAGGAACTGCTGGGTCTGGCCCTGTGGCTGGGTGTCGACGCCGGTGACGCCGCCCAGCACGTACGGGTCGCCGTCCCGAAGCGTCATATAGGGGTTCGAGGTGTGACGCACCTCGTAGCCGGGCGTCAGCCGGTTCGGGTCGTCGTCCTCGAGGGCGAGCATCCGCATGCGGTTGTTGACGTGGATCCCGGTGTCGCCGATCACGAGGAACTGGGCACCCAGACTGGTCGTCACCGCGGCCGCGTTGCCGTCGTCGTCGACGACGTGGAACGTGGTGGTGTGGTCGTCGTCGGTCTCCTCGAGTCCGGTGTCGATCGGCCACTCCATCGCCTCGTCCGGGTCGATCCGGTCGCGCTGGTCGGCGGCGTACTCCTCCCCGAGGAGGTCCGCGACAGGGACGTCGACCCGATCGGGGTCGCCGACGTGGTGGTACCGATCCGCGAACGCGAGCTTGATCGCCTCGGCCTGGAGATGGACCGCGTCGGCGTCGTCGGGCTCGAGGTCGTCGAAGTCGTACTCCTTCAGGACGTTCAGCGCCAGCAGCTGCGTGATCCCTTGGCTGTTCGGCGGGTTCTGGTAGACCTCGATGTCCTCGTCGTACGCGATCGAGAGTGGCTCGACGATCTCGGCTTCGAACTCGTGGAACTCCTCGAGGGTCAGGTAGCCGCCGTGTTCGTCGGAGTGGTCGACGATGGCCTCGGCGATCGGTCCCCGATAGAAGTAGTCCCGCGCGGCCCGGATCCCGTCCAACCGGTCGTCCCCGTCGGCGTAGGCGTCGGCGAGCGATTCGAACGTGTCCGCCATCGCGTCCTGGGTGACGGTGTCGCCCTCCTCGAGGAGCTCCCCGTCGTCGTGGTAGATCTCGGCCGCAGCGGGTCGATCCACGATCAGTTCGGCCTCGTCGGCGAGCCAGCCCTCCATCTCCGAGCTGGCGGGATACCCCTCTCGGGCGAACGCGATCGCGGGCTCGAGGACGTCCCCGAGATCGAGATCGCCGTACTCGGCGAGCCACAGCATCCAGCCGTCCCAGGCGCCAGGGACGACGGCCTGGTGGATCCCCGCCTCGTCCGCGCGCTCCTCGTAGTCCTCGGGCGTCGCCTCGAGTCCGACGGGGCCGACGCCGTCCAGACTGGTCACCTCGTCGGCCTCGGCGTCGTAGTACAGCGCCCAGGTCCCCCCGCCGAGCGCCGAAGAGAACCAGGGTTCGACGACGCTCAGGGCGGCGGCGACCGCAACGGCGGCATCGGCTGCTGTCCCGCCCGCCTCGAGAGTCTCGAGGCCGGCCTCGGTCGCCAGGTGGTGCTGGGAGACGACGGCCCGCTGGTCTCCCTCCGACTGTTCTTCGGGTCCGTCGCTCGAGAAGCCGGCACAGCCGGCGAGACCCGCGGCGCCGGCTCCGGCGCTCGCTGCCAGCAACTCCCGACGGCGAACGTTCGTACCCATACCGAAGTCCAGCGACGCGAGAACAAAAGCGAACGGGACGATTCGAACCGTAGCGAGACGTTACGGTCCGCGCGGGAACAGGGATGAACCGTCCTCGGGCGAACCGGTAGCGGTCGATCGGCCGTCTCAGACGGTCGAAGACGGCGTCAGTGTCGGCCGATCAGTAGTCGTCGTCGTGGTCGTCGTAATCGTCGTCTTCGTCGTGGTCATGGTCTTCTTCGTCCATTTCGTCCTCGTCATCGTAATCGTCTTCTTCGTCGTAGTCGTCGTGGTCGTGTTCCTCCTCGTCGTCGTAGTCGTCTTCTTCGTCGTGGTCGTGGTCTTCCTCGTCCATTTCGTCCTCGTCGTCGGCCGCGGCGTCGAGGACGACCTCGAGGTCGAACGGTTCGTCAGCGGGCGCGGCGTCGGGGTCGAGGTAGCCGACCGCGAACGCGGAGTAGACGTTCCCGGCTTCGGGGCTGACTTCGAAGGTCGCGACGACGTCGCCGTCGTTGCACTCCGTCGCGGGTCGCACTTCGAGGCAGTAGTCACCTGGCGGTACTTCGAGCGCCCCTGCCTCGCCGAAGGCGACGTCCTCGAACAGCACCATCTCGCCGTCGTCGACGGTGACGTCGACGGCCGGCGCGTCGGGCGAGGCGTGGACGAGGCGAACCCGGGCGTCCTCGCCGGGGTCGCTCAGGTCGTCCTCGAGAACGGCCGGTTCGAACGGCTGGTTCTCCTCGCTCAGTTCGCCTAGCGCGGCGATCGTGAACGCGCCCTCGGCGAGCTCGAGCTCCTCGTCGAAAACCACCGTATCGGGATCCTCCGCCGCCGAGATCGCGACGCTCGCGGTTCCGACCGGCAGCTCGAGATACTCGCTGACCGCGCGGAACGGCACGTCCTCGAGGACGGTGTCGCCCTCGACGCTCACGTCGACGTTCGGCGCGTCCGGCGAGAGATGGGCTGCTCGTACCTGCGCGACCTCCCCTTCGTCGTCGTGGTCGTCGTACTCATCGTCGTGATCGTCGTGGTCATCGTACTCGTCGTCGTCCCCCCCGTGCTCGTCGCTCGTCCCGCTGAAACTGGCCGCAACCAGTCCGGCTCCGGTGGCTCCGATCAGCGTTAGCGTGCGTCTGCGGGTATGTCCTTGCGACATAGACACATGTTGGGCGTTCGCAATATTATCGATCATCCCTAACGAGGTAGGAAGACGAGAAGTCGCGAGACCGGTTTAACGTGGGATCTGGCGGGCAACGAGTTTCCCGTGTGTCCCGAGCACGCGACGATTACCCGAGAGGGGAGTCAGCGAGTAGAGCGCCTCGGAGCGACAACACTGCGTCACAGCTGCGTCGCTCGCCGAGCGAAGGGCCGCGACTCTAGTACTTGGGATCGGCACCAGTCGTCTCGTACACCGCCTCCATCAGGTCGTCGCGGCGATCCTGCCAGCTGTCGAGCGCGCCGGGATGCGAGGGGTAGTGACCGTAGTGCTCGAGCAGGTCGTCCGCACACTGTTTCGTCCGGTAGAGGGTCCAGATCGTCCCCCAGTGGTCGCGGCTCTTGAGCATCGCCTCGAGCTTGAGTTTCGTGCCGATGTCCGTGCTGCCCGAGTACAGCGCCTCGGCGAGCTTGTCGCCGGGCATCGCCGCGAGCAGCCCCATGAGGTCGTCGACGTCGACGGCCGTCGAGAGAACGTTGTAGACGTCCAGCGCGGCGTAGCGGGCGCCAAAGTGGTCCATCACCTGCTGGTTATACTCCCAGAGGGCTCGTTCGCCGACGTCGCCGGCCTCGATCCCCTCGACGGCGGCCTCGGCGGCGTACTTGCCGGCGTAGGCCGCGCCGGCGATCCCCCCGCCCGTCGTGGGGTTGACGTGGCCAGCCGCATCGCCGACGGCCATGTAGCCCGGATGAACCGCGGAGTCGTAGGGCCGACGCGTCGGGAGCGCGGCGCCGAGTTTGTCGTCGACCTGTGCCCCCTCGAACTCCGGTCGGCTCCGGAGGTCGCGTTTCAGGCTCTCGACGAGCTTCATCGGCTCCTCGGTCATCTGGAAGCCCAGGCCGACGTTGATCTCGGTCTCGGTGCGAGGGAAGTACCAGAGGTAGCCCGCCGCGCGATCGGTCGGCTTGAACACCAGCGCGTCGGACCACTCGACGGGGTCGTCGACGGTGACGACCTCGCGGTAGCCCGAACAGAAGTGGGTGTAGTTGACGTTCGTATCGAACGTCGACTCCGAGAAGTCGACGTGGTCCTGGAGCACCGACAGCGAGCCCGCCGCGTCGATGACGACCTCGGCCTCGTACTCGAGCGGTTCGCCCTTCCGCCTCGCCCGAACGCCCGTGACGCGGCCGTCCTCGGCCTGCGTGACGTTCTGGACGACGGTGTCGTAGTGGATCTCCGCGCCCGCGTTCGCGGCACCCTCGATAACGAGCTTACCGTACTCCCAGCGGTCGACGACGGCCAGCTCTCCCGGGATCGGGATCTCGAGGACGGTGTCCTCCTGGGGAATCTCGAATCGGCCGTGGTCGACGTCGGTGTTCGTGAACGCGGGCTCGATCTGGGACCGGGGGATCGCGTCGGGGAAGTCCGCCGCGCCCTTCAGGGCGTCCCCGCAGGCGATGTGGCCCGCCTCGTCCTCCGATTTGCGCTCGAGGAGGACGACGTCGTACCCCTCGCGTGCGACGGTGGCTGCGGCGTAGCTGCCGGCGGTGCCGGCGCCGACGACGACCACGTCCGCCGATCGTGTCCCCGACGTCTCGACGGCCGACTGCTCCTGCGTATTCATATGGAACAGTGTGAACTGCGGGGTAAGAAAACGTTTTATGTGCGCTTCGGCGGGCCGACAACGGCGAATCCGCCACAACAGAGCTAATAAAGAGTTTTGTCGGGGTCGTTCGTATCGCTCCGTATGACCGAGTACACCGTCGAGTTCGTCGGCACGGGGGAGACGATCACCTGCACAGACAAGGAGACGATCCTCAGCCGCTGTCTCGAGGAGGGGATCGCCCAGGAGTTCTCCTGTCGGGTCGGGATGTGTCTGGCCTGTACCGCCGAGATCCTCGAGGGGGAGGTCACCCAGCCCGCGGCGCGAGGGTTCACCGAGGAGGAAGCCGAGAACTACGCGCTGACCTGCATGGCCCGGCCGCAGTCGGATCTGAAACTCGAGCGCGGGAAGTATCCCCCGAGCATCGAGGACGACCTCGCGGGCGACGAGCCGGTGACGGCCGACGACTGAGACGATTTGCTGTAACAGTAGTTGGGAGTACGATCTCGTTATTCGGAGGTCCCCGGAAAACTCGCGCTGCATACAGGCGAAGGCGGTACCACCGCGGTAGTGTCACAAGCGCAGCACCCGCGAGCGACCAGCGGGAAGCGAGCGGCCTTTTTAGCGTAGATTTTTGCGCCGAGCGGTTCCGAACGCAGTGAGGAATCCCGAGGCGGAAAAAGGTACGTGGGCAGACGTAGTTAGCGAATGGCCAGTTTCAGTTTCGGGCTCGAGGTTGAATACCGAAACCGCGCTACTATCTACTAGAGTGGCCGAAGCTGACGGACGGCGGTCCGTGCGGTGGCCCCGTCGATCGCCGAGTTCTGCGGAGAAGGTTCGAGGAGTCCGGCGATTAGTTGACGAAATCGATGTCGTCCTCGCCGCGAGCGCCGCCCCGACCTCGAGCCTGGGAGCCGCGTTCGGGCTGGGTCGGCTCCTCGTCACCGTTGCCGTAGATCTGTGGCGACTCGACGCCCGTGACGACGATCATCGTCCGCATGCTGCCCTCGAGGCTCTCGTCGATCGAGGTCCCCCAGATGATGCGGGCGTCGGGGTCGATCCGGTCGTAGATCTCCTCGACGACGCCCTCCGCTTCCTCGATGGACATGTCGTTGCCACCGGTGACGTTGACCAGCGCGGAGGTCGCCCCGGAGATGTCAACGTCCAGAAGCGGCGAGCGCAGCGCGGTCTTGACCGAGTCCTCGGCCTTCGCTTCGGAGTCGGACTCGCCGAGGCCGATCATGGCGACCCCGCCGCGTTCCATGACGGTCCGAACGTCGGCGAAGTCGAGGTTGACGAGGCCGGGCTTCGTAATCAGCTCGGTGATCCCCTTCACCGAGCGCATCAGGACCTCGTCGGAGACCTTGAACGCCTGTCGGACGGGCAGCTTGCCCACGGAGTCGAGCAGGCGGTCGTTGGGGACGACGATGACGGTATCGGAAACGTCCCGGAGACGCTCGAGGCCGGCCTCGGCGTTGGTTCTGCGGACCTCTCCCTCCGCGGTAAACGGCGTGGTGACGATCGAGATCGTGAGCGCTCCGGACTCACGAGCCGCCTTCGCGACGACGGGCGCCGAGCCGGTTCCGGTGCCGCCGCCGAGTCCGGCGGTGACGAAGACCATGTCGGAGCCGTCGATCGCGCCGGTGATGTCCTCCTGGCTCTCGAGGGCGGCCTCCTCGCCGACCTGCGGGAGCGAGCCGGCGCCCCGGCCACCGGTCTTGTCCTCGCCCATCAGGATCTTGGTGTCGGCCTCGATCTCGACTAAGTGCTGGACGTCGGTGTTCGCGGCGACGAGCTTCGCTCCGTGGATCCCCTCCTCGTGCATGCGGTTGACGGTGTTGCCGCCAGCGCCGCCGCAGCCGACGACCGTGATGTCGGTCTGGAGATCCTGCAGAACGTCCTCGAGTTCGTCGTCGGTCATCGTGCCGCTGTTGTCGACGCCGTTCGCGCTCGACCGGTCCGACCCCGACGCGTCGGGGACGTTCCCCTCCGCGTTCTCGGCCTCGTCGATCGCGTCTTCGATAAGAGAGTCCATTCCTGGGAGCCAGTAGTAGATGGAGCATAATTACCTTTCCCCTACACGTCAGGCGCCCGGAGGCGGGATAAGGCGGGGTTACGTGTCGGGAGTCGAGAACCGATCCACCGCAAGCCACGGTGGACCAACCGGAAACTTCCCTCCGGAACCGGACCGGTCAGTACTCGAACCGGTGGGTGCGCTCGCGGTGGACGACCTCGGGGTCGATCCGTTCGCCGTCGACGGTCACCGCCTCCCCGCTCGAGAGTGCGCCGAACGCCGGCCCCTCGGGGACGCCGAGGGTCCGGGCGAGCTCGGGGTCGAACGCCAGCTCTTCGGCGACGACGGCGTCGTCCTCGACCGCGACGCGCTCGAACTTCGCCTCGAGGACGTCGGCGACGGCCTCGATAAGCTCCCGTTTCATCCCGGAGTCGGGGAGGGCGACGCGGCTTCCGACGCGGCTGCCGGCGTTCTCGGTCTCGAAGGCGACCGCGTGGCGTTCGACCAGCTTCCGGACCCGGTCGGGGTCGATCCCCTGGGCGGTCTCGAGCAAGTCGGCCGGCAGCTCGCGGACGACGAACGACTCCTCGCGGCGGTCGCCGAAGCGAACCCCCTCCTCGACGCGACCGAGTTCGGACTCGACGGCGTCGACGAGCTCGAGCGGGCGGTCGCCGACCGCGCGCAGCCAGGTCTCGCCGACGATCCGACGGTCGAGGTCGTCGAGAAGGTCCTCGAGGACGGGCCACTCGCCGTCGAGAACTACGAGGTCGGCACCGCTCGCCTCGAAGGCTCGCTCGATGACCTCGCGGTGGGTCTCGGGGTGGCCCATCGACTCGAGGACCCAGTCGGCCGCGATGTGGCCGACCGCCCACTCGGTGTCCTCGACGACCCGCTGGAAGCGGGGCGCGTAGTGGTTGCCCCCGAAGCCGACGACCTGCCTGTCGCGGTGGGCGTCGACCCCGCGGAGCTCGAGGATCGCCCGCGCGACGGCCGCGGCGCCGTCGGGGTCGTCCCACTGCTCGTCGTCGCTTCCGAGCTCCGCGAACAGCGAGGGACAGCCGACGTCGCTCGGGCCGTGGTGGGTACACTCCATCCCGACGTCGTATCCCTCGGGCGCGTAGGCCTCGAAGGCAGCGAGCAACTCGGCGAGGGCGTTCGGGCAGGCCTCGGCGAGGGCGTCGTCCTCGCCGCCGAACTCCGCGGAGCCGAAGTTGCCTGTGAAGTGGCCCGTCAGCAGGGCGCCGGTGTCGCCGGAGTGGCGGGAGGCGAACACCAGTAGCTCGGGGTCGCAGTCGAAGGCTTCGGCAGGGCGCTCGAGGTCGAGGTGGAGGTCGTCGAACGAGCGCAGTTCGGCGCCCTCGAGGCAGTAGTACGTGCCGCCGCCGTCGGCCGCGGGACGGTCGGGGTCCTCGCGTTCGATCCAGTCGGTGAGCGAGCGAAGCTGCTCACAGATATGGACGGAGGCACGATCGGCGCGGCTCTCGACGATTGCGATCACGTCGACTCCTCGGGGGCGGCGCCTCGAATACGCTCCGCTTTCGATCGGCAGCGAAGGAACTCAGTCGGAGGCGACCTGCGGGTTCCGGCCAGTCGTTCCGGACGGCAGCAGGCCGACGTAGTCGTCGAGGTCGAGCGCGAACGCTCGATCGGTCGTCGGCTCGATCCACCGGAACTCGAACTCCGAGCCGTGTTCCTCGCCGCCGTCCCGAACCGTGTGGGTCCAGCGGTCGCGGGGTTCGTGGACGGTCGCGTGGAAAAAGTGGCGGACGTAACACTTCGGCGGGGACTGGCGCCGAACCCAGATATCGGTCGTGAGGTGTTCGGTTCCCTGCAGCGTCGCGAGACCGCTCTCCTCGCGTACCTCGCGGAACACCCCCTCTCGAGGGGACTCGTCGCCCTCGAGGGTACCCTTCGGAATCTGCAGGCCCTCATGTCCCGGGCCTTCGAAGACGAGCAACTCGCCCGTCTCCCGGGTGATGTACGCACAGGCCTTCCCGACGTACGTGGTTTCTTTCGATTCGCTCATACGTTTCGTACAAGGGGCATCCCGTAAAGTCCACTCCCAAATCCTTTGGGCACTACGGAACGAGCAGGTAGAGGAAGCCGGCGTAGCCGGCGAGGAGAACGGCGCCGTCGAGCCGTGAGAGCCGCCGTCCGTACCCCATCATCGCGACCAGAACGACGGTGAAGCCGACCAGTATCGGGAGCTCGAACCGGAGCGTGCTCGAGGCGATCTCGATGGGCGTGATCAGCGCGACGATACCGAGCACCGCGAGCACGTTGTAGATGTTCGAGCCGACGACGTTGCCGATCGCGAACCCGGTCTCGCCGCGGACGGCCCCGACGGCGGAGGCGGCGAGTTCGGGGAGCGACGTCCCGAGCGCCAACACGGTGAGCCCGACGAACAGCTCGGAAAAGCCCAGCTCGAGCAGCAGGTCGGTGCCGCCGGCGACGAGCCACCGCGAGCCGACCACGAGCGCGAGCAGCCCGCCCCCGACGAGCGCGAGATCACGGAAGGAGACCCCGTCGCTGGCCTCGGGTTTCTCCTCGGTCGGCATCGGGTCGGCGTTGATGTAGTACAGCAGGTAGGCGGTGAATCCGGCCAGCACCAGCAGAAAGATCGCTCCCTCGAGCCGGCCGATCCGGCCGTTCGCCCCGAAGGCAACGAGCAGTAGCGCCGCGAACACCATGAAGGGAACGTGGCGCTTCATCACGGTCTCGCTGACCGACAGCGGCCTAATGAGCGCGGCGATGCCGAGCACCAACCCCACGTTCGCGATGTTCGAGCCGACGACCGCGCCCAGTCCGATATCGGTCGAGACGTCGAGGGCGCCGATCGTCGCGACGAACAGTTCGGGAGCGGTCGTCGCGAACGCGATCACCGTGACGCCGACCGTCGCCGCCCGGAGCCCGATCCCGAGCGCGAGGCGGCCGGCCCCGGCGACCAGCAGCTCCGCACCGGCGTACAGCGCGACGATCCCGGCTCCGAGCAGGAGCACGGAAACCCCGGTCTCCGACAGCATACCGGTCGCTACTCGAGACCGTGGGATAAGCGACCCGGAACCCGACCGAAGCGCTGCCGGAGCCACACCCGTTATACGCCCGCTCGCTCGAGTCGACGTATGGCCATGGACGTCTACGGACTGATCGGCAACCCGGTCGGCCACTCGCTGTCGCCGCCGATGCACGAGGCTGCCTACGACGAACTCGCACTCGACGCACGGTACGTCACCTTCGAACCCGCTCCCGACGAGCTCGAGGCGGCGATCCGGGGCGCCGATGCGCTCGGCGTTCGGGGACTGAACGTGACGATCCCCTTCAAGCAGGACGCCCTCGAGGTCGTCGCGGCCGACGAGCTGGCGACTCGGATCGGCGCGGTGAACACGATCGACTTCTCCGGCGAGGAACCCACCGGCCACAACACCGACGCAGCCGGCGCGTTGCGCGCGCTTCGGGATCACGACGTCGCGCTCGAGGGGGCCGACGCCGTGGTCGTTGGTGCCGGCGGCGCCGGCCGGGCCATCTCGTTCGGCCTCGCAGACGCGGGCGCCGCCGTGACGATCGCGAACCGGACCGAGTCGACGGCACACGAACTCGCCGACGAGGTGCCCGGCGCGGTCGGTCGGGGGCTCGAGGACCTCGAGGCACTCCTCGCCGACGCCGACGTGCTCGTCAACGCGACCAGCGTCGGGATGGAGGAGGACGCGACGCCGGTGCCGGCCGCGGCGCTCCACGACGAGCTGGCGGTGCTCGACGCGGTGTATCGCCCGCTCGAGACGCGACTGCTGCGAGAGGCGTCGGCGGTCGGCGCGACGACGGTCGACGGCGCCTGGATGTTGCTCTACCAGGGCGTCGAGGCGCTCGAGCTGTGGACCGACCGGGAGGCGCCCGTCGAGGCGATGAACGAGGCGCTTCGCTCGAGATTGTAGACGCGACCGGAGGAGCGGTCGTTCACCGCGGGCATCAGGCGAATTTAAGTGGTGCGAGTTAACTATATCCAGCTAATGGCAATCCTCCAAAAGCTGAAGTCGCTGCTGGGGTTCGACGACTCTAGCTCGGAGCGTGGGGACGCTCGGGACGTCGGGGTAACGGTCGAACGAGAGCGCGGCGCCGATCCCGACGAGGAGTCGGCGGCCGCCGAAACGACGGCTTCGGCCTCGACGGGGTCGATGACCGAGGCGAACGACACACCACACACTGCGGCGGAGCCCGCCGAGGCAGCCGGGCCGACACAGTCGGACGCAACGCCGACTGAATCCAAAGAGCCCGGTGAGCAGGGTGTTCGCGACGAGGAACTCGTCGACGACGAGCCGGCGCTCGAGGCCGAATCCGAGACCGAGTCTGCAGAACCGGCCGACCCGATCGAGTCGGCCGAAGCTGACGATCTCGAGGAGTCGACCGACCCCGAACCGACGTCTCCGGACGACTCCGACGCGGCTGCCGAATCCGAACTGGAGGCCGAGTCCGAGACTGAGACACTGGACGAATCGGAGCCCGAGAGCGAGGCGCCGGACGACCCAGGTACGGAAGCTGAGGCCGAAACCGACGAGCCGGACGACGACGAGACGCCGGACGTTCCGGACGAACCCGTCGACGTCGTCAAGGGGATCGGCCCTGCGTACGCGGATCGGCTGGCCGACGCGGGCGTCGAAACCGTGGCCGAGCTCGCCGATGCCGACGCCGCCCACCTCGAGTCCGAGACCGACATCGCAGAGAAACGCATCCAGGGCTGGATCGACCGGGCGAAGGTCCGCTAGTCTTGGAGAGAACCGTACACTGATTAGGGTCACGACCCTCCGCGAGGGTATGAGCGATCCGCGCGTCGTCACGACGGCCGACTCGTTTCGCGCCGCCGCCCGCGGCGGCCTCGACGTCGACGGGGTAGCGGCCGCCCGCGTTCCGGTTACCGTCCGTCTCTCCGTCTCCGATCCCTTTCTCGCGTATCGCAGCGCCCGCGACGGCGACGGCGGTGTCTACCTCGAGACCACCGGCGGCCAGCCCGGCTGGGGGTACTTCGGCACCGATCCCGTCGACGGACTCACCGTCGGCCCGGATGCGGTCGCGCGGGACCGAAGCGGCGAGTCGCCGACGCTTTCGGCACTCGAGGGCGTCCTCGCAGACGAGGAACTGGTTCGGGGGGACTGCGCGGTTCCCTACCCCTGCGGCGCCGTCGGCTGGCTCTCTTACGACATCGTCCGCGAACTCGAGGAGCTGCCCGAGTCGGCGGTCGACGACCGCGGGCTCCCCCGCCTCGAGGTCGGCGTCTACGACCGGCTGGCGGCCTGGGAGGAGCCGACGGCCGACGACGAGGCGACCGAACTCCGGATCACGGCCTGTCCGCGCCTCGAGCCCGGCGACGACCTCGAGGACGCCTACGACCGGGGTCGGGAGCGAGCGCTCGAGCTTGCCCGGGCGTGTCTCGAGGGCGATCCCGAAGTCGGCGACCCACCCGTTGCGACCGACGAGGCGACCTTCGAGAGTGACTGCGGCCGCGAGGCCTTTGCCGACCGCGTTCAGCGAGTCAAGGAGTACGTCCGGGACGGCGACACCTTCCAGGCGAACATCTCACAGCGGCTGACCGCGCCCGCCGCGGTCCACCCCGTCGCGGCCTACGACGCGCTCCGGCGGGTGAATCCGGCGCCGTACTCCGGACTGCTCGAGTTCCGCAGCGCCGATCTGGTGAGCGCGAGCCCGGAACTGCTGCTCGAGCGAGACGGCGAGTTCGTTCGAACGGAGCCCATCGCGGGCACCCGCCCCCGGGGAGCGACTCCGGAGGAGGACGCCGAGCTCGAGGCCGACCTGCTCGCCGACGAGAAGGAACGTGCCGAGCACGCGATGCTCGTCGACCTCGAGCGAAACGACCTCGGGAAGGTCAGCGCGTACGGCAGCGTCGATGTTGAGGAGTACCGACGGATCGACCGCTACTCGGAGGTGATGCACCTCGTCTCGGACGTCACGGGCCGGCTCCGTTCGGACGCGACGCTCGCCGACGCTGTCGCGGCGATGTTCCCCGGCGGGACGATCACGGGCGCGCCCAAACCCCGGACGATGGAGATCATCGACGAGCTCGAGGCGACCCGGCGAGGTCCGTACACCGGTAGCGTCGGCATCTTCGGCTTCGACGGGCGAGCGACGCTGAACATCGTCATCCGAACGCTCGTCCGCCACGGCGAGGAGTACCACCTTCGCGTGGGCGCGGGGATCGTCCACGACTCGGATCCCGACAGCGAGTACGACGAGACCCTCGACAAGGGGCGGGCGCTGATCAACGCCATCGACGACGCGCTCGGGGAGCGAGCCGGAATGGGTCTCGAGTCGACGGAGGGAGGTGGCGAGGATGACTGAGCCGACGCGGATCGTCGTCGTGGATAACTACGACTCCTTCGCGTACAATCTCGTTCAGTACGTCGGCGAAGTTGCCGACGAGGTCGTAGTCAGACGGAACGACGAGATCGACATCGATGGCGTCCGGGAGCTGGATCCGACCGGGATCGTCGTCTCGCCCGGCCCTGGCACCCCCCAGGAGGCGGGACTCTCGATCCCGCTGTTCGCCGAAACGGAGTACCCCATCCTCGGAGTCTGTCTGGGCCACCAGGCGCTGTGTGCGGCCGAGGGCGCCCCGGTCGTCCACGCACCCCACGTCGTCCACGGCAAGCCCTCGCGGATCTCCCACGACGGTTCGGGGCTGTTCGACGGCCTCCCCGAGCGGTTCCAGGTCGGTCGCTACCACTCGCTTGCCGTCGAGCGCGAGGACCTCCCCGACAGCCTCGCGGAGACGGCCCGGACCGCCGACGAGCGGGGCGTCCTGATGGCGGTTCGGCACCGGGAAAAACCGCAGCTTGGCGTGCAGTTCCATCCCGAGAGCATCCTCACTCGCGACCCCGAGGAGGACGCCAATGGGGAAATTTCGCTCTCGGTCGGCAAGCGAATGGTCGAGAACTTCTGTCGGTTCGCCGCCGACCACGAACGGTCCGACTCGCGGGGCGGGCGATGAGCGACCGACTGTACCACGTCGACGGCGAACTCGTCCCCGCCGAGGAGGCGACCGTCAGCGTCGACGACCGCGGCTTTCGCTACGGCGACGCCGCCTTCGAGACCCTACGGGCCTACGGCGGGACCGTCCTCGACTGGGCGGCCCACCGCGAGCGCCTCGAGGGAACCTGCGACGCCCTCTCCCTCGAGCACGGGCTCTCGGGGAGCGAACTCCGGGATCGAATCGACGAGACGCTCGCGGCGAACGACCTCGCGGACGCCTACGTCCGGCTGTCGATCAGCCGCGGGGTCCAGCCGGGCAAGCTCACCCCCCAGCCCGAGGTCGATCCCACGGTCGTCGTCTACGCCAAACCGCTCCCCCGGGGCGGGTTCGAGGGCGAGCCCGTCTGGGACGGACCCGCGACGGTTCGCAGCGTCGAGACCCGGCGAATCCCCGACGCGGCGCTTCCCTCGAGTGCGAAGACCCACAACTACCTCAACGGGATCATCGCCCGGGCGGAACTCGAGGGCGAGGCCGACGAGGCCTTGCTCTCGGATCTCGAGGGGAACGTCGCCGAGGGCGCGACGAGCAACCTGTTTTTCGTCCGCGACGGGACGGTCTGTACCCCCACGACGGACGGCGACGTCCTGCCCGGGATCACCCGAAAGACGGTCCTCGAGCTGGCTCGAGCGGGCGATCTCCCGGTCGAGGAGGGGAGCTACGGGCTGGCCGACGTCCTCGAGGCCGACGAGGCCTTCCTCACGAACCGCACCTGGGAGCTACGCCCGGTAGCCTCGCTCGATAGGGTCGAACTCGGGGGCGGCCCGGTGACGGATCGGCTCTCGAGGCTGTACGACGAGCGCGTCGAGAACGCCTGTTACTGATCGACCGGTTCGCGGACCGAAACTATCAGTGTGTTGTACTAACCACTGGTCGCATGGACAAACCCAAAAAGAGTATGGACGTCTTCGTCCTGGAGATGACGTTTCTCCTCCTGGCTCCACCACTCGGTTTGGGTGCGTTTCTCGCCGTCCTCGGCGAGCCCGCGGACTTCCTGCCCGGGTTCGGCGTCGGCCTGATCGTCGGCATCAGCGCGGCCAGTCTGCGCAACGAGATCCGCGGGGCTCGAGACGCGAGCGACGACTGATCGGAACGGGGCTCCGCCTCGAGCCGTCGGGAACCGCCACACGCGGACCGGACTCTCGTTCACGGCCTGCCGATCGGAACGGTCCGATCCGCGATGGCGAGGCCGATTACGCTAGGGAGGGAGCGCGTCGGCTCGAGCCGACCGAACAGCAGCAGCTCGAAACTTGAGAGAGCCACGAACGCAAAGATCGACCAGAGGAAGACGGAACGGGCGAACGGACGGATCATTCGGCTCGAGGGATGATTCGGTCCGCGATACCGTTTCGGGTTCTCGGCGCCGAGGGTTTCGAGGTCGGTCAGTCGGCCGGTTCGGGCACCGCCGATCCCTCGGCGTCGGCCTCGAGGAGCTCCCGTTCGACGCCCGCGAGTTCCGTGACGAACGCCGAGCCGAACGCGCTGGCCGGGGTCTGGAACCCGTTCTCGACGCCGTCCTCGAGGAGACGTTCGACGGCGCTGACCGCGGCGTCGGCCGTCAGCGCGTAGGGATTGGGCGTCCGGAGGCGGCCGCTGTGGCGCTCGCCGCTGTCGTCGTCGACGACCTCGCCCCAGACGGTCGCGGATTCGGTCGCCAGGGCCGTTCCGTCGGGACCGTCGAGGAGGGCGTCGATCGCGCGGGTCGCCGCGCGTTCGACCGACGGCCGCTCGAGGAGCCACCCCAGCGAGTCGGTCGCCGACAGCAGCGGCTTGCTCCACTCTGGAACGGCGCCGTAGACCTCGACCGTCTCGATTCCTGTGGTGTGGGCCGCGGTGACGACGTCGCCCAGCGGGATCGTCACGGCGTGTTCGGGACCCTCACCGAAGTCGATCTTCCGGCTGCGGAAGGCCGCGGGAACGCTGAGTAGCCGTCCGTCCCGACGGATGACGCCTCCTTCTCCAGCCAGTTCGACGAACGTCCGGGCGGTTCCCGGGGAGAAGCCGTACTCGCTTTTGACGCCCAGTTGAAGCCGATCGGCGGTCGGCAGGCGCTCGTGGAGCATCGCGGCCAGACAGTCGGTCGGGACGACGTCGAACCCGACCCCGGGGAGCAGCGTGATCCCCGCCGCGCTGGCGGTTTCCCCGTACTGGCGGAGGCGTTCGAACACCGGGAACTCGCCGGTAATGTCGAGGTAGTCCGTCCCCGCCTCGAGACAGGCCAGCACGAGCGGTTCGGCGGTTCGCTCGAACGGACCGGCGCAGTTCAACACGGCGTCGAACGCCTCGAGATCGTCCTCGAGCGGGCCGTCCGTGAGATCGATCGCCCGTCCCTCGAGGCCGAGGTCCTCGGCCTGTCGGGCGACCCGGTCTCCGTTGCGCCCCGCGAGCGTCGGCGAGCCGCCGCGAGCCACGGCCTCGCGAGCGATCAGCCGGCCGGTGTAGCCGTACGAGCCGTAGATGAGGAGGGAGTCCATGCCAGCCGTTAGGGGTTCGGCGTGTTAAAACTCCGTCAGACAGTCTCGAAACGTTCACGAACACTGACTCGTAACTGGACACCGATGGCGGCTACACAGCGGATCACGAGCCTGGAGAACGTCCCCGCGGAGTCGACCTTCCTCTTTCGCGTCGCCGACGAACTGGGCGACCGTCGGGAGGCGATTCTCGTGGCGAACGGCACGGGGTCGACCGACGCGGACGTCTCGTGCTGGCTGAACTACTGTCAGCACTTTACCCACATCAAACTCGACAAGGGCGACGGCGCGCCGATGCGCGACGGCGAAGTGATCTGTGCGAACCACGGCGCGTACTTCGAGACCGACTCGGGGGAGTGTACGTTCGGTCCCTGCGAGGGGGCGTACCTGACCGAACTCGAGGTGACGGTCTCGAACGGCGACGTCTACCTCGCCGACGAGGAGTACGAGTTCGTCGCGACAGGACCGATCGAGGACGACGGCGACCTGACCTCGACGTCGAACGTCGAGTTCTAGCGCATCTCGAGGGGGATCACGAGATCCCGCTCCTGGTCGTACTCGATGAGGTCGGCCTCGACGAGCCGAGGCATGTGATCGTGGTACAGCGAAATGTAGACGTTCGCGACCCGCTCGGCCGACAGCTCGGTTACCTTTCGGCCGGTTTCGCGAACTGCGACCTCCTCGGCGGCGTCGGGCAGCGTCAGCTCCTCGCCGTAGGTGCGCATGACCTCGAGCAACAGCCGGCGTCGCCGATCGGCCAACAGCTCGAGGCTCTCGTCGACCGCAGCGGGGGACTCCTCGCGGCGCTCGAGCCAGTCGAGCATCGCGAGAACGAACCCGGGGGAGTCGAAGTCGGAGTCGGAGGTGGTCATGCGTATGTTGCGTCGCGAGCCCGGCGGCGGCCGGCGAGAACCGGCGATCGACCGCTCGGGGCGTCGATATCGGATCGTCGCCGTGCCGACAGATAGGCGTGTCGAAACCGCGCTCGCAGTTCGTGGCCGTGGCTACTCGATCGTGTAGGTCGGCTCGTCGATCGCCTCGCTCTTGCAGTCGGGACACCGCGACGGCCGGTTCAACAGCTCGTCGAAGCCGTCGAACCCGCAGTCCCGACAGGTCGGGGGCGCGGCGAGGAACTGCTCGTCGCCGCCGTCGACCGACCGCGAGACGTGCTCGAGGTGTCGAAGGATCGTCTCCGGAGTCAGCTCGAACTGGACCGCGAGTTCGCTCGGCGTCGCCGGCTCGGCCCGAAGCGCGTCGGCGAGTCGTTGTCGGGTCGTCTCGTCTGCTTCCCGCATACGTGGGTTCATCGCCCGGATCCGGATAGGTGTTCGGTTCGTCCGTGAAACTGTACGCCGTGCAGGGTTGACGTCCTCCCCGCCCTGAAGGACGAGGATTCCTCCGTGGGCAATCCGGCCAGTGGACTACCCCGGCCGTGAACTTGCGGGTTTGCTGACACTGGTTTGGTCGAACGGGCACGACTGTTCCCCAAAACTCGCGGGTGTCCACTCGTGTCCATTCCACTTCCAGTACGCCCCCTCTCGAGGTGTGTCCCTATCGCGTTCAGCAGATAGGGCAGCGGGCCGCGCCATCGGCCCCACTTTGTCTTGCAGCAGATTCCACGCCCCTACAACGTCACTGTGTGCGTCCAACTCGCAGTCGTGGCACCGGAACGAATCACCATTCCGTGCCACGTCCCCTCCCCCACACGCGGGGCACTCGCTACTCGAATCGAACTCGCTCACTTGCTCAACGGTGATGCCGACGTCACCGAGCGTGAGTTCGAGCCGGTTAACGAGTTGGCGGTGTGACCAGAACGCGTGCGTCTTCTCGTTCACTGCAGCCGACCAGTGGGTGTCCAACACGTCGGTTAGGTCGCCGACGTACACGGTGTGGACGGTGCGAGCGAGCAGCCACTCGGCGGCGTGTTTCACCGCGGCATCCCGACTATGGTCGCGCTTCCGAGACCGCTCATCGTACACCCGTTGAATCCGCTGGCTCGAATACTGGTCGCCGGGAAGCGCGGATTGCAACTCGACAATCAACTCGGATACAACTTGGAACTGGTCGAATTCAGGGCGAGCGTGGTACACAGCGGTTTCCCCCGTACTGGTGACGATGGCGAGCGTGTTGTTCGCGCCCACGTCGATGGCAGCCTTGTGCGTCGTGTTCTCGGTGTCGAGTGTGTGAGTGAAGGCATCCAGCCGCTGTTCTCGCAACTTGTCTGGCCGTATGCGAACCGGATGCTTGACACGAAGCGTGTCTACTGCCTCGTCGTAGACGAGTTCTAACCTGCTATCGTCACCGTCCCACTGCGGGTTGCCGCGGACTTCGAGCGTGACGCGTTCTTGATACTCGAAGTCGTATTTGTCTTCGAGAACGTCACCGACACCGAATTCAAGCGTACTCCATTTTTCGCCCCAGTCGAACGCGTACAGGTCGTTGCGGACGAGACCGTGTAGCACGTACCCGTCGTCACGATTGCCCCAGTACCCGGGCGGAGATGGATTCTCTGTGACTGATGGGTCGTCGGAGTGGTACTTGTCGAGGAGGTCGAAGTGGCTTCGCCATGCCTCGCTGTTCTTGCGGGCGACTTGCTGGCACGCTGCCTTGCCCAGGATGGGTGCGTACTCGTCATATAAATCCGTGTACTCGGCGTCCCAGACGTCGCCGCCTTCGGCGAAGTATTGTTGTCGGCGTCGGTAATTGATTTGATTCCACAAAGGGGCGTGGGCGGCCAACCACTCGAACAAGCACTTGCGGTACCGTTGGCTAGCGGGTTCCGCGATGTACTCGTTCGTCCGTTGCGGTCGGTCGCTCACACGAACAGGTATTCTATATAGTATTGTTAATGTGTGGATGTGACTGGACGGAGTACGGTGGCTTGCCGTATGTTATGTCGGATTCATCCCCGCCGTGAACGGCGAGGCTTTCTCCTCGCGCTCCCGTAAACGACTTACATCGGCTCGGTGAAACACGGGCCATGAAAGCCGTCGTTCTGGCAGGCGGATACGCGACCCGGATGTGGCCGATCACGAAACACCGCCCCAAGATGTTCCTCCCGATCGGCGACGCCACGGTTATCGATCGGATCTTCGCGGAGCTCGAGGCCGACGACCGGATCGACGAAGTGTTCGTGAGCACGAATGAGCGCTTCGCCGACGAGTTCGAGGCCCATCTCGCCGACAGCAAGTTCGAGAAGCCGACGCTGTCGGTCGAGGAGACGAGAGAGGAAGACGACAAGTTCGGCGTCGTCGGCGCGCTCGCCCAGCTGATCGACCGCGAGAACGTCGACGACGACCTGCTGGTCGTCGCCGGCGACAACCTGCTGAGCTTCGATCTCTCCGAGTTCGTCGACGACTTCTTCGAGCGAGAGGCCCCGACGCTTGCCGCCTACGACGTCGGCTCCCGCGAGAAGGCCAAATCCTACGGTCTGGTCGAGCTCGAGGGCGACCGCGTCGTCGACTTCCAGGAGAAACCTGACGATCCCAAGAGCACCCTGGTGTCGATCGCCTGTTACGCGTTTCCCCGCGATGCACTGTCGCTGTTCGACACCTATCTCGAGGGGGACAACAACCCCGACGAGCCGGGCTGGTTCGTCCAGTGGCTCCAGGATCGGGAGCCGACCTATGCCTACACCTTCGAGGGAGCGTGGTTCGACATCGGCACCCCCGAAAGCTACCTCGACGCCGTCGCCTGGCACCTCGACGGCGAGTCGCTGATCGCCGACTCGGCGACCCTCGAGAACGCGACGATCGGCGAGAACGTCCACGTGATGGACGACGTCACGCTGATCGACACCGAGCTCGACCACGCGGTCGTCTTCCCGGAGGCGACCATCGAGAACGGCGGCGTCAGGCGATCGATCATCGACGAGGGAACCCGACTCGAGGACCTCGACCTCGCGGGCGCGCTCATCGGAGCCCACACGACCATCACCAGGTGATCGCCCGCCTTGCAGTAGCCGAGCCGTTTATAATTGCTCGGGAAAAGTAGGTGCTATGAGTCTCTTCGGGGAGTTTCGCATTCCCGCCGAGGCGTTCGCGCTCCACGAGACCCTCCGATCGGAGCGGGATCTCGTTATCGAGATCGAGCGCGTCGTCGCGGCGGACGACGTGCTCACGCCGTATCTGTGGGTATCCGGGGTCGATCACCGAACGTTCGAGCGAGCAACGGCCGACGATCCGACGATTCGAGACGTCGAACACATCGACGACTACGAGCGATCGATGCTGTACCGCGGGGAGTGGACGGGGAATGTCGACTCGCTGGTCTACGCGTACACGGAACTGGGCGCGACAATCCTGGAGGCGTCGGCGCAGTACGACGAGTGGGAGCTTCGGATGCGGTTCGCGGATCGAAACAGCCTCGACGAGTTCCAGACGTACTGCCACGACTTCGACGTCCCCTATCGGCTCACGCAGCTGTTCGCCCGCGCACACCCCCGCGGCGTCGGCCAGTACGAGCTAACGGAGAAACAACACGAGGCGCTGCTCACTGCCTGGGAGATGGGGTACTTCTCCTCGTCGTCGGTCTCGCTCGCCGACGTCGCCGACACACTTGACATCAGTCAGCAGTCGCTCTCCGAGCGGCTCCACCGCGGCTACGAGGCGCTAATCGGTAACACCTTAGCCGTGACCCCACCGGGCCAGGAGGCGGCACCGACCGAGAGCCGTCTCGAGCGACCGGATACTTGAACGGTTGAACATACAACCCGCCCGACCAATGGGGCGGGTTGTGAACGTCCGACCATGGAACACGGTCTCACGGACACCGATGCCGTCTTCGACCTCCTGGCGAACCGACGGCGTCGCAGGACCCTTACTGTACTCAGGTCCGACGACCGCCAGTTGACGATAACTGATCTGACCAGGGAGCTCGCCGTCGAGGAGGCCGGCCCGCTCATCACCGACGTCCCCGCCGAGACCGTTCGCGAGATCTTCGTCTCGCTCCGCCACGTTCACGTTCCGAAGCTCGCGGATCTCGAACTCGTCGAGTACGACCGAAATCGGGGACTCGTCGAGCCGACCGACCGGCTCGCCGGGCTCGAGCCGTATCTCTCGATCGTCTCCGAAAGCGACCCCGAACCGCGCTCCGAGCGCGACGGTTCCTGAGTCCCCTCGAGACCCGCCTCTCACTCCAGCCGCGCGTCGGTCACCCGCAGCGTCCCACGAGTCCCGTCCCACTCCGTCTCGTACTCGAGATCGATCCGTCGATCCATATGCGGGCCGTCGACCACCAGCGTCTCGAACTCACCGCCCTCTCCCAGGATGTGAACACCGTACTCCTCGTTGAGCGACTCGAGCTCCGCGAGGGCGTCCGCGTCGATCGTGCGGCCGAGCCAGGACTCGTCGAGCCCGTAGGCCGCGACCCGGATGATCTTGATCTCGAAGCCCGCGGCGAGCATCGCGTCGGCGAGTTCGCGGGGGTCCTCGCGCCACAGCGGCGCGAACAGGTCACAGCCGAGGCGGTCACACATCGCCTCGATCCGGCTCGTCTGGTACTCGCTCTCGACGGCCCCCGCGGTGACGCCAGCGATCCCACCCGGCAGCTCGGCGTCGAGCTCCCGCAGGGCGGCCTCGAGGGGTTCGAGTTCGTCGTCACCTTGCGCGCCCGCATCCGTTACGTCGTCGGCTCCGAAGTCGTCGGGTTCGACCTCCAGCAGCTCGATGCCGATGCTCTCGGCGGCCAGTCCCGCGAGTTCGGTCGCCGGGACGTGGTACATGTAGGAGTCACCGGTCGGGTGAACCGTGACGAGTCGCTCGACGTTCAGTCCGCGCTCGAGGGCCTGGTACAGCGCCCAGGCGGAGTCCTTCCCGCCCGAGAAGAGGCTGATCCAGGCGCCGTCTGCATCGCTCATGGGGATTACTCGAGCGACGAGGCTAAAGGGGTGGCGAGTTTCGTCGCCGGGCGACTACCGGGGGTAGTCGGGACCCGAGTCCTCCTCGTTCCCGCGTCCCGAGTCGGTGTCGCTCTCGTCGCGACTGGCGTCCTGACCGTCGGCCGGCTGCGAGCGCGGCCCGCCGTCGGTGAGCCCCGACTCGGGCGTGACGTCCTCGAGAACCGTTCGATCGGTGTCGCCGCTGAACGTGGCTGCGACCTTGGCGCCGACGAGGCTCACGACGATCGCGCTGACGACGTACAGCGCCAGCCGCTCGCCAGCCGTGATCCCGAACGTGTCGATCGAGAGCACGCCCAGTTCGATCGCGGGGACCTGAACCGACTCGATGAGGGCCTGTTGCTCGAGGAAGTACGCCGAGAACCCCCGAACCACCAGCCCGACGGCGACGACGATGAAGGGGAGGTTGAGGTAGGAGCTGCCGATCGGCTCCTCGCCGATCGCCTCGTCGAGCAGTCGGCCGGCGCTGGCGGTCAGGGCGGCCGCGGCGAGCCAGGGGGCGCTGTCGAAGGCGAACTGGACGGCCGGGAGCACGATGCCGGACGGCTCCTCGAGGTTCGAGACGCCGAGAACGCCGACGAAGACGCCAACGAGGGTCAGTCCGGCTGCGACGGCGTAGGTGACGACCGAGACCTGTCCGGAGTACAGCGACTCGCGGATCTGGAGGGCGAGCCCGGTAACGACCTCGTCGACGCTGAATCCCTTGTACAGCAAGAAGAGGCCGATGACGGTCGTGATCGCGGCGGCGCCCTCCGCGGGGCCGACGAACCACGCGAGCATCGGAAACACCAGAAGCGTCAGGCCGATCGGAACCAGGACGGTCTGTCGGAGCTCCTCGTCGGCCAGGAACTGCTTGAGGAGGTAGTACGTCGACTCGATGTCCCGGGCCTGGCGAACGACCACCCGATCGACCGAGTCGACCTGCACGCGGCTCTCGACGATCGGGACCAGCCGTTCGTCCTCGGCACTGTCGATGACGACGACCGCCGAGTCGGGATCGTGGGCGGCCATCAGGTCGTCCACCTGCCGTGCGACCGATCGGTCCGCCGAGACCATCGACTCCCGGTCGCCCGAGACGACCGCGACGACGACGTCCTCGTTCTCGTCGCGGAGGCTCTGGGCGACCCGAAGGGTCTCGAGCAAGGAGTTGACCCCCGAATCCTCCGGATCCGCGAGGCCGACGTCGGTCACCAGCGCGCGGACTGCCTCCCAGCCGACGACGGGCGACCGAAGTCCGGTCTTGCGCCCGACGTCGTCGGTCCGGTCGAGACAGACGACCAGCGTTGTCACGGTAGGCGTTCGATCCCCTGAAACGATAAAACCACGGCTAGAATCGCAGCCGGAACTCCCGGTCGCCGACGACGCTCGCGACGCCGGCGCCGAAGGCGTAGGCGATACTTCGGGCGCCACCGCCGACGCGGGCCATCAGCGGTCGCTCGGGCTCGAACTCCTCGACGGCGATCTCGTCGCGCTCGAGCCGGTCGGCGAGTTCGTCCTCGAGTTCCCGGCGCGTGCCGAGTTCGTCGACCAGCCCCATCTCGTGGGCCTGCTCGCCGAGGTAGATCCGGGCCTCGGTTTCGCGAACGAACTCCGGCTCCAGGTCCCGGCCCTCGCTGACTCGCTCGACGAACGTCTCGTAGTAGTCGTCGATCAGTCCCTGGAGGTAGGCCCGCTCGCTGTCGTCCATCTCCTTCAGCGGCGTGCCGGCGTCCTTGAACTTCCCGGCGGCAAAGCGCTCGTAGGAGAGGCCGACCTTGTCGGCGAAGTCGCTCGCGTTGACCCGCGAGCCGATGACGCCGATCGAGCCCACGATGGAGCCGTCTCGCGCCCAGAGTTGGTCACAGCCGCTGGCAATCCAGTAGCCGCCGCTGGCACAGACGTCGGTCGCGTAGGCGACCGTCGGCCCGTCGAACCGTTCGGCGGCGAGCTTGATGTCGTCGCTGGGGACGACCTCGCCCCCGGGCGTGTTCAGCTTCAGGAGAAGCGCGTCGACGCTGTCGTCCTCGTCGGCCCGGTCGATCTGCTCGACGATGTCGTCGGCCGGGGTCGAACGCGGCCCCGATGGGAATCGCCCGCCACCGCCGTCGCGGGTGATCGGTCCCTCGACGGCGACCTCGGCGACGTCGTACCCGGGAAAGAGGCTGCCGGCGATCGAGCCGGCGATCCGCACCCCGAGGACGATCACGGCGAGGGCGACGAGTACGCCGACGAGATCGGCCAGCGTGTCGGGGTAGATCACGAACAGCGCGACGCCGATCGCGGCGAACACTGCGGCCCCGGCTGCGAGGACGGCGAGTCGACCGATACCTTCATTACTGACCACTCCGGCCACCTCGAGTCATACCCGTGAGTGACGCCGCAACCCCGTTAAGCGTTGGCGATTCGGAGCCGTTACTCCGCCGGGAGGCCGCCGGGCGCGTCAGCGGTATCTCCGTCGTCTCGCGCCTCTCGCTCGACCTCGCCGGCGTGGGGGAGCTCCTCGTCGGGGTCGGCCGTCCAGTCGCCGAACCACTCCCGGAGGACGTTCCAGCCGTCCCTGGCGAACGGCATGGGATCGTCGGCGACCGCGTAGTCGAACCGGGGCTGGCGGACGAGCGACAGCCCGACCGCCACCAGTGCGGGCCACGGTGACGGCCGCTCGAGGCCGGGATACTCCTCGGTCAGTACGCTGTGGAGGTAGCTCAGCTCACCCCGCAGGAGATGGCCGCCGAGCCCGGTCTCGTAGGTCGGCCGGCCCGGGATCGGCTCACCCATCGCCAGCTGCCAGTAGTAAAACGGGAAGTCCGCCCCCGCCTGGACGGTAAACGGTAGCGACGACCAGAACCGGGGGTTGATCTCCATCAGCTTGAACCGCCCGTCGCGAGGGTCCCGCAGGAACTCGACCATCGCCAGCCCGTGCCACTCGAGTTCGTCCAGCAGTGCCCTGCCGTCGGCCTCGAGTTCGGGGAGGTAGATCGACTCGCGGTACGCGCTGGGTCCGCCGCAGTACTCCCAGCCCCGGCGCTGGCAGTGCTGGAAGGTCGCGACCGCCTCGCCGCGGTCGTACAGCGCGAAGAACCCGTACTCCCTCGAGTCGGGAATCCGCTCCTGGACCAGCGGAACGTGGCCTCGGGCCTCGGTACAGGCGGCCACGTTCGGGGGCTCCCCCGGCGTCTGATAGGCGGTCGAGCCGACTTCGACGCGGTCGAACCCCGAACCGAGGTACTCCGGCGCGGCGACCGAGTAGCGAGGTTTGACGATCGTTTCGCGGTCCCAGTCGTCCCACTCGTCTACGAGCGCGGTGTCGGGAGCGGCGACGCCGGCGCGATCGGCCGCCGCGAACAGCTCGAGACGGTCCTGGACCTGCCGCAGCGTCTCGAACGTCGGCCACGGCGTCGCGACTTCCGCCGCGAACGCCTCCCGGTTTCGCGCCAACGAGTAGATATCTTCCTCGCGGACCGGGATGATCGTCTCGACGCCGGGCCGGCGAGCGATCGAGAGGAGCGCGTCGCCGTAGGCGGCCAGGTCTCGGGTCGGATCAGGTAAGCGGACGAACTCGTCGCAGTACCGTGAGACCGCACTGGGAGTAGCGGTCGACTCGGAGCCGACAATCGTCCGGATGCCGCGGGGTCGAAGCGAACGGAGACAGGCGACCGTACTCGGGGCGTCGATCCCCGGCACGAAGACGGCGACGTCGTCCCTGGACTCGTGCATGCGAGAATTCCCCAGCGACGAGGGCATTGTTATGGCCGAACTACCGCCGAACGAGTCGTTCGGCGGCCGAGAGCGGTGCCCTACCGGCACTGTATGTGTCGGTTACCGACGCCGGACCGCTCGAGAGTTGAAACCATCGGCTCACGAACGGGTGACCAACGCAGGAACCAAAATGGCTGTACGCGTCCGTTTCGCCCGAAAACGGGAACCGAAAACCGAGAGAGAACGCGACCGCTACTGCAAAAAGCGAACGGCAGCAGACACAGGTTGACGAATCGGCCTACAGCAGTCCCGTCTTCTGGAGCTTCATCAGGTCCTCGGTGTCGAGGGTCTCGCCTTCCTTGAACTTCTGATAGATCTCCTCGGCCTCCTCTTTGGCCTCTTCTTTCTTCTTGTCACGCTGGGACTTGCGCTGTTCCTCTTCCTGCTTGTCCAGTTCGCGCAGGCGCTTCTGGACGCGGACGAAGTCCTCGTGGTGACGGTCGGCGGCTTCCTGGGCCTCGACGAACGACTCGTGCATCTCGTCGGCCTCGTCGCGGATGTCGTCGGCCTCGCGGTAGGCCTCGATCATCTGGTTGTGGTGCTCCTGGGCCTTGTCAGCGAGTTCGGTGACCTTCTGGTGGTGCTGGGAGGCCTCCGAACGCACTTCCTCGGCTTCCTCGACGAGCTCCTCGAGGTCGTCGTTCTGCTCGAGCTTGCCCTTGCGCTCCTCGTACTCCTCGCGCTTGGACTCGATCTTCTCGATGAGCTCCTGTTCTTCCTCGCTCGAGAGCACTTCGGTCTGCTGTTTGAACTCGAGCTGTTCGATCTCCTCCTCGAGTTCTTCCAGGTCCTTGCCCTCGTTGAGCTCCATGTCGGACTTGAGCTGCTCGACGCGGTCGAACAGCTCGTTGGCCTCGGCGTTGAGCTCGTTTCGCTTGTCCTTGTGCTCTTGGACCTGCTCGTTGAGCTCGTCGCGTTTCTCGCGGTGCTCCTGGGCCTCGTCGACCTTCTCGCGAGTCTTCGCGTTGAGGTCGTCGCGCTCGGATGCGCGCTCGGAGGCCATCTGGTTGAGATCGTTTCGTCGATCTCGGAGCTGGCCCGCCTTTTTGATAAGCTGTCCCTTGGAGTCGTTTTCGAGGTCGTCGTCTGTCAGTTCGATGTTTTTCGATTCGTCTACCATGTGTTAGTCAAACCTCTGTGCCATACCCGCACCGGGAGCAGACGGACGCGGTCATCGTCGGTGGTGATCCGCACGTTCGGCGGATCGCCGACTCGTCGCGTCGCCGCGTACAGCGTTCGCTCACGACCTGCGAAACCTCGGTGAATAAGATTTCCTGTCATCGATCGTCGAGCGATACGCGCCCCGGTGGCGTTCTGGTGACCACATCTACTGTCGCTGGTAATTTAAATGTACCGGTCACCTCACCCGTGAAAACCGTTAGCAGGGCCCGCGTGGAGCTGTCTGGACCGATTCAGCGACCTCGGACAGCGTATAAATATCGCCGACGCCGCCGGAAGGACAACCCACTTGTGGCCGACCGCTGTGGTGTCGAGTATGTTCTACGAACAGCGGATGTCCGTCCCGGACACGCCGGCCGACCTCCGCGCCGAGTACGACGATCAGCTCGCCTCGATCGCCGACCGACACGGCCTCGAGACGGCTCTCGATCGCACGGGCGTCGACCGCGAGGAACTCGAGGCACTGCTCGAGGGCGAGTCGCCCGACCTCTCGCTCGAGGAGGCCGCCGAGATCCAGGCGCTCGAGAGCGATGAACCCGACGCCGAGACGATCGAGACGATGGCCTGCGAGCACCTGCTGCTCGGCATGACGACGGCGGTGCTCGACGTCGACGCGGTCGAGAGCCACCTCGAGATCGATCTCGACGCGAAGGAGGTGCAACAGAAGATCGAACGGCGTGCGCCGATGTCGTTCGCGGAGTACGTCCACCTACAGCACGTCATCGTCGGCCGATCCCAGTAGCGGATACCGCCGGAACGCCGGGCGGACGCTACGAAGTCAGCGTTACCTGTCTGGTTCGGTCGACCGAGACCAGGAAGCCGGCGTACTCGAAGGTGACCGAGCCGACCGCTCGGTCGGTCTCGCACCGGTCGTGAAACAGCGAGTCGAGCGCCGACGGATCGACGGCGTGGTACAGCGGGCCGAACTCGTCGGCCAGCGCGATCTGATCGACGTCGGTCGCCGTGGCGACCGCCTCGAGAACCGCCTCGCTGAGCGATTGCTCGGGATCGGCCTGGTAGTTCACTGGCGTCTGATCCGTCTCTCGAGTAGCTGTCGTGGAGGTCATGATTCCCCGTATCGCCGGGAGCGGTGAAAGGACGCTGGTTGGATCGCCAACCTTTCAAGTGGGGTCGTCCGTCGCGATCGCGATTCGCAACGGCGTCGCGTCACGCGGGACGTCGACGTTCGAGGCGCGGTGGCCATCTCGCAGCGGATCGGCGTCGAGAGTTCGAACTCGACGACGCACCTCCTGACCGATCGGTCGGTCCGTCGGTGCGATTATGTGGCCCGGAGCCCGAGTCGGCGTATGCGTGTTGCGATTCTCGGCTGTGGCTACGTCGGCCGCGAACTCGGCCGCCAGCTCGTCGAACGGGACCACGACGCGATCGGCGTCCGTCGATCCGACGACGGACTCGAGTCGCTCGAATCGGCGGGGCTGGAGGCCGTCCAGGCCGACGTCACCGACCCGCCGGCGCTCGAGGCCGTCCCCGACGTCGACGCGATCGTCTTCGCGGCCAGCAGCGGCGGTCGGGGCGCCGACGCCGCCCGCGAGGTGTACGTCGAGGGGCTCGAGACGGCGATCGAGGCGTTCGGCGAGCGCGAGAACCCGCCCGAGCGGCTGGTCTACACCTCCTCGACGGGCGTCTACGGCGACCACGATGGCGGCTGGGTCGACGAGGAGACGCCGATCGAGCCGACGACCGACAAGACCGAGGTGCTTGCCGAGGCCGAGCGGGTCGCCCTCGAGCTGCCGCCCGAGTACGGGTTCGAGGGGACCGTCGCGCGCTACGCGGGTCTGTACGGTCCGGATCGCTACCGTCTCGAGCGCTACCTCGAGGGGCCGGTCACGGAGGGCTTCCTGAACATGATCCACCGCGACGACGCCGCCGGCGCTGTCCGCTACCTGCTCCGCGAGGACCTCGCTCGCGACGAGGTCGTCCAGGTCGTCGACGACGAACCCGTCGAGAAGTGGGCCTTCGCCGACTGGCTCGCCGACGAGGCGGGCGTCGAACGGCCGCCGAAGCAGACGAAGGCCGAACGGCTCGAGGCGGACGACCTCTCGGAGGCCGCCCGCCGTCGGATCCTGACGAGCAAGCGCTGTTCGAACGGCAAGCTCCGCGAGCTGGGGTACGAGCTCGCGTACCCGACGTTCCGGGAGGGGTACCGCGAGGCGATCGACGCCCGTCGGTAGGGGTCGGGAAAGTCTCTCTCCAGTTGATAGGAAACTTCTTGGGGATCCGATGTAATGGTGCGGTATGCGACACCGGGGCGTCGACAGCGGCGGGATCGGAGGTGACACGTTGGTCCTCGAGCCCGCCGCGGAGACGCTCCGATCGCTCGACCCGCTCGTGCTCTCCCTGCTCGTCGTCGCCGTCGGCGGGGTGGTGGTCGGCGTCTGGTGGCTCGTCCGCTGGCTTCGGCGCCCGCCGGGCGTGCGCCTTCGCAACCTCCTCGAGAGCCGCGACGAGGTCGCCGTCCTGTTACACCCGAACCCGGATCCCGACGCGATGGCGTGTGCGATGGGGGTCGCCGAGATCGCCTCGTCGGTCGACACCGACGCGACGCTGCAGTTTCCCGGCGAGATTCGCCACCAGGAGAACCGGGCCTTTCGGACGGTCCTGGGGCTCGAACTCGAGCGCATCGAGGCGGCCTCGGAGCTCGTGGCGGAGGCGGTCGTGCTCGTCGATCACAACACGCCGCGGGGGTTCACCGGCGCACAGATCGTCGAACCCGTCGCCGTCGTCGACCACCACCCCGGGAACGGAACCGGAACCGAGTTCACCGACGTTCGAAGCGACTACGGCTCGGCTTCGACGATCGTCGCCGCGTACTTCGAGGAGCTGGACGTCTCGCCCGATGGCGACGAAACGGCGGACGAGCCCGCGCTCTCCACGGCGCTGGCGACGGGGCTGCTCTACGGCATCCAGTCGGATACGAACCACCTGACTCGAGGCTGTTCGTGGGCCGAGTTCGAGGCCTGTGGCTACCTCTACCCGGGGATCGACGAGGACCTGCTCGACCGGATCGCCAACCCGCAGGTGAGCGACGATGTCCTCAAGACGAAGGCGCGGGCGATCACCGATCGACGGATCGAGGGCTCGTTCGCCGTCTGTGACGTCGAGTCGGTTACCAACGTCGACGCGATCTCTCAGGCCGCCGACGAGCTGCTCCAGCTCGAGGGCGTCACCGCGGTCGCCGTCTACGGCGAGTACGACGGGACGATCCACGTCTCGGGCCGGTCCCGGGACGATCGGGTCCACATGGGGGAAACGCTTCGCCACGCCGTCAGCGACGTCCCGATGGCCAACGCCGGCGGCCACGCCCGAATGGGCGGCGGACAGATCCCGGTCGACTACCTCGAGGCGATCGAGACCGAGGACGGTCGCGGGCGGGCGGTGTTCGACGATCGGCTCTTCGAGGCGATGTCGGGCAGCCGCCGGTAGCGACGGCCGAACCGGTTCGGCTCGCCGTACGCACTGTGTCGCCAACCCCAGTTCGCCGGAGTCGTGGCCGTTTTACCGGCTCGCTCCAACAGTGGATCGATGGAGTACGTCCAGGATCGGATCGCGACGCTCCACGACCTCGGCGGGGAACCGCTCGCTACTGGTCTCGAGGGCGATCCCGTCGCCGACACGGCCGTCGTCGTTCCGATGACCGACCGGGAACACGAGAGCCCGGCCGCAACCCGCGTGCTCGCCGAACTCGAGTCTCTCGAGCCCGCCGCGGTCGTCGTTCCGGTCCGGGCGTCGCCCGCTCGGATCGGCCCGTTCCGCGAGTGGCTCGAGACCTTCGCCCTGCCGATCGAGGTGCTATGGTGTAACGCGCCGGCCCTCGAGGAGCGACTCGCGGACGCCGGGCTCGCCGGCGAGACCGGCAAGGGACGGGACGTCTGGCTCGCGCTCGGCCCCGCCGCCGAGGCCGGCGAGTACGTGGTCGTCCACGACGCCGACGCCCGCAGCTACGAGGCCGACCACGTCCGTCGGCTGCTCGCGCCCCTGACTATGGAGTTCGCTTTCTCGAAGGGCTACTACGCGCGCGTCGAACGCGGACGGCTCTACGGGCGTCTGTTCCGGCTGTTCTACGAGCCGCTGCTCAGAACCCTGTCGGCCCGACACGACGAGCCGATCCTCGAGTACTGTAGCGCCTTCCGGTACGCGCTGGCCGGCGAGTTCGCGATGACCGCCGACCTCGCAGAACGGCTCCGCCCGCCCCGGACCTGGGGACTCGAGGTCGGAACCCTCGGCGACGCCTTCGATCACGCCGGGTTCGCGGGCACCGCGCAGGTCGATCTTGGCGTCCACGAGCACGACCACCGTGCGGTCGCCGGCGAGACCGGGCTCGAGGGTATGAGCCGGACGGTCGGCGCCGAACTGCTTCGGGTGCTCGAGGCCGGCGGCGTCGACCCCGACTACGAGACGCTACCGGGGCGCTACCGGGAGACCGGACGGGAGCTGATCGCCCAGTACCGGGCCGACGCGGCGTTCAACGGGCTCGCGTACGATCCAGAGCGCGAACACGACCAGCTCGAGCGCTACGCCGCTGCGATCGAACCGCCCGGACCGGACCGCCGGCTGCCCCGCTGGCTCGACGTCCCGATCGAGTCCGAGACCGTCCGCGAACGGGCGCGTCCGTGGCACGGACCTCGGGTCGGCTCCGCGGGAGGCGGCTGACTTTTTGACCGTCGTACTGGATTGCGAGACGAACGCCCCGAGGCCCCGTAGCCGGGACCGAAACCGGCGCTCGGCGGGGGACGGATTCCCCGTGTCTCCGTGTGCGGGGCAACATTCAACAGCGCACCGACCGTGGACGGCGTATGAACGCGACCGCCGACGAACTCGCCGGCGTCGTCGACCTCTTCGGCGGGCTTACCCGAGCCGAACTCGAGCGGGCCCTCTCCGAGGCGGCGTTTCGCGCCGACGGCGGCGACGTCGATTCTGACGCCCTCGAGACGGGGATCGACCGGGCCCGGGAGTCGTTCGCCCTCGTCGCCTACGACCCTCTCGAGCAACCGACCCCCGACGGAACCGAGTCCGACGAACCGCTGCTGGTCGCCGGGCCGACCGCGTTTCCGACCGTTCCCGAGGGCGCCGAGGACGTTCCCCACATCCTTGACATCGAGCCCAGACGGCCCGATCGCGAGGCCCTCGGCGAGACGGTTCGCGAGGAGTTCGTCGCGGCGGCCGACGCGGCCGTCGACGACGGCGACGACGACAGGATCGAAACGCTGCTGGACGTGAGCTACGACGTCGAAACGTGGGCGCCCGTCGATCTCGCGGACGAACGCGCGCGACTGGAGGCTGCCCTCGAGTGATCAGATGGGACCGAGACTGAACCTCGCGCCGATCGCGGACCACCCCCCGATCGGCATCGACGATCAGGAACACGACGCGGCCGTCGTCGCCCCCGTCATCGAGCGCGACGAGGAGGACTACCTGCTGTTTACCCGCCGATCCGACGATCTGGGCAACCACCCCGGGCAGATGAGCTTCCCCGGCGGCGGCGCCGAACCGGAAGACGAGTCGATCCTCGCGACCGCGTTGCGGGAGGCGAACGAGGAGATCGGGCTCGAGCCCGACGAGGCCGAGGTCGTCGGCCAGCTCGACGATATCCGGACGATCTCGGAGTACGCCGTCACCCCCTTCGTGGCCAGGGTGCCCGACCGGGAGTACGAGCGCGACGGGATCGAGGTCGCCGAGATTGTCGTCCTTCCGCTCTCGGGGTTTCTCGACCCCGAGAACTACGAGTGCGAACGCCGCGACCACCCCTACTACGGCGACATCGTCATCCACTACTTCCACGTCGACGGCTACACCGTCTGGGGGGCGACGGGGCGCATTCTGGTCCAGCTGCTCGAGCTGACCACCGGATTCGAGGCGCCCGAACGAATCGATCGTTCGACGCTGTGAGACGCTCCCGTACGAGTCCTGCGCGGAACGTCAGCTTTTTGCTCGCGGCCCGCCCAGCACGTCCATGATCGCGCAGACGAGTGATCGCGTTCCGAACCGATCGTAGCCGCCTTTTCGTCGCGCGAGGTGAGTCCCAATGTTAACTACGAACACCGTCGCCCGAGCCGGACTGGACGGGATCGCGCTGAAACCCGCGGAGTGTGACGTCTCCCTGGCCGCATCGATCCCCGCCGAGACGATCGCCGTCGACTACGAGGGCCGGGACCACATCCCGACAGCGTCGGTCCTCGAGTCGCTGTCGACCGACGCCGACGTCTTCGTGACGACCCCGGTCCGGGCCGACGGCTTCGATCCGCTGGGTGACGACTCCCTGCTTGCCGAGCTGCCGTCCGGAGTCGGGCGCGTGCTGGTCGCCGGCCACCCCGCCTACCTCACCGACGAGGAACGCGAGCGGGCCGTCGCGCCCCGACTGGGTGCGGCCCTCGAGACCGACCCCGACGCCTGGGTCGGCTCCGAGAGCGTCGAGCGCATCGCGATGGCGACGGGCGCGACCCAGTACGACCTGCTCTCGCGGTCGACTCCCCGCGAGCTTCGGGCCCTCCGGTCGGCCGGCTTCGAGGGTGACCTCGCGGTCTACGCGCCCGCGGTGTTCGCCGCCGAGGACGACGCCGTCCTCGACGCCGTCGGCGACTACGTCGCCCGCCGCCGTCCCGTCGCCCGCGCGCTGCCCGAGGATTGTGCGACGGACTCGAGCGCCAGCGGACGCGCGCGCGAAGTCCTGCTGAAGGCCGCAGGGGACTACGCGCTCGTCGGCACCGAGCGGGAGGTCAGCGAGCAGACCGAGACCCTCCGGGAGGCCGGCGCGACGACCGTCGTCGGCTACCCCGCTCGAGGGTTGGATCCCCTGCTCGAGTAGCGCGGTCTCGTCTCCTGTTTTCGGCTTCTGAATAATTGCTGAAACGGTGGTGGGTGCGGCAAGAGGCTCGTCTCCCATAATTGCTGAAACGGTGGTGTGTCTCGATTCCGTACCGGCGTAAATACTAATCACCTCCTCCCAGGTAGACGCGTTCAACCACCCTCGAGGGGCTCCTCGAGCCCTCTTTTTCGATCCCGTCCCGTGTAAATAAGTCCCTCCGGTGCCCACCGCCGGGTATGACGTTGCTCGCCGAACGGACGACGACGGCGGCCGCCGAGGACCTCGAGGCGGCTTCCGTCGCCGTCCTTCCCGTCGGAAGCACCGAACAGCACGGCCCCGCGCTCCCGCTGGGGATGGATCACATGGCCGCCGAGGGCTTTGCTCACACAGTGTCCGACCGCGAGGACGCAGTCGTCCTCCCGACGCTCCCGGTCGGCGTCAGCGAACACCACCGCCAGTTCGACGGCACGCTGTACGTCGGCCCGGAGACCTTCGAGGACTATGTTCGGGAAACGATCTCGAGCCTCGCCAACCACGGCGTCCGGAAGGCCGTCGTGGTCAACGGCCACGGCGGCAACTCGGGGGCGCTCCGGCGGGCCGCCCGTCGGCTGCGCGAGGAGCGAACGGCGTTCGCCCCGCCCTGGAATTGGTGGGACGCTGTCGACGAACTCGCCGACGAGCTGTTCGAGGAAGACGGCGGCCACGCCGACGCGGCGGAGTCGAGTCTGCTCTGGCACCTCCGCGAGGACCTCGTCCGGCCCGACGCGCTCGAGGCCGCCGAGGCCGGCGCGAGCGAGGGCTGGGGTGAGTCGGTCCACGGCGCCGTCCTTGGGTTCGACACGATCGACTTCTCCGAGAGCGGCGCGGTCGGGCGGCCGACCCAGGCCGATCCCGAGAAGGGCCGACGGCTGTTCGAGACCGGCTGCGACCAACTGGAGGCGCTGCTCGATTGGCTCGTCGAGCGCCCGCTCGAGGCCTGCTGGCCTCGTGATGAGCGATGAGCGGGGAGCCCGAACTCGCCGTCGGCGCGGATGCGTTCACCGAGCGCGGTCGCGACCTCGAGGTGGCCGTCGTCGGCGCGGGGGCGATCGGCGCGACCGCGGCCTACGACCTGGCCCGGGAGGGCGCCGACGTGACGCTGTACGACCGCGGCTCGATCGCGAGCGGCTCGAGCGGGCGCGCGGCGGGGGTCTGTTACGACGCCTTCGCCGACCCGCTGGACGCCGAGATCGGCGGCGACGCGATCGAGCGCTTCCGGGAGCTGTCGGGCGACGACACGTTCCCGTTCGTCGAGTGTCCCTACGTCTGGCTCGCTCGGGAGGGCGACGAGCGCAACGCCGAGGCGCTTCGCGACCAGATCACGCGCATGCAAGAAAACGGGACGATCGCGCTCGAGGTCGACGGGGACGAACTCGCAGAACGGTTTCGCGCCCTGCGGACCGACGACGTCGCGGTCGCGGGGATCGCCGGTGCCGCGGGCTACACCGACCCGGCGACGTACACGGCCTGTCTCGCGGCCGCCGCCGACGGATCCGGCGCGACGCTGCGTCCGGAGACGCCGGTTCGGGTTCGGACCGATCCCGCCCGTGTCGTGCACGATGCCGACGGGAGCACCCACGAGGTCGACGCCGTGCTCGTCGCCGCGGGCGCCCACACGAAGCGGGTGCTCGCGGACGCCGGGGTCTCGATCGCGATGAAGCCCTACCGCGTGCAGGCGCTGGTCGCGGACTGCGAGCTCGCCGAGCCGATGTGTTACGACGCCACCGGGGAGTTCTACCTGCGGCCCCACGCCGACGGCGTGCTGGCGGGCGACGGCACCGAGTACGTCGAGGCCGACCCCGACGACTACGACCGGGACGCCTCGCCGGGCTTTGCGACGGACTTGCTCGAGCGCGTCGATCACCGAGTTTCGGGGATCCACCTCGAGCCCGACGACGTCGTGCGGGCTTGGGCGGGGCTGTGTACGGCGACGCCGGATCGGGACCCGCTGGTGGGCGAACTCGAGGACGGGCTGTACGTCGCCACCGGGTTCCAGGGCCACGGCTTCATGCGTGCGCCCGCAATCGGCGAGCGCGTCGCCGACCAGGTGCTCGGCGGCGAGGGGATCGACCCCTTCGATCCGACTCGCTTCGATGGTGACGAGGCGTTCGACGTCGTCGAGGGGATGACGATTCGGGAGAACTAGTCGTCGATCGGGATCTCGTCGGTACCGGGCTCGGTATCGCTCGCGTCCTCGGCCGTCGAGGCGTCCTCGATCTCGCCGTCGTCGATCGCCGAGTGTTTCGGAATCTCGATCCGCAGGGCCCCCGCTTCAGAGAGCGTGGCCGTCCCCGCGTCGGGTTCGACGAGCGCGTCGCCGGGAAGTTCGGCTTCGCCCTCGAGTTCCATCCCGCGGCCGGGAAAGCGCATCTCGTAGCCGTCGTGGAACTGTCGGAAGCGGTCGATCTTGACCGTGACCGTCCCCTCGAGATACCGAACCTGAATGTCGTCGGGGCCGGCACCGGGGGCGTCGAAGACGACGAGGTAGCCGGTCTCGTTCTCGAGGAGGTCGACCGCCAGCGGGCGGTGGCGCTGTACGCGACCGTTGGCGCGACCGATCTGGCGGTAGAGGGCGGCGCCGACCGCGTCCGCGAAACTCGAGAGACTCATCGGCGATCAACCCCGCGGGGCGAACGCAGCCGAACCGAGCACGACGACCGAGGGATCCTGATCATGGTCAGATTCGAACGGTACGCTCGGCTCGTTCTTAGTGATTGTGGCGCGGAAACTACGGGACTGTACGGCGTTTCTGGGAGGATCTACAGCTCGACGGGTTTCAGACAGTCCGTGCCGCCACAGACCGGACAGGACAGCTCGGAGACGTCGAAGTCGTCGGGAACGTCGTACGTGTAGTGGTTCTCGAAGAGGTCGAGAAAGCAGTCCTCGGCGGTACAGACGATTTCCTCGGTTGGTGGCATACACGATAGTAGCGCCACGACGACCATCAACGTCGGGGTTACGGTACGTCAGGCCGTCGTCAGTTCGAAGCGCGTCGAGCCATCCGGGTCGCTTCGAAAGCCGAGTGGTCCTCCGGCCTCTACCGCTCGGTCTGACCACGCCGGGCGGGACTGAAAGGGGCGATGCGCCGAGCCGCGCTCGGCGCGTCGGGGCTTTCGTGTAGTCACCGTTTTACCGCTCGAGGCGCTACCTGGCGCCATGACTGACCCCGAGACGCTGTCGGTGACGATCGTCGACGGCTACGTCGACGAGCCCGCTCACTTCGGGGTGCCGCCGTACATCTCGACGTACCCCCGCTACACCGCGGGAGCCCTCGTCGACGCGGGCGTTCCCCGCGAGAAGATCACGTACCACACGATCGACGGCCTACGCGACGAGCCCGACCGGTGGCGTGACGTCGACGAGGCCGACCTCCTGATCTATTTGGGTGGGATGACCGTCCCCGGGAAGTACGTCGGCGGCACGCCGGCCGAACCTGACGAGGTTCGCAAGCTCGCCTGGACCGCAAGCGGCACGAGTCTGATGGGCGGTCCCGTGAAGTTCGGCGTCGGCGACGAGAACGCCGGCGCCACGGAAACCGAGCGCCAGGACCTGGACTTCGATTTCGTCGCCAAGGGCGACGTCGAGGCCGCCGTCCACGATCTGGTCGAGAGCGGCCTCGAGGGTTTCAACAACCGGATGCGCGACGTCGACGAGGTCTCGCGGTGGGCCCAGGAAGGGGCCTTTATCGTCGAGCAACATCCGAATCATCCCGACTACCTTATCGCCGAGCTCGAGACCTCTCGAGGCTGTGCCTACCGGTGTTCGTTCTGTACCGAACCCCTCTACGGGAATCCGACGTTCCGCCCGCCGCCGTCGGTCGTCGGCGAGGTCGACGCCCTCTCCGATCTCGGCGTTCGGCACTTCCGAATCGGCCGCCAGGCAGACATCCTCGCCTACGGCGGCGACGGCGAGGCCCCGAACCCAGACGCCCTGCGCTCGCTGTACGGCGGGATCCGCGAGGTCGCACCCGACCTCGAGACGCTTCACCTCGACAACATGAACCCCATCACGATCGTCGAGTGGCCCGAGAAGAGTCGGGAGGGGATCCGAATCATCGCCGAGCACAACACGCCGGGCGACACCGCGGCCTTCGGCCTCGAGTCGGCCGATCCGCTGGTCCAGGAGGAGAACAACCTCAACGTCACCGCAGAGGAGTGCTTCGAGGCGGTCAAGATTGTCAACGAGGAAGCAGGGTGGCGCCCGGGAGGGCCGGACGATCCGAGGCCCTCCGAACGCGCGAACGGCGCAGTCGCAAGCGCGGGCAAGGACGCACCGACCCGTCTCCCCAAGCTCCTGCCCGGGATCAACCTCTTACACGGGCTCAAGGGCGAGCGCGAGGAGACCTACGAGCGCAACCTCGAGTTTCTCCACCGGGTGTACGACGAGGGGTACATGCTTCGTCGGGTGAACATCCGGCAGGTGATGTCGTTCGACGGCACCGAGATGAGCGAGACGGGCGCCGAGATAGCAAACGACCACAAGAAGCTCTTCAAACGCTACAAGACGCAAGTACGGGAGGAGATCGACAACCCGATGCTTGCCCGCGTCGCCCCGCTCGGAACGGTGTTGCCGAACGTCCACCTCGAGTACCACCAGGACGGGAAGACGTTCGGCCGTCAGCTGGGAACCTACCCGCTGCTGGTCGGCATCCCGGGCGAACGCCCGCTCGGAGAGACGATCGACGTCGCCGTCGTCGACCACGGCTACCGATCGGTGACCGGCGTGCCGTACCCGCTGGATCTCAACGAGGCGTCGATGGACGAGCTGACGACTATCCCCGGTATCGGGAGTTCGACTGCAGGAAACATCGTCGTCAACCGGCCCTACGACTCGGTCGCCGACGCCGAGTTCGGCGGCGAGGTCGATCTCGAGGGGTTCGCGACGATCCGGCCGCTCGAGCGCGCCGACTGATGACCGCGGTGACGTCCCGCGAGTGCCACGGCACACCACGGTAGTCGTTCGGTAGTTCTATTACGGTTGGCACGCAGAGTCAAAGTCGAGGGTCTACCTGTGGAAATATCTGAAAAACTGCTGTGTTTGTTCAGTACGGAAGTCTCGGAGGAAGAGGATCGGTACGTCATCGAGGTGCCCCGACAGGAGGTCGAAACCGGCGACATCGACGCCGGTGACGTCTATCGTGTCGCGCTCATCTCTCGTGATGAAGCAACCGAGGAGTCGTCCGCATCGACGCCCCAGCCCAAGACCGCGCCGTCGGAACCGCAGCCGCCGGTCGACGTCAACGAGACTCGATACGTCGAGATCGAGGACATCGGCAAGCAGGGCGACGGGATCGCTCGCGTCGAGCGAGGCTACGTGATCATCGTTCCGGGCGCCGACGTCGGCGAGCGCGTCAAGGTCGAGATCACCGAGGTCAAGTCGAACTTCGCGGTCGGCGAGATCATCGAGGACACGTTCTAAGGAACGCGCTCCTTTCACGGGGTATCGTGACCGGCCTACGGCCGGTCGCGTGGCGGTTCCGTCGCCACGTCATCCGGTTGCGGGCTGACGGCCCGTAATCCGTTCACCCCCCATAAAAACCGTCCTCAGAAATCGAAAATTTCTGATGGAGTCGTAAGCGCCCACGCTTGCGGACTTCGATCAACAACCACCGGAAGAACGTGCTCTCTCGAGCTCTCGCTCGTTCCATCGGAACTCGCGAGAAAGGCCGAGCGCGCCGTGGGTCGGTTTGGAGCGAGCAGTGCAGGCGAGAACCGTAACAAAGACGAGCGGCGAAGCCGCGAGTAAGGCGCGCTCGGAGAGATGGCGTACTTCGTGCGCCGTATACAAGCTTGGCGGTTCTCGAAGCCGCTGTCGTTCTAGGGACAGGGCCCGCAAGACTCCGTTTGTCCGCCTCTATCCGACAGTGCATATTCGGAGCAGTCATCCGGTCGCGAATCGGGCAGTCCTCCCGAACGATAATAGCGTAGGTTCTCGAAAGGAGAGACATGCCGGACGAGGAGGCAGCGGCCGAGGCCTTCGGAACGCTGTCCGATCCCACGCGGATCGCGATTTTGCGGGCGTTCGCGGAGGCGCTGGACGAGCAGGGGCTCACTCCAGGGGGATCGATGCCGGAGCTGTCCTTTTCGGAGCTGTACGAGCGAGTGGAGATCGACTCGACGTCACGATTGTCATATCACCTCGAGAAGCTCGATGGGGCCTACCTTCGGCACACCGACGAAGGCTGGAAGTTCACCTACGCCGGCGAGGCGATCGTCAGACAGTACCTCGCGGGCGCGTACGCCGGCGACGTCGAACTCGACCCCTTCGAAATCGAGGGGAGTTGTCTGCACTGTGACGCCGAAGAGCTCGTGACCGACGTCGAGGACAGGATGTTGATGCACCGCTGTGAGGAGTGTGGTGAGTGCTTCGGGAACATTCCCGTGACCCCCGCGCAGGTGACTGCTCGGGACGACGAGGCCGTGATCGAGAGCGTGAAGACGCGGACTGCGAGTTACTTCCAGCAGTTCCGCGAGGGGGTCTGTGCGATCTGTGGGGGGCGCAACGACCTCGATGTCAGGAACGTCGAGGACGTGGCGCCCGGGTCGCTCCGGTTCGTCGCGATCGCACGCTGTCGGAGCTGCTGGACCAGGTTCAACGGTCCGCTATCGGTGTGGCTCGCCACCCATCCCGCCTCGATCGCCTTCCACTGGGAACACGGTATCGACACCACGTCTCTGAGCACGTTCGAGATGGTACCACGCGTCATGGACGAGCGGTGGTCCACCGACCGTCTCGCCGCGGACACGTACGAGGTGACCTACCGTGTCGACGAGGACGCCCTCCGGTTGCTCGTCGGCGACGACCTGTCCGTCGAGCGGGCCGAACGCGTGCGACGCGATTCGGTCGGCGATCGCTGATCCTCTCGGATTCGTTACTCAATAGCAGTTGAGCGATTTTGCCCTGTGAGCCGATCCGCCGCGTCGAACCTGCAACGAACCGCCGGATATACTCAACCCATTTTTTGAACCAGATGCGACATATGTAATTTATTCGATAATAGTTAAGGGTGAGTCCGGGTGACGTCCGAATACGCGATGAGCGTACTCGAGACAAACGACCTGACGAAACGCTACGGTGGCCGGCCGGTCATCGACGCACTGGGCCTGACGGTCGAGCGCGGGGAGGTGTTCGGCCTCGTCGGGCCCACTGGTGCCGGCAGATCGACGCTGCTCGATCTGCTGGCTGGGAGCGTCCGGCCCTCCAGAGGGAGCGCGACGGTTCCGGGGCTGAATCCCCGGCACGACCGGGACCGGCTCAACGAACGCGTGGGGTACCTCCGGGAGACCGTCGACCTCGACGGCACGCGATCCGGGTGGGAACACCTCCGGATGACGACGGGCCGAACGATCGACGACGAGGCGATCCCCGGCGTCGAGTCGATGATCGAGCAGTCCGGCCAACTGGTCGCGTGCGTCTCCGACGCTGACGCCAAGGCGACGGTCGTCCAGGAGATCGCCCACGTTGGCGCCGCGATCCATGACCTCGCCGTCGCGGCACCCGACGACTCGAATCGACAGCGACCCACCGATAGCCGAACCACCGGTGACGAACGCTAACACCATGCTACGAACGCTACCCCATCGAACGGCCGACGTCGTAACGACACACAACTACCTCGTCGTCATCCTCGCGCTCGTGCTCACGGCGGGCCTGGTCGCCGGCATCACGAACGCCGAGATGGGCGGCGACGGCGGCTTCGCCGGTGCCGTCGAGACCGACGTCGACGAGGCGGAAGGATACGTCCAGGCGAACTACGAAACCGACAGTGGCGACGATCCGGCAGCGCACTTCCCAGTCTACGTGCGGGACGACGGCGGCAACGCCCTCTCGACGGACGCGTTGATCGCCACGCTGGAGTACCAGCAGTCGGTCGCCGAGGACGACGCCGTCGCCGACGCGCAGACCGACGACGAGGTCCTGAGCATCGCCTCGCTGGTCGGGACGCAGGCCGCCAGTGATCCCGACGCCAGCCTCGACGAACAGATTGCCGCCCTGGAGGCGGCCGACGAGGACGAGGTCGCCGCACTCGTCGAGGCGACGCTCGCCGAAGATCCTCGTGCCCAGTTGCTGGTGCCCAACAGCTATGCGCCCGGTACCGCCGAGGCCGAGAGCACACAGGTCGTCTTCGCGTTCGAGCCCACCGAGGACGGCGAGGCGTCCGCCGACGCCCAGTACGCGCTGGCCGACGGGGCCGCCGACCGCGAAACCCCCGAGTTCTTCACGCTCGGCGAGCCGGCGATGGACGAGATGTCCGAGACGAGCGTGGAGAACACGGTCTTCCTGGTGCTGCCGGTCGTGCTCGGGCTGATCCTCGCCGTCGCCGCCTTCGCCTATCGCGACGTTGTCGACGTGGTCGTCGGGCTCACGGGCGTGCTCGTCTCGATCCTCTGGATGTTCGGCATCCTGGGCTGGCTCGGCGTCGAGGTCGGGCCCGCGGTCGTGATCGGCCCGGTCCTGATCGCGGGGCTGTCGATCGACTACGGATTCCACGTCTTTACGCGCTACCGCGAGGAGCGCGAGGCGCTACGCGCCTCGGATACGCGAACCGGGAGCGAAGCGGCCCGTGAGCAACGAGGCCCTGACGACCCAGTCCGATCCTCGATGGCTCGCGGGCTTCGTGCGGTCGCGGTCGCGTTCGGGCTCGTGACGATCACCGCCGGCATCGGTTTCCTCGCTAACGTCGTCAACCCCGTCGGTACTCTACAGGACCTCGGGATCGCGATCACGCTCGGCGTGGTGTCGGCGTTCGTGGTCTTCGTCACCCTGGTGCCCGCACTGAAGGTCACGATCGACGACGCCCTCGAGCGGCTCGGCTTGGATCGTCGCAAGCGGCCGCTGGGTGCCGGCGCCTACGTCGGCCCGCTCCTCTCGAGCACGGTGGCGCTGGCCCGCCGGGCGGCCCCCGTCGTAATCGTCGTTGCGCTCCTCGTCGCGGCCGGCGGTGCGGTCGCGTGGACGGCCCTCGACGAGGAGACAATGGGCGCCGAGAACCCCGACGTCGCCGAGTGGAAACAGGAGCTGCCCGGCCCCGTCGGCTGGGAGGAAAACGAGGCGATGGCGAATCAGGAGTACGTCGGCGAGCAATTCCGTAGCGCCGCGGCCGACGAGGACGACCGCGTCCAGCTCCTCGTCGAGGGATCGGTGACCGACGACAACGCGCTGTACGCGCTCGAGGCAGGCATCGACGAGGGGGTCGAACGTGGCACGTTCGCCGAGGGACGCGTGGACACTATCGAGACGCCGACGGCCGTACTTAACGAGGTCGCTGCCGAGGACGAGGAGTTCGCGAGCACGGTCGAGGCTGCTGACACGACCGGCGACGGGATCCCCGACAGCGACCTCGAGGCAGTGTACGACCACCTCTACGAGGTCGATGCCGAGGCGGCGAGCGCGGTGATCGAGCGGGAGGACGGGGAGTACCAGTCGCTGCGAGCGATCGGGCCACCCCAGGCCGCCGACGGGCCGGCGATCGACGGCGATCGGTCGGGGAACCTGTTCGCGGTCGGCGACGCGGTCGAGGCCGAGGGCGGCGACCTGGAGGCGACCGTCGTCAGCGACGCCACCGCCGAGCAGGCGGCGATCGAGCGGATTACCGACGGCATCGTCCGGGTGATGATCGTCGCCGTGGCCGCGGTATTCCTGACGCTCGTCGCCGTCTACCGGCGGGTACACGGGAGCGCCACCCTCGGCCTGCTGACGGCTGTCCCCGTCGCGCTCGTGCTCGGGTACGTCGTCGGCGGGATGTACTTGCTGGACGTCCCGCTGAACTTCCTGACAGCGCTGCTGGTGAGCCTGGTGATCGGAATTGGCGTCGACTACTCGATCCACCTCAGCGACCGGTTCGCACACGAGCGCGCTCGCGGCCGGACCGATCTCGACGCCCTCGAGACCGCCGTCACCGGTACCGGCGGCGCCCTCCTCGGGAGCATGTCGACGTCAGTCGCTGCCTTCGCCGGCATGTTGGTTCACCCCGATCCGTCGTTCGGGAACTTCGCGACGCTGGTCGTCCTGGCGATGGTCGCCGCGTTCGTCGCGAGTGTGGTCGTCCTGCCGAGCCTGCTGTACCTGTGGGCGCGCTCCGTGAGCACCGAACCGGCGACCGAAGATGCTGACCCTGACGTCGTAGTGTCTACCCAGGACTGAGATGGACAAGTCTGGAATAGGTCACGGCTCACCGCGTTACATCTTTTTGCGAATGGAACGGAGAAGCATACGCCGAGCGAAGCGAGGGGTTTCACCGACGGCGAGCCCCGTGGGCGAGCCGTCGGCCTTTTTTCATCATCAGAACCGCAAAGCGGTTCTGATCAGCAGTCAGAACGCGTCGCGTTCTGACGACATCGAAGTTTTTTGCCGGGGGTNCAGAACCGCAAAGCGGTTCTGATCAGCAGTCAGAACGCGTCGCGTTCTGACGACATCGAAGTTTTTTGCCGGGGGTTGAGGCTGACGCCGATGGCGTCAGTCGATGCCCTCGGCAAAAAAGTTCGCTGTACATAGCGCACCTACCGAAGACCGCACAAAAACCGTTACAGTAGCCTGCCGGCTCTCGAGCCACTCTACTCCGGGATCGTCTCCCGGAACGTCTCCGGGTCGTCGTGGAAGCAGTCGCCGACGACGACGGCGTCCGCGCCGGCCTCGAGGATCTCGCTCGCCTTTTTGGAACTGTCGATCCCGCCGCCGTAGAACAGCGCTGTCTCCTCGAGATATCGCGCGGCGGCCTCGACGTCGCCGGGACCGCCGTAGGTGCCCGAGTACTCGACGTAGAAGATCGGGAAGTCGTAGAACGCCTCCGTCGCGAGGGCCGCGCCGGCGACCTCGTCGGGACTGTAGGCGGTGTCGACGCCCGAGACGGCTGCAGCCGTCGACTCGAGGTGTTGGACGACGTACCCCTCGCCGACGAGCTTGTCCGCGAGTTCCGCGACCACCTCGACGCCCTTCGAGGCGATCAGGTCGCCGACGAGGGGAACGCTCGAGCCGAGCAGTTCGTCGGGTTTCTGCCCGACCTCGGTGAACAGCTCGACGTGCTTGCCGACGAAGTGGTCCCGGTCGCCGTTGTAGACGGCGGGGATCGAGACGGCGTCGGCCGCCTCGATGGTTTCCCGCGAGACGTGGCTCGAGCTGTACGGCTCCTGAAAGACCGGAATCTCCGAGAAGACGTCCGTGACGCGTTCGATCGCCTCGAGGCTGTTCGACTCGGTGACGCCGTCGGAGCCGCCGACGAGCACCAGATCGGTCCCCTCGAGGACGCCGAGATCCGACGGCAGGGATTTCGCCGGATCGACCTTCGTGACGTGGGTGATCTCGTCCCAGTCGACGTTCATGCGGACGGATTCCGCGGTTGCGTAAAATCCCTGTCGGTTCGAAGCCGCGGATCCGAGTCGATCACTCCTCGAGCGGGGTTCCGTCGACCCGCTTTGCGCCCTCGGAGTCGTGGACGACGACCTCGCCCGGTTCCCGATCCGCGGGCTCGTACTCGTCGCGGACGCCGATCGCTTCCTCGAGTTCCCGGACTGCGCGCTCTTTCAGCGCGCGGGCGAGTTCCTCCGCGTCCTCGCGGGAGATCTCTCGGCCCAGTCCCTCGCACTCGTGTGCGCGGAGGACGCCCGCTTCGTCCTCGCTGTCGGCACCTGCCTGCGCCGGGAGCGAAACGCTGTCGACGGCCTCGCCCATCGGCTGGCTCGTTCCCGCGAGCCCGACGCTGAAGGGGTAGGTGCGACAGATCAGCGGTCGGTCCTCGTGGACGGTACAGGCGCCGACGCCGGCCTCGTCCTCCGCGTAGAACGCGCAGTCCCCACAGCCGTCGGTTTCGAGCGCCCACTCGAAGGTCTCGCCCTCGAGCCCGTCGTCGCCCTCCTCGAGGCCGTACGGCATCGGTCGGGCGACATCGCGCCACTCGCGGTCCTCGGCGTCGGGAATTGCCTCGCCCTCGAGGTTGTCGTCGGTAGGCGCGTCCTCGAGCCGACGGACCTCGTCGGGGAACACCGTCGCCGTGTGTTCGTCCTCGCCGTGGCCCGTACAGCAGGCGCCACAGCGGGTACACTCGAAGCCGATCGACTCGATGGCGTCGGCCAGGTCGTCGACGGCCAGCTCGCGGGCGGACTCGAGTTCGGCTTCCAGCGATCGCACGTTCGTCACTACGTCTCGAGGGGCAAAAGCCGGTCGCTTGGCGCCGCCTCCTACGTGGGGCGGACTGTCTTCCGAGCGAGGACGAACCGTTACGACCGCTCGAGACCTACGCTAGCGCATGTCATCGCTCAACGAGGAGATGGGCGACGTTCAGACGGAGATCGATCACGTGCGCGAGCACCTCCGGAGAGAGGTCCCCGACCTCTTCGCGTTCGACGTCACCGTCAGCCGGATCGAGTACAACGCGAACAGCAACAGCGTCACGCTCACCGTCGAACCCAGCTCCGAGGCCCGCAAGCAGATTTCCGAGGAGTTCGGCGGCGTCCGGGTGCGGATGGAGGATCAGCTCACCTTCGAGTTCCAGTTCACCTCGAACTCGTAGCGCGCTCGCCGTCCCACTCGAGTCGGCCCTCGACGGCGAGCTTCTCGAGGTGGGCCCCGACGGTCGCCCGCGCGAGGTCGCGAACCCCCTCGAGGTCCTTCTCGTAGGCGCCCTCGAGGATCGCCGCGAGCGAGCCGGCGCCGTCGTCGACCGCCTCGAGCACCCGTCGCTCGCGCCGGAGTCGGTGGGCGATGAGTCGCTCGAGGACCGCCCGCGGCGTCTCGATCGTAGGACCGTGGCCCGGGTGCAGCGCCGGCGGATCGATCGCCCGGAGCCGACGCAGCGTCGTCAGGTACGCGCGCATGTCGCCCTCGGGGGCGCCGACGACGACGCTACCCTCGGCGACGGCACAGTCCCCGCAGACGATCGGCCCGTCCGAGCCGGCCTCGAACGCGAGGTGGTCGGGTGCGTGTCCCGGCGTCTCCAGAACGCGCACGCGCTCGTCACCGAGGTCGATCGTCGCCCCCGGAAGCAGCTCCCGGTCGGGGTCCCGTCCCGTCGCCTCGCGGAACCGCTCGCTCCGTCCGTACCGACCCCAGACGGTCGCGCCGGTTTCGGCCGCGTAGGCGTCGACCGCGCCGACGTGGTCGGGATGGGTGTGGGTGACGACGACGTGTTCGACCGACCGCTCGGCGACGAGCCGATCGAGTTCGTCGGTGCGGGCCGCGGGATCGACGAGCACCGACGGCTCCTCGCCGAGCAGGTAGGCGTTGGTCGTCCCTCCGGGTGCGCGGGTACGGACGGGGACGGCGACGGACGCGACGTTCATGGGCGGCCATCACGGTCGGCGAAAAAAGGCGTATCGGAGACCGTCAGCGTTCGGTCCCGACGGCAATCAGTGTTTGAGGAAGTACACTTGCTTGCGCGCGTCGCGGAAGCTGTACCGGGAGCCGATGAGCTCGACATCCTCGAGGCGGTTGAGCGCGTAGCGAACGGTCCGGTCGGGCAGCAGCGACTCCTCGGCGAGCTGTCCCTGCGACAGCGGCGAGTCGGCCTCGAGAACCTTGGCGACGAGCTTCGCACTCGGCGGCAGGTCGCGAAGGCGGTCGCGGTACTCGTCTTCGGAGAGTGAGTCCTCGGCGGCGGCAGCGTGGTCCTCTGCGGTACTCATGCTCATACCTACCACAGCGGAAGCAGAGGTGGTAAAGCTTCCCTATATGTGGATACGAACAATCCAGTTTGTAATAGGTGTTTAGACGTCATATTATCACATGTATCTGAACCGTCCGGTTCTGGTCTGACCGAGCACTCTAGTAGTTGCCTCGTGGCTGCAGTCGCCGACTATCGACGGCGTTCGTACCGTGGATCGGTGTGTCACTTTCGGGACAGCCGCCGACGGACTCCAGTATCGTTTTATCCTGTCGCTGCTGTAGTTGGAGCCAGTGTGAAAGGACAGGAGTGGTACCAAGCCGACGACGTCGCCGCCGAGTACGACGACAAGCGCTTCTCCCAGGGCGGCCAGCTGATCGACCGCCGGGAGAAGGAAGCCGTACTCGAGGCCATCATGCCCGTCGAGGACCGCAACGTCCTCGAGATCGCCTGTGGTACCGGGCGGTTTACCGTCATGCTCGCCGAGCGTGGCGCAGACGTCGTGGGACTGGACATTTCGGCAGCGATGTTGCAACAGGGACGCAAGAAAGCGCAGACGGCGAACCTAGACGGAACCCTCGAGTTCCTGCGGGGCGACGCCGGACGACTGCCGTTTCCCGACGATCACTTCGACACCGTCATCGCGATGCGGTTTTTCCATCTGGCGGACGACCCCGAGGCGTTCCTGCGGGAGATGCGTCGGGTCTCGCGCGACCAGATCGTCTTCGACACGTTCAACCGCTTCAGCGCGCGCAGCGTCTACAACTGGGCGCTTCCGATGGGGTCGCGGCTCTACTCGAAGAGCGAGGTCAGCGTGTTGCTCGCGAAAGCGAATCTGACGCTGGTCGACGTCGAGGACGACTTCCTGGCGCCGTACGGGCTCTATCGGTCGATCCCGAACCGACTGGCGACCGCGATCCGCACGCTCGACGAGACGGTCGGCGGCCGTTCGCTGACCGATCACTTCGCGTCGGTGTCGTACTGGAACACGCGCGTTCGCTGATCGCGGGATCGAATTCCGCCCTATTTTTATCCTCGGGTAGTTCTACTATACGGTATGGAGCTCTCGGTAGTCGTCTCGACGCTCAACGACCGGGAGCGACTGCTGTCCTGTCTCGACGCGCTCGAGGCCGAAACCCCACACGGGACGGAGATCATCGTCGTCAACGGCCCCTCCTCGGACGGAACGACGGGCGTCGTTCGCGAACGCGATGACGTCGACGTCCTCGTCGAGATCTCGGAGCGAAACCCCAACGTCTCCCGTAACGCCGGCTTCGAGGTGGCGACGGGGGAGATCGTCGCCTTTCTCGACGCCGAGTACGCGATCGAACCCGGCTGGTACGAGGCCCTCGAGGATGCGACCGCCGACAGCGCCGACATCGTCGCGGGCCCGACACGCGAGGCCGACGGAACGGTCCCGGAGAGCGAGCGTACCCAACGGATCGTCGGCCACAGCGTGACGGTCTTCGACGGCGGCAACGTCGCGTTCGACCGGACCTCGCTCGAGGCCCTGGACGGGTTCGACGAGTACCTCGAGAGCGACGGCGCGCGCGACTGTGCCCACCGGGTGAGCGGCCTGGGCTTCGAGGTCGCCTGGTCGCCGTCGATGGCCGTCCGCAGCGACGTCGGCGCCGACGGCGGCCGGCCCGACCCGGAGTGGGGAACGACGTACCGGGCACTGGCCTACGGTCTCGGGAAGAACTACGGCCCGCGACCGACCGTACTCGGACGGACAGTCGGCAGCGCGATCCGGGACGGCCTCTCGGGGGTTCGGGAGATCGTCACCGGGGACGCGACGCCGACCGGCTGGTTCTCCGACGGGGTCGACGTCGTCACGAACGCCGCAGGCGGGTTCAAAGACGGTGTGCGTGCACGCTACGCGGATCGATCGACCCGCCGCAATCCGAACGGACTGTCAGTGCGCCACGATCGAGCCGTTCGGATCTACGATCGCCGATGATCACTCCCGGCTGAACTGGGGTTCCCGGTCGGCGAGTCGCGCATCGAATCCTTCCCGATAGTCCTCGGTGTCATCGAGTTCGCGCCCCAGTGCCCGTTCGAACTCGAGCCCCTGCTCGAGGGGCGTCTCGAGAGCGGCGTTGAGCGCCTGCTTCCCGTTCCCGAGACCCAGCGGTGCGTTCTCGCAGAGTCGGTCCGCGAACGCCTTCGCCCGTTCGTCGACTGCGTCGTCCGCACAGAGTTCGTGGACGAGTCCCATCCGCTTCGCCTCCTCCGGCTCGACGAACTCGCCGGTGAGGATGATCTCCTTGGCCTTCGAGAGCCCGACCAGCCGTGGGAGGCGCTGGGTGCCCCCGCCGTGGGGGAACGTTCCCAGCGTCACCTCGAGCAGTCCGTACTTCGCATCGCGGCCCAGAACCCGGAAGTCACAGGGCAGGGTCAGTTCGAACGCGCCAGCCGGCGCGGCCCGCTTGATCCCGGCGACGACCGGCTGGCGGGTCCGCTCGATGGTCTCGAGCAGCGAGGGGAAGACGTCCCGATCGATGTCGGAGTCGGGTTCGACCCGGTCGCGCATCATCTCGAGGTCCATCCCGGCGCTGAGGACGGGTCCCTCTCCGAGCAGGGTGACCGCCCAGACGTCCTCGTCGGCGTCGACGCGATCGAACGCCGCGGTCAGATCCCGCATGAGCTCGACCGACATCGCGTTTCGTTTCTCGGGTCGGGCGAGGTAGACGTCGGCTCGTCGGTCGTTCCGATCGATACGCGCGAGTCCAGTGCCAACGGATTCCATGACGGAGCGATTCGCCGCTAGGGCCATAACGGACGGGGTCGCGCCGACCGATCACTCGGGGTCGAACCCGCCCGCGAGCCAATCGATCGCGAACAGCGCGATAGCGCCGACGACCGCCCAGCCGGCCGTTAGCGCCAGGATGTCGCCCGTCAACGCGTGGGCGCCGGCGATCTCGTGAAGCGGCGCGGGCACCGAGCCGGCGATGAGGCCGACCAGGAACAGCAGCGTCAGCTCGCGGTGGCGATCCAGCGCGAACCGGACGACCCGAGCGATCGTGACGAGGCCGACGACTCCGCCCGCGACGAAGACGACGACGGTAGTTCCGGGTTCGACGACGCCCGCGATCGTTCCGTTGCCAAGGGCGAAATCACGGATCGACTGGAGGAACGCCGTCAACTGCGAAGAGAGGAACACGTACTGGCCGAGCAGAATCAGGATGAGCGAGCCGGAGACGCCGGGAAGGATCATCGCGCTGATCGCCAGTCCGCCCGAGAGGAAGATCAGGACGGCGCCGCTGCCCGGTAGCTGGAGGACGTTGGCTGCGACCAGCAGGGCGAGCGCGGTACCGGCGGCGGCCGCGAGGGCGTGCCGACTGGTGGCGAAGGGCAGGCTCCGAAAGAGGACGATCGCCGAGGCGGCGATCAGTCCGATGAAGAACCCGAAGAGCGCGATCGGGTGTGACTCCGAGAGCGCCGTGACGGCGCCGGCGATGAGTGCAACGGCGGTGACCATTCCGACGCCCAGCGGCAGGAGAAACTGCAGATCCATCTCGAGCAGTGCTTCTTTGGCGCGTCCCCGCTGCTCGGCGTCGTACCCCCGGAGCACGTCGATCGCTCGCCCGGGCGTGAGCGCGGTGACGGCGGCGATCAGCCGGCCGTAGAACCCGAGCAGGAGCGCAACGGTGCCGCCGGAGACGCCGGGGAGGGCGTCGGCGGTTCCCATACAGAGACCGTAGCAGTAGACCCGCAGCACCGAGAACCGCGGTCCGAGCCGCTGTTCGAGAGCGTGTAACATACCTAAGGGTCACCGTCCGATCGTCGTCGACGGCGGAGAACCGACCGCCCGTTTCGCGACCATACGTAGCGAACGTTTCGGCTCCGACATAAATCGACTCACTCGACCCGACGGATGCGAACCCGACACAGGCCGAGTTCGGCGGCTCGAGCGATCCTCGAGCGACGTTGCCGGGCGGGTCGGAACTCGTCGGCGACTGCGATGTCGAGCGCCCGTCGTCTCGAGGGTGTGTCGAGGTGTGACAGGGAAATCGCCAGACGGAGCGCCGACGGCTAGCGAAACAGTTATATAGAAGTGCTGACGACATGGTTACTGAGGATCCACAATGGCACAACAGCGACGCATGGGCGGACAGCCTATGTTCATTCTGAGCGAGGACAGCCAGCGAACCCAGGGGCGAGACGCCCAGTCGTCGAACATCATGGCCGGCAAGGCCGTCGCCGAGGCAGTACGGACGACACTCGGCCCCCGCGGGATGGACAAGATGCTCGTCGACTCGGGCGGCGAGGTCGTCATCACGAACGACGGCGCAACCATCCTCAACGAGATGGACATCGAACACCCCGCGGCCCAGATGCTCGTCGAGGTCGCCGACTCCCAGGAGGAGGAGGTCGGCGACGGGACGACGACCGCGGCCGTGATCGCCGGTAACCTGCTCGCCGAGGCCGAGGACCTCATCGAGCAGGACGTCCACGCGACGACGATCGTCGAGGGCTACCACGAGGCCGCCGAGATCGCCCTCGAGGCGATCGCCGAGCAGGTCAGCCAGGACGCCGTCGACGACGACGTGCTCAAACAGGTCGCCGAATCCAGCATGACGGGCAAGGGCACCGGCGGCCTGACCGCCGAGTCGCTGGCCGAGACGGTCGTCGAGGCCATCCGCCACGTCGAGGACGACGAGGGTGTCCACCGGGACAACGTCACCGTCCACACGCAGATCGGCGCCTCCTCGAACGCGACGGAGCTCGTCCCCGGTATCGTCATCGACGAGGAGGCCGCCCACGACGCCATGCCGAAGGAGGTCGAGGACGCCTCGATCGCCGTCCTCGACGTCGAGCTCGGCGTCCGTACCGGCGACATCGACGCCGAGTACGCCATCGACTCGATCGACCAGCTCAACCAGGCGATCGACGCCGAGGAGAGCGAGGTTCGCGGCTACGCCGAGACCCTCGCCGAGAGCGGCGCGGACGTCGTCTTCACGACCGACGACGTCGACGAGCGCATCAGCTCGTTCCTCGCGAAGGAGGGCGTGCTCGTCTTCGACAACGTCGGCAGCTCCGACGCCCGCCAGATCGTCTCCGCGACCGGCGCGAACCGCGTCGGCGCCCTCGAGGATCTCGAGGAGAGCGACTTCGGCGCGGCCGACCGGGTCCGCAGCCAGAACTACGGCGACGACGACCTCGCGTTCGTCGAGGGCGGCGCGGCCGCCGAGGCCGTCACCGTCTTCGTCCGTGGCGGCACCGAACACGTCGTCGACGAGCTCGAGCGCGCCATCGGCGACGCCCTCGACGTCGTCTCGACGGCGCTCGACTCGGGCGAGGTCGTTCCCGGCGCCGGCGCGACCGAGATCGCCGTCGCGGACAAGATCCGCTCGGCGGCCGCCGGCATCGAGGGCCGCAAACAGCTCGCGGTTACCTCCTTCGCGGACGCGCTCGACGTCGTTCCGCGGACGCTGGCGACCAACACCGGCCAGGACCCGATCGACACCCTCGTCGATCTGCGGGCGGCCCACGAGGGCGGCGAGCGCGCCGGCCTCATCACCGACGGCGAGACCGTCACCATCGACGACCCATTCGAGTACGGCGTCGTCGACCCCGCGGACGTCAAGCGTGAGGCTATCCAGAGCGCGACCGAGGCCGCGACGATGATCGTCCGCATCGACGACGTCATCGCCGCCGAGTAGTCGTCCGGTCGTCTCTCCTTCGAAACTACTTGTATTTTTAACAATAAAGTTAAGTAATAATACACAAACCGTCCTGTAGAATGTCCCTCTCTCCGCCGTCCGACGGGCTGACTCCGGTCGACGACGTCGCAGGTCGAACCGTCTACCGCGACGAGGACCGCGAGACCTACCACATGTGGTGGACCGACAGCGACCCCGAGGCCGTGAGCACGGTCCTCGTGTTGACCGTCGCGTCGGTGCTCGAGACCGATCCCGAGGAACTCGAGGCGCTGTCGACGCGGGTCGATCCCGACGCTCTCGATACGTTGTTCGCTCACTGGGGTCGACACCGCATCGAGGACGGAACGACCTCGTTTCGGTTCGCCGGCTGCGCGGTCGTTTGCCACGCCTCGGGCGAACTCGTCATCGATCCGTCGGCCGACCGCTGATTCCTGCTCGGTCGACGGACCCCTGGTCCGTTCTCAATCGACGAACTCGAGGACAACCCGATCGCCGACGGCGAGCTCGAACGCCGTCTCGCCTCGCCCCCGATTGACGTCGAGTTCGACGTAGCCGTGGCTCCCGACGGTCGCGAGTCGGTCGCCCGCGGGAACGGCCTCGAACGTGTCGCCGACCGGAACCTGTTCGTCGTTCGCGACGACCCACTCGCGGCCCTCGAGGAACTCCCCGGGAACGTTCGTAATCACGTTCCCGAAGTCGTCGACGACGAGTACTTCGCCGACGGCGCGGCCATCCACGAGGGTTGCCGCGGGCAGTTCGAGGTCGACCGGACCGTCTCCTGGCGTCAGAAACGCCACGGTGTCGGGACCGTCGCTGTCGTGGACCGTCGCAGCGGTCGGGGCGAAGATATCCCGGCCGTGGAAGGTGTTGCTTCTCGGGCCCTCGTCGGGATCCGAAGGTGACTCGCCCGCGGGGACGACCGGCTCGAGCGCGTCCTCGTCGACGACGTAACTTTCGAGGGCGGCGTCGCCGGCGAGTCGCCGAGCGGCGGGAAGCAAGACGCCGTTGTCGGGTCCCACGAGTGCGTGCTCCCCTGCTCGGATGGCGATCGCGTCGCGGTCGGTGCCGACGCCGGGATCGACGACGACGAGGTGCGTGGCCGGCGGGAAGTACGGCAGCGTCTCCCGGAGCCAGAACGCCGCGGTACGAACGTCCTGGCGCGGGAAGTCGTGCCCGATGTCGACCAGCCTCGCATCGGTTCGTCCGAGCAGGACTCCCTTCATCGCCGCGGGGTACGGCGTCCCGAAGTCCGACGTGAGCGTGATCATGGCCGCGGATACGGCGCGATCGATAAAAACGAACGCGGCTCGAGGGCACAGCTGTCCCGCGGCCGAGCGGTTCCGGGGATCAGTCGCCGTTCGTATCGGAGCCGCTTACCATCTGGATCCGTTCGATCCCGCCGATCTCGTCGACGACCTCGGCGACGGCCTCGGGGACCAGCGACTCCCAGTCGCCGCCGTTGATCATCCGCTCGCGGACCTCGGTTCCCTCGAGGACCTCGCGGTTGAACATCGGCGACTGGCGCACCTCGAAGTTGGCCTCGCGAAACAGCTGGACGACTAGCGGGTTGTTGGAGTAGGCGACGTCGAAGTCCGGGCTCATGCTCTGGACGTGGCTCACCCACACCGAGTTTCGTTCCAGGTCCTCGATCGGGACGGCGTAGGTGACGACGTCCATGTCGACGAGCGACTTGGTGATCATCATGATCCGTTCGCCGGCGGTGAACGGATTCCGCACCGAGTGTGAGTCGTCGGCGCTTCCGATCCCCAACACGAGTTCGTCGACGTCGTCGGCGATCTGCTCGACCATGTTGCGGTGGCCGTTGTGAAACGGCTGGAAACGGCCGATGTAGAACCCCCTCATGCCGGGTACTGTTTCGGGGCTGCGCTTAAGCGTGGCGGGTTCCCTCGCGGGCGCCGGATCGAGTCGGTATTTACGGCTAGCCGGCGATCGAGCTCAAACAGTGACGCCCAGATCACCGCCGCCGGGGGCTGTAATCCGCGATTACGGCCATGGGCGCTGCGTTCCGCATGGAGAAAGTATATCAGTCGCAATCCCTTCGGATCAGGTACTGAACAGAGTTCTATGAGTAACGATACGAACGTTGATGACTCCCCCGAAGGCGCACCTGACGATGCTCCCCGCGAGAGCCAGCGGGAGCAGTCGTCGGATCGCCAGGGGGATCGGTCGCCGGGAGCGGACTCCGGCGACCGGCCCGACGAGTCCGACAGGAGGCCGATCGAGGAAACCGGCCGCGAGTCGGAGCCCGACGAGTCCGAGCAGCGTCCGTCCGACGGGCTCGAGGAGGAGCCCGACGCCGACGAGGAACCCGACGCCGACGAGGAACCCGACGCCGACGAGGGTATCGAAACTGTCGAGGATCTCGGAAGCACCGTCGAGGTCGATCCCGGGGTCGAGTTCGACGAGGAGAACGCCGAGGACGACCTTCTCGGCGGACTCAAGATCGATTCGACGGACGATATCGAGGTTCCCGATCGACTCGTCGACCAGGTGATCGGACAGGACGAGGCTCGAGACATCATCATCAAGGCGGCCAAGCAGCGCCGACACGTGATGATGATCGGTTCGCCCGGAACCGGGAAGTCGATGCTGGCCAAGGCGATGAGCCAGCTACTGCCCCAGGAGGACCTCCAGGACGTCCTCGTCTACCACAACCCCGACGACGGCAACGAGCCGAAGGTCAGGACGGTTCCGGCCGGAAAGGGCGAACAGATCATCGACGCCCACAAGGAGGAAGCCCGCAAGCGCAACCAGATGCGTTCGATCCTGATGTGGATCATCATCGCGATCGTCGTCGGGTACGCGATCCTCTCCGGACAGATCCTGCTCGGTATCCTCGCAGCGGGTATCATCTGGTTTATCTTCCGCTACACCTCGCGGGGCACGGACGCGATGGTGCCGAACATGATCGTCGACAACGGCGACCAGCGCCAGGCGCCCTTCGAGGACGCCACCGGCGCCCACGCCGGCGCCCTGCTGGGCGACGTCCGCCACGACCCGTTCCAGTCGGGTGGTATGGAGACGCCGAGCCACGACCGGGTCGAACCCGGCGGCATCCACAAGGCCAACAAGGGCGTGCTGTTCGTCGACGAGATCAACACGCTCGACGTCCGCACCCAGCAGAAGCTGATGACCGCGATCCAGGAGGGCGAGTTCGCCATCACGGGCCAGTCCGAGCGCTCCTCGGGTGCGATGGTCCAGACCGAGCCCGTCCCCTGTGACTTCATCATGATCGCCGCGGGGAACCTCGACGCGATGGAGAACATGCACCCCGCCCTGCGCTCGCGGATCAAGGGCTACGGGTACGAGGTGTACATGGACGACACGATCGAGGACACCGCCGAGATGCGCCGCAAGTACGCCCGCTTCATCGCCCAGGAGGTCGATCGCGACGGGCGTCTCCCCCACTTCACCCGCGAGGCCGTCGAGGAGGTCATCCTCGAGGCCAAACGCCGGGCAGGTCGGAAAGAGCACCTCACCCTCGAGTTCCGGAGCCTCGGCGGGCTGGTTCGGGTCGCCGGCGACATCGCCCGTGCCGAGGACGCCGAGTTCACGACCCGCGAGGACGTCCTCGAGGCCAAGGGCCGCTCGCGCTCGATCGAACAGCAACTCGCTGACGACTATATCGAACGGCGCAAGGACTACGAGCTGCAGGTTACCCACGACGGGATGGAAGGTCGGGTCAACGGCCTCGCCGTCATGGGCGAGGACTCGGGTATCATGCTGCCAGTGATGGCCGAAATCGCGCCCGCCCAGGGCCAGGGCCAGGTCATCGCCACGGGGCAGCTCAAGGAGATGGCCGAGGAGTCGGTCCAGAACGTCTCGGCGATCATCAAGAAGTTCTCCGACGTCAACCTCTCGGAGAAGGACGTTCACATCCAGTTCGTCCAGGCCGGCCAGCAGGGTGTCGACGGCGATTCGGCGTCGATCACGGTCGCGACGGCCGTCATCAGCGCCCTCGAGGATATCCCGATCGACCAGTCGGTCGCCATGACCGGCTCGCTGTCGGTTCGCGGCGACGTCCTCCCGGTCGGCGGGGTGACCCACAAGATCGAGGCGGCCGCCAAGGCCGGCTGTACGAAGGTCATCATCCCGAAGGCCAACGAACAGGACGTGATGATCGAAGACGAGTACGACGAGATGATCGAAATCATCCCCTGCTCGAACATCAGCGAAGTGCTCGACGTCGCCCTGATGGGCGAACCGAAGAAGGACTCGCTGGTCGATCGGCTCAAGTCGATCACCGGATCGGCGTTCGACCAGCAGGCCGTCGGTTCGGCCAGCGGTTCGAACCCGAGTCTGCAGTAGATGACTCAGTGGACGGCGTTCGCGGCGATCACCGGCGTCGTCCTCCTCGTGTTGCTGGTTCTTTCACACCTCACGCAGTCGGCGTTCGACGAGATCGATCTCGAGGGGCGTTCCGACGACGCTCCGGACGGTGCCGATCACACCCTCGACGCCGAAGCGTCGCCGCTCGAAGACGATCAGGAGGAGTTCCACGAAACGCCAGTCGGGGCCGAGGCCGAGATGGACGCTTCCCGCTCGAGCCCGTCGTCGGAAGCTTCCGCCGACGTGTCCGCGACAGCCGAGACCGACCGTGATATCGAGTCGGAGACGGCCGAGCCGTCCCCTCGAGATCGCCGGGACGGCGTCGACCCCGACTCGCTGACGACGGGGATGATGCTCGCGAACGTCGCGGCCTCGCAGGGGCTGTTCGCGCTGATTCTGCTGGGGGCGATCATCTACACGGGCGTCCCGGCCGACGCGCTGGGGATCGAATTTTCCAGGGGGTACCTCGAGACCGGGCTGGTCGTCGGCACCGCAGTGGGAGTCGTCCTCTACGTCGCCAACGAACTCGGCGCCGCGCTCGCGACCAGACTGGGGTTTGACCACGACGAACAGCTCCGGGAGCTGCTGGCGCCCGACTCGGCTCGAGGGTGGGCGGTGCTGCTTGGCGGCGTCCTCCCGCTGATCGCCGTCTTCGAGGAGCTGCTGTTCCGGGCGGCGCTGATCGGCGCGCTCTCGGTCGGCTTCGGGATTTCGCCGTGGCTGCTCGCGGTGGTCTCTTCGATCGCGTTCGCGCTGGGCCACGGGATGCAGGGCGACGTCGGCGTCGTCGTCACCGGGGCGCTCGGGTTCGTGCTGGCGGCGGTCTTTATCGTGACCGAGAGCTTCCTCGTCGTCGTCGTCGCCCACTACCTGATCAACGCCTTCGAGTTCGTCGTCCACGAAGGGATCGACCTCGAGTGGGCTCGAACCCTCGAAAGCTAAGGGGGACGGGACGCTCGAGTCGCGTATGAGCGATACGATCGAACTTTCGGCGTCGATGCGGCGGCTGATCGTCTACGGAATCCTGTTTTACTTCGCCCTGTTCGCGTACGCGACGCTGGCCGAGGACGCGATGGCGATGCTCGTGACGGAGTTCGCCTTCGGGGTGATCGCGGTCGGGATCGGCGCGATCCTCTACCGGGAGGCCGACGAGCCGACCTCGGTCGTCACGGGTGCGGCGGTCTGTCTGATCGCGGGCGGAATCCTCCAGTTCGCCCACCTGGTGAGCGGACTGGTAGTCATCGACCTGGCGAGTACGCTGCTGGTCTACGCCGGCATCGGGCTCTACATCTACGCGGCCTGGAACAGCTAGAAACCGGCGTCCTGGGAGTGCGAATTTTCACGAGACATCTTGTGAGAATCTCGTCACAGACAGCAACCTCTTTTAGCGGGGGCATCGGCTGGCGTCTACGATGCCAGCCTCAACCCCCGCTAAAACCCGTTGATGTCGTCAGAACGCAACGCGTTCTGACTGCTAATCAGAACCATGAGGCGGTTCTGATGATACAAAAAGGCCGCCGTCGCTGGATTTCACCCCGCTCCGGCGGTGAACCGTTCGCTTCGCTCACGGCTGCTCGGCACTCTCGGCAGTGTTCCATACGCACCCTCTACGTAACGCCTGTTCAGTTCCAGCACATCTGATAAGAATACGTAGTGCCAACTCCTGCTACAATCCCTCGAGCGAGCGCAGCTTCTGTTCGACCGGCGGGGGCGCGGCGCTGGGGCCGTCGCGGACCCGGTGGTCCGGGATCAGAATCGGCGCGGGGTTGTTGTCGAGGGCCGTCCGAACCAGGTTGAGATCGTCGTTTTCCTCGTGGTCGAGTTCCGGAGTCATCCGCGTCAGCGTGCGGACATCGACCTGATCGCCGTAGGGAATCTCTCGAACGCCTTCCAGCACCGCTCGCTGGTCGGTCGGCATCGTCAGTGCGACCTGGACGTCGTCGAACGCGACCTCCTCGAGTCCGTCGAGGTACTCGAAGATCCGCTCGAGGACGGGGTGGTCGTCCTCGGCGTCGTCCTCGGGCGTCTCGGGGAACGTGACCCGCAGCACCCGTCCACCCGCGACGCCGACCTGCACGTATCGATCGAGGTACGACGACTCCCGCGCGTAGATCCCGGCGTCGGTGACATCCTCCATGCGCGGCGATACGAGCGACGGACTTGAATATTCGCCGGTCGTTCGGGCGCCGCGGACGCAAGCCTTATGTACATAACAGTACGTCGATGTACAATAATGAACTCTCCGACGGAGCTCGCACCCGAAGTACGGTCGATCCTCGAGTCCGCCGGGGAGCGATCGAACGCCGATCGAGACCGGCTCTCGGTCGACGCGCGGTCGCTGCCCGACGCGCTGGCTCGAGCGGCGGCCGACGGCCGGGTCCCAATCATCGCCGAAGTGAAACCGACGAGTCCGACCGCCGACGGAACCCGAGGGGACGATCCCGTCGAACTGGCCGAGGCGATGGTCGACGGCGGCGCGGCGGCGATCTCGGTGCTGACCGAACCCGACCACTTCGGGGGGTCGGCCGAGGCCCTCGAGCGAGTGCGGGCGGCCGTCGACGTCCCGGTCCTGCGGAAGGACTTCGTGCTCGAGGAGCGCGGGATGGACGTCGTCGAGGCCGATCTGCTCCTGCTCATCGCGCGGTTCGTAGAGGACCTCGAGGGGCTGGTCGAGGCCGCCCGCGACCGGGGCTTTCAGCCCCTCGTGGAGGTCCACGACCGCGGAGAGCTCGAGGACGCCCTCGAGGCGGGCGCCGAGATCGTCGGCGTGAACAACCGGGATCTGGCGAAACTCGAGGTCGATCTCGGAACGTTTGAATCCCTCAGTCCCCACGTTCCGGACGACGTGACGCTGATCGCCGAGAGCGGCGTCTCGAACCCCGAGGACGTCCGACGGATGCGCGAGGCGGGCGCCGACGCCCTGCTGGTCGGCAGCGCGATCATGGACCACGACGGCGCGGGCGACGTGACCGAGAACACGCGACGGCTCACAGACGCGACACAGGAAACACCCAATGAGTAAACCGGAGCGAAACCGCGACCGAGACAGCGAGGCAACGTTCGGCGAGTACGGCGGCCAGTACGTCCCCGAGGCGCTGATGCCCGCCGTCCAGGAGCTCGAGGACGCCTACGAGCGCTACGTCCTCGAGAACGAGGACGGCTTTATCGACGAGTTCCGCGAGCGGATGCGGGACTTCGGCGGACGGCCGACTCCCCTGCAGCGCGCGGACCGGCTCAGCGATCGGTACGACCGCGAGATCTACCTCAAGCGCGAGGATCTCGTCCACGGCGGGGCCCACAAGCTCAACAACGCGCTGGGGCAGGTGTTGCTGGCGAAGTACATGGGCAAGGAGCGGATCGTCGCCGAGACCGGGGCAGGCCAGCACGGCACCGCGACGGCGATGGCCGCAGCCCACCTCGACATGCCCTGTGAGATCTACATGGGCCGGACCGACATCAACCGCCAGCGACCCAACGTCTACCGGATGCGGATGAACGGCGCGGAAGTCAACCCGGTCACCGCCGGCTCCGGTACCCTGAAGGAGGCGATCAACGAGACGATGCGCGACTGGGCGACGACCGTCGAGCGGACCCACTACGTGATCGGCTCGATCGTCGGTCCGCACCCGTTCCCGAAGCTCGTTCGCGACTTCCAGTCGGTAATCGGCCGGGAGGCCCGCGAACAGGTTCGAGAGAAGGCGGGGCGACTCCCCGACAGCGTCCTCGCGTGTGCCGGCGGCGGCTCGAACACGATGGGAACGTTCCACGAGTTCGTGCCGGACGAGGGAGTGAAGCTATACGCGGTCGAGGCCGGCGGCTCGAGCCTCGAGATCGACGAGGCGAACGCGCTGGCACCGAACTCGGCGACGCTGTCGACGGGCACCGACGGTGTGCTTCACGGGGCGATGACCAAGCTCCTCCAGAGCGGCGACGGGCAGATCATGGAGTCTCACAGCGTCAGCGCGGGGCTCGACTACGCCGGAGTCGGTCCCGAGCTGTCGTATCTGGTCGACACCGATCGGGTGACACCCGTCAGCGTCGACGACGACGCGGCGCTCAACGGGTTCCACCGCCTGTCGAACCTCGAGGGGATCATCCCCGCACTGGAGACGAGCCACGCACTGGGGTACTTAGAAGAAAACTACGAGGAACTCGGCGACCTCGTCGTCGTCAACGTCTCCGGACGGGGCGACAAGGACCTCGAGACGGTGCTCGAGGAGACCGAGAAGCGCGATCTCGAGGCCGCGCCGGACGTGGAGGTGTTCGACCAGTGAGTGAAATTGAGGCGGCCATCCGCGAGGACCACCCCGCCCTGATCACGTACATCACCGCGGGCGATCCCTCGCTCGAGGACACCAAAGAGTACGTCGAGGCCTTGGACCGGGGCGGCGCGGATCTGATCGAACTCGGCCTGCCGTTCTCGGAGCCGATCGCCGAGGGGCCGACGATCCAGGCGGCGATCAACCGCGCGCTCGACGCGGGAACGACCCCCGAGGGCTTCTTCGAGCTGGTCGACGACCTCGAGACCGAGGCGCCGCTGCTGGTGATGACGTACTACAATATGCTCCTCCAGTACGGTCCGAGCGAGGCGCAACGCGCCTCGGATAGTCGAGTAGCGAGGGACTCGAAGAGTCCCTCGGACCATGCGAGCGGGACGTCAACCCGCGAGCAGACGGTGGAACCGCGAGACAAGCCGGACGTCCGCCCGTTCGTCGAGCGCGCCGCCGAGGTCGGGCTCTCCGGAATCATCGTCCCCGACCTGCCCGCCGAGGAGGCCGATCCGCTGCGAGCGGCCTGTGACGACCACGGGCTCGATCTGGTCTTCATCGTCGCGCCGACGACCGAGGGCGAGCGACTCGATCGGATCATGTCACAGGTGTCGGGCTTCGCCTATGTCCAGGCCCGCCTGGGCACGACGGGTGCGCGGGCGGACGTCTCGAACGCGACCCACGACAGCCTGACCCGCCTCGAGCAGTATGATGTTCCGAAGGCGGTCGGCTTCGGCGTCAGCGAGGGCGACCACGCCGCAGAGATAATCGAGGCCGGCGCCGACGGCGTCATCGTCGGCAGCGCCCTGGTCGACCTGATCGCCGAACACGGCGAGGGCAACGCCCCCGCGGCCGACGCCCTCGAAGCCAAAGCCGCGGAGCTCAAACGCGGCGCCCTCCGGGGCGGCGGGGTAGATGTACCGGAACCAGAACAGCCATAACCACCTGATTGCTAGACACTCGCAATGACTACAGGCACCGAGGCACGACTCGAGCGGATCGGTACAGACGGATCGTACGTAATCGTCCCGATGGATCACGGCATCACGATGGGCGCCGTCCAGGGACTGAAGGATATCGAATCGACCATCGACGGGGTGACGCGCGGCGGCGCCGACGCCGTCCTCACTCAGAAGGGGATCGCCCCGCGGGTCCACGACAACAAGAACGGCAAAGGGTACATCGTCCACCTCAACGGGTCGACGACGATCGGCCCCGACGAGCAGGACAAACGGCTGACCGGCACCGTCGAGGAGGCGATCCGGGTCGGCGCGGACGCCGTCTCCTTCCACATCAACGTCGGCTCGAACTACGAGCCCGACCAGACCAGCCAGCTCGCGGAGATCACCGCCGAGGCCGACCGGTTCGGCATCCCCGTCCTCGCGATGGCCTACGCCCGCGGCCCGGGCGTCGACTCCGAAGACCCCGAGTCGCTCGGCCACGCCGTCCGCCTCGCCGAGGAGGTCGGCGCCGACCTCGTGAAGACGGGCTACAGCGGCGACGCCGACAGCTTTCAGCACGTTATCGAATCGACCCGGCTGCCCGTCGTCATCGCCGGGGGCTCGCGCGGAACCGACCGCGAGACCCTCGAGATGGTCCGGGGAGCAACCGACGCCGGCGGCGCCGGCATCTCGATGGGGCGTTCGATCTTCCAGCACGAGGACCCCGAGGCGATCGCGACGGCCGTCGGCGGGATCGTCCACGACGACCTCTCCGTCGACGAGGCGCTGACCAGGTCCGGACTGGCACTCGAGGTCTGATCGGTAACGCACTCGTCCGTTTCGTTCGTGTTCGACCCTCTCACGTACGGACCGGTCCCTTTTTCGGAGTTACTGTCAGCGCGCAGATAACCGCTATCTCCGTGCGACGCGTCCGTTCGGTCGGAAAGTTCCATGAGCACACCAACTACCGAACCCGGAACCTACTCGTTACAGAAGGGCTGGCGGACGCTCGCGATCGCGGGCGGTGTCGTCGCGCTGCTCGGCCTGCTCGCGATACTCCTGCCGTTCGCGACGGGACTCGCGATCACGGTCATCGTCGGCGCCCTGCTGGTCGTCGGCGGAATCGTCCACGCCGGACACGCGTTCACCGCGCGCGGCTGGCGGGGATCGCTGTGGCAGCTCGCACTCGCAGTGGTGTCGATCGGTGCTGGGTTGCTGCTGCTCGTCAATCCGATCCTGGGCCTGCTCAGTCTCACGATGCTGGTCGTCGCGTACCTGCTCGTCGACGGTATCGCTGAACTGGGCGTAAGTCTTCGGATGGCGGGCGAACCGGGACGGGCCTGGATCGCCGCCAGCGGCGTCCTCTCGCTCGTTCTCGCGGGGCTTCTGTGGGCCGGTTTCCCCGCCACCGCAGCCTGGGCGATCGGGCTGCTCGTCGGGGTCAGTCTCCTCACGACGGGGCTCTCGATGGCCGCCGTCGCCTACGGCGGACGCCGGCTCGAGGACGATGTGGCGCCTCCCGCGACCGAACCCCGCGGCGCCTGAGACGCCGCCTCCGCTTTTCGGCCGAACTGCTTCACCCCCGAATCCCGAGCGGATCCGCCTCGAGCAGTGCCTCGACGACCGCCGAGCCGACGCGCTCGGCGTTGTCGATCGCCAGCGCGAGACTCGCCTCGGTTCCGTCGAAGCTCTCTTCGACCGTCTCGCCGGGCGCCGAGCGGTCGTAGTTGGCGACCGCGCGCACGCTCAGGTAGCGCTCGAGCAGGCCGAAGCGCTCGAGGGCGGTCGCCGTCGCCGCGTCTTCCATCTGGGTCGTCGCGTAGGGGCCGACCCCGTACCGTTCGCAGAGCCAGTCGACCTCTCGAGCGTAGCGCGGGCCGTGCCAGAACTCGTCGCCNCCTCGCGCATCAGAGATGTGTATAAGAGACAGACCCAGTACCGTTCGCAGAGCCAGTCGACCTCTCGAGCGTAGCGCGGGCCGTGCCAGAACTCGTCGCCGCAAACGGTCGTCCCGACCTCGACGGTCGGCCCATCGTCGGGGGCGGTCGGGTACCGATCCTGGTAGGTCCGGACATCGGGATCGGCCCCGAGGTCGATCTGCGCTGCTGCGTCGAGCGCCGGCTCGAGGAGCCGATCCTCGAGTCGGTGCACGTAGTCTCGAGGGCGGTAGGCGAGGGTGTCGATCGACTCGGCTGTGTCGTCCGCCCGCTTTCCGTCGGCTTCGGCGCGGTCCCAGCGGTGTTTGCGATCCCAGTCGACGACCGCGTCCGCGAGGACGACCCAGCGCAGCTCGAGACGGCGGGCCGCCTGCGATCCCCGCCGAGAGGACGTACGCCGACCCGAGGTCGAGTCCGGGGCTCGCGAGCAGCGCGGTCGTCGTGGTCGCCGCGTCGCTCTTGCCGATCCCGGTCGTCGTGATGGCGATGCCGTCGTCGGTGAGATAGATCGGCGTGTCCGCGCCCGGGACGGTCAGCGCGTCGACGAGGTCGGCTCGCTCGAGCCAGGGTCGGCGCTCGTCCAGGGGCGGTTCGGCGACCGCGACGAGCACGAGCGCGGCGGGACGAACCGGATCGTTCGGGTCGGGGCGTCGCGGCTCCGGAAGCGGGGGGTCGCTCATGGTCGACGGTCGCCGCCTGCGCGAAAAGGCCTGCCGGAAGCCGGAACCGTTTCGTGAATCGCTTTCGTCCGTCGAGCCGTGACCGACGAGGCGCTCACGCTCGACGACGAGATCCTCGCCCGCGCGCGGATCCACGCCCGCGAGGTGGTCGACGAGCACGATCTCGAGCTCGACCTCGGCGCGCTCGAGTGGGACGTCTCGGCGCGGGCACGGCGTCGCGCGGGGCTGTGCCGGTGGGACGCCGATCGCGAGGTGGCGACGATCGTTCTCGCGCGCCGGGCCTACGAGCGCTACGAGTGGCCCGAGTTCGCGGCGGTCGTCCGCCACGAGCTCGTCCACGCCCTCGAGTTCCAGCGCTTCGGCGAGTCGGGCCACGGCGAGCGCTTTTGTACGCTTGCGGCGCGGCTCGAGGCGCCCCGCCGTTGCCGATCCTTCGCCAACCCGCGGTACGTGCTCCGCTGTCGGGGGGATGACTGCGACTGGCGAGCGACGCGCCACCGGGCGTCCCAGCCCGTTCGGGCGCCTGACCGGTATCGGTGTGGCGACTGCGGGGGCGCCCTCGAGGTCGAACACGCCGACAGCGGCCGAATCTGGACCGCCGCGAGCGGGTACGGGGGCGCGAAGGCCGCGCTCGGCGAGGACTGGTGAGCGGAGCGCGGAACACTTATCCGGAAACCGAGTACAGGTCCAGCCATGGGACTACTCGATCTGATGCTCGGGCGGTCGGGGGAGGGCCAGCAGGGAATCGATGGCCACTCCTACAAGCTGCCCGAGGAGAGCCACGAGTTCGTCTACCCCGTCGCCGTCCGCCGGATTGAGCTCGAGGCGCTCGCGGAGCTGCTGGCGGCCGACGAGTCGGCGCCGTCGCTGGCCGAAAACGCCGACGAGCTCCAGGACACGTTCGACGAGCTGTTCGACGGCCAGGGACCCGACGCGACCGATATCGCCGCCAGGGAGCAGGCCGCTCGCTCGACGGTCGAAACCGTCCTCGAGACCTGGCGCGGGCAGGTCCCCGACGGGGACGACGGGCTCGGCGTCGTCTACGTCCAGCAGGGGGAGTTCGAGGCGATCCGCTCGTTTGTCAAGCGCTGTAAGCAACGCGACGACGGCAGCGGCGAGTTCGAGCTCCCGGAGTCGCTGCCCGCGGTCGCCGCCCTGCTGTCGCGACTGGACGAGGCAACCGACAGCCGATACCGGGCGGTCGTCCACACCGATCTGTTACCCGAGGCGTAGTCGCGATCAGACGATCGACGCGAACTCCTCGAGGCTGTCGAGTTCGTACGTCGGCTCGTGCTCGCGGGCGACGTCGTCGCGGCCGACGTCGATCCACGCCGAGTCGAGTCCCATCGCGTTGGCACCCGCGACGTCGGCCCGCAGGGAGTCGCCGACGTGGATCGCCCGCCCCGGGCTCGCCTCGAGGGCGCCCAGCGCCCGTTCGAACGGCGCGGCGTCGGGTTTCGGGAAGACGCCGGCGTTGGGATCCGTGTAGACGCGAACGTCGAAGGCGTCCTCGATGCCGAGCGCCCGCAGTTTCTGAATCTGGGTCCTCCGGCCGCCGTTGGTGATCAGCCCGACCCGACCGCGCTCGCGGGCGTACTCGAGGGCAGCCTCGGCGCCGGGGCGAAACTGGACGGCGCTGGGGTCCTGCACCTCGAGGTACTGCCGTGCGAGATCGGGCGCGAGCGCGGGGTCGGCGTCGGCCCGGTCGGCGACTTCGGCGAACAGCTCGGCGTAGAACTCCTCGGCAGTCCCGACCGTCGGCAAGGCGGGGACGCCCGCACGGAGATCGGTAGGGGTACAGAACGGGTCGCGGTCGACGCCCTCGAAGGCCCGCTCGAGTACCGCGGCGGGGTCCTGCGTGGGCTCGCAGAGCGTGCTGTCGAGATCGAAACAGATCGCGTCGTAGGCAGCCATCTGGTTTCCGATAGGGTGGCGAGCGTTCTGAACGTTTCGACCAGTGACAGATGGGAACTCGGCACACTATTGGGATCGTCGGCCCGACCGTTCGGTTCCCACGACTGCTGTCGGATCCGCCACGTTCAAGCCGTTCCCCTTCGAGACTCGAGCTATGACGAGAGCTGTCTGGGTCAAAGCCGACGACGCCGTCGGCGACTGGGACGCCCGCCGCGCACGGATCACGACCGCGCTCGAGGCGGGCGCCGACTGGGTACTGGTCGACGAGGACGACGTCGAACGCGTCAGCGAACTCGGCGAGATCAACGTCGCGGCGTTTCGCACCGACGGGGACGTCACCCTGGTCGACGACGTCGACGTCGACGTCGTCGACGCCGAGGCGGAGTCGGAGCCGGCGTCGACCGCCGAGCCCGATGCCGTCGTCGTCGGCAAGAACGGCGAGGGCGACGGGACGATCGATCTTCCTGGCGATCTCTCGGGTTCGGCCGACCTCTCGACGCTGCGCCGCGAGGGCGAGCTGGACCGGGGTGCGTACGTTCGCATCCTCGGGACGGAGTACGAGGCCTTCGCCGAGTCGGCCGCCGAGGAAGCCGACCACACGATCGTCGTCGGCGAGGACTGGACGATCATCCCGCTCGAGAACCTGATCGCGCGGATCGGTGACGAAACGGAACTCGTTGCGGGCGTCACCAGCGCCGAGGAGGCCAGGACCGCCTTCGAGACCCTCGAGATCGGCGCCGACGCCGTCCTGCTCGACTCCGACGACCCCGACGAAATCCGCCGCACCGTCGAGGTCCGGGACGCCGCCGAGCGCGAGTCGCTCGATCTCGAGTACGCCGAGGTGCTCGACGTCGAACAGATCGGCAGCGCCGACCGAGTCTGCGTCGACACCGGTTCCCTGCTCGAGCACGACGAGGGGATGCTCGTCGGCTCGATGGCTCGCGGGCTCGTGTTCGTCCACGCCGAGACTGCTGAATCGCCGTACGTCGCCTCCCGTCCGTTCCGGGTCAACGCGGGCGCGGTCCACGCCTACGTCCGCACCCCCGACGGCGGCACGAAGTACCTCTCGGAGCTCCAGAGCGGCGACGAGGTCCAGGTCGTCGACACCGACGGCAACACCCGCGAGGCGATCGTCGGCCGCGTCAAGATCGAGAAACGGCCGATGTTCCGGGTCGCCCTCGAGACCGCCGACGGCGACCGCGTCGAGACGCTGCTCCAGAACGCCGAAACGATCAAGGTGCCCACGGGCGCGGGGCGGAAGGCGGTCACCGACCTCGAGGCGGGCGACGAACTCCTCCTGTACTACGAGGACACGGCTCGTCACTTCGGCGAGGCCGTCGAGGAGAGCATCATCGAAAAATAGTCGCCGTCAGTTCGTCGGTTCGTCCTCGTCCGGATTGGCCGGCTCGAGGCGTGTCGTACACCAGTGACAGAACGTGAGATCCTCGTCGAGGGGTTTGCCGCAGTGGGGACAGCTCGGCCCGTCATGGTCGGCGCCGTTGTTCGACCCCGGCGGGAATCCCATCGACCGAAACGTCGCGTCGATCGCGGCGAAGAGGATGATAAACGAGATGACGAACTGGCTTATCGTGTCGGTCTCGGTGGTGATGACGCTCACCGCTCCCGAGAGCGAGTCGGCGGCCGCGATCTGATCGGTGGGAAACAAGATCGCCAGCGACGCCACGAAGATACCGCCGAAGGCGAGACCACGAATCCAGTCGCGGATAAACACGTGGCCCGCACCGGGAAGGAGCACGGAAAGTCCGGCGGCCGCGAGCGCGCGGATCCAAGTCATTGTATGTCAACCCGGTGGTGGAGCGGCGCCCTTAACATTCCGATTTCTCTTGACGTCCGCCCTCGACTGCACTCGCGGGCTTCGGCCGTATTAGTCGGACGGACACGTCACCTCGAGATCGACGGTCTGGGAGATCGTGACGCCGCTCCCGTCGAGTTCGACGGTCGCCTCCGGCTCCTCCTCGAGCTCGTCGCAGTCGACGGTTCCCTCGAGCTCAATAGAGTTGCCGGGTCCGACATCGATCTCTTCTCCCTCGATCTCGACGCCGTCGGACGTCTCGAGCTCCGTTACCGTGATCTCCTCATCGAGTCGGTTCGAAACGCTCAGCAGCTCCCGCTCGCCGAGCGGCGGCGCCGCGTCTATCGCGCTCTCGTTCGCGTTCTCCGACCCGGCGTTGTCGGGCACTTCGGCCTCAACGGGTTCGACGGCGACGTTCGCGTTCTCGTCGTCGACGACCTCAACGGCGATCGAGCGGTCCATCGAGACGACGCTTGCGCCGGCGCTCGCGGTGATCAGCAGGGCGATTGCGACGGCGATCAGAGCGATCCCGATACGCGCGCTCATCGTTTCGGCGGCCCCTCGTGGCCGATGCGGTTTCGCCGCAGGTAGTAGGTGTGGACGATCGCCGAGGCGCCGAACATCGCGGTAAGCAGAGTTCCCAGCGCGACGGCCGAGAGCTCGCCGATCGGATACACCGGTACCCACGCGAGCGCGGTGATCACGGCACCGACTCCCGACAGGCCCAGGTAGCAGTGGCTCCACGGGATGTCGTCCTCGGGAACGTACTCGAGGTACAGCTGGAGCTTTCGAGCCTCGTCGGTGAGTGCGACCTCCCCTCGGTTGCGGTCGTACTCGATGACCCCGGTCTCGTCGAGGCGGGGCAGGTGTGACTGGCGCAACGAGGTGTAGACTCGTTTTCGCTTCTTCCAGGGAAGCTCGTCCGCGGGCGTCTCGTACTCCCACGAGGACACCGAATCGACGAGCGTGCGCAGATCCACGCGCTCCTTCTCTTCCCGTTTGAGATAGTGCAGTACCCAGCGTCGACGCTGGTTGCTCAACATCTCGAAGACGTCGTCTCGATCGAGTTCACCCGATTCGAACTCCTCCTCGTCCAATTTGCTGACACTCATTCGGATCCCTCCCTTCGTAACCCTCGGCGCCACCCCCCGGTGAGCGTTGAGGTACATCAACACGTCCAGTCTGTGGGATATTTATTATTGAGAGCGTAGATTACAGCCGGCAAACACGCTCGAGGGAATATCCGAGGTTTGCCCTCTCTTGTTGCCGGTATCGGCAATCCCGACACAGGTTCGACCGATTACACGATGGGAAGGTACTGGCAGTGCTTGCCGGGTTACTTGCCGCCATCGCGACGGTTCAAGCTCGTCTTGACCGCATCCTCGAGCCAGTTCAGGGTCGGCTTGTCGACCTGCAGGCACTGCCAGAGGGTAACTAACGTGCCTATAGTAAGGGGCCGCCCGCGCGTCGTCAGGTTCGGGTACGTTCGATCTCGCGGGTGGCGAGAAGCCGGACGTGCGGGGGGACGATGAGCACACAGCAACAGGGGAACGCGTGGAGACTCGTGAAACTCGCCGCGATCGGCGCCGCCGCCGTCGTACTGCTCGCGATCGTCGCGGGACACCTGCTCGGGGTTCCGATCGCGCTCAGCTACGTCGAAACCGGCAGCATGGAGCCGACGATCGAGACCGGCGACGGCTTCGTCGCGGTTCCGACCGCCGTCGCCGGCCCCGTCGAGGAGGGCGACGTGATCGTCTTCGATGCCCAGGAGATCGAGGGCGGCGGGCTCACCACCCACCGGGTCGTCGAGGTCACCGACCAAGGCTACGTCACCCAGGGCGACGCGAACCCGTTCCCCGACCAGGACTCCGGCGAACCACTCGTCACCGACGGCCAGGTCGTCGCGACGGCCCTCGAGGTCAACGGCGAGCCAGTAACGGTTCCCCACCTCGGGTCCGCGGTGATGGGCGTGGAGAGCAGCCTCGAGTCCGGCCAGCAACAGCTGGCGTCGACGCTCGGGACGACCGCCGTGCTCGGCACCCAGGGGCTGTCGTACCTGTTGCTCGGGTTCGGCCTGGTCGTCCTCGGCGTCTCGCTCGTCCTCGAGCGACGGAGCGGTGCGACCCGCGAGCGCAGTCGAGAGCGCTCGCGCGCGGACGTGTACGACGCGCGGACACTCGTCCTCGGGCTGGCCGCGCTGCTGGTCGTCGTCTCACTGGCGACGATGGTCGCGATGTCGGGGACGACCGAGACGGGGATCGTCAGCGCGGAGTTCGACTCCGATCGCCCCGACGTGATTCCGATGGGTGAGACCGAGAGCCACGAGTACGAGCTGTACAACGGCGGGCTCCTGCCGACCGTAACGATGGTCGAGCCGGCCAGCGAGGGTGTCGCCGTCGACGAGCGGACGACCCTCGGCTACGGCGAGAACGAAACGGCGACCGTCGCCTACACGGCGCCGCCCGAGACGGGGTACTACCTCCGGTCAGTGAGCGAGCGCACCTACTTCGCGGTGTTGCCGGAGCCGATGATCGCGACCCTGCACGCGATCCACCCGTGGGCGGCGATGGCGTCGGTGACGGCGGTGCTGACGGGGATAATCGTCGCACCGCTGGCCCTGCTGGTCGGCACCGGAACGATCAGAACGCGCTCGCGGTCTCGCTCGCGTTCCCCGGGCGGCGTAAACGACTGAGAACCATGTTTCGATACAGACAACGACTCGAACGACGGGGGGATCGACCGTGATCAGTGACCGACGGCGCGTGCGGCTTCGCACCGCGCTCGACGAGTGGTTCGTCGTGGTGGTCGTCGCCCTGCTCGCGCTCGCCCTGCTCGGGGGGTGGGGCGCCTACGGCGCGGTCGCCGACGACGGCGACGAGGAGTTCGAGCAGCGAACCGTCGAGGCGTGGTCGACGACGGGCGGGTTCGACCATAGCGCGACCGTCCAGGAGGAAAACGAGGTGTTCCCGGTCGGCACCGAGCTGTCGGATCGCTCGATGTACTTCGCCGAGGTCGCACCCGAGCTTGAGGCGACCTTCACGTACGTGTACGACGCGCCCGACGGCGACGTCGCGGTCGACGTCGAAGCCGACCGCGTGATTCGGTCGGTCGGCGAGGCCGACGACGAGGAAGAGGAGGTCGTCGAGTACTGGGCGACAAACGAGACGCTTGCCCAGGAGGAGACCGAGTCCCTCGACCCCGGCGAGGAGCAGGCGACCTCGTTCAGCGTCGACGTGCCCGAAACGAGCGCGGAGGCCGAGGCGATCCAGGAAGACCTCAACGAATCCGTGGGTGACCTCGAGACGGTCGTCGAGGTCCAGGTGGCGATCGAGGGGACGATCGACGGCGAGTCGGTCGATCGCGTCGACAGCTACGAGCTGGTTATCGAGCCCGACGACACGACCTACGCGGTCGAGGCACCCGCGGCCGAGGAACGGACCGAGGAGCGAACCGAGGAAGTCGCGGTCGCGGGGAGCTCCGGCGGGCTCAGTTCTGTTGTTCTCGCCCTGCTCGGGGTCGGGTCGGTCGCGGCCCTCGGCGTCCTCGGCACCGCTCGACGGAAGGGCACCCTCGCGCCCTCGACGGCCGAACTCGAGCGGATCAATGACCAGTACGAACGCGAGGAGTTCGACGACTGGATCTCCCGCGGGAGGCTTCCCGCGGCGGTCCGCGAGCGCTCGCGGATCGAGATCGCGACCCTCGAGGACCTGGTGGACGTCGCCGTCGACTGCGATCGGCGCGTGCTCGAGGACGAGCGCGACGGGCGGTACTACGTCGTCGACGATCGGTCGATGTACGTGTACGCGCCCGAGGGGCTCGAGGACGATCGAGATCGGATTCTCGAGGTCGACCCGCAGGAAGCCGAGGAGCCGACGGTCATCGGCGACGGGTCTGGTGAAGCGGAGGTCGAGGACGAGAGCAACGACCCCCACTCGTAGCGTTCTTCGGATTTCTCGGGTCGATTCGAATGAACTGTGGAACAGCGGCATGTTTTCGTTCTTCGGTCGCTTGAGCCGCAGAACGTGTTGGGAGCCGAGCTGTCGTCGATGTCCTCGTATCGGGTAGTTGGTGACCGGCTCGAGGACCGGATTCGACGCTTTCACTGAGAACAACTGTCATTCGACGCCGACAGGCTCGGCTTGAATCGTCGTTTCACGGTTCACGTACTCCCGTTCGCCACGGCATGTTCCGCTTGCAAGCCCTACTGGCAGCCCGTACTCTTTCGCCGAGCAACGTCACGCAGACGGTACTGAACTGCAGCGTCGGAGTGTCGTCCCTGCTGCCAGTGTATACAAAAGGGGTGTGCTATCGATGGCCGAATTGCATGCGCTCGAAGACGACGCCCACGTTGGCGGGTGACGGTTGGTCGGTGGCTCGAGCGCGCAACAACTGGTGTTACCATGGAACGACGTAAATTCCTGATCGGTGCGGGGAGTACAGCAATCGGAGCAAGTGCGCTTGTCGGCTCGGGTGCATTTTCTAGCGCTAGTGTTGATCGAGGAATGTCGGTTAATTTCTCAGGGGATGCGGAGGCCTATTTAGGGCTTGAAGGGACTAGTCAATATGCAGACGTAGAAGATAATGTTCTAGAAATAGACTTTGGTGAAACAACGACTGGTGGTGAAGGGCTGAACAACCAAGCCTCTATGGAGTTTACTGATGTTTTTAGAATCAAGAACCAAGGTACCAATACAGTTACGGCTTGGATCGATCTAGGCGAAATAGATGATCAATTGGATAATGGCTATGTTACTTCTTGGGTATCTTCTTCATGGGGTGAAACCGACTATGAGGCAGGATTAGACGTGTCTTCAGGAGGAAGTGGTATCAATCTCACTCCGGGCACATGGATCGGTGTTGCCATTCAATTCGAAGATATTGATCAAGACAGCCTTGACACGATCTCAGGAGATGTTACAATAAATGCAGCTGCTGAAGATTCCCATGTTCAAGAAGGAGAATACGACGATAGTCTCACAACAGTCGGTGAGTAGACTCTGTTAGGAAAGCAGCCTCAGAAATCAATAGTACGTCGTATAGTTCGAGCCGGGCTATGGTTTGTTATAATAACCAACCTTGCTCCGCTCTGTACCACTTTTGATGTCCTCGTAGTTTTCAAACGTTCCAGAGGCGTCCCCAGACGCCGATAGCACTGCGACCGTCTGGTAGCCACCTGTGAACCCGAGGACGACCAGTACTGCCAGCAGCACGAGGACGGGACGGGGTCGCGCGGTCATCGGTCCACCTTCGGGTCCTGCTGTTCTCCGCGAGCGGCCGCTGCGTCGACCGCGTCCTCGAACTCGGCAGCCCCACAGCCACGGGCCGCGATTAGTACAATGACGACTCAGACCCGACCTCGAGGACCCGATCGGTACATTCCTCGCAGGTCGCGGCGACGACGACGTACCGCCGACAGCAGCACTCGACGACCGCCCGTTCGACGTTCACGGCGCCGTCGCAGGTCGGACACCACTCGAGGAACAGTCGTAGCGTCCCGAGGACCTCGCTGCGCCGAGCGAGCGACAGGTCGTCCCAGCCCTCGACCCGGTCCTCGAGCACCCTGGCGCCGGCCACGTCGGCGACGAACGCCGACTGGGGAGTCCCACTGCCCGATCCGTTCGCCGTCGACCACGACAACGAACACTGTACGGGCTCAATCGAGGTCCGTACCCATGACTTCGACGATCACTGACTCCTCTGGCACCTCGAGCCAAAGCCACTCCTTACCCTCGTCGTCGACGACCTCGCGTACCTCGAGCTTCTCCCCGTCGGCAGTCACGACCGAGAGATCTTCGACGGTATCCGCCTCGAGTTCCTCCAGCAGTCGATCGGTTCGCAGCTCGAGTGACGAGTCCCCGGGTTCCCGGTGACCGAGACGGCGACGCTCTCGTCGCCCGCTTCGACGTCTAGCTCCGGTTCGTCGTCGGTCGGGTGTTCGAGTCTGGCGTCGCCGTCTCACGCTCCGGTGGAGGTGCTTTCGCCGTCGTCGTCCGACTCGTTTGCCTCGGCGTCGTCCGCTTCGGTCTCCTCCACGGATTTGTCCGATGTGCCGTCACCGTCGTCGAAGTCGTTCTCCGCCGCCTCCTCGTCCTCCGTCGGCGCTTCGTCGTCTTCGCCGTCGCTTTCGTTGCGCTCGGTGGAGTCGTCGACCTGGGTTGAAGTCTGGCTCGAGTTCTCGGAACTGTTGGACTCATCCGGCTCGGAATCGTCAGTCGTGGTCGTCTCGACCGTCTGAACGCTGGCGGGTGTCGACTCGTCCGATTCGCTCTCGTTCTCGCTCGAGTCGGTCTCGTTACCGTCGTCCGACTCCGTTTCAGTCGACTCGCTATCGGTGTTGCTCGACTCCGTTTCGGCCGACTCGTCGTCGGTGTCATTCGCCTCTGCACCGAGGGCGTCGAGACCGTCCGTCTCGGGCTCGTCGTCCGTCGAGTTCGACTCGCTCGAGTCAGTCTCGTCGTCGTCCGTCTCGGAATCAGTGTCGTTCACCGCCGCTCCGTCGACGACACCTTCCTCGGGTGCGTCGTCGGACTCCGAACGCTCGACGCCGTCGTCGGTAGCCGCGTTCGCTTCGAGGAGGTCGTCCGATTCGTTCGTCTCGTCCGATTCGTTCGCCTCGAGTTCGTTCTCGTCGGCGTCGAGCGTTTCGCCCTCATCGTCGGACTCGAGGTCCTCGCCATCCTCACTCGTCGCGACCGTCTCGTTCTCGGTGTCGTTCGCTTCGGTCTCGTTGCCGTCGGTTTCGTTCTCCTCGGGAAGCTCGCTCGGTAGATTGGTCTCGACTACGGAAACCCCGTCGCCGAACTCCGAGTCGGTTTCGAACGTTCCAGTTGCGTCCCCGGACGCCGAGAGCAACGCGATCGTCCCGTAGCCACCCGCGAACGCAAGGACGATGACCAGCGCGGCCAGCAGCGCGAGGACGGGCTGACGTCGCGCGGTCATCGGTCCACCTCGGGGTCCGGCCCCTCGAGTTCCTCGGAGGTCGTCTCCATCGCGTCCTCGAGTTCCTCGGACGGGTCGTCCCCTCGCGACGACAGCCACAGGACCGTGGCCAGCACGAGACAGATCGCCGTCGCGATGGCGACCGAGATGGTCACGACCATCGGGAACAGGTAGGCCAGAAGCCCGCTCACCGGCGCCAGTACGGCGAGGACGCCGACCGCACGCAGTAGCATTCGGTCGGTGACGACGAGGGTGTCCTCGGATTCCGCTGTCTGTTCGGGATCCTGGCCGTCCTCGAGCGCACCGTCACCGTCGCCGGATTCCGTCACCGCGCTCTCGTCTCGAGACCCCCTTGTGAACGACCAGACTTCGTTCAGCGCGAGGAGGCCGAACGGAAGCACGACGAGCGCCAGGAACCCTTCGGTCGTGTTGGCGAACTCGATAACGTGACCGATAGCAGGAATGGTCAACACGACGGTCCCCAGCACGTTCTCGTGGGGGACTGGATTCCCGTCGGGTTCGTCGTTCGCGTCGCCCTGGGTCTCGTAGAGGTAGCCGTCCGACGTCTGCCCGACGCCGATCACCCGGTGGGTGACCGGTGCCTCGGCATCGCCCCTGTAGAAGGTGATGACGTCGCCGGTCTCGATCGTCGCGGGATCCTGCTCGCCGACGACGACCGCGTCGCCGGGCTCGATCTCCGGCGCCATGCTCCCGGTCATCACGACGAAGCTGTAGTCCGCGCCGATCACTGCCGGAACGGCGTAGATCACGAACACCGCGACGACCGCGATTAGGACCAGCGCGGCGAGGAGATGCAGTCCGCGCTTCCAGAGCGGTTTCGACGATGTCTGCGAGGACGGGTCGATCTGCTCCGACCCGGACTCGACCGGACGGACGTCGCTCATCGCTTCCGACCTCTGTCGGGGATCTCGAGAGGACAGCGTTCGTCCTCGAGGGCGTCTTCGTGATCGGTACGGAGTCGGGATGGTCGGATCGGCTGTTGAGTGTTGGGTGTCATGGCTCGAGGAGCTACGGACAGATGTAGACGGTGACGTTGCTGATCGCGGGCCAGATCTCGTTTCCGCTGCTGCCCGCCTCGGTCGTCTCCGTGCAGACCTCTCCGGTTCGCGTCGATGGGGGGTGAATCTCGATTTCGTTAGGGTTGCTGGCGGGCCCGTTACCACCCGGCGGATTGCCGCTTGGGGGTCCGTTGTCCGGTGGTCCGTTGCCTGGATGGTCGTCTTCTGATGAGTCGTGGTCCGGTGGCCCGCCACGGACGACGACCTTACAGATTCGCGGCGCGCCGTCCTCGCTACCGTCCAGCAGGAGCCTGAAATTCGCACAGACCGTGTCGCCGTCGGGCTTGTTTGTCACGGTCAGGGCCTCGAGTTCGTAGTCGCCCTCGGCTTCGATCGGGAACCGATCTCCGGGAGAGACCGAGTCCGGAACGATATCGGCCTTCCCCAGTTCCTCGCAGTCCGGACACGCTGGCTCGGGATCAGAACAGTCCTCGGCGTCGGCAAAGGGGTTCTCGACATCGGCCTCCGAGACGTGGCGACACTGCTGGGCGAAAAACTCGAGGTGGAGGTCGCTCGAGAGGCCGGCGAGTCCGTCGCTCCCGTCGGCGGGGAGCGCCCACTCGAGGGTCAGACACACCGTCTCGTCGCCGTCGATACAGTCGTCGTCGAGCCGCAGGCCGTCAGCGAACGCCAGTCGAAGGTCGTTCAGCGAGCCGTCGAAGAGCGTGTCCCCGCTACCGGAGCGACAGGCCGGATCGTACCGAAGCGTCACCTCCAGAACTGCGCCGAGCGGGTCGACCTCCGGTGGACAGTCCGTCCGCAGCCAGAGCCGGGCCGCGTTTCCCTCGACGGTGATCTCGAGCGTTTCGGTTCCCGAGGCACCTGGCTCGAGTCCATCGAACCCGAACGCAACGCCGTTTCCGTTTTGGGTACAGCTATCGCAGTCGATCTCGAGGCCGAGCGTGCCAGCCTGGGCGGTGCTCTCGGACAACTGTTCGGAGTCGTTCAACACCGCGTGCGTGCCAGCACCGCCGACCGCTCCGAGAGCACCGACGCCGCTGATCCCGGCGAGGATCCGGCGTCGGGAGAACCCGTCGCTCATCCAATCACCCACTGATTGATTTCGATGACCCTTCCGTGGGGCCGAGAACGTGCTCCGACGGACGGGCTGAGTCGACGGAGAACCCCGATCGGCAAGGTCGAACGGGAGCCGTAGTGGGTCCGCGCACACTCGCACGCGTCCGGAGTCGTAGTTGTACGTGCTTTCATAGATCTCTCCCGCGATCGGCCCACCGAGCGATCTGGACCTCCGCAGTTACGAGCGCAGTGGCTGCCTGTTCGGTTATGTATGAATCTCGTACCGTTCTGTGTGGACCGTCAGGACGGGTATACCGGTCGGGAGACAGATGTCCACGCGATTGTTCTGTATCAGGGACTAACAGCAGGGAAAGCCTGGGCAGTGATTGTAGTGTAGTATAGCCTAGGCCCCTCCTGGCGGTCCGGACGGTTCGTCGTTGTGCCGGCACTGCTCGGTGTAAAAGCCGAGATCGAATACAACCGACTTCCCTTGGAGATCGTTGACGTCGTCGATCCCCTCGATCTCCGTGTCCGTTGGGAGACACCACTCGAACCCGATACAGAACGTCTCGTTGGCGGGGAAACACTCCCCCGGTACCCCCGGTGGATCCGGGTCCGGCGGATCCGGGTCGTCCACGTCACAGACGAAGAACTCGATGTTGCTGATCGCAGCCCGCTGACCTCCACGGATTTCGAGGTTGGTTACGATTTCGGTACTGGTCGTGCACCCCAGGTCGTCGAACCTCTCGATATCCCCTCCCCCTCTCACGTCGATCCCACAGAGCCCGTAGTCGCCATCGATCACCTCAGCCGTGAACGCGACCGGTTCGCTTTCGTTACCGTCTTTGAATTCCGTGATATCGATTCTGACCGTCGCGTCGCGCGCGAGGTATTCACCGCCGCCGAACGGCGGCGGTCGGTTGGCCCGCTCGTTAAAATTGAACTCGTTATTGTTGACTGCACTACCACCGTCGACACCGCTGAAAACCCCGTCTTTCACATCGTCGATCTTTCCGACTAACACGCACTCGCCGTTGCTGCTATCGTCATCGCTGCCGCCATTGTCACCGCCACCGCCGGCATCACTGCCGCCATCGTCACCGCCGATGTCGACGCCCTCACTGTCGTACACGGTCGAATCGAGTTGGACACCACCTTCTAAGTCCGCGAGAACCTCGCTCAGGCTTCCACCCTCGAAAATAATCGTGTCCTCCTCGTCGACTTCGTTCGTACACTCGAGATCGTACCACAGCTGGACCTCGACCGCCTCGGCGAGCGCCGGATCGATCTCTCCAAGTTCCCCGAAGAACCAAACGTACCCAGGATTGTCACAGAGGTGGTAGCTGAACGTGATCTCACCACAGTCACCCGGCTTGACGTCCTCGAGTTCGATGAGGTGATCCTGCGTTCGCTTGTCGGTGTTGAAGTCGCCCGGACCGAAGTTCGAGAGTGTCTCGCAGGTGAGGTACTCCTGGATGTTTCTATCGTTATCACTGTACCTGACGGCGGTATCGTTCAGGGCGAGCGATTGCTCGCCGGAGCCGTCGTGATCCGGATGGGCGTTTACGTACGGGTAGCCGGCGGGCCCGTACGGAGCGTAGTGGTCCTTGTTTTCCTCCGGTCCAAAGTACTTCTGTTGCCAATCGATTCGGAGGTCGAGCTGTCCGGCAACCAGTTTGTTGTCCTCGATATCTTCTCTGTCGGCGAGGTACGCGGTCGTGCCGAGTCCCGCTCCGGCGGAGGCGATGCCGATTCCGCCGAGGCCCGCGAGGATCTTTCGTCGTGAGAGTTCGAAATCGTTCCCTGTATTCATCGTAGACCATCCCTTTCCGGGAAACCCGCCAGCGGAATCGAACCGCCGTATGTCGCCGTCGTAGCGATGAGTCCCAACGCGGGTGGTAGTGGAGAGATAAACGCTTAACCCTCTCCGAACTCGTCGTTGTGTCGGGCCTGTTCGGCGTAGAATTCGAGGTCCGCGCTCAGCTCGGCGCCCTGGATCTCGTTGCCGACACCTCCCGGCTCGCCCCGTTTCATGCCAAGGTAAATATAGACACAGACGATCACGGATGGGTATGACGCAGAATCCGGGCCGATCGAGAGCGGATCCTCATAGTCGCTGGAGATGACCAAGCCCTCCTCTAAACTGTCGAGAAGGTCGTTGAGGGAATCATAGTAGGCAGTCGAGAGGATGCCCTCCTCGAGTCCGCCTGGTTTGTAAACCCTGATTTCTGCCCGGGCTGTGTCGCCGAGAGTCGCAAGCTCCTCTGTGTCGTGGAGGTCGTCAGCGTCCAGGTCGGCGTCGGTTTCGGACCCGTCACGATCTTTGACGTTATCCGCTCTCACCAGCACGTAGCCAGGGTTGTCGTGGACAGTGACCTCCCAGCAGAACTTGTAGTCGTCACCGGGCTTGGCGTCATCGATGCCGATCGAACCACCGACGAACGCCCCGTCTTCGAACTCTCCTTTATTTGCACCCCAGGCGATATGTTGACTCTCGTCGTCTTGGTTGACCAGGTAGTTGTAAGGATCGACCGTTAGCCCGAACTCGCCCGCGGTGATCGTGTTCCCGTCGATTTCTTCTTGATCGCTGAAGTACGCCGTCGTTCCCAGTCCCGCACCGGCCGAGGCGACGCCGACTATTCCCAGGCCTGTGAGCGCCTTCCGGCGCGATAGTTCGAAATTGCGCTTCTCGCTCATTGGTGTTCATCCCCCTCGGGGGAAACCCACTGGCGGAATCGAACCGCCCCCGTTACCGCGTCCGTGGCACCGGTGTCCCAACGCAGGTGGTATGGTTTCGAACCGAGCGTTTCCAGTGCTCCTACTCCATCTCGCTGAGCCGGCCAACCACTGTTTCGGGGTCGTTGTGGCGGCACTGCTCGGCGTAGAACCGGGTATCCCAGCGAACTTCGGCACCCTGGATCTCGTTGCCGACGTCTGTTGGGATCTCGATCTCGACACAGAACTCGACCGTCTCATCGGGGTCGTGACAGTCCCCGTTAGCACCGGGAAGGATTTTCCCGTTCAGAAGGTCGTGGAGGCTGACCGACGTGTCGTTGACGTACGCCGAGATCTCTGCCGACTTCCCGATAGTCGAAAGGTCATCCTCGGAATCGATGTCCCACGGGAGGTTATCGGACTTGAGGTTACTCGCTTCGACGCCGTTCTTATCGTAGTCCTTGTCGACTCTGAGCGCCACGTAGCCAGGGTTGTCGTGGACGGTGACCTCCCAGCAGAACTCGTACTCGTCGCCGGGTTTAGCATCTTCAATTTTAATAATACCGTCCTTGAAGACGCCCTCGGCGGCTTCCCCCTTCTCACCTTCATCGGGCCCGAGGCCGTCCTGGTCGACGTCTCCCTTCGTGGGGTCAACCGTTAGCCCGAACTCGCCCGCGGTAATCGTGTTCTCGTCGAACTCCTCCTGGTCGCTGAAGTACGCCGTCGTTCCCAGTCCCGCGCCAGCCGAGGCGACGCCGACCATACCCAGGCCCGCGAGCGCCTTTCGCCGTGAGATTTCGAATCCGTCTTTCGTCATTTGTGGTCATCTCCCCGGCTCGGCCCGCCCGACGGACCGCGACCGGTTACTCGAGTCGTCGGGACATACCCCTGTAGTTACAATTCCCCATCCCCCGATCGAACGGGCGAATCAACGCGTCTAACGTCCGATGGCACCGCTCGAGCGATCCGTTGGGCGGTGCCAGAACCTGTCAATCGAGTCGTTAGCGCGGGCGGTACGACACCCCTGCCGTTCGAGCGATCAGTTGACCGCAGCAGAATCGGGTTCGAAATCTCTCTCGAGAGCGCCCAACGAGCCAACAGGACCGTCGTACCGCCGACACGAGCCTCATACATTTGTCCGATAGTCGGCATGGATTCGTATCGACGACTCATGCGCGTCCGGAACACCTCCCTTTCCGAAGACCAGATCCACAGGCTCCTGGGGAACAGTCGCCGCAGTGCGACGCTTCGTCAGCTCGGGGAGAACGGCGGCATCGTCTCGCTCCGAGAGCTGTCGGAGCGGGTCGCGGCCCTCGAGACCGGGGAGACGCCGCCGCCGTCGAACGTCAGGGAGAGCGTCTACAACTCGCTTCACCAGACCCACCTCCCGCAGCTCGAGGAGGTCGGCGTCGTCGAGTACGACCGCGACCGCCGTCAGGTCCGGCTCTGCAAGCACGCCCGGGAAGTCGATCTCTACATGGAGGTCGTCACGCGGTACGGGGTGACGTGGTCGGAGATCTACCGCGCGCTCGGGGTGTCCGGTCTGCTGGTCGTCCTCGGCGCCCTGCTCGAGGCTCCGCTTCTGGGCGGAGTCGACCCGCTTCTCTGGACGAGCCTCTTTTTGGCACTGTTCGCCGTCCTCTCGCTGTACCAGCTGTGGGCGAACCGAAGTCTCGTACTCTCGGGGTTTCGAGAATAAACGACCTTTCGCGGATAAACAACCGTGCCGACGGCAGCCCTCGAGGGAGAATCCCCGAACGGTCTCGCGGCGTAGTGGTTCAGACTCCGGCCTCGAGGAGTCTGTCGTTACACTCCTCGCAGGTCGCGGCGACAACATCGTACTGCCGACAGCAGGACTCGACGACTGCCTGCTCGAAGTTTACGGTACCGTCGCAGGTCGGGCAGCGCTCGAGAAACAGTCGCAGCGCGCCGAGAACCTCGCTGCGTTGGGCGAGCGATAGCTGGTCCCAGCTCTCGACCCGCTCCTCGAGCAGCCTGGCACTGGCTACGTCGGCGACGAACGCCGAGCGGGACTCCCACTGTCCGATCCGCTCTCCCTCGACCACCGCGACGAACGCGTCGCCGTGCCAGCGGATCTCGAGTTCCGAGGGTGGAAGGCCGACGAGCTCGGCGAGCGCGTCCCGATCGGCGTGTTCCACGCCGACGGCTGCACACTCCCGTCGCCACGCACGCTCGAACGTCGGCTCGAGGACGAGGTCGTCGGCGACTGGATCCTCGATCACGATGCCGGTCTCCTTGAGGTAGCGGTCGATCTGCAGCTCCGCGATCGGCGTCGGCTCCGACGACTTGCCGAACCAGTCGAGCATCCGACTCGGGAGGTAGCGTTTCGTCAGCGACGGCGTTCCGGGGACGAGATAGCCTCGCAGCCAGATCGCTCCAATTGCGACGACGAACAGTACGATTCCCGCGACCGGAACGGCGGCACCGACGGCGACCGCCGCGACCGTCGCAACCGCGACGTTGAGTACCGTACATGGGAGACATCTGTTCTCCCCGATGTACTCCGGTCGGGTTACTCGCTCGAGCAGAGTAGCCCATGGTCTCGTCATACGTTCGCTCGGACTCTGGACAAAATATGTATGACCACTCTACCGCGTTCGATCACTTGTCGCTCGCAGCGGTCGGCGAACCACACTACGGTCGCTCGCACCAATCGAGTCGGCCGGACGGTCCCCCGTCGCTCGTTCGGCGACGCGTCGCTCGCGAGACCCTCACCCGTCGCTCTTCGGCGGCTCAATAGGCCGTTCGTGGTTTTCAAGCCCGACCTGATAGACGACAGGGAGCTCGTGCAACGACTTCAAGCTCGTTCATCCCCGGTGCTCGAGCGCTCACACCGGGATAGCGCTCTGTCCTTCCCACCTGGCTCCCGAATCGACGAGTCACGTCTCTCGTTTCAGCGTGAGCTCCGACGGTGACTGTTTCGGATACACCGACAGTTACGGTCTACTGAAGGCCCTCCTTGTCTCTCGGTCGGTGCCAGTGTCAGTGATAAACGGTCTCACTGCCTTATTAGCGGCCCGCCGAATATCCGCTCGAGGCCGGGTAAGAGATGGACGAAGGAGAGGTACATGAGGTTCGACGGGGGGTATCGAACGAGAAGCGGTCCGCGAGGGACGAACTCTTTCACGCGTTGAGTAACCAGCGACGGCGGCACGTGCTGACGTATCTGCGAGCGAACGGACGGGAGGCAACGGTCAGGGAACTCTCGGAGTGGCTCGCCGCGCGCGAAAACGACGTGAGCGTCGAGGAGGTGTCTTACAAGCAACGAAAGCGGACGTACACGTCACTTATTCAGATCCACCTGAGGACGCTTCGCGACGGAGGATTCATCCGATACGACAGAGGACGCGGACGCGTCGAGCTGACCGCGGACGGTCGTCACCTCGCGCGCGTCCTCGAGCGGGATCTGATCGGTGACGAGCGAGCGCCGTCCGACGGCTCCGGGACGACGCTGCTCGAGCGCTGGAAGCGCCGCCTCTCGTAAGCAGCAAGCTCCGCGCGTTTAGTTCTCGGCCGTCGATCCGTCGAGATCGGTCACGAGCCTCGAGAGCGTCTCGAGATCGTACTGTCCGGGCGCGGTCGCCTCGGCGGGGTCGACGGGCGCGTAGCCGATTCGCGAGCCGTACACCGGCGCGACGGCCCGCGTGTGCCGCCCGACCTCGCCCATCGCCATCGTCGCCACCCGATCGCCGTGATACGCGAGCTGCTCGGTCGCCGACAGCAACGCGATCGTGTCGGCGTTCGACTCCGCCGTCACAGCCAGCTTCGCGACGTCGGCGTACTTGCCCGCCTCGGTCAGCGTCGAAACCAGCTCGCCGCGGGGTGGCGTTCCCTCGAAGTCGTGCGAAGAAGCGATGATCGAGACGTCCCGTTCGCGGGCGGTCTCGAGGACGTCTTCGGCCTTCCCCTCGAGAATCGACTCGAGTTCGACGTCGATCGCGCCGACGGCGTCGAACGCGGTCGCCGCCGAGAGGACCTCGAGCCGATCGCTGTCCTCACCGCCCCACTCGCCGCCCTCCCAGGCGGCGCGGTTGGTCGCGACGATCGGGAGGTCGGCGTCGTACGCCTCGAGTGCCTTGAGGGGGTCGTCGGTCAGGTCCATCCGGAACTCGACGGCATCGGCGTGCTCGCGGGCCGTCGGCTCGTCGGCGTCGGCGAGATCGGCGGTCGCGGCCGCAAGCGTAAACGAGTCGAAGTCGATACCCATAGCCGGTTGTGAGAACGGGGCGGCGAAAAACGGTGTCGTTTCGCCGGCTCAGGCCATCCCGAGGGTTTCCTCGGCCTCGAGCAGCTCGTGGTACCGATTCCGAATGGTGACCTCGGAGATGTCGGCGACGTCGCTCACCGCGGCCTGAGTCGTCTTCTCGTTAGTGAGCAGGGCGGCGGCGTACACCGCGGCGGCCGCGAGGCCGACCGGCGACTTCCCCGAGTGAACGCCCTTCTCCTTGGCATTCTGGAGCAGGCCGCGGGCGCGGTGTTCGGCCTCGTCCGAAAGCTCGAGTCCGGAGGCGAAGCGGGGGACGTAGCTCTCGGGGTCGGCGGGCTGGACCTCGAGGCCGAGTTCGCGGACGACGTAGCGGTAGGTGCGGGCGATCTCGTTTTTCTCGACGCGGGAGACGTCGGCGATCTCGTCCAGCGAGCGCGGGACGCCGGCCTGGCGCGCGGCGGCGTAGACGCAGGCCGTCGAGACGCCCTCGATCGAGCGTCCGGGAAGGAGGTCCTCGTCGAGCGCGCGACGGTAAATCACGCTGGCGGTCTCGCGGACGTTCGTGGGCAGCCCCAGGGCGCTCGCCATCCGGTCGATCTCGCCGAGTGCCTGCTTGAGGTTACGCTCCTTGGAGTCGCGGGTACGGAAGCGCTCGTTCCACTTGCGCAGGCGCTGCATCTTCTCGCGCTGGCGCGATCCCAGGGAGTTGCCGTAGGCGTCCTTGTTTCGCCAGTCGATGTTCGTCGACAGCCCCTTGTCGTGCATCGTGTTCGTCGTCGGCGCGCCGACGCGGGACTTCTCGTTTTTCTCGCTGGCGTCGAAGGCGCGCCATTCGGGGCCGCGGTCGACGGAATCCTCCTCGACGACGAGGCCACAGTCCTCACAGACCGTCTCGCCGTGTTCGTCGTCGACGACGAGGTTGCCCGTACACTCGGGACAGACGACGTCGCTTTCCTCGCTCTCGGTCGTCTCCTCGCTCGTTTCGTGTTCGCTACGTCGGACTCTCGTGCTCGGTGATGCGTTAGTCATGGGATGGCGGGTACTGCCCGGTAGGTCGCGTACAGAATCCGGACGGAGTTGCTACCTACCTGGTTCCGAGACACCGGAGTTAATGGTTTCGAAATCGCCGCCGTGCTCCGCTCGAGACGCGGTTCATCGTCAAAATCCGTGTAGAACTCGGGGCCGCGAGCGCTTGGGTCCGGGACGGAAGCAACGAAACGGGAGTTCCAAACGGCTCCGCCCCGAGCCCTGCGTATGGACGTTGCAGTCGGGAGCACGAACCCGGTCAAGGTCGACGCGGTCGAACGAACGCTCGAGCGATACGATCCCTGTCTCTTATACACATCTCTGAGCGGGNGTCTCCGGTGCCGAGAACCGGGCGCGACGAGCCCTCAAGGCGACCGACTGCGAGTACGGGATCGGGCTCGAGGGCGGCGTGGCCCGGGTCGAGGGGACGCCGGGGCTCTCGCTGATCATGTGGGGCGCGGCGACCGACGGTCACCGTATCGAGCGCGGAGGCGGACCGACGCTTCGGCTTCCCGATCGGATCGCGGACCGACTCGAGGACGGCGAGGAACTCGGACCGGTGATGGACGACGTCCTCGGTCGGGACGACGTCGCCGAAACGGACGGGGCCGCGGGCGTGCTCACCGACGGACTCACCGACCGAACGCGGGCGCTCGGCGAGGCGGTCGCCTGTAGCGTCGGCCCGCTCCTGACACCGAGGTACGAGTAGCCGGATCGGTAGCACCGCGTTGAGGTTTCTCCCGCGGACAGTCGTCGATCCGTACCGATTAGCCGACCGTACCAACACGACGGTTCGCTCTCCGGTTTCCGTCCCTACGCCTCGAGCAATCGCAAGACGGGAGCGAGTTAACCGGTCGTACCAAACCCCCTAAGAGCGTTCCGACTGTGGCATGTCGTATGAGCACCGCAATGGCTACCGACCTCACGAGCAAACAGCGCCGGATCCTCCAGTACTTCCGGGAGCACGCGGCGACGAAGACGTACTTCAAGTCGCGACTCATCGCCCAGGAGCTGGGAATGACGGCCAAGGAGGTCGGGTCGAACATCACGGCGCTCCAGGAGAGCGACTCCGGCGTCGAGATCGAGAAATGGGGGTACTCCTCGAGTACGACCTGGAAGGTCAGCCTGTAGCGGTTCGAGACGAGGCAGCGGCTAGAGCGTTCTATCCTGCGAGCAGTAGCTGTTCGAGTCACCGCGCTACCCCTCGTAGGCGACGAACTGGTCGGCGTTGCGCGCGAGTCGACGCGCGCGGTCGCCGAAGGAGTCGGCGTGGCGAACGACGAGGACGAGCACGGTCTCGGGTCGCTCGACCGCGTACCCGTCCTCCCGGGAGAGCAGTCCGGCCCCCTCGAGTTCGCCGGCGTACTTGCTCACCGTCGGTGCCGAGACCTCGAGGGCGTCCGCGAGGTCGCCGGCCGTCGAGTCCGACGACAGCAGCAGTTCGATCAGCATTCCTCGCGGGGTGTCCCGGCGGAGATACCCCAGCGTGCGTTTCTCGAACTCGTCGAACCGATCGGCGGGGACGAATCGCTTGTAGTCGCCGTCACGGTAGCGCTCGATAGCGCCTTGCTCCTCGAGCTGGCGGAGGTGGTGTTGGGTCTCGCCGGTACCGAGCTGCAGGTCATCACGGATCTTCGAGAAGTGCGCGCCGGGCGTCGTCGAGAGGTAGCCCGAGATCGCGTCGCGAGCGTCGCTCTCTCCGGTGTCGGCGCTCGCGGTTTCCGAGAGGCCCGCCACCGGTGCAGTGGCACCGAGTGCGGCGAACCGACGCAGGGTCGAGCGTTTGTCGTCGTCGACCCCTTCGGACGATGTCATGACTTCTACAGTCAGCAATGTGACCCGCGGTAAAACAGGTTTCGCTCCGTCTCGGATCCCAAGATCAGCGGTGAAACGGCCTCAGTCGGTACTCTGGGAGGGATCTGTCGTGTCGTCCCCTGCAGGCGACGGCTCCTCGTCGATATCCTCGAACTCGATCGACGAGTTTGCCTCGAGCTCCGCGTCGATCTCGCCGATGATCTCGCTGATGTCGTCGAGCCCGATCAGCTCGCGGGTCTCCTCGCTGAACTCGAGGCTCTCGAGCTGGTCGCCGTCTTCCTTGACGTCACTGCCCGAGAGGTGTTTGCCGTAGCGTCCGACCATCGACGTCAGCTCCTGTGGCATAACGAAGGTGGTCGACTCGCTCTGACCGATCTGTTCGAGCGTCTCCATTCCCTGATCGATGATGGCGCGTTCGCCCATCGATTCGGCGGATTTCGCCCGCAGGACCGTCGAGATCGAGTCACCCTGCGCTTCCAGGATCTGGCTCTGCTTCTCACCCTGTGCACGGATGATCTCGCTCTGCTTGTCACCTTCCGCCTTCTCGACGGCACTGCGGCGTTCACCCTGGGCCTCGAGGATCATCGCGCGCCGCTTCCGTTCCGCGGAGGTCTGTTTCTCCATCGACTGCTGGACGTCCTGCGAGGGGTTTACCTCCCGAACTTCGACCGACTCGATCCGGATGCCCCACTCGTCGGTGGGCTCGTCGAGCTCCTGGCGGATCCTTGCGTTGATCTCCTGGCGCTTGTTCAGCGTGTCGTCGAGCTCCATATCGCCGATGACGGCACGCAGGGTCGTCTGAGCGAGATTCGAGACGGCCTTCTTGTAGTCGTCGACCTCGAGAAACGCCCGCTTGACGTTCATCACGCGCATGTAGATGACGGCGTCGGCCGTCACGGGCGAGTTGTCCCGCGTGATCGCCTCCTGGCGTGGGACGTCGACCGTCTGGGTCCGCATGTCGAACCGATAGGTGTTCGAGACGAACGGCGGAACGACGTTGATCCCGGGCTCGAGCAGCTTGCGGTACTCACCGAGGACGGTCAGCGTTTTCTTCTCGTAGGCGTCGACGATGACGATACTGCTCCGGAGGACGATCGGAACGAGCAACAACACCAACAGTCCGATCGCCAGTCCGGCGACGGTCGTCACAAAAAGCGGCGTGAACAGGGACATGCTTCTACGACGAACTCAGCACTGCAAAAGTGTTTCTAATACGCTGACAAATATGAGAGAGAGCCGACGCGAAAGGGGTCGGCACACCGAACCGCAAAAACCGCCGTCTCGGACAGAGCGCTAGTTGTCTGCGCTCGAGTCGTCAACCGGTGGTTCGGCGTCGTCGGGGTCGGCATCGTCGCCCGCGGGTTCGGTCGTTCCGCCGTCGGTCTGCTGGAACTCCTGGTCCATCTCCTCGATGACCTCGTCGGGGTCGGTGATCTCGGCGGGATCCTCGCCCTCCTTGATCGCCTGGGCCTCCTGTTCCATCGCCTCGACGTCCATCTCGGCCTCCTGGTCGATCTCGCCGATGATCTCGGCGATGTCGTCGAGCCCGATCAGCTCGCGGGTCTCCTCGCTGAACTCGAGGCTCTCGAGCTGGTCGCCGTCTTCCTTGACGTCGCTGCCCGAGAGGTGTTTGCCGTAGCGTCCGACCATCGAGGTCAGCTCCTGTGGCATGACGAAGGTGGTCGACTCGCTCTGACCGATCTGTTCGAGCGTCTCCATTCCCTGATCGATGATGGCGCGTTCGCCCATCGATTCGGCGGATTTCGCCCGCAGGACCGTCGAGATCGAGTCACCCTGCGCTTCCAGGATCTGGCTCTGCTTCTCACCCTGGGCGCGGATGATCTCGCTCTGCTTGTCACCTTCCGCCTTCTCGACGGCGCTGCGGCGTTCACCCTGGGCCTCGAGGATCATGGCGCGCCGTTTCCGTTCCGCGGAGGTCTGTTGCTCCATGGCGCGCTGGACGTCCTTCGAGGGGTTCACCTCTCGAACCTCGACGCTCTCCACTCGAATGCCCCACTCGTCGGTGGGTTCGTCGAGCTCCTGGCGGATCTTCGCGTTGATCTCCTGGCGTTTGTTGAGCGTGTCGTCGAGCTCCATGTCGCCCAGCACGGCGCGGAGGGTGGTCTGGGCGAGATTCGAGACGGCCTTCTTGTAGTCGTCGACCTCGAGGAAGGCCTTCTTCGCGTCCATCACCTTGATGTAGACGACGGCGTCGGCGGTCACGGGCGAGTTGTCCCGCGTGATCGCCTCCTGCCGGGGGACGTCAAGGGTCTGGGTTCGCATGTCGAACCGATAGGTGTTCGAGACGAACGGCGGGACCCAGTTGATCCCGGGCTCGAGCAGCTTGCGGTACTCGCCGAAGACGGTCAGGGCGCGTTTCTCGTAGGCGTCGACGATCTCGATCGCGCTCAGTAGCGCGGCGACGACGACGACGAGAACCAGCGCACCCAGAAACAGCAGTGCACCGCCGGTTTGCATGGGGAGTAATTCGATCGCCATACGTCGATCTTACGGCGGTGAGGGGAAAAACGTTCCCCTGGTCAACATGTCCCGGCAGTCAGCCGGATTTCTCGGTTTCGGGCTCGCGGATCGAGTCGTCGGCGTTCGATTCCGCGGATCCGGTCTCGTCGACCGTCGGCTCCTCGGCGTTCGAGGAGTCGCGGGCGAGCGCCCGGTCGATCTCGTCCTCGCCGATCGAGCCAAGCGACTCGACGGTCAGGACGTTCCCGCCGCCGGGATCGAGGACGATGATCTCCTCGCCCTCCTCGATGGTGCCGCTCGAGGTCCGGGCGCTGTAGTAGGGGGCGAACCCGCCCTGCTCGAGTTTGACCTCGCCGCCGCGGTTGGTGACGGTCTTGGTGACGTAGCCGGTGGTTCCGGCCAGCGACTCCGAGTCCGAGGTCTGGGGGGTCCCCTTCCCGCCGTAGAAGTCGAACTCGCGGTAGACGTAGGTCGCCACGAGCCCGATCGCCAGGGTCAGCCCCGCCAGCACCAGCAGGTTCGCCGCCGGCGGGAACAGCATCCCGATGAGCCCCGCACCGACCAGGGCGATGCCGATGACGATCAGGTGGGCCCCCGGCGACAGCGCCTCGAGCCCCATCAACACGAGACCCGTCGCCAGCAACACGAGGGGCATATTTTCGAAGAGAACTTCGATCATGTCCGATGCTAAGGTCTCGCCGTGATTAAATGTTTAGTGGGCTCAGAAGGGCAGCGAGACAACGCGGGCGATCACGAGAAGCATCGCGATCGCGCCCAGCACGACGAAGACCGCGTTCTCGAGGGTGGGATCGCCGCGTTCGATCGGCGTCGAACTCGGCTCGGGCGCGTAGGGGTCGTCCTCCTCGGTCTCCTCGCTCGCGTCCGTCTCGTCGGTATCGTAGCTCGAGAGGTCGATCGGGATTCGATCGCGATCACCGCTGCGGGCGGGCTCGATACCGGAGGTGTCCCGGACGTTCCGCACCGTTTCCCGTTCGTCGGTCGACCCCGCCGTCGGCTGCTCCCGCGTCCCGTCGTCGCCCTCGCGTCGGTCGCCGGAGGCGTCGCCTGCCATACCTCGAGGTTAGAGCGCCGCGGTCAAAAACCCGCGGTCCTCGACTCAGTTCCGCTCGGACCGGGGGGCGATGTTGCCGCCGTAGACGACGCCGCGCTCGGCGTCGAGGGTCACCGTCGATCCGTCCTCGAGTTCGTCGACGTCGGCCCCGCTGATCATCGGGACGTCGATCTCACGGGCGACGAGCGCGGGGTAGCCCGTCATCCCCCGCTGGGCGTTGACGATCCCGCCGATCCGCTCGAGGTCGCCCTCGAACTCGTCGTCGAACGCCGTCCCGAGCGCGACGATCGCGCCGTCGGGGATCGACGAGAGGTCGCCATCTCGGAGCCGAACGACGGGGCCGGTCGTCCGACCCTCGACGACGACCCGTCCCGTCGTCAGCGCGTCCGCGGCGACGTGGACCTTCATCATGTTCGTCGTGTTCGCGCCCTCGAGTTCGGTCATCATGCCACAGAGGACGACGACGGTGTCGCCGCTGTCGGCGACGCCAGCGTCGAGCGCCGCCTGAACGGCCTTCTCGACGACGGCGTCAGCACCCTGATCGGAGACCCGGGCGTACAGCGGCGTCACGCCCCACGACAGCGCGAGTCGTCGACGCACGTCGTGGTTCGGCGTCGAGGCGACGACCGGAACGCCCGGACGGTACTTCGCCGTCTTCAGCGCGGTGTAGCCGGATTCGGTCGCGGCGACGACCGCCTCCGCGCCGATGTCCCGGGCCATGTAGCGAGCCGAACGAGCGAGCGCGTCGGTCCGGGCCTCGCCCGCGGTCGGCACGCGCTGCTCGAGGGTCTCGGCGTACTCCTCCGTGTTCTCGACCTGGCGGACGATGCTGTCCATGGCGTCGACGACCTCGGGGGGGTGATCGCCGATCGCCGTTTCGGCGGAGAGCATCACTGCGTCGGTGCCGTCCAAGACGGCGTTGGCGACGTCGGAGGCCTCCGCGCGGGTCGGTCGTCGGGCGTGGACCATCGAGTCGAGCATCTCCGTCGCCGTGATCACTGGCGAGCCCGCGTTGTGACACTTTCGGATGATCCGTTTCTGGATCATCGGAACGTCCTCCATCGGACACTCGACGCCCAGGTCGCCGCGAGCGACCATGATCCCGTAGGAGGCCTCGATGATCTCGTCTAAGTTCTCGACGGCCCCCGCCCGTTCGATCTTCGAGATGATCGGAATGTCCTCGGCGCCCAGCTCCTCGAGGACCTCGCTGACCTCGTAGACGTCCTCGGCGTCGCGGACGAAACTCGCCGCGACGAAGTCGACCTCCTTCTCGGCGCCGAGCTCGAGGTCCTTCCGGTCGGAGTCGGTGACGATATCGAGGTCGAGGTCGACGCCGGGGACGTTGACACCCTTGCGGCCGCCGAGTTCGCCGCCGGTGTCGACGCGAGCCCGGACCGACCCGCCGGAGCGCTCGAGCACCGTCGTCTCGATCAGGCCGTCGTCGAGCAGGATGCGGTCGCCCGCCTCGACCTCCCGGATGGGAAGCGAGAGGCCCACGCGCTCGGGGGAGGCCTCGTCGCCCTCGACGAACTCGATCTCGGAGTCCGTCTCGAGCGAGACGGTTTCACCCTCCGGGAGCGGGGCCGTCCTGACCTCCGGTCCCTTCATGTCGAGCATGACGGCCACCGGCTCGTCCCGTTGTTCGTCGACCGCGCGCACGCGGTCGATCAGCGTCGCTCGATCCTCGAGGCTGCCGTGGCTCGCGTTCAGCCGAGCGACGGACATCCCGGCGTCGGCGAGTGCCGAAATCGTTCCCCGGTCGTCCGAGGCCGGACCCAGGGTACAGACGATCTTCGCGTTTCTCATGTCCCCTGATAGCGCGAGCACCGTCAAAAAGCTGCGTGGTTTACTCGGTCTCGAGTTCCTTCCCGACCCATCATGTGCCACGGGAACGGTTTTCCGAGGTTCGTGCCTCTCTTTGTATATGCCAACGTTCGCGTCCGTCGTGGAGCTTGCCGACCGTGACGTCCAGAACATGCAGGAACTCGCCTCGATCTGGGGCGAGATCAGAACGGAGTTCGAGGAACACGACACCACGCTCGAGGACTCCTACGCGATGCTCGGCGAGCACGACTTCCTCGTCATCTTCGAGGCTCCCGACCAGGACTCGGCGTACAAGGCCGCACTGACGATGCATCGACACGGGCTGGACGCCCAGACGATGGCACTGAAGGACACCGACGACTTCGCCGACCTCGTCGACGAAGTCTAAATCGGCTCGTGTCTCGAGGGACGTCGGAGGACGACGGCCTCACGACCCACACGTCGATCCTGACCGGGTTCCCTCTACCTAGGAATTCGCGGTACGTACAGGTGAACGACGTATCAGCTCGGTCCGACCATCCCACCTGCGGTGGCGCGCGCTGTCGACCGGCCGAACGTCTGTGAGGACGGTCAACGACGCTGCGCGAGGTCTTCGCGAGCCATGCGAGCGAACGGCTTGGAAGACGCAGCGCGTCTTCCAGTGGATGAGCGAACGAGCAAAGCGAGTGAGAGAATTGGGTAGGGAGGGCGTGGCGATTCCCTGTGTTCGTACGAACAGCGTCTGCTTCTATCGGTATTACCGCGAAAGCCCCTGCCGTTCTCGGGCGTTCTGACTCGCTGCGCACGCTCCTTGCAGTCGCGTGCTTGTGTCGTCGGAACGCCCGAGAACGCCAGCCCCTTTCAGTCCCACCCCGTGGTGGTTGGTCGGCACTGCAGACGTATCGCCGGCTGTTCCATTCGCACTCCCTACGCAACGACCCCTTCGAGTACCATTGGGTCTAAAACGCACCCGACTCGAGCAAAAATCGAGGGGTGCCTATCGAACCTTCTCGCCGACCTCGGCGTCGCCGTGGGTCGTCAGCAGGTCGGCCCCCTCGCCCGCGGCGAGCACCATTCCGTTCGACTCGACGCCGAACAGCTCGGCGGGCTCCATGTTCGCCAGCAGGATGCACTTCTCGCCGGGGAGTTCCTCGAGGTCGTGGAGCTGCTTGATCCCCGCGACGACCTGGCGGGTCTCGAAGCCGATGTCGACCTCGAGTTTGGCGAGGTCGTCGGCGCCCTCGATCCCCTCGGCCGTCTCGATGCGGCCGACGCGGATGTCGACGTCCTGGAACTCCTCGAAGCCGATGCGGTCCTCGAGCAGGGGCTCGAGGTCACTCGTCTCCTCGTCTCCGTCTGCCATGTCTGCGGTTTCGCCCTCGTCGGTGTGGTCGCTTTCGCTTTCCCCGTCACCGGCCGCAGCCACGCGCTCCTCGAGCTTCTCGTTCAGTTCGTCGACGCGGTCGTCCTCGATCTTCTCGAACAGCTCGCCGGGCTCCGCGAAGTTTCGAGGTGGCGCCTCGAGGGCGGCCTCGAGACCGGCGTCCGCGATCTCGCCGTCCTCGCCGATCTGGTCCCACAGCAGCTGGGATTTGTCGGGCGTGATCGGCTCGAGCAGGACGGCGACGGCCTTGGCGATCTGGACGCAGTCGCGGATGACCTGCGCGGCCTGCTCGGGATCCTCGTCGGTGAGCTTCCAGGGCTCGTTGCGCTGGATGTACTCGTTGCCGAACTGCGCCAGACGAGTGGCGGCCTGGCCGATGCCGCGCAGCGAGTAGTCGTTGACGGCCTCGCGGACCTCGCCGATGGCGCCCTCGATGCGTTCCTGCACTTCCTCCGAGACGTCCGCGTCCGGCGTCCCCTCGAAGTTCCGGTAGGCAAACAGCAGCGAGCGGTACCAGAAGTTGCCGACCGTTCCCACGAGTTCGCCGTTGACCTTCTCCTGGAAAGCGTCCCAGGAGAAGTCGACGTCCTGCTGGAGACCCCCAGTAGTCGTCAGGTAGTACCGCAGTAGGTCGGGGTGGAACCCTTCGTCGAGGTACTCCTCGGCCCAGATTGCGCGGTTGCGACTCGTCGAGAGCCCCTTCCCGTTGATTGTGATGAAGCCGGTCGCGGCCACGGCTCGAGGGGCGTTGTAGCCGGCGCCCTCGAGCATCGCGGGCCAGAAAATCGTGTGGTGCTGGATGATGTCTCGGCCGATGACGTGAACGATCTCACCGTCGTCTTTCCAGACGCGCTCCCAGTCGTACTCGTCGGTCCCGACGCGCTCGCTGTACTGCTTCGTCGAGGCGATGTACTCGACGGGGGCGTCGACCCAGACGTAGAGGACGACGTCTTCCGTGCTCTCGTCATCGCCATTGGGGTAGTCTATCCCCCACTCCATGTCCCGCGTGAGACACCAGTCCTGCAGCCCCTCTTCGATCCACTGACGGGGCTGGTTACGCGCGTTCGAGGTGCCCTCGAGGCCGTCCAAGAACTCGGTGAGGTAGTCCGAAAACTCCGAGACGCGGAAGAACTTGTGGCTGCGGTGGCGGTATTCGGCCGGGTTCCCGGTGATCGTACTTTTCGGATCCTCGACCTCGCCGGGCTCTAAGTGGCGCTGACAGCCCTCGTCGCACTCGTCGCCGCGGGCCTTCTCCCCGCAGTACGGACAGGTGCCCTGAACGTAGCGATCCGGCAGGTACTGGTCGGCGTCGGGGTCGTAGGCGACCTGGATCTCCTTCTCGTAGACGTAGCCCTCCTCGTCCAGGGTGCGGACGATCTCCTGGGTGAGTTCCGTGTTGGTCTCGTCGTGGGTGTGGCCGTAGTTGTCGAAGTCGACGTTGAACTTGGGAAACGTCTCCTCGTACTGCTCGTGCCAGTCCAGCGCGAACTCCGCGGGATCGACGCCCTCCTGTTCGGCGTTGACGGCCACGGGCGTGCCGTGCATGTCCGAGCCGGAGACGTAGGCCGTCTCCTGGCCCAGCGTCTCGAGCGCGCGGTTGAAGGCGTCTGCGCCGATGTATCCGCGGAGGTGACCGATGTGGAGGTCGCCGTTGGCGTAGGGCAACCCGCAGGTCACGATCGCGGGACTGTCAGTTGGAAACTCGTCGGTGCTCATACTCGCCATGAGTCGGTGCCGGGCGTAAAAGCCGCCGGTTTCCGCTCGGTCACTCGGTCGCGTCGCCGACGACCCAGACCTCCGGCAGCAGGCCGGCTCGAGCGCCGATCAGCAGTCCGAGCCCGACCAGCAGGGACGCGAAGAAGACGACGGTCGACATCGCACCACCGACGGGGACGACGAGCGAGACGGCGGTGACCACCCACGCCAGCCAGGCCAGCGCCTCCCAGGGTCGCCCGCCGTACAGCCGCCAGCTCGAGAGCGAGAGCGCGAAGCCGCCGAGCGCGGCCGCCACCAGGACGCCCTCGAGGATGGTCGACGCCGCGATCAGCGTGCCGACGCCGACGATCGAGACGGCGTCGATCCGGTCCAGGCCCATACTGACTATCTTCCGGCGACGTGCCAAACGGGTATCGATCGGCTCTCAACCACGGTCGGCCGTGCCCCGCTTACCCGAACTTTTCGGCCCGACCCTGCAGCCGCTCGAGCACGGACGGCCGACCGCGACACGTAAGCGTGACCGTCTCGCCCTCGTAGTCGACCGACTCGACGGTCGTGCGGTCGTAAGCAGTCGAGACCAGCGACATCGCGTCGTCGGTGTTCGGCAACCGAAGCGTCGCCCGCTCCTCGGGGAACCGCTCCCGAATCGCCGAGCGAACGGCCTCGAGGTTCGTCCCCTCGAGCAGGCTCGCGAGTATCGGGTCGGCCGCCGATTCCGGAATGAGATCCGCAGCTACTGAGGAGCGTCGTCGGCGCTCCTCGTCGGACAGCGTCTCGGCCTTGTTGAGTACGGGGACGATCCGATCGTCGTCGACCCCCTGTGCGTCGAGCACCTCGAGGGACACCGACAGCCGCTCGCGGAACGTCTCGAGGGAATCGCCGGCGTCGACGACCAGAACGACGACGTCGGCCGCGGCCGCCTCCGACAGCGTCGAACTGAACGACTCGACGAGGTCGTGGGGCAGGTCGTCGACGAACCCGACCGTGTCGGTGACGAGCGCGGGCCGGCCCTCGAGGGTCGCCCGACGGGTCGTCGTCTCGAGGGTCTCGAACAGCCGATCCTCGATCGCCGCGGTGGCGTCCTTTCCGTCGCCGTCCGAGTGAGCGTCCTCGTCGCGATCCTCGAGGCTCATCTCGTCGGCGAGTCGGTGCAGCAGCGTCGACTTCCCGGCGTTGGTGTAGCCCGCCAGGGTGACGAGATCGAACCCCTCCTCGCGGCGGCGCTGCCGGAACTGCTCGGCGGGCTCGGGCAGCTCCTCGAGTTTCGTCTCGAGGCGGTCGATCCGCTCCTCGACGTCGTAGATCCGGGACCCCTTCTCGGTCTGCTGGTTCAACATCCCCTCGTCGGCCGCGGCGATCACCCGCGGCAGGTCGTAGCGCAGGCGCGCCAGCTCGACCTGAAGCTGGGCCCGACGGGTGCCGGCCTGGCTCTCGAAGAGCTCGAGGACGAGCCGGTAGCGATCGACGACGATCGTCTCCTCGGGCATCCGTTGCTCGATGGTGTGGTGCTGGTCGGGCGTGAGCTCGCCGTCGACGACGACGCGGCCGGCTTCCTGCTCCTCGACGACGGTCGCGAGCTCCTCGAGCTTCCCGCTGCCGAGGTAGGTCCCGGAGTCGTTCGGTCCGACCTGCGTGACGGTCGCGACGACGTCGTCCCCGTTGGCCCGGACGAGCGCCTCGATCTCGTCGGTCTCGACGGGGGCGTTCGGCGATCGTTTCGCGATAACTGTGCGTGCGGTCTGCGTGGGTGCTGATCGTGACATGAGCGTCTGTAGCTGCGAGTACTGCGTGGCTCCGGCTCGAGTCCGTGCCGGGCGAAACGAGCGGGGATCGGGGGCTGCGTCGCCGTCGACCGAACCGTCGACGACGGCGGCGAACCCGACTCACCGAGCGAAAACGATCTCCATCTGCTGTGGCGTGGATTTGCCGAGCATACCACTAATCGGTTGTGGTAGTGTGGGTAGCTGTGACATATCCTCTCGGGAGTACGGCCGTTTCGATCGAACTCGTCGCGAAAAGCGAGCCGAATACCTTACTCCCCGAACAGCTCGTCGACGGCCTCGCGCGCGGCGAGGGCGGCGTCGTCGGCGACCTGCTCCGGGTCGGCCCCGTCTTCGGGCGCGTTCAGGTAGACGTCGACCTCGAGGACGCCGTCCTCGAAGACGACCGTCACGTCGTAGTCCCGAACCTCGGATTGCTTGTACCGGGAGAAGATCAGTCCCTCCGCTGCGTCGGAGGCGGTCTGGACGATCTCCTCGTCGGTCGGCTCCTCACTCGACATTTACGCGCCGCCGGCACCGGGACCGCCCGGACCTGCCGGGCCGCCCATGCCGCCGCCCGCGCCGCCGAGCAGTTCCTCGAGCTCGCCCTGGAGGTCCTCGAACTGCTCCTGGACGCGCTCCTCCTGCTTCTCGAGGGTCTCGAGACGGATCTCGAGGGTGTCGACCTTCTCTTCGAGGTCGTCCTCGGCCGTGTCGTAGTCGGTCTCGACGAACAGCTCGCCGACGTTACGGTACATCGTCGTCTCCTCGTCGATGTTGTCGAGCTCGTCGAGGGCGCTCTCAGCCTCCTCGAGGTTCGTCTCGGCCTGCTGTTTCTGCATGGCGACTTCCTGTGCGGTCTCCTGAAGGCCCTGGAGCTGCTCGATTTTCTCCTGTGCTTCCGGCGGCAGGTTTCCTTGCATATCTCGACCGTCGCCCTCCGGACTGATAAAGCCAAGCTTTGTCGCTCGAACGAAAGCGTGCGTCCGAGCCCGTTGGGCGTGCAACCTCGAAACCTATCCCCCTCGCGGGCGTCCCTCCGGTGATGCGACGTCGCGACCTCCTCACTGCCGGCGCCCTCTCGAGTGCGCTCTCGCTTGCGGGCTGTCTCGAGACGCTCGAGCGCGAGGATGCCTGGCGGGAGCTGGTTGTCGACCCACCTGACGGCGCCTACGTACCGCCGAAGGTCGACGAGATGCTTCTGCTTGGCACTGCGACCGCCGACGGTCTCGAGGTCTCGCTGTCGGCGACGCGACCCCACTCGTTCTGGACGGTCGCCGACGGCGAGCGGGCGCGTGCGGACGTCCGGGACCACCACGACGTCCACCTGATGGCGACGGTCACCGACGCCGAGACCGGTCTCGCGGTTCCGACGTCGGTGTCGACGGCGATCCACAGCCGCGAGGAACGGATCGATGAGCGGACTCTGTGGCCGATGCTCTCCCAGCGGATGGGATTTCACTACGGCGACAACGTCCCGCTGGGCGACGACGGCCCCCACGACGCGACCGTTCGGATCGAACCGACGAGCGCCCAGGTCTCCGGTCCCCTCGCCGACCGACTCGATACGGCCCGCACCGTCGACCTCGAGTTCGAGTACGCGGCCGACGAGATCGACTCGCTCGAGCGCCGGCTAATCGACGAGGACGAGGGGCGTGGCGAGAGCGGAGCGGTCGAACCGATGGAACACGGTCACGGCGAACACGAGACTGACAACGGCCACGATGACCACGACAGCCACAGTGATCACGAGTCCGGGAACGGCCACGACGATCACGATGCTCACGAGGCGGACGACCACGGGGCGGGAGCCGATCTCGAGGCCGCCACCGACGAGTGGCTCGGCACCGCCCGCAGCGGGGACCTCGAGTTCGGCGTCGGCGTCCTCGAGCGGGGATCGGACGGGATCGGCGAGGACACCCTCGTCGTGAGCGCTCGCACGCGGTACAACCAGTTTTCGCTCCCGTTCGCCGGGCTGTCGGTCGCTCCGGTTCGGGACGGATCGCCCGGCGAGAAAACCCCGCTCACGGAGCGCCTCGATGCCGAGCTGGGTCACCACTACGGCGCTCCCCTCGAGCGCGAGCGCCTCGAGTCGACGACCGAGCTGGCGGTGGTCGTCGACGCGACGCCGCAGCTCTCGCGCCACGAGGGGTACGAGACGGCGTTTTTCGACCTCGAGCCCGCGACGGTGGGGATCGACCTCGAGTAGAGCCGATCAGTCGGCTCGAGCGAGGTGGCCGTCCGCGCTGCGGACCAGGAGGATTCCGACGGCGAGCATGAGCACGCTCACCGCGAGCCAGTGGGGGTTCCAGGCTTCGGTGCCGTGGACGACGTTGTGCAGGTCGAGCACGTAGTGGCTGACGACGCCGTCGAAGACGTTGAAGGCGCCCGCCCCGACGACGACGGAGCCGATCAGGTACCGCGTCGAGAACCGGGCGTCGGTGCCGTTGACGAGTCGCCAGGTGAGCCCGAGGCCGACGCCCATCACGCCGAGCATTCCGAGCAGGAAGAGACCGTCGAACATGACGTTCGTCCGCATCCCGTCGAGGCTGTAGGGGTCGTAGATCCCCGACAGCAGGTGGTGGGTCTGCAGCGTCAGATGGAAGATCACGACGTCGATAATCGCACCGAAGCCGAAGCCGACGGTTCCGCCGGCCAGCAGAACGCGCCGACGGCTCCCCGTGCTCGAATCCGTTACCATACCGCAGTCCTTCGCGGACCGCAGGGAAAAACGGCCGGCCGACGACTGCTACGTTTCCGAACGCGACCGAACTTGGTCGCCGACGGCGGCGGTTCGCTCGGCGACGTCGACCAGCGAGAACCAGGTGTTCAGCGCCGCGCGGAGCGCGACCGGATCCGCGGCCTCGATCTCGAGCGAGACGATCGCCCCCTCGCTGTCGATCGTCGTCTGCGACCGGTCGTCGTCGATCTCGCCGACCTCGCGGGCGACCGATTCGGCGACGAGGCGGGCTCGAGCCGACTCGTCGTACTCGAACTCGAGGGTCGCGCCGTGGGCGGCCACGGACGCTACCGAACGCTGACTTCCTTGACGTCGCGGCTGCGTTCCTTCAGGAGGACGCGGTGGCCACAGTAGGGACACCGAACGCCGCCGTACTCGTCGAGCTGAACGTCGCGTTTACAGCGGGAACACTTGTAGCTCATGCGTAGAGAGTGAGAGACCGTTATTCGTCTTCGGCCAGCGCGGCTCGAATCGAGCGCTGGACGGTGCGACCTGCGGGAGTCTCCGGCCGGTAGGCGCCGCCGGTGAAGACCTCGCCGGTCTCGTCGTTCTTCCAGATGCCGGTGCCGACGCGGGTGACGCTGTCACCGTCGACTTCGGCGTTTTCCATGTCGTCTTCGATCTCGCTGACGCGGCGTCGAGCGACGCGACCGTAGCGTGCGCCAAAACGGCCCGCGCTGCCGACTTCTTGGTTACCCATAGTACCGCTATCTATCGGTACTGGATTCTTAAACCTGTTGAGTTGCGACTACTCGTCCGCGGCACGCTCGGCGACGGGTCCGGCGAGCAGCTCCCGGAAGACGAGCGCGAGCGCAGCGACCGGGCCGGCCGGGGCCAGCGGTGCCGCGAGCAGCCCGGTTCCGAGTCCCGTCGCCGCGATCGTCGTCTGGAGGGCGAGACCGCTGACCGAGAGCAGCGGGATCGCAGCCAGGATCGCGTCGGGTCGCTCGAGCATGGCTAATTATATCTAATTACACCCGGTCGGATAAGGGACCGACAACCAGCAGCACCTGTCGCTTCTCCGGAGCGACGAAAACGATCGGTTCCGACTGGTTCGGTACTAGTATCTGGGAGTGCGGCTTTGCCGTCGGTCGTGGCTGTACGTCTGAGGCGGCCGATTTGTTCGGTCTCGCGTGCGAATGGAACGGAGAAGCATACGCCGAGCGAAGCGAGGGGTTTCACCGACGGCGAGCCCCGTGGGCGAGCCGTCGGCCTTTTTTATCGAAGTTTTTTGCCGGGGTTGAGGCTGACGCCAATGGCGTCAGCCGATGCCCTCGGTAAAGAAGTTCGCTGTACAGAGCGCGTATCGCTCGCCACCGACCGACCTGAGCCCTTCCGTTTCTCCGTTCAGCCTCTGAAGGATTCCCACTGGGTGAGTTTATGCTATCGTCCCTCATAGTAGTCGAGGAGAAGTCGTCTATGACAGCACCTCCAAGAAGTGAAGCGAACAAAGCGATCGTCGATCGCTGGGTTGCCGAGTACTGGGACGAACGGAACCCGGACATCGTCGACGAACTCGCTGCAGACGACATGCTGCTCCGGTACCCGCTTGGTGGCGAGTCACGGGGGCACGAGGAGATCAAAACCCGGATTATCGGGTTCGACGGGCTGTTTCCGGACTACAACTGCGAGCTGACTGCTGAGTTGATCGCTGAGGGCGATCGCGTGGTCGCCCTCTGGGAAGCGGAGGGAACGCACACCGGCCCCGCCTGGGAACTGCCGATCGGTGTCCTCCCTGCGGGGTCCGGAAGAACGATACGATACACCGGTATTGCGGTGTACCGCGTACGGGACGGCAAGATCATCGAAGAGTATGGGGAGGGGGATTACCTGGGAGTGGTACGACAACTCGGTCTCGTTGATCCATAGAGCGACAGGACCTTTCGTTCACTCCCGAACGAGGACACGAGAAGCGTTACCGCTCCCGTTCTCGAGGGCGACACGATCGAACGGTCAGCGAAGGGCAGCATATCGCCCATCATCTACCGTCTGCCCGTAGAAACAGCTATATCGCCGTTCGGTATGTTAGCACACATATGGCCGGTGGATTACAGATAAAGTCACTTCTTTCACCCGACGTAACGAATACGTTCGATAACGGGAAGGTCGAAGGAGTCGAGTTCGAGGACGGCACCTTTTGGGTAACCACGTTAGAGCCGGGATACAAGTTTTCCAGAGACAACGCACCCGATCTGGAAACCGAGAACTGTCCGTGGCCACACCGTCTCTACATGCTATCCGGTCAGTTGACTGTCGAGATGGAGGACGGAACGCGCGAAACACTCAGACAGGGCGATGTCGCCTTACTCCCACCGGGGCACGACGCATGGGTAGAGGGGGACGAGGAAGTCGTGTTCTTCGAAGAAGAACAACCCATCCCCGACGAATAGGTCTCCTCTGGCACGCCGGTTCTGGAGGGGTACCGGAGTCCGTGCTACACTCGCCGCTGCTCAACCCGCAGGTTTCCCGGTCGGTTGATCGACGCAGTCGAAACAGACGATATCGGGTTACGGTCTCTATAGTAGCCGCTGAAAGTCAGTGCGCACCCGATCGCACGACGGCTATGCGATCGGTGGGCAAGCAGTTTCAGTTGTTGCTATAGCCGCTATATTCAGCACGCTTCTCTTGACAGCTATCGGAGGAACGGATTGTTGCGCTGATACCCGCTTGCTCCGTACGTCCTACGAGTTTCACTGAAATTCCGAGTCGGCGAGCACGTCGTTGAGGTCGTCTCGGATCCGCTCGCCGAGTTCCCGATTGGGTGCCGTCGTGACGACGCGATTCTCCTGGACGCTCGAGCCGTCCCTGATGAGCATGCGGACGTTGCCGCCGTCGTCGGCGCGGGTGACTTTCGCCCGGAGTCCGGACTGCGAGCCCTTCCCGCCCGCGTCGATCGGGCCCGGAATCACCTTCTTGACGTGGGGGTGGCCCGCGACGGTCTGGATCGCGCGCATTCCCGTGCGACCGCCGATCAGCGTCGAGTGGCTGCCGCCGATCTTCTCGGCCGGCGGGGTCTCGACGACCTCGAGGGCTCGGTTGCCTCGGCGCTCGAGGGTCGCCTCCACCGGATCGTCGGCGTCGCCGTCGACGCGATAGAAGGGGTAGTGGACCTCGCGTCGAACGGCACGGATCACCTCCCGGCACCCGCTGGCGTACACCTCCTCGGGGCGCTTGCGACGGATCTCGTCGGCGAGCAGCCCCGCGAAGTTTCGCAGTTCGACGACCCCGTTCTCGCCGTCCTCGGGCGTGGTTGTGACCGTCGTCTCCGCGATGACGGGATCGTCGGCGTCCTCGCCGGCCAGCATCGTCAGCGTCGCCCGCTCGCGGGTCGCCTCGAGTACGATCGCCTCGGTGTTCTCGGCCCGGCAGACCAGACAGAAGTCGCCGGGTTTCTCGAGGGCCGAGCCGCAGTGGCGACACTCCATACTGCCGATTCGAGAGACCGGTGTAAAACGCCCCTGTTTTTCCTCGGACTACGGAGAGCCCATCTCGTCGGCGAGCTTGGTCCCGCAGGCCCGACAGTACCGCGACCCCTCGACGACCACGGCCTCGCAGTTCGGACATGCGAGCCCGGAGCCGTCGACGGATGCGGTCTCGACGTCGGTGCCACACGAAGGACAGTACGCGGCGTCCTCGGAGACGTCGGCGCCGCAGTCCGGACAGCGCTCCCGTCCCTCCCAGAGCACCTGCCGACGTGATCGGGAGATGTAGTTGTACGCGCCCCAGAGGACGTTTCCGATCCCCATCGTCCACCAGATCGTCAGGATCGCGACGAGGATGTGGGAGGCGACGGAGCCGAACTCCCGGTCGACCATCACGACTCGGTCCCGACCTTCGTCCTCGATTTTCCATCCCTGCGCCACGAGGTCGTCGATCTCCCGCTGCAGGCGTTCGCTTCGCATGCTCGAGGTAGGAGTCGAGCGAGCAAAAGGCTGTCAGGCCCGATCAGTGTGGGTCGCCAGGGAGACGGCGTCGAGGCGAATCAGCCCAGGTCGACGGGATCGACCTTCAGGTACTCCCGGGCGACGACCGTCGCGTACGACCCCTTCGGCAGCGCAAAGGAGAGGGTCAGCGGATCGCGCTCGAGCCCCAGCTCCGTTCGGACGAGGATCGCCCGACGGGTCCCCGTCGAGTGGAACTCGCCCGGCAGGTCGAAGTCGCCGGGCTCGAGCCCCAGCTTCTCGAGCACGTCGCGTTCGATCTCGCCCTGCTCGCCGTCGGCCAGTTCGGAGTCGGTGCCGACCAGCGGTGCGGTGACGAACGCCCGCCCGCGTTCGCAGTGGCGGGTGACGGAGTCGACCCGTCGTTCGTCGACGCGCTGGAGCCGGTCGGTGTCGGGCAGCTCGAGGCCGTCCGGAGCGTCCGAGTCCGAGAAACAGACGACGTCGCCCGCGACGGGTCGATCGAACGGGAGCCCGCGCTCGAGGCGCTCGCTCAGCATCCGGTTGAACGCGTAGGACTGGGCCGCGTGGACGAACAGCCGCTGGAGGTTCGAGGGGACGCGCTCGAGGGCCGCCCGGAACTCCTCGGGACCCGGCTCGTCCTCGCACTCGGCCAGCGCGTGACACATCGAGCGCTCGTAGCGCAGGCGGTTGGGGATGCGCTCGAGGGCTTCCTGCCAGTCGCGGGTTTCCTCGACGAACGCTCGTGCCTCCTGGGTTCCCTCGGGCTCCGCGTCGGTCGGGTTCCCCAGATAGGCCATCACCGCACCCTCCCAGTTCCTGCGGACGATCTCGAGGCCCACCTTGTGGGTGACCGGGCGTCGACTGCCGAAGCGCTGCTGGCCGAAGAAGTTGGGGACGCCAACCGGCGTCGCGTCGCTCCCGTTACCCTCGCGATCGGGCCGTCCGTCCTCGAGCCCGCCGAACTCACGTAACTCGTCGGTGATCACCTCGGCGTTTTCCGGGCGCTCCGGGTCGCCGACGACGACCTCGAAGGCGTTGCCCGCCAAGTCGCCGAACTCGAGGTTTCGTCCCGCTCGGCCGAGCACCTCGAGGTCGGCACCGTCGACGTCGGGCAGGTCCGGGGGCTCGGCGCCGTAGACCGAGAACAGCTGCGTGGTCACGGCGTACTTGTCCTTCGTCCCCGCCCAGTTCACGCGCTCGCGGGAGATCCCCAGTGCGTCCGAAATGCGAGAGGCGAAGTCGTTGGTGTCCCACCCCCGCAGCGTCGCCCGGAAGACGAGGTGGGGGTAGGCGTCGGTCGAGGCCTCGAGGGACTCGGTGTCGAAGCGCTCGAGTTCGCGAACCCGGAACTGGTCGTCCGCGGCGCGGAGGCGGCCGCCGACGCCGTCGGCGTCGCTGACGTAGCAGTCGATTCCGACGGCCTGCTCTGTAGGGTGGGCTGGGCGCATGCTCGTTGCCGTCGGTTCGGACGCCGCGGGTAAATCGGTTCGTTCTCGAGGCCGAGGACTCGGCCGTTGGTGACGTGGCTGACTACAGCGTCACGTCCCACGCGTGGCCACAGCCCGGACACTCGAAGTCCGCCGACACGTCGCCGCTAGCGTAGTTCTTCCCGATCAGCTCTCCCAGCCCGTCGCTGCACTCCGGACACCGAGCGTTCATTTTCGCTCTAGGTACCGAACCAGTGGAGATTAACATCACACCCCATTATTTTGGATTATCTATTATAGAAACAAAAACTACCTGTCGCCATTCGGCCGTTCGGCGACGCCGTCGACGAGGCTCCGGACGTACTCGAGTTCGTCCTCGAGCACCGTGTGGCCGACGCCCTCGTAGATCCGCTTTTCGACGTCGGCCTCGAGCTCCTCGAAGGTCCGCGCGGTCTCCTCGACGCGCTCGACGGGGATATGCGGGTCCTGGTCGCCACAGCCGACGAATACAGAGGTTCCGTCCATCGCGCCGTCGTACTCGCGCGGCGTTCCCTCGGGGCCGATCAGCCCGCCGCTGAGCGCGACGACCCCGCCGTAGCGGTCGGCGTTCCGGGCGGCGTACTCCGTCGCGAGACAACCGCCCTGCGAGAAGCCGAGCAGCACCGTCCGGTCGAGTGGGACGCTCCCGTCGCCGTCGTCGGTCGTCACCTCCTCGAGGACGTCCCCGAGCAGCCCGAGCGCCGACTCGAGGTGGGGCTGGTTCGACTCGAGGTCGGCGAGAAACGAGTTCGGGTACCAGGTTCCCCGCGCCGCCTGCGGCGCGAGGTAGGCGACGTCGTCGCGCCCGATCTCGGCGGCGAGTCCGAGCATCCCTCGTGCCCGGGCGCCGCGTCCGTGGACCAAAATCATCGCCGCCGAGGCGTCCGCGAGGTCGGCGCCGGCCCGTTCGATCGGCTGTCCGCCGTGTGGGTCGTTGCTCATACTCGATCGAGGGCCGCCAGGCGAAAAGGCGTTTCCGAGCCGGCGAAGCGGACGCGCGAACTAGAACAGCGAGAGCTCGCCCGTGACGCGGTCGACGACGTCCTCGTCGCCCGGCCCGACCGCCAGCGCGGTGACGGTGCCCGACTCGAGCTGGGTGTGGCCCGCGTCGCGGATCACGGCACTGGGAAGACCGCGACTCTCCGCGATCTCGGAGAGCTCGTGGAGCTGCCGTTCGCTCTCGCCCTTGAGGACGACCTTCTTCTGTCCCCCTGACTTCCACTGATCGCGGGTTCGCTTGTCGGCTTTCTCGTAGGCCGACAGCGAGGCGTGGGCGACCTGCGCGGCGAGTTTTCCCTGTCCCATGCCGATGTCGGTGCGGGCGACGATGGCCTGTTTCATGCTCGAGCGAACGAGGCCGATCCCTATAGCCGCGGCGAAAGTTCCGGCGCGATCCGAACCGTTTTGGGCCGCTGCTCTGAGGGTCGAACCGTGACGAAGCCATCGACCCCGCTCGCCGACCCCGACGGCTACTTCGCTCGAGCGGACGCGTTCTCCCTTCCGCGTGCGGCCGGGCTCGTCCTCGCGTACTGGCTCGGCTCCCTTGCCGTTGATCTCGGCTGGTGGCTCGCCGGCGACCTCGCTGGCGACCCCGTGACCGTGCTCTCCGTGCTCCAACACCTCGAGGCGACGCTGCTGTACTGGGTCGTGCCGACGATCGTCCTCTACGGGCTCGTTCTCATAGTCGATGCCGACGGCGAACCGGCTGAGACGCTCTCGCTCGCGGCCTGGGGGCTCGTTCCCCTGCTGGTCGGGCTGGCTACCTTCAACCTCGCGCTGGCCGCGCTCGCGACCCTCGGAGTCGATCCGGGCGCGATATCGTCGGATCCCGACTCCCGGCTCTTCGTCCCGCTCGCGCTCCTGGCCTGCGGCTGGGCGGCGTACGTCTGGCGTGGCGGCCTCGCGGTCGGATTCAGCCTCGAGCGCTCGACCGCCACCGTGACCGCCCTGCTGGCGGGCGGGGTCTGTGCTATCATGCTCGTCTTCCCGGCCCTCGTCTGAGAAGCTGGGTCAGTCCGATCCCAAGTCGAACCGTTTACACCTCCACCGTTCGACTCGTCGCGTATGATCCTCTCCGACGCCGATATTCTGAAGCGCCTCGAGGACGGCACCCTCGCTATCGACCCCATCGACGATCCGGAACTGCAGATCCAGCCCGCCAGCGTCGACCTCCGGCTGGGTCGGGAGTTCCTCGAGTTCCAGCGGACGAACATCTCCTGTATCCACCCCGACGCCGAACACGAGGTCGACGAGTACGTCACCGAGACCGTCGTCGACGACGGCGACGACTTCATTCTTCACCCCGGGGACTTCGTGCTGGGGACGACCCACGAGCGCGTCGAGATCCCCGCTGACCTGATCGCCCACGTCGAGGGCCGCTCTTCTTTGGGACGTCTTGCCGTGGTAGTGCATGCCACAGCAGGACTCTGCGACCCCGGGTACCGCGGGCAGATCACCCTCGAGCTGTCGAACCTCGGCACTGCGCCCGTCGCGCTGACGCCCGGAATGCGGATCTCCCAGCTCACCTTCACCGAGCTCAAAACGGCGGCAGAGCGACCCTACGGCAGCGAGCGGGGCTCGAAGTACCAGGACCAGGCCGGCCCGCAGGCCTCGCGCATCCAGAGCGACGACGAGTTCGGCGGCGACCAGCTCGAGCGGGAGGACTGACTACACGCGGTCGGAGACCAGCACTGCGAGGACGATCCCGACGGCCGCACCCGCGGCGACCGACGAGCTGAGATCGAAGTGTAGCAGGTACGCCGACAGCGCGGTGCCGATCACGAAGCCAATGCTGAACCCGGCGAACCCCCCGGTCAGCCGGCGCTGGCGTGGCGGGGTCGACTCGGCGAGCCCGGTCGCGACGCTCGCGACCGCGATGGCGCCGGCCAGCGCGCCGACGGGAAGGCCGACGAGCAGTCCCACGCCGATCAGCTCGCGAGCGAGCTCGCCGACGGCGACGCTGACGATGAAAAACGTCGCGACGCCGGAGCCGATCACGAGCCCGATGGATTGGTCGCTCATCAGCAGAGGGTTTCGTCGAGAGCGGGATAAATCGTCCGCGACGTCGGCGGCGATTTGTACGTTCGGCAGCTACGATACTCATGGGAGAGAGTGTCCTCGTCCCCGTCGACCGATCGGCGCGGTCGGACCGCGCCCTCGAGTACGCTATCGAATCGTTTCCGGACGCAGAACTCACCGCGTTGCACGTGATCAACCCCTCGAGCTACTGGTACGGCGATACGGACGGCTACATCTACAACGACGAGATCGAGACGTGGCTCCGCGGTCAGGGGAAGGCGGTGCTCGAGGAGGCAGAGGAGACGGCGGCCGAGTACGACCGCGAGATACGAACGGAGCTGAAGCTGGGATCGCCGGCACGGACCATAACGGAGTATGCGACCGCCCACGACGTCGACCACATCGTCCTCGGCAGCCACGGCCGGGACGGCGTCAGTCGGATCCTCCTCGGCAGCGTGGCGGAAACCGTCGCCCGACGCGCACCGGTTCCCGTGACGATCATCCGCTAGCTCCCCCGCGGGACCCAGAAGTTATTTCCGCGGCGTGCGTCTGCTCATCTACGAAATGCAATTCGTCGAAGAGATCGTCGTCGACGAGTTCCTGCCGACCTTCCGCTCGCTGCTGGCCGGCGAGCTCCGGGAGCGGGGGCTCACGCAGAGTGAAGTCGCGGCGGTGCTCGGCATCAGCCAGAGCGCCGTCTCGAAGTACGCCCACGGGGACGTGACCGTCAACGACCGCATCGCCGACGACGAGCGCGTCACCGCCCTCGTCGACGAGCTCGGCGAGGGGCTCGCCAGCGGCGATATGGCGCCGGTGCAGGCGCTGATCGAGACCGAGGTGTTGATCCGCGAACTCGAGAGCGGGAGCGACCTGCTCGCCCAGCTCCACGAGGAGGCCGTCCCCGAGCTGGCCGACCACGGCACGAGCTTTCGGATCCACGATCCCGAGAGCGAACTCCGGACCAGCGAGCGGGTGCTGTCCTCGCTGCGGCGCGGGCTGCGGCTCCTCGAGAACGCCAGCGGGTTCGCGACCCTGATCCCGGCGGTCGGCTCGAACCTCGTCGCCTGCACGCCCGACGCCGCGGACGTCGACGACGTCGCCGGCGTCCCGGGCCGGATCTTCGACGTGAAGGGACGGACGACGGTGCCCACGAGCCCCGAGTTCGGCGTCTCCGAGCACGTCGCGACGGTGTTGCTCTCGGCGCGTCGCCACGGCGCCGACGCCTCGGCGGCGATCAACGTCGCCTACGATCCCGACCTGCTCGAGGAGCTCGCCGACCAGGGCCACGTCACCGCCGAGTTCGACGAATCGAGCGACGTCGACGAGAGCGTCGGCGCGGCCATCGACGAGCAGCCCGACGCGACGGTGCTCTACCAGACCGGCGGGATGGGGATCGAACCGCTGATCTACGTGCTCGGGCCCGACGCGGAGTCGGTTGCCGACAGCGTTCGACGGCTCCTCTAACATGTCGGCGAGCACGAGCGGCGAGACCGCACAGGAGTTCTACGGCCGCTGGGCGCGCCTCTACGATCTGATCGCGCGCCGAACGCCCGGCATTCCGGCCCTCCGTCAGCGGGCCGCGGCCGCCTGCCGGCTCGAGCGTGGCGACACCGTCGTCGAAATGGGCTGTGGGACGGGCGCGAACCTCCCCTATCTGCGCGAGCAGGTCGGCCCCGAGGGAACGGTCGTCGGGATCGACTTCACGGGACCGATTCTCGAGCGGGCGCGCGATCTGACGGCCGAGTACGACAACGTCCACGTCGCCCGCGGCGACGCGACCCAACCGCCTGTCGACGAGGACGTCGACGCCGTCCTCGCGACGTTCGTCGTCGGCATGCTCGAGGATCCCGCGGGGGCGGTCGACGACTGGTGTGACCTCGTCGGTCCCGAGGGCCACGTCGTGCTCGCCAACGCCGCCCGGAGCGACGAGTGGTACGCCCCGCCGGTCAACACCGTCTTCCGGGCGATCGTCGTCCTCTCGACGCCGCCGACGACGAAGCTGCGCTACGAGAACGACCCCCACCTGCGACTCGACTCGAAGATCGACGCGGCCCACGCCCGGCTCCGGGAGCGTTCGCGGGCGGTCGCCGACGAGAGCCACGTCTTCGGGGTCGTTCGACTGACGGGCGGGAGAATCGGACCCTAGGTCCGGGCTTCGAGCCCCTCGTACTCGCGGATCCGTTCGCGAACGTCCTCGTCGATCGGCGCCGGTTTCCCGGTCTCGCCGTCGGTGTGGACCATCACGGTCTCGGCGGTCGCCGCGACCTCGCCGTCGACCCGGATCTCGTAGGCCATCGTACAGCTCGTCTCGCCCAGCTCGGTCACCCACAGCGCGACGACGGGCTCGTCGCCGTACTCGATCGGTCGTCGGTAGGAGAGTTCGAGGTTCGCGATCACGAACGACAGCTCCCGCAGGCGCTGGTCCAGCACTTTTTCGATGTAGTCGATCCGGACCGACTCGAGGTAGCTCGCGTAGACGGCGTGGTTGACGTGGTTCAGCGGGTCGAGGTCGCGAAACCGGACCGGGACCTCCCTGATAAACTTCTCACTCATTGTGCGTTTTCCAGGACGGTTGGACAAAAGTAGGCTCCGGTTCCGGTCCTGACCGTCGATCGCGGCTCGAGACGCCGCCGACGACGAGAACATCCTCGGTCGATCCCGGGAGCAGGCCGCAGATAGAAGGACTTAGGCGTTCCACTCTGGTATCGGATTCAGTATGGATTCGGTTTCCGAGGGGGACGGGCCGCTCCGTCGTCGGATACGACAGCAGGAGGTCGTCGCCGAGCTCGGCCAGCGGGCGCTCGAGACGGACGATATCGATCGGCTGCTCGAGGAGACCTCGAGCGTCGTCGCCGAGACCCTCGGGGTCGAGTACGCGAAGGTGCTCGAACTCCGTTCCGGGGACGACGCGCTCGCGCTCAGAGCGGGCGTCGGCTGGCAGGAAGGACTGGTCGGTTCGGCGGCGGTCCCCACGGATACCGGCTCGCAGGCAGGGTACACGCTGCTGTCCGAGGAGCCGGTCGTCGTCGACGATCTCGACGGCGAGGATCGCTTTTCGGGCCCCGACCTGCTCGTCGACCACGGCGTCGTCAGCGGGATCAGCGTCGTCATCGGCTCGCCCGAGGAGCCGTGGGGAATTCTCGGCGTCCACGCGACCGAGAAGCGCGCATTCACCCCCCACGACGGGAACTTCGTCAAGAGCGTTGCGAACGTGCTGGCATCGGCAATCGAAAGCGAGCAGCGCCGCGACGAACTCGAGGAGATTCACGGGCGGATCTCGGACGCCTTCTTCGCGCTCGACGAGGACTGGGAGTTTACCTACCTCAACGACCGCGCCGAGGAACTGATCAACCCCGAGAACCGCGAACTCATCGGACACAGCATCTGGGACGTGTTCCCGGCGGCGACGCGATACGCGTTCGAATCCCGCTACGAGCGGGCAGTGGCCGACGATGAGGCGGTCACGTTCGAGGAGTACTACCCCGAGCCGCTGGACGGCTGGTTCGAGGTTCGAGCGTACCCCTCCGAGACGGAGCTGTCGGTGTACTTCCGGGACGTCACCGACCGCGAGAAGCGCGAGCGAGAACTCGAGCTGTTCCGACGCCTGGTCGATCACTCCAACGATGGCATGTTCGTTATCGATCCCGAGTCGGGACGGTTCCTGGACGTCAACGAGACGGCCTGTCGGCGCCTCGAGTACGATCGGGCGGAACTGCTCGAGCGATCGGTCCCCGATATCGAGACCGAACTGCCCGACCACGACGCCTGGAGGTCGTTTCTCGAGGAGCTGCGGACCCGAAGCGAGACGACATTCGAGGGAGCGCACGTCCGTGCGGACGGGAGCACGTTCCCGGTCGAGGTCAACGTCAGCCACGTCGAGCTGGACCGCGAGTACGTGTTCGCGATCGCCCGCGACGTGACCGAGCGCCGACGGCGCGAACGCGACCTCGAGCGCTCCGAGCGACGGTACCGGACGCTCGCCGAGTGCTTCCCGAACGGGATCGTCGCGCTGTTCGACGACGACCTCGAGTTCACGCTGGCGGCGGGACGCGCGTTCGAGGACCTGCCGATGGACGCGAACGAACTCGAGGGCAGACACGTCCGGGAGATCGGCGACGGAACCGTCGCCGACGCGCTGGAGCCGAGCCTGCGGGCGACGCTCGAGGGAGCGGAGAACACGATCGAACTCGAGTACGCGGATCGGAGCTGGCGGGTTCACACGGTTCCGGTGACCGACGAGAGCGAGAGCGTCGTCGTCGGCATGGCGATGGCACAGGATGTCACCGAGCAGAACGCACGCGAGCGCTCACTCCGGGAGGCCAAATCACAGCTCGAGGCCGCGACCGACGCCGGCGCGGTCGGTACCTGGGAGTGGCAGATCCCGGAGGACCGGTTCGTCACGGGCACCTCGTTCGCCCGGCAGTTCGGGGTCGATCCCGACGCGGCCCGGGAGGGAGTTTCGCTCGAGGCGTTCCTCGCCTCGATCCACGGGGCCGATCGCGAACGGGTCGAACGAAAGATCGAGGCGACTATCGAGAGCTGTGGCGAGTACGAGGCGGAGTACCGCGTGCGAAACGCCGACGGCGAGTTCCGGTGGGTCGTCGCCCGCGGACACGTCGAGTGTGACGCCGACGGGAACCCGGCCACGTTCCCCGGCGCACTGATCGACATCACGAGACGAAAGCGGGCCGAGCGAAAGCTCGAGGAGCAACGGCGCCAGCTCGAGACGCTGTTCGAGGTGTTGCCCGTCGGCGTCGTCGTCGCAGAGACTGACGGGCGCCTGGTCGAGGCCAACGACGCCGCCGCGGAGATCTGGGGCGGCGACGTCTTCGACGCCGAAACCGTCGCCGACTACGAGCGCTACGACGGCTGGTGGGCCGACACCGGCGAGCCGATCGAACCCGAGGAGTGGCCGATGAGCCGCGTCCTCGAGGGCGAGACCGTCCTCGAACCGGACGTCGTCGAGATCGAGACGGCCAACGGGGACCGACGCACGGTGATGATCCACGGGATGCCGATCAGAGACGAGAACGGCGAGGTCGTCCGCGGCGTGCTCACGCAGACCGACGTCACCGAACGCAGGGAGTACCGGCGCAGGCTCGAGGAGAGCGAACAGCGCTACCGGACGCTCGTCGAAAACTTTCCGAACGGCGTCGTCGCGCTGTTCGACGACGACCTGCGGTACACGGCCGCCGGCGGCAGCCTCATCGCGAATCTCGGTATCGATCGGGAGAGCGCGGTCGGAAAGACGATCTACGAGCGGTATCCCGAGGAGCTCGTCGAGACCGTCAAGCCGTACTTCGAGGGGGCACTCGAGGGCGAGGAGAACACCTTCGAGGTGAGCTACGCCGGGCGGGAGCTGTGGGCGCACACGATTCCCGTCAGAACGACCGGAGCGACCCGACAGGGGATGCTCGTCGTCCAGGACGTAACCGAACGCAGGGAGTACCAGCGTCGACTCGAGGCGTCGAACGAGCGCCTCGAGCAGTTCGCTTACGCCGCCAGCCACGACCTGCAGGAGCCGCTGCGGATGATTACCAGCTACCTCGGGTTGATCGAGAGTCGGTACGCGGACGTCCTCGACGAGGACGGCAAGGAGTTCCTCGAGTTCGCCGTCGACGGCGCCGAACGGATGCGGGCGATGATCGACGGTCTCCTCGAGTACTCCCGCGTCGAAACCCAGGGGGATCCGTTCGAACCCGTCGAGCTAGACGAGGCCCTCGAGGACGCTCTCACCGATCTTCGGCTCCGGGTCGAGGAGAGCGACGCCGAGATCACGATCGACTCGCTGCCCCGGATCGAGGGCGACGAGGATCAGCTTCGGCAGGTGTTCCAGAACCTCCTCGAGAACGCGATCACCTACAGCGGCGACGAGCCACCGCGGATCCACGTCGAAGCCGAGCGAACGGACTCGGGGTGGAAGATCGACATCCACGACGAGGGGATCGGGATCGATTCCGACGAGCAGGCGCGCGTCTTCGAGGTCTTCCAGCGCTTGCACAGCCACGACGAACACGGTGGGACGGGGATCGGACTCGCGCTGTGTCGACGCATCATCGAGCGTCACGACGGCGAGATCGCGGTCGACTCCGAGCCAGGTGAGGGATCGACATTTACGATCCGTCTGCCCGAAGAGCGCGATCGGTAGTCGGCTACGGCCGCCCGTACCGCCGTGTGTGGCCGGAACAGAACTCGGGCTCGCGGAGCTGGGCCGCGATCAGGTCCTCGTGGTAGTGGGCGTTGAACAGCCGACACCCCTCGCGGTCACAGAAGGCCTCGCCGGTCTCGAGGACGTGGTACGCCTGCAGGACGTACCCCTTCAGCGCGTCGGTCGTCCGGGGGTCGTCCTCGATCAGGAAGTCGCCCTCGACGCGGTTCTCGAGAACCTCCCGTGGTGGGGCGTCGCCCGACAGCAGCGAGTGTCGTTGCTTCTCCTTGTAGTACTCTTCGGGCTTGGCAGGCGCTTCGTAGAGCCCCGGCACCGACACCAGCGCCGGCTGCCCGAGGACGTTCACCCGTTTGTGCCAGCGCCCGTCGTGGTCGCCCCAGGTACCGATCGCCCGATCGAGGAGGGCGACGTGTAGCGTCTCGAGCCCGCGCTCCTCGGACGGGAGTGCGCTGTTCAACGCTCGCTGGACCTGTCGGCCGTCGTAGAGGACGCCTCCCTCGCGCTCGGGGTGCTCGAGGGCGCGTTCCTCGTAGCGGATCGTCCCCAGCATGGTGTTCCCGGTCTCGCGGTCGTACGGCGAGGGAACCCGTGCTTCGGCGAACCGCTCGCCGAGGTCGTCTGTCCGGTGAACCTCGAGGAACCGATCCCGGACCGAAACCGTCGCCTCGACGCGAGGCTCGAGCCAGTCGGCGATCTCGGCCGCGTCGGCGACCGTCGTCGGCGCCCGATAACACAGGATCTGCTCGACCATGTATTACCTAGTCGTACCACGGGTGAATCAGTTACGGTCTCGCGGTCGCCGACCGATTTATGTCATCCTCGTTCGTTCACTACGGTAAACATGTTTCCGCCGGTGTTCTCCAGCGAGTCGATCCTCACCGACGAGGTGAACCCGCTCACGCGGGCGTACCACGACGCGGTCGTCTACGACGAGGTCGACGCCGAGGACCCCCTCTACGAGGGACCGCTCGTTGTCCACGCCAACGGCTGGCTCGAACTCGAGGGCGATCGCTTGCTCTCGCCGAGCGCGGTCCACCATGTCGATATCTACGACGACGAGCGACCGCCCGCTGAGACCGACGCCCGCGACGCGGGCGACGATCGGCGAACCGGACGGTTCGGTCCCTGGTAGCCGTCTCGAGCGCTCGAACTCGCACTCGCGTCAGCCGTCCAGAAACGACGGCTCTACCGCCTCCTCCGCTTCGGTCTCCCGCCAGGTGTGCTCGGGCTCCCAGCCGAGTTCCTCGCGGGCTTTCGCCGTCGCAAACGCCGACTCCTCGCCCTCGAGCGTACAGTCCGTGGGCAGATCGCCGTAGACGTCCTCGATCGTCTCCGCGGTCGGTCGGCCGAGGTAGTTCTCCGCCGCGACGGCGAGGTACGCTTCGTGGCCCTCGACATCGGTCGCGAGCGCGGCCTCGACCAGCGAGACCAGATCGCGGACGTCGACGTACGACCAGAAGTTCCCGCTTCCCTGATCTCCGGGTTCGACCGTTTCGGGGTCGAACGCCTCTCTGACGCGGGCCAGTTGCTGACTGCCGGGATAGCTCACCCACGCGGGGCGCAGCGAGGTCACCGGCACGTCGAACGCCCGGACCGCGCGCTCGGCAATCACCTCGCCGACGAGCTTCGAGGTGCCGTAGGGGTCCTCCGGACGTTGGGGGTGGTCCTCGTCGATCGGCAGGTAGTCGGGCAGGGAGGGAGTCGCCGCGAAGGGCATCCCGTAGGTGCTCTCGCTCGAGGTCCAGACCACCTCCGCACCCGCCAGTCCGGCGGCCTCGAGGGCGTGGTAGGTGCTCACCACGTTCGTCTCGAAGGTCTCGCCGCCGGCACGGATCCCCATCGCCGGGACTCCAGCGCAGTGGACGACGGCGTCGGGATCGGGGTCGCGGATCAGCTCCCTGGCGACGCCCTGTTCCGTCAGATCTCCCGCGAGGAAGGTGGCGTTCTCGCGCTCGCCGGACGGACGCTCGAGGTCGACACCGAGCACCTCGTGGCCTGCGCTCGCGAGGCTTTCGACGACCCAGCTCCCGATCCCGCCGGTTGCACCGGTGACGACGAGTTTCATGCCCGAAGGCTGCGGCGGGCCGACGAAAACAGTGTGGATTTCGGCGATCGATCACTCGAGGTCGTCCGTCAGGTCCTCGAAATCGGGGCTCCCGGTTGCGCCGAGGATCCACCAGCTACAGAGGGTCGCCACGAGCATGCCCGCTCCGAACAGAGTGGAGCTACCGAACCCCACGATGAACGGCAGGAGCATCGCGGCGAGACCGAGCAGAATACCGACGGTGGCGACAACTAGCCCGACGATCCGTTTGAAAAATCGGTGTAGCTCGCGTCGCAGGGCGATCCGGATTGCGGTTACGCCGTCGCGGTCGTCTTCCATACGACGGCCGACAGCCGGACGTCGTATCAATTCAGTGATTATCGCTACCCGTGGTGGGAGTCGACTGCGACGTCAGTCGTCCGCTGGTGCGGCGCGCGACGTAATGTCGACGGGGTCGGCGTCGACCTCGAGTTCGTCGAGTGCCTCCTGGGCGGCGCGCTTGCCCGAGACGAGCATGGCGCCGAAGGTCGGCCCCATCCGCGGGAGGCCGTAGGTCGTCGCGGTCGCCATCCCGGTCGCGATCAGGCCGTCGTGGACGAGGCCGGTGTGTTCGACGACGGCGTCCTCGCTCTTGCCGACCCACATCGAGTCGTGGCCGGGCGAGTCGTGGCCGGGGGCGCCGTAGCTGTCGTCGTCGGTCTGGTCCATCCCCGTGGCGCTGGCCTCGGCGTCGCCGATACCCGGCGCGTCGAGGACGCCGCGCTCGTCGAGTTTCTTGACGGCCATCGCGTCGTGGCCCGTCGCGTCGATGACGAGGTCGGCCTCGACGGCGATCGGGTCGACGCAGGTGATCTCCCGAGGGAGAGCGTGGACCGGCGTCCAGTTCATCACGATCCCCGAGACCTTGTGGTCCTCGCGGATGACGATGTCCGTGAACTCGGTCATGTTCTGCATCTTCGCGCCCGCGTCACAGGCGGCCTTGATCAGCCCCGAACAGGCCTCGGGGCCGTTCGCGACGTACAGCCCCTCGCTGTCGGCCGACTGCTTGTAGGAGACGTCGAGCTCCTCGAGGATGTTCTGTGCGGGGTCACGCACCGTCACCTTGTTCATCAGGAAGCCGCCGAGCCAGAACCCGCCGCCGAGGTAGTTGTTCTTCTCGACGACCATCGTTTTCACGCCGCGCTCGGAGAGCTCCTTGGCCGCGGTCAGCCCCGAGGGGCCGCCGCCGACGATGATGACGTCCGAGTCCGAGAAGTCCATGAACTCCTCGGTCCACTCCTGGCCGATTGCCCGTGTTACGTCCGCTTCACCGACGTCGCTGAACTGATCGAACTCGCTCATACAACTAGGTGGTAACAGTGGGTAGTGAAAAGTGTGTCGCGATACATCGGATCGCTAACTCGAATCCGTACCCTCAAGACCCGCGGCTGCAAACGACCGACTCGATGCACCGCCGCGCGTTCCTGGCCGTCGCCACCTCGCTGTCGGTGTCGGGCTGTCTCGAGTACTTCACCGAGGACGCCGAGGAGATCACCGAACCCGCCGACGTCGAGATCGTCTGGGACGACCTCGTGCGCGACGACCCGGGCACCGACGAGGAACGCGTCTACGTCTGGGGCGTCGTCAGGAACGCGGGCGAGCGAACGCTGTCGTACATCGAGATCCGAGTGACGTTCTTCGACGAGGACGGCGAAGAGCTCGAGAGCGTCATCGAGAACGTTGAGGAGGACGTCGCCGAGGGCGAGGAGTGGCCGTTCGACGCGGAGTTCCCCCACTTCGGCGAGGAGGCCGCTGCAGTCGACAGCTACGAGCTCGAGCCGGCGACGGGTGTCTGACGTGCTCGAGCCGACCACAGGGAGGTGCCGACGGCTGCACACGACGCTCGCGGGACGTCGCGATCACCCACACCCAACGTTGCCATGACCGACCAGGACGAAGGCGTCACCACGCTCGCCAGACAGGGGAGTATCACGTTCGCCGGAAACGTGATCAACGGCGCAATGGGGTTCGCGATCGTCATGCTGATGACGCGGTTCGTCAGTCCCTCCGTCTACGGGCTGTTCGTGCTGGCGACGTCGGTCATCCTGTTCATGCAGGTCTTTGCCAACCTCGGGCTCCCGCTCGCGATCGACTACTTCGTCCCCCAGTACCTCGACGACGACGAGTACGGGAAGGCCAAGGGCGTGATCGTCCAGGTGACCGCGACGGTACTCGTAACGTCGTCGCTGGTCGCGCTCGCGCTCGCGCTCAGCGCCGCCGCCTTCGCCGAGTTCTTCGAGGAGCCGGCGCTGCGGGTCGGGCTCCTGCTCCTCTCGGTGACGATCCCGATGCTGGCGATCTACAACGTCCTGTTGACCTCCTACTACAGCATCAAGAAACTCCAGTACCGGGTGATCATGCGGGACCTGGTTCGCCCGATCGTTCGGTTTATCGCCACCGCCGGGCTGTTGCTCGCGGGGTTCGGACTGCTCGGGCTCGTCGCCGGCTACATCGTCGGGCTGTTCGTCGCGATCACGGTCGGCGCCGCCGTCTTCACCTACAAGGCCTGGGACCTGCTCTCGAGGGAACTCGAGCTGGTCGCCCCCGGTCCGCTGGTGAAGTACTCGGTCCCGCTGGCGATGACCAGCGTCGTCTTCGTCCTGATGGGCCACGTCGACTACTTCGTGCTCGGCTTCTTCCTCGACTCCGACGACGTCGGGATCTACCGGGTCGGCTACATGCTCGGCTCGGGGCTGATGATCATCTTCAACTCGCTGTCGCCCGTGTTCAAACCCCTGATCGCCGAGAGCCGAGACGATATCGACCTCGTCGAACAGCGGTTCCGAATTATGGCCCGCTGGATCGCCGGCATCACGCTGCCGATCGCCATCTTCCTCTCGCTCGGCGCGAGTTCCTTCCTCGCGGTGCTGTACACGCCCCAGTACGCCGAGGCGACCGCCGTCGTCGCCCTCCTGGCTGCCGCGTTCCTCTTCAACGTCACCTTCGGCGGCCCCGACGGCTCGCTCCTGCAGGGCCTTGGCTACTCCCGGTTCGTCTTCGCCAACACCCTCGTCCTCTTCGGCGTCAACCTCCTCGTCTCGTTCACGCTCGTGCCGTTTCTCGGGATGGAGGGCGCCGCGATCGGCTCGGCAACCGCGCTCTTTCTCGTCGGCGGGCTCACGCTCGCGGAGATCTACTACCTCGACGGGATCCACCCGTTCACCCGGGACTTCGCGAAGATCGTCGGCGCCGGCGTTCCGGCGGCCATCGCCGGTGCACCGATCGTCTACGTCCTCGAGTCGGATCTCCTGACCGTCGTCATCCTGCCGATCGTCGTGGTCGCCATCTACGCGGGAACGCTCGTCCTCACGGACGCCTTCACCGACGACGACGCCCGCATGGCCGCAGAGTTCAGCCCGACGCTGCGCAAGTGGCTCCCCGTCGGCGGCTCGAGCTAGGGATCGAGCACCTCGCCTTCGTCGGCAGCGCTCGAGCCGACCTGGGTCTCTCGATGCTCGCCCGCCTCGTCGATGACGCCCTCGGTCCAGGTGCCGAGCCGGAACCAGAGTACGGCGACGACGAACGAGGCCACCATCCCGAACGAGAACGCCCACCAGATCCCCGCGACGCCAAGGTCGATCGCGGCGACCGTCGGAATCGTCACGCCGACGAACGGGACCGTCACGGCCGCGAAGGCCAACACCAGCGCGACCGGAACCCGGAAGATCCACCGCGAGAGGAACGAAAGCACCATCGCCTCACGGGTGTTGCCGGCGCCCCGGAACGCCCCCTGGAGGACCATCACGCCGGCGAACAGCGCCCAGAACGGCGCCATGATTCGGAGAAAGAGAACGCCCTCGGCGATCACGTCGGGGTCGGCGACGAAGACCCGCATCGCCTGTGCGGGGAAGGCGACGAGAACCGCCGCAACCGCGAAGATCAACAGCATGGTCCCCGCGGTCGCGACCCGGGCGACGGCTGCGGCCCGGTCGGGGGTCCCCGCCCCGAGGTTCTGCCCGACTCCAGTTGCGGTCGCGTTGCCGACCGCGCCGGCGACGGCCCACGTCACCGACATGAACCGGACGCCGATCCCGTACGCTGCGGTCGGGGCAGCCCCGAAGCGGGCGACGAAACCGGCCATCGCGACTGAGGCGAAACTGCGCGCCCAGCCGTCGATCGTCGCCGGGTAGCCGATGTCGACCAGCTGGCGTTGGATTGCGAGGTCGGGGGCCAGGTCTCCGACCCGGAGTCGAACGCCGAACCGCCCGTCGAGCAGGATGGCAATCCCGGCGACGGTGGCGAACGCGCGGGCGATGAACGTCGCGACGGCCGCACCTCGAGTCCCCATCTCGGGGAACGGTCCCCAGCCGAGGATGAAGAACGGGTCGAGGACGACGTTGAGCCCGGCCGAGATCAGCACGAGCCACATCGCCGTCTTCGTGTCGCCGGCGCCCTGCAGCGACGAGCGGAACGCGAAGAACAGGAAGGTAAGCGGCAGCGCGAGGAAGATGACCTCGATGTAGGCCAGCGCCTCGACGAACACCTGATCGCGGGCGCCGATCAGGACGAGCAGCGGCCGCCGGAAGTAGAGACCGACCGCTGCGAGCGCCGTCGAGACGGCCAGCGCGAGCAGGATCGTCTGGGCAACGACCCGGTCGGCCATCCGGTCGTCGTCGGCGCCGACGTACTGGGAGACCAGCGCGATGGTCGCCGCCGTCAGTCCCATCGCCGTCGAGACGAACATCCACGAGAGCGGAAACATCAGCGAGACGGCGGCGACCGCCTCGCTGCTCACGCGGCCGACCCAGAACATATCCGCCAGATTGTAGAATGTCTGCAGGAGGTTGCCGAGCACGAGCGGCCAGGCTAGGTGGAGCAGCTTCGGCGGGATCGATCCCGCCGTCATATCAACGCGTTTCCGCTCGGATTCCGGCTCTGCCACGGCGCTTTCGGTGCCTTCTCGCTCCGGAGCGGAAAAGGGCTCGACTCCCCGGCCCAGTTGCCGGCTCTCGAGTGTCCCGAGTCGCGCTCGCCGCGGCCGACCCGACTGCATGGACCTCACGCACGCGCGAGCGCAGACGCCCGCGTAACGCACGCACACCCGCGCTGTCTGCCGTTTTTGCCGAAAGCGTTATCAGAGACTCAGTCGTACCGAGCGACCATGACGACGACTCGTTTCCCGGACCTCCCGCTCGAGCCGCGGGGTGATCGGCCGTGGAACTGATCATCACCGAGAAGGACAACGCCGCGCGACGGATCGCCGACATCCTCTCCGGTGGGACGTACGACTCGAGCCGCGAGAACGGCGTCAACGTCTACGAGTGGGGCGGCAAGCGCTGCGTGGGGCTGTCAGGCCACGTCGTCGGCGTCGACTTCCCCGCGGAGTACTCCGACTGGCGCGACGTCGAGCCCGTCGAGCTCATCGACGCGAGTATCGAGAAGACGGCGACGAAGGAGAACATCGTCGCCACGCTGCGGATCCTCTCCCGCCGGGCCGAACGGGTCGCGATCGCGACCGACTACGACCGCGAGGGCGAACTCATCGGGAAGGAGGCCTACGACATCGTCCGCGAGGTCGACGAGGACGTCCCCATCCGTCGGGTGCGCTTTTCCTCGATTACCGAAAACGAGGTCCAGAACGCCTTCAACGAGCCCGACGAGCTGGACTTCGACCTCGCTGCCGCGGGCGAGGCCCGCCAGATCATCGACCTGATCTGGGGCGCCGCGCTCACCCGATTCCTCTCGCTCTCCGCAGGGCAGCTCGGCAACGACTTCATCTCCGTCGGTCGGGTCCAGTCGCCCACCCTCAAGCTGATCGTCGACCGCGAGCGCGAGATCCAGGCGTTCGATCCCGAGACGTACTGGGAGCTCTTTGCCGACCTCCGACAGGCGGAGACGACGTTCGAGGCCCAGTACTTCTACCGCGACGAGGACGACAACGAGGCCGAGCGCGTCTGGGCGGAGGCCCGCGCCGACGAGGTCTACGAGACCCTGTCGGGACGCGACGCCGCGACGGTCGTCGACGTCAACCGCCGCACCCGGACCGACGCCCCGCCGGCGCCGTTCAACACGACCCAGTTCATCCGCGCGGCCAGCGCGATCGGCTACTCGGCCAAGCGCGCGATGTCGATCGCCGAGGATCTGTACACGGCGGGCTACATCACCTACCCCCGAACGGATAACACCGTCTACCCCGACGACCTCGATCCCGAGGAGCTGCTCGAGGAGTTCGTTGGCCACTCGACGCTTGGCGAGTCGGCCGACTCGCTGCTCGAGGCCGACGAGATCCGGCCCACGGAGGGTGACGAGGAGACGACCGACCACCCGCCGATTCACCCGACCGGCGAGATTCCGAGCCGCGGCGGGGACGTCAGCGACGACGAGTGGGAGATCTACGAGCTGGTCGTCCGCCGGTTCTACGCGACTGTCGCCGACCCCGCCGAATGGGAACACCTCAAGGTCGTCGCCGAGGTCGACGACGCCCGCCTGAAGGCGAACGGCAAGCGCCTCGTCGAACCGGGCTACCACGACGTCTACCCCTACTTCAACACGACGGAGAACTACGTTCCCGACGTCGAGACCGGCGAGGAGCTTTCGATCGAGGCCGTCGAGCTCGAGGAGAAGGAGACACAGCCGCCCCGCCGGTACGGCCAGTCGCGGCTGATCGAGACCATGGAGGATCTCGGGCTGGGAACGAAGTCAACCCGCCACAACACGCTCGAGAAACTCTACGACCGGGGCTATATCGAGAGCGATCCGCCCCGCCCGACCAAGCTGGCGATGGCGGTCGTCGACGCCGCCGAGAACTACGCCGACCGCGTCGTCAGCGAGGGGATGACCGCCCAGCTCGAGGCCGACATGGACGCCATCGCCTCCGGCGAGGCCGACCTCGAGGACGTCACCGACGAGTCCCGGGAGATGCTCGAGGAGATCTTCGCGAACCTCGCGGACTCGCGCGAGGAGATCGGCGACCACCTCCGGAAGTCGCTGAAAGACGACAAGCGCCTCGGTCCCTGTCCGGAGTGCGGCGAGGACTTGCTCGTCCGTCAGAGTCGCCACGGCTCGTACTTCATCGGCTGTGATGGCTACCCCGACTGCGAGAACACGCTGCCGCTGCCCTCGACGGGCAAGCCGCTGATCATGGACGGCGAGTGCGAGGAGCACGGGCTCAACGAGGTGAAGATGCTCGCCGGCCGCCAGACGTTCGTCCACGGCTGTCCGCTGTGTAAGGCCGACGAGGCGGGCGAGGGCGAGATCCTGGGCGACTGTCCGGACTGCGGTTCGGACCACGACGGCGAACTCGTCATCAAGACCCTCCAGAGCGGCTCCCGGCTGGTGGGCTGTACCCGCTACCCCGATTGTGAGTACTCGCTGCCGCTGCCCCGCCGTGGCGAGATCGAGGTCACCGACGAGCACTGCGAGGAACACGAGCTCCCCGAACTCGTCGTCCACAGCGGCGACGAGCCCTGGGAACTCGGCTGCCCGATCTGTAACTACCAGGAGTTCCAGGCCCGCGAGGCCGACAGCGACTCGGACCTCGAGAGCCTCGACGGCGTCGGCGCCAAGACCGTCGAAAAGCTCGTCGACGCGGGCATCGAGAGCCTCGAGGATCTGAGCGACGCGGACCCCGACGCGGTCGCCGACGACGTCGACGGCGTCAGCGCGGATCGGGTTCGGAGCTGGCAGGCGAAGGCGTAGCGTCGGTACGGGCTCCGGGATTCAATCCCGGAAGCGAGCAAGAAACTGCCGGACGTACGAATTGTTGCGCCAACTTCGCTCATCCACCATCTCCGAAAGCGCTACTCGTGCGTCCTCGGCCGAAAGAACGTCCCGCACAACGAGTGCTTCGATCATCTTGGGCGTCGTGAGAAGCCGGGAACCCGATAAGAGCGCGTGCACCGTCGAGAGTTCACCGTACTCGTCACACAGGAATATCTCGGCGTTCACCTCGTTCGCGAGCGCGATAGCCGCCGTTTCACCCTCGTCGAGTGGATACTCCGGCTGCTCACTCGGTTGCCGGATATGCTCTTCGGCCAGGTGACCAAGTACCCGCGTTGCTGCCTCCGCATGCGCATCGTCGTGGGCAGCGATCTCCTCGAGTTCTTCAACGACTGCGGGCGGAACCTGAACGTCGTACTCCGTAAAGAGGAGCCGAATCGGACGCTCGTTGCTCGCAATTGCGAGGCTGACGAGAGCGGATGTATCTGCGACGACGACCATCTATAGGTTCGCAACGTCTTCCGCGAGCTCGTCATCCTCGAGCTGGTCCTTGAGCAGTCGAAGGTTCTCGGCTTCTTTTGGTCCGAGAACCGCCTTCATTTCGTCGTACTGAATGGTTCCGTCGTAGTACGCGTTAGCGATATCACGCTTCACGTCATCGCTCTCGGACGATTCACGCAGATACGAACGAAGTGCCTCGATGATCACGTCCGTTCGGTCGCGGTCCGCTGCCGTCGCCAGGATATCCGCCTGTTCGATCAACTGTTCGGGCGCGCGGAACTGGACTCGTTTGCTCGAACTCACGTGTGTACATTCGTACACACAGAACTTAGCTATTGTGCCAGCTGGACCGCTATTTCGATCTACCCATCTTGAGAACGGCGACCGCGTCGAGAGGGCAGATTCCACTATCGGTCTTCCCCCTAAGACGGAACTTTCGACAGTCGCCAGGTCGGTCACAAAGCCGTCCAGGAACGGTGGCGACTCGAGACGATCAGTCCGACCCCTCGGGGTCGTCTTCGGCTGTCTCCGCTTCGTCGTCCGCGCCGTCGCTCTCGTTCGCAGCGTCGCCGTCCGACGACTCGTTTCCGTTCGACTCCTCGTCGTTCTCGTCGGCCGTCGCCTCGAGAACGTTCTCGACCGCCGACGCGATCTCGCTTCCGTCGGTAGTTCCCGTCTCGCGCCAGTGTTCCTCCCCGTCGGGGTCGACGACGATCGTCACGGGGTAGCCGACGGCTGCGTACTCCTGCATCGGTCTCGAGGCGTCGTAGCTCACGTAGCCGTTCCCGCCGTGGGTTTCCCACCACTCCTGGAGATCGTCGGGTGGGAACTGCTCTTCATCGTCGTACGTCAACGAGAGAAACCGGACGTCCTCGCCGTGTTCGGCCTCGAGCTCGGCCCTGGCGTCGGCGAGCCGTCCGGCCTGGACTTGGCAGTTGCCACAGCCGTTGACGAAGAACATGAGGACCATGACGTCCTCGGAGGGGACGGTCACCGTCCCGGCCTCGCTTCCGCGGGCCTCGATCGTCTCGACCTCGATCGGCCACTCCTCGTCCTCGTCCCCGTCGTCCTCGATCTCGCCGTCGGTATCGCCGTCACCGCCAACTGACGGCGGGCCGTAGCGCACGATCGACCCTGCGCCCGCGAGCACGCCGAGGCTACCGATCCCGGCGACGAGGTCGCGCCGCCTCATCGGACGCTCACCCCTCGAAGGCGATCGACGCGGGCGATCGGTCGACGAGCGGGACGGTCGTTCATGCTCACGCGTACGATCCGGACGAAAAAGGGTTCTCCGATTCGGTCACTCCGTCGACTCGTTCGCGTCGTCGGATGCGTCCTCCGGGTCCGGAGCTTCGGACTCGGCCTCGAGGGCGCGCTCGATTCCGGTCACCATGTTGCTGGCGCCGGTGCCGCCCGTGTCGCGCCAGTGGACCTCGCCGTCGGCGTCGAGAGCCAGCACTGTCGGGAACCCGTTGACCTCGTAGTAGTCGTTGATCGTTCCGTCCTCGTCGATCCCGACCGTCCACTCGCCGCCGTGTTCGACCCACCAGTCGGCCAGCTCTTCCTCGGACGGATTCGGGCCGGAGCGGGGGTCGACCATCGAGACGAACCGAACGTCGCCGTCAGGTCCGACATCGTACCGGGACTCGAGGTCGGCTCTGGCGTCGCCGATCGTCTCGATCAGCCCCTCGCTCGTCGGACACAGCGTTCGGGTCGGGTTGAGAAACGTGACCTGTCCCTCGCCCGGGACGGTCGTCGTTCCGGCCTCGCTGCCGGGTGCGTCGACCGTTCGCAGCTCGAACGGCGGCGATTCGGGCTCGTCGCCGCCGCCGTCATCATCGCTGCCGTCGGGGTCGGAATCGTCCGCTGCGTCGTCCTCGAGACAGCCCGCGACCGCGCTCGCCCCGGCGACCACGAGCAGCGTCCGGCGTCTCAGTCCCATCGCACCCTCGCCGTCCCCGGACGTCGGCTCCGGAGCGTACCCGCCGACGGACGGTCGCGGAGTCGATCCATACGCGCAGTATCGGGCGTCGACGGCAAAGAGTTACCTGCCGTCCGACACAGCCGCGAAGCGGTCACGACGCAGCGAACGATAATCACCAGTAGGAATAAGGCCGCTCGGGTGAACGTTCAGTCGAACGCCGACTCGGGAGCCACCGTCTCGAGTGGGAACCGAGCCAAATCCATGATCCACGACCGCGCGACACGTTCGATGCCTCGCTCGAGACGGTTGCAGGCCTCTAACTGGGGTGAGCGATGACCCGCGACGCCGCCGACTCGACGTCCTCGGGAACGCTTCCCGACTGCCCCGTCTGTGGGCGGCCGATCGTAACGGTAACGCTGACCGGGCCGACCGAGGGTGTGGCCTCGCCCTGTGGCTGCCAGTTCGTTCCCGGCAGCCTCGAGTAGCCGTCGAACGCGTCGTTTTTCACGATCGGCGACGGAGAGGAGACCGAACACCGTGCCAGTCGCAACCGCGCTCGCCGGCGTCCTCTTCGGCATCGCACTCGCCGCCCCGCCGGGACCGATGAACGCCATCATCGCCGAGGAGAGCGTCGTCCGTGGCTGGTCGGCCGGCTTCTGGGCGGGGCTGGGCGCGATGCTCGCCGACGTGCTCTTTTTCGTCCTGACGCTGGCCGGCGTCGTGGCCGTGATCGATCGCTACCCGCTCGTCCGCCCCGTGCTCTACCTGCTCGGCGGACTGCTCATGTGTTACTTCGCCGTCGGCGCGATCCGGGAGGCGCGGGCCGCGACCTCCTTTACCGACGGGGGCCACGCGACGTCGACCGGCTTTCGCAAGACGTTCGCGCTGTCGCTGACCAACCCCTACCAGATCGGGTTCTGGCTCACCGCGGGCGTCGGCCTGCTCCGACCGGGGTCGCTGGACGTCCTCGCACACGTCCCGGCCGTCGGCGCCGCCCTCGAGGGAGCGCTCGTCGTCGAGACCGGCTCGCCCGCGCTGCTGGCCGGCTTCTTCGGCGGGATCGCAGTCTGGATCGTCCTCTACCCCGCGGGGCTGGTGTCGGCCGGTCGGCGGGTCGACGCACTGGCGCCGATCGTCGCCGCCGGCAGCGCACTCGTGCTGGCGGGCTTCGGCGTCGTCTTCCTCGCGGTTGGGGCAATGGGACTCGCCTGAGACGGGCCGGACGCGTCGCTCGAGGCGTCGATCTCCACCTAAAAACGGGTCGTTCGACGGCCGGTCAACCCATCGCCGCGATCTCGTCCTCGAGCCACTCGCGGAACCACTTGACGCGCTTGAGTCGCTGGTGGGCGATCCCCTCGGCGGTGTCGCTCTCGACCCGCGAGGCGGCGTCGTAGCCGCGCTCTAAGACGCGCTCGACCATCTCGTCGGTGTCCATGTGCGTGCGGGCCTCGTAGCCCATCCGCAACAGCATCAGGGCGGTGCCGTTGGCGCCGATCTTGTCGAGCAGGTCGGCCTCGATCAGACACTGGGTCTCGAGCGAGACGTCGTTCAGGTCGCCCTGGTAGGCGTGCTGTTCGACGGCGCGACACACCTGGTCGATAAACGAGTCGGGGTACTCCGCGCGGGACTCGAGGTACTCGCGGGCGACGCGGGCGCCGGCCTCCGGGTGGAGGTCCTGGTCGGTCTCGAGTTTCGCCACGTCGTGAAAGAGCGCGGCGACGCGGGTGATGTCGACGTCGGCGCCCTCCTTCCGGGCGATCTCCTCGGCCAGCGAAACGACGTTGAGGATGTGGTTGTGTCGGTACTCCGCGGAGTGCCAGGGGTACCAGCGCATCCGTCCGCCTTCCTCCTCTTTCTCGACGCTTGCGGCGAGATACTCGAAGACGAACTCCTGCATCGCCTCGAACTCGGCGTCGGTTACTCGGGTTTCTTTTATTTCGACGCCCATGAGAGATCCCTCCGCAATAGATGTACGATACTCATTGGGTGAATGTAAGCTGGTTTCGCTCTTAGGCCTTTGGTTCGGAATGGTGGTTGTTGTCACGACTGCCGGAACCTGTCCGGTTCGGTACCGTTTCGGCCGCGTCCGAACCGATCCTCCGCTGACGGGGGAACCGGGGCGAGGAAATCTGCAGGAATTTCCGTTAAAGTCAAACAGCCGGCTCGGGAAGGGAGCGTATGAGCAGTGAACCGGAGCAGGAGTCGATCCGTTGTCTGGTCGCCAAAGTCGGTCTCGATGGGCACGACCGCGGGGCACACGTCATCGCGCGCGCGTTCCGCGACGCCGGGTTCGAGGTCGTCTACTCGGGGCTGCACAAGGCCCCCGAGGAGATCGTCCAGGCCGCCGTCCAGGAGGACGTCGACGTGCTGGGGATCTCGATCCTCTCGGGCGCCCACGACACGCTCGTCCCGAAGATCATGAACGGACTCGAGGAGTACGACGCGAAGGACGACACCCTCGTCCTGGTCGGCGGCGTCATCCCCGAGGAGGACCGTCCCGAGCTCGAGGCCGAGGGCGTCTCCGCGATCTTCGGCCCGGGGACGTCGATCGAGGAAACGATCGAATTCGTCCGCGAGAACGCTCCCGACCGATGAACGCCGACGACGAAACGTTGCTGGCGGAGCTCCTCGAGGGCAAACACCGCGCGCTGGCCCGGACGATCTCGAAGATCGAGAACCGCGCGCCGGGCTACCGGGAGCTGATCTCCGAGCTGTACGCCCACACGGGCGAGGCCGAGGTCATCGGGATCACGGGCAGTCCCGGCGCGGGGAAGTCGACGCTGGTCGACAAGCTCGCCGAGACCTACCGCGAGCGCGGTGAGACCGTCGGCGTCATCGCGATCGACCCCTCCTCGCCGTTCACCGGCGGGGCGGTGCTCGGCGACCGGATCCGGATGGCCTCGACGGTTGGAGACATGGACGTCTTCGTGCGCTCGATGAGCGCCCGCGGGACGCTGGGCGGGCTCTCGACCGCCACTGCGGACGCCGTGAAGGCGATGGACGCCTTCGGAAAGGACAAGATCATCATCGAGACCGTCGGCGCCGGCCAGAACGAGATCGACATCGTTCGCACCGCCGACACGGTCGCCGTGCTCGTCCCGCCGGGGTCGGGCGACGACGTCCAGACGCTGAAGGCGGGCATCCTCGAGATCGCGGACGTCTTTGTCGTCAACAAGGCCGACCGTCCCGGCACCGATCGAACGGTCCAGGAGCTCCGGGAGATGATCGAACTCGACTCCGGGGGCGGATTCGGCGGGAGCGGTCACCACGGCGCCGACGCGGGGAGCGACGGCGGCGGCTCCGCGGTCGCGACGCAGGACGACCCCGAAAAGCGCGCGACGTGGACGACGCCCATCGTCGAGACGGTCGCCACCGACGGCACCGGCGTCGACGAGTTCATCGACGAGCTGGCGGCCCACCGCGAGTACCTCGTCGACTCCGGCGCCCGCGCGGAGAAGGCCCGTCAGCGCTCGGCCGAAGAGATCCGAACCCTGCTCCGGGAAGACGTCCATACCATGCTCGAGGCGGAACTCGAGCGCGCGGGCGGGATCGACGACCTCGCGGCCGCGGTCGCGGCGGGCGAGACCGACCCCTACACCGTCGCCGACGAGGTGCTGTCGCCGGTCGAGGACTGCCTCGCGGAGCTCGAGACTCGGAACCCGTAGCTGTGCCAACCGCAGGCATAAGGCGTTCGCCGCGGTACGAATCGGTATGCGAATCCGAACAGTTCTGGGAGGTCTCGTCGGTACCGCCGGGGCGGCCGTACTCGGCAACCGACTCCTGAAGCGCCGCGCCAGCCAGTTCGAGCACGGACTACCCGGCCTCGAGCGAACGTACCGCTGGCGGGGGATGGAAGTGAGTTACACCGTCGCCGGCGATCCGAACGACGACGATCTACTGCTGCTCCACGGGATCCACGCCGGCGCCAGCAACTACGAGTTCGAACCTCTCATCGAGCTGCTGGCCGAGAACTACCGCGTCGTCGCCGTCGACCTGCCCGGCTTCGGCCGCTCCGAGCGGCCGCCGCTGGTCTACTCTGCGGGGCTGTACGCCGAGTTCGTTCGGGATTTCTCGGCCGACGTCACCGACGAGCCGATCGTCATCGCGTCCTCGTTGACCGGGACGTTCGCCGTCGACGCGGCCGCGGACAGCGAGTTCGCGCACCTAGTGTTGATCAGCCCGACTGGCGACACCGGCGACAGCCGCCCATGGCTACGATCGCTGATCCGCTCACCCGTCGTCGGCACGACGCTGTTCAATCTGGTAGCGAGCAAGCCGTCGATCCGGTACTTCTACGACCGCGACGGCTACTACAACCCGGATCGGATCGACGACGACGAGGTCGAGTACGCCTGGACGAGCGCCCACCAGCCCGGCGCGCGGTACGCTCCTGCCTCCTTCGTCGCGGGGACGCTCGACCCCGACTTCGACCTCCAGACCGAACTCGCCGCCCTCGAGACGCCGACCACGCTCGTCTGGGGGCGTGACGCCGAGCTCGTACCCCTGCGGGAGGGACGGACTCTCGCGGACGCGGCCGACCGCGACCTCGTGGTCATCGACTACGCGACCCAGCTCCCCCACGCCGAACACCCCGAGAAGTTCGTCGAGTACCTGACGACGGAGCTGCTCGAGGGCGACCTGGGCGTCGACTCCGGGGCCAGTTCGGACTCCGGGATCGGCTCCGACTCCGATCTCGAGGCCTGACGCCTGACGGCCGGCCGATCTAAGAGCTCGCCGCTGCCGAGTACGGGGTTGAAAAGAAAACGACGCGACTCGAGAGGAGAAGGCCTCAGAACAGCGGTTCAGGTTCGGCTGGCGGCGTCCGCTTGTGGGCGCTTTCCTCATGGAACTCTTGGATGCGCTCGACCGCCTCGATCGAGGTGTCGGTCAGTCGGGCCGTCACCGACGCGGGGAGGTTGCCGTCGATGTGGAACGCGAGGACGGCGTCGAGCGTGTCGTAGCTCATCCCCATCTCTTCCTCGTCGGTGCCGTAGTCGACCATCCCGCCGGTCGGCGTCTTCCGGACGACCGATTCGTCGACGCCCAGGTGGGCTGCGACCTGTCGGACCTGCTGCTTGTAGAGGTTGCCGAGCGGGTTGCAGTCGACGCCGCCGTCGCCGTACTTGGTCACGTAGCCGGTCCCGAGTTCGGCGCGGTTCCCGGTGCCGAGCACGATTCGGTTCTCGCGGTTGGCCAGCAGGTAGATCAGCGTCATCCGGACGCGGGCGCTTGTGTTGCCGACGTAGCGTCCTTCCCACTCGTCCTCGGAGGGGTTCTCGGTCTCGGCGTCGCCCTGGGCCAGGACCTCCTCCATGATCGAGTCGATGCCGATCACGTCGTAGTCGATACCCAGGTCCTCGGCGACGCGTTCGGCGTCGCTCATGTTCTCGTCCTCGTTTACCTCCTTGGGGAGGAGCACGCCGTGGACGTTCTCCGCGCCGAGCGCCTCGACGGCGAGGTAGGCGGTCGCCGTGCTGTCGATCCCGCCCGAGAGCGCGATCTCCGCGCCGTCGGCACCCATCGCGTCGACGCGCTCCCGGATGAAGTTGGTCAGGTGATCGACCTGTGCGTTCATCTCGTCTTCGGAGAATCGAAGGTCTACGGGACTGATCTCGTCCTGCGTCTGCTCGTAGTGATCTGCCATGTGAGTACTGGATAACCGGCCGTCCGACTGAAAAGCCATGCGCTTTCAAGAGCAGATCAGGCTCTGATCTCCCCGATTTCGGGTGAACGATCATCAGCGACCTCGCTCTCCTCGGGCCGTTTCGGTTCCCGCGTGCTGGTCGTCGACGAACTGGATCTTGAAGACCGACTGATCGGCTCGTCGCGGCGGGGGACGACGCGTCTGTCGAACCGGTTGCGACTCGTGTCTCGAGCCAGAAAAGAGGGATCGGGTTCGCCGAACGCTTCAGACTGGGCTGAACCCGAGAACGCGCTCGCCGGTCGTCTCCGAGACGGTGATCTCGAGTTCGACTTCGAGGCCGGTCTCGACGGTCTCGAGGTCAGCGTCGACGACCTGGCCGGTGAGCCGGACGGGGCCGAAGGCGGCGACGGCCGTCGCGTAGGGGGCGTCCTCCTCGAAGGCGGGCGTCGGGACGTGGGTGACGGTGAAGGTCTGTATCTCGCCGCTGTCGGGCAGGGTGGTCTCCTCGAGATCGGTCGCGCCGCAGTCCGGACAGACCCGACGGGGGGGCAGCGAGGCGTGGCCCTCGGGACACTCGAGGCAGTAGGCCGCGTCGTCCTCGGCGGCGTCGAGCCACTCGTCGAAGCCGGCGTCCTGGACGTCGTCGTCGCTCATCGGTCCACCTCCAGAACGTGAACGGTTGCACTCGCGACCGTTCCACCCGCGTTGTGCGCGACGCCGGTCGCCGCGTCGGAGACGAACTCGCTGTTCGGATGATCGCCCGAAAGCAGGTCGGACAGTTCGGCGATCTGTGAGACGCCCGTCGCGCCGACGGGGTGGCCCTTGGCTTTCAGCCCGCCAGAGAGGTTGATCGGCGTCTCGCCGTCGGCCGTGGTTCGACCGTCACGAGCCGCGGAGATTCCCTCGCCTACCGGCTCGAGGTCGAGCGCCTCGATCGCCAGTACCTCCGCGATCGTAAAGCAGTCGTGGACCTCGGCGACGTCGACGTCGGCCGCGTCGATCCCTGCGTCGGCGTAGGCTTCCTCGCCGGCCTCACGGGCGGCGGGCGAGCGCGCGAGGTACTCGCGGTCGTGGAGGGCCATCCGGTCGCCGCCCTGTCCCGTCCCCGAGATCGAGACCGGTGCGTCGAGGTCGTGTTCCTCGGCGTACTCCTCGCTTACGAGGACGGCCGCGGCGGCGCCGTCGGAGATCGGACAGGAGTCGTACAGCCCGAGCGGTTCCGAAACGGGAGGCGCCTCGAGGACGTCCTCGATCTCGATGGCGCTCTGGTACTGGGCCTTCTCGTTGGTCAGGGCGTTCTCGTGGTTTTTCATCGCGACGTGGGCGAGATCCTCGTGCTCGCCGCCGTACTCGTCGAAGTACGCCTGAGCCATCAGCGCGTAGGCCCCGGGGAAGGTCATCCCTGCTCGGACTTCCCAGAGGTCGTCGGCTGCGATCGCCAGGGCTTCGGTCGCGCCCGCGGTGCCGAGGTTGGTCATCCGTTCGGCGCCGCCGACGAGGACGACGTCGTCCTCGCCGTTGCGGATCCGAAACACGGCGTCGCGGACGGCGGCCCCGCTCGAGGCACACGCCGACTCGTAGCGGGTGGCCGGAGCCTGGATCCCCGCGGCCTCGGCCATCAGGGGGCCGTGGTGGCCCTGGTGTTCCGACAGTTCGCCCATGAAGTTTCCGTACAACAGTGCGTCGACGTCCGATCGGGGGACGTCGCTTTCCTCGAAGGCGGTGACGGTTGCCTCCGCGAAGAGGTCCCGGCTCGTCCGTTCGGGACTGTGACCGAACGCGGTCAGCCCGGAACCTGCGACACGTACGTCAGACATACGCATCCATTGTGGACGGACCCGTTAATACCCCGCGGTTAATATCTCAACGTCGGCAGTATTGGCCGCCCAGCGTTCGAATTAACTCCGATGCGAGTTCAACTCGGTGGCACGCACCGTCCGGTTTCCACGCGCTTATCACCCACTCGTTCGCACGTTCGGGTATGGAATCCGCGCCGTTCGACACCGACCTTCTCGAGGAGCTGACCGAGACCAGCGGGGTCCCCGGCTACGAGGACCGCGTCCGCGAGCTCGTCGTCGAGGAACTCGAGGAGAGCGTCGACCGCGTTCGAACCGACGCGATGGGGAACGTGGTCGGCACCCTCGAGGGCGACTCGGAGTACTCGGTCGCCGTCGCGGCCCATATGGACGAGATCGGCTTCATGGTTCGGAACGTCCGCGGCGAGGACGAGGGGTTCGGATTCGTCGAACTCGACGCGCTGGGCGGGTGGGACGCCCGCGTGCTCAAGGCCCAGCGGGTAACGATCCACACCGAGGACGGTGACGTCCCGGGCGTCATCGGCTCGCCGCCGCCCCACACCCTGGACGAGGAAGAGCGAGAGAAGAAAGCCGAAGTCGAGGACGTCGACGTCGACGTCGGCCTCCCCTACGAGGAGGCGATCGATCGGATCTCCCCGGGCGATCTGGTCACGATGGATCAGACCACCGAGCGCGTCGGCGAGACGATCACCGGAAAGGCACTGGACGATCGGGTCTGTCTGTTCGCGATGCTCGAGGCCGCGCGCCAGCTCACCGAACCCGACGTCACGATCCACTTCTGTGCGACGGTCCAGGAGGAAGTCGGGCTCCGCGGCGCGAACGCGCTGGGCGTCGACCTCGACCCCGACCTCGCGATCGCGCTCGACGTCACCGTCGCCAACGACCTGCCCGAGTTCGACGACGGCGAGTCCGTCACGGAACTCGGCGAGGGAGCGGCGATCAAGCTCAAGGACTCGAGCGTGATCACGAACCCGAAGGTCCACCGTCGGATGCAGGCCGTCGCCGACGAGCGGGAGATCGACTTCCAGCTCGAGATCCTGCCCGCGGGCGGCACCGACACTGCCGGCTTCCAGAACACCGCGGGCGCGAAACCCGTCGGCGCCATCTCGATCCCGACGCGATACCTCCACACCGTCACCGAGACCGCCCACGTCGACGATATCGCGGCGACGATCGACCTGCTCGAGGCGTTCCTCGAGAGCGAGGATGGCGACCACGAGTACACGCTCTGAGAGCGGCGAACGGCTCCCGGTTCGAGCGATCCGCACCATCAGTTAATGTAGTGACACAAAAATAGTAGTGAAGGTTTGTTGCGTATTCATATCAATTCAGTAATCTTTTGTGTGTCGTCGATGTTGACTGTCTCGTGGACCGAAGAAATGTGCTACTTGGTGGATCAGTGGTGCTGACCAGCGTTCTGGCGGGCTGCGCCAGCGACGACGATAGCGGCGACGACGAGTACCAGGACGGTGATGGAAACGGCGACGAGAACGGTGGCGACGGAAACGGTGGCGACGAGAACGGCAACGACGACGAAGCCGACGACGGTGACGAGGAGGAACTCGACGAGGAGGACGTCGAAGACCGGGACGAGGGCGAGGACGTCCTCGAGTTCGGCGACCTCGAGATTCTCGAACACGAGCTCGTGATCGAGGAAGGCGAGTTCAGCGACGACATCGAGGTCGAGGGTGTCATCGAGAACACCGGGGACGAGCAGTTCGACTACGTCGAGGTCGGCGTCCGAATCTACGATCCGGATGGCCACCAGCTCGACCGGTACATGACCAACACGCAGGACCTCGACGGCGGGCAGACCTGGGCGTTCGACATCATGGTCATGGAAGACGCCGAGGACGTCGACGACTACGACATCGGGGTCAGCGGCAGTCGGTACTGACGTCCGACGGCGGATTGTGACATCACTTTTTCCGAGTCGACTTGAGAACCGTCGGTCTCCTCAGGAACTAGCTTCGTACTGACTCGGCCACACTCAGTCCGGAAGCTGAGCGAGCGAGAACCAGAACGTCTGGATCAGCTCGACCCGCTCGACGAGCTCGTCGGGGTCGACCGGTTTCGTCAGGTAGGCGTTGGCGCCGGCCGCGTAGGCCCGCTGGATGTCGTCGTCGTCGTTCGAACTCGAGAGGACGATGATCGGAATCCGGCTGTGTTCGGGATCCGACTTCACCTCGGTGAGCACCTCGTGGCCGTCCGTGTGGGGCAGGTTCAGGTCGAGCAGGATCAGATCGGGCTGGGGAGCGTCGGCGTACTCGCCGCGCTGGTAGACGAACTCGACCGCCTCGTCGCCGTTGGTGACGACGTGAAGCTGGTGTGGAATCGCGGTGACTGCAAGCGCCTCCTGCAGGAGGCGGACGTCGCCGGGGTTGTCTTCGACGAGAAGGATCTCGGCATCCTCGGAGCTGGGTTCCGACGGCGGAACACGTTTCGAGGCCTCGCTGTCGGTCATCGCTCCTCGAGTACGGACCGTGAGCTCGCAGTGTCCGTCGGCAGCTCGTCGATGGAAAGAGAGAGTGCGTCGGTCGCCAATCGGTGCGTGCTCGAGAGTCCCATGTCGGAGTAGAGACTACCGACCACCGAGAGAATGCGGACTACCTATGTAACGCCTTTATATACTCGTCCGGCGACGCCGCTCTCGATGCCGACGAGCCACGCGAGGACGTTCTTCTCGAGTCGAAGCGGTCTCTCGGCGTTCGAGAGCCAGCGACAGCGGCGGTCCGGGGTAATCGGCGGCTACGGCATCTCGTGGACCGTCAGCTCGACGTCCCGGTACTGGCCCTCGATGTCGGCGACCAGCCGTTCGACGACGGTCTCGGCCTCGTCGAGGATCTTGGGCTCGACCTTTCGGACGACCCAGTCCAGCGAGACGAACCGCGGTAGCGAGAGCGCGCTCTCGTCGGCCGAGTACGGGTCGTAGGTCGCATCGAAGTAGACCCGACTCGCCGTCTCGACACCCGCGGGTGCGGCGTCAGGTTCGGGTTCGACGCGCCACTCGCCGCTGGCGTCGACGTCGTTGAGCAGGTGCCACTCGAGCGATCGGGGGGCGTCGATCGCGGTTACCTTCGACCGGGCGGTGTAGTTGAGTTTCCACCAGGCGAGCCGGAGATCGTACACCGAGCCGGCGTCGCCGTTTCCGCGGACGCGAACCTCCTCGAGGTGGTCCGTGTACCGCGGGTAGTCGACGAACGACCGAACGTACGGAAACACCTCCTCGGGCGGACGGTACGCGACCGTACTGAGCAGGATCCTGTCCACAACCGATGTAGGGCGTGCGTCGGTAGTAAGGATTCCCATTCCGAGAGTCACGCGCCGCGATGGAACGAGTGCCGACGTTTCGAGTTCGGGGGCGCACCTGGTTGGGAATCTTCTATACGGCGGGCCGTCAACGGCCACGTATGCGAGATGTCTGTATCGTCGGTGGGGGCGTCGCCGGCCTCGCCGCGTCAATTTTCACCGCGCGTGCGGGACTGGACACGCTGGTCGTCGACGGGGGCGAATCGATCCTCGCGCGCAACGCCAGCCTCGAGAACTATCCCGGCTTCCCGGACGGGATCGATGCCCGTCGGTATCTCCAGCTGACTCGAGAGCAGGCCAAAAACGCCGGCGCGACGTTCGAACTCGGCCACGTCGAGGGCGTCACGGCGATCGACGAGACCGTCCTCGAGCGAGGGTTCGTCCTCGAGACCGACGGTGGCGACCCGCTCGAGGCTCGACGGGTGATCGCGGCCTCCTGGTCGGACAGCGATTACCTCGTGCCACTAGACGTCGGTCGGCTCCAGCGCGGGAACAAACACTTCGTCAGCGTCGACGAGGGCGGCCGAACCGCCGTCGACGGCGTCTACGCCGCGGGGCGGATCGCCGACGAGCCCCACCAGGCGATCATCGCCGCAGGTCACGGCGCGAAGGTCGGCTTCGCGGTGATCCACGACGCCGACGTCAACTACTACCAGGACTGGGTCGTCCCGGAGGGGTACTTCACCGGACGCGGCCGCGAAGTGCCGCCGGCGTGCGAGGAGATCGACGACGAGGAGCGCCGACGGCGGGACGAGCGCGCCCGCGAAACGATGGTCGAGGCGCTCTCGGAACCGCTCGAGGAGCGGCCGACGATGCACCCGAGCGTCGAGCGTGACCGAGAATGAGGCCGAATACTGAGTCCGGGTCGATGGTGACCGTCCCGTCGAGGGGAAGATGAGCAACCGAGTCGACGGCGAGTCGGTCCGGCTCCGAACGAGCGCCGAACGTGAAACGCTCGGTGCGGCCACCAGCTACGCGCGAGCGAACGGACTGGGAACTCCGGCCGAGGCGGCGTATCTCGAGGCGCTCCCCGTCGCTCGCCGGGAGATTCTCCGCCGCTTCGTTCGGGGGCTGCTCCGCGGGCGACCAGCGGGCGTTCCGGACGCCAGGTTCGTCGAGCCGGCAGATCCAACCGTTCCGGACGAACCGACTCCGCTCGAGGGCCTCGGAGCCGACGAACTCCGGTCGCTCGTCGATCCGCTATCCGAGCGGTGTCATCGGCTCGCGCTGCTGCCGTTTTCGGCCTCCGAGACGGTGCTCGTGGCGCCGATCGCGGCGAGACACGGCTACGACCGCTTTCGGTTTTCCGGACCGATGCGTCGCTGGTCGCCCGAGCTGGCGGGACGCGACGGCGCGAGCCGGGAGCTCGAGCACCCGGTCGACCTCGTTCCGCTCCTCGAGCGCGAGGGCGCGTTCAGCGACGGCGAGCAGGCCGAGCGGATCCGCCTCGAGGTCGCCGAGAGCGTCGCCAACCTCGCGCTGGCGCGGCTGGCGAGGCCAGTCCACGCGCGAGACGTCGAGACGGCCGCCGACGCGGACGGATCGATCCTCGAGGCCGTCGCGAGCGGCGTTCCGGCCGCGGATCCGGCGACAGCCTTCGAGCGAATCGTCACGGACGGCCACCCGTTCCACCCTTCCGGGAAGATACGCCGTGGTATGAACGCCGCCGACGGCCTCGCGTACGCGCCCGAGTTCACTGACCGAATCGATCTCCGGTTCGTCGCCGTCGACCGGGAGTACGCCCTCGAGACGCGAGCGGAAGCGATCGAAGACGGGCAGCTAACTGATCGCCTGTACACGACGTTCGAGGGTCTCGAGGGCGCCCTCGAGCGGGCGATCCCTGCAGATCGTGCGAGCGAGGAGTACGCCGTCGTCCCCGTTCACCCGCTGCAGTACCACCGGACGGTCCCGGAGCGGTACGCGGACGGGATCGAGGACGGACGGGTCGTTCCGATCCCCGACTATACGACGCCGGCGACGCCTCAGCTCAACCTCCGGACGGTCGTTCCCTACGCCACCAACCGCACCGCCGAGGGGCCGCTTCCCCACCTCAAGCTCGCGATTCCGGTCCAGACAACCAACGTCGTTCGCACGCTTTCGCCCCACGCCGTCTCGAACGGGCCGCAGGTGACCGACGTCGTCCGGGCGATCGAGCAGCGGGAGGACCTCGAGCAACTGGGACTACTCGCCGAGCCGGCCGCGGCCTGTTACTACCCGCCGGGCGGTCCCCACCCAGAGGGGGAGGCGTTCGACGACGCGAGACATCTCTCGGGACTGTTACGGCAGAACCCCGCTTCGCACCCGCTTGTTCCCAAGGACGGGGTTCCGGTGGTCGCCTCGAGTCTGGTCGCCGACGCCCCGACGACCGGGCGCCCGCTCGTCTGCAGGGTGATCGAGCGCTACGGCGACCGAACGGGGGCGCCGACGACCCGCGAGGCGGCGCTGTCGTTCCTCGAGCGCTACGCCGACGTCGTCGTCCCCGAGCAGCTGGCCCTGCTGAGCGAGTACGGGGTAGCCCTCGAGAGCCACCTCCAGAACAGCCTGATCGTCTTCGAGGACGCCGAACCGGTCGCAACGCTGGTTCGCGATCTGGGCGGCATTCGTGTCCACCGAGATCGGCTCGCCGAACGCGGTCTCTCGCTCGAGCCCTACCCCGATTCGGACCTCGAGGCCGACGACGCCGCGGACTGCTACCGGAAGCTGCACTACGCGCTGTTCCAGAACCACCTCGCCGAACTGGTCGCGACGGTCGCCGACGAGTTCGCGATCGACGAGCGGAACTGCTGGGAGCTGCTCGCCGAGCGCTGTGAGCGCGCGTTTGACGCGATCCGGGCCGAGGGGAGGGTTCCCGAGGACCGCCTCGAGCGCGACGAGCGGGCGCTGTTCGCCGCGTCGACGACCCACAAGGCTCTGACCGCGATGCGTCTGCGCGGCAAGCGCCACGAGTACGTGACCAGCGAGGTCGCGAACCCCCTCTCGGCGCACGGACGGGAACGGATCGACCCGTAGCCGCCCTCGCTACGCTTAACACGTCCCGAGCGAGAGTAGGGGACGAATGCTCGAGGGAGTCAACGTCGCGCTCGGAGTGACGGGGTCGATCGCGGCCGTAAAGACGGTCGAACTGGCCCACGAGCTGCGGCGCCACGGCGCAGCGGTGCGAGGGGTGATGAGCGGGAGCGCACGGGGGATCGTCCACCCCTGGGCCGTCGAGTTCGCGACCGAGAACGACGTCGTCACCGAGATCACGGGGAGCGTCGAGCACGTCGAACTCTGCGGATACGAGGGCTGGGCTGACGTGTTCCTGATCGCGCCCGCGACGGCCAACACCGTCGGCAAGATCGCGGGCGCGGTCGACGACACGCCCGTCACGACGTGTGCGACGACGGCGCTCGGCGCCGACACGCTGGTCGTGATCGCCCCCGCGATGCACGAGCCGATGTACGACCACCCTGGCGTGCTCGAGGCGATCGAGACCGTCGAAGACTGGGGCGTCGAGTTCACCGATCCCCGGATCGAGGAGGGGAAGGCCAAGATCGCCAGCGAGGCGGCGATCGTCACGAGCGTCGCCCGCGCGGTCGGCGACCGCCCGCTCGAGGGGCGTCACGTCGTCGTCACGAGCGGGGCGACGAGCGAGACGATCGATCCCGTTCGCGTGCTGACGAACCGGTCGTCGGGGAAGACGGGACGGGCCGTCGCCAGGGCCTGTGCGGTTCGGGGCGCCGACGTGACCCTGGTCCACGGCGTCGTCGGCCCGCACTCGCTCGAGGCGGGCGGCGGGTCGGAGTGGGAGTCGATCCCCGGCGTCGAGGTCGAGCGGGTCGAGAGCGCAGCGGAGATGCTCGACGCGACCCGCGAGAGCTGTGAGGACGCCGACGCGCTCGTGTCGGTCGCCGCTATCGGCGACTACACCCTCGAGTCCAGTCCCGAGAAGATCCGTTCCGGTCAGGAGCTGTCCCTGGAGCTCGAGCCCACGCCGAAGCTCATCGACGAGATCCGCGAGACCCACCCCGACCTGCCGATCGTCGGCTTCAAGACCGAGACCTCCGGCGACGACGAGGCGATGATCGACCGGGCCAGGGAAACCCTCGAGCGGGCGGCCCTCGAGTTCGTCGTCGCCAACGACGCGAGCGTCATGGGATCGGATCGAACGCGCGCGCTGCTGGTCCGTGAGGGGGGTACATCGTCGTACACGGGCTCAAAGGTGGGGCTCTCCCTCGAGGTCGCCGACTCGCTGGCAGCCGTCCTCGAGACGTAGGGCCGGCGACACGTCGGGGTTCCGAGATCGCGCTCCGACGGCCGTGTGGCTCGGTTACAGCGCTCGATGTCGGAGAGAGTCGTGGTACGGACGATTCAGCGCGGACGGCTCCGGCGTGTATCGTCAACTTTTACTCGCCTACCGTCCGACCCACGACATGGACCAGCTGAAGCGGTCGCTCCTCGAGGCGCCGATCATCGAGAAAGACGGCTACCACTACTTCGTCCACCCGATCAGTGACGGCGTCCCGAAGCTCGACCCCGGCCTCCTGCGCGAAATCGTCATCCGCATCATCCGGAAGGCCGACCTCGAGGACGTCGACCGGATCGTCACGCCCGCCGCGATGGGGATTCACATCTCCACGGCGGTGTCGCTGATGACCGACATCCCGCTGACCGTCATCCGGAAACGACAGTACGGGCTCGACGACGAGGTCGCGATCTTCCAGGAGACGGGCTACTCCGAGAACGAGATGTACATCAACGACGTTCGCGAGGGCGAACGGGTGCTCGTGCTCGACGACGTGCTCTCGACGGGCGGCACGCTGGCGGCGGTGCTCGAGGCGCTCGACGATATCGGCGCGGAGGTCATCGACACGGTCGCGGTGATCAAGAAGGCCGGTGGCGAGAACAAGGTGGCCGACGCCGGCTACGACGTCAAGACGCTGATTAACGTCGACGTCGTCGACGGTGAAGTCGTTATCGTCGACGAAGAGGGCGATTAAGTTACACGTTCGTTTCTGAGCGATTGAAACTCTCTAATTGTTTTCTATTCCTTCAACAGGTAACCGAGGCTTTCCAACGATCGTCTCCTACTGGTGGTTCTACTGGACGTCCATCCGCCAGAGTAACACCGAATTAGACGGGGTAAGTGTTGCGCCGTCCTGAAGCAATACATATATATATTAGCTTTACACATGAAAGATCATGGTGCAGGATCACAAGCAATCCTCAATCGATATCGATAGACGGCGATTACTGCAGGGTGCTGGTGGGGTAAGTATCGCGGCAGTCGCCGGCTGTCTTGGTGGAGACGACGGCGACGACGACGCGCCGATTCACGTTCAGCTGGAGGTCAACTCCGACAACGACGACCGGGTCCAGATGGTCGACCTGATCGCGACCTCCCTAGAGGAGTCGGGCTACTTCACGACTGAGATTGACACCTACGAGTTCAACGACTACTCCCAGCGCGTCATGGACCCCGAGTACGCCGAGAACGGGTACGTCCCCTGTATCGGGCTCTCGGGCACGTTCAACCCCGAAAGTTTCTGTCAGGCGCTTCACCACAGCGACAACATCGGCCAGTGCTGTAACTTAAACGGGATCAGCGACGACGAGCTCGACCAGATGATGGACGACGCCCGTTACGGCGTCGACGTCGCGGACGACGACGAGGAACGACGCGAGCGCTACGACGAGATCTGGGAGTACCTCGCCGACGAGCGCTACAGCTCGATCACGCACTTCGATCTGCAGGCCGGCGTGATGAACACAAACGTTCACGGATTCAGACAGAACCCGTTCACCGAGAGCACGTTCAGCTACGGGCTCCACGCCCCACAGGACGAGGTCGTCACCTGGATCGACGAGGACGCCCATCCCGACGAAACGGACATCTCGGACCTCGAGGAGGGAGGCACCCTTCGGGCCGGACTCACCGAGGATCCCGAACTGTTCGATCCGCCGTACACGACGGGTGCGCCCTCGACGCTCGTCCAGGTGCTGATCTTCGAACAGCTGGTCGCAAGCGACACCGAGGGGAATCTCTACCCGTGGCTCGCCGAGGACTACGAGCTCGTCGAGACCCAGGACATCGACCGGACCGACTACGAGGAGTACATGATCGAGGTCGACGCCGACGAGGAGGGCGTCCTCGACACCGACGAGCAGGTCGTCGTCACTCACCCCGATGACAACCCGGCCGAGGACGACACGGTACGCGTACTCACCCCAGAGGAGGCCGGCGAGGCCGTCGAGGACGGCGTCTTCGGGATGCAGTTCCAGTACGAACTCCACGAGGGAATCGAGTTTACCAACGGCGAGGAGCTGACCGCCGAGCACGTCGTCGCGACGGCCCGGCGCTACGAGAACTCCGATCTGGAGGCCCAGACCTACGACTCGCTGCTGTACGCCGAGGAGGTCGACGAGTACACCGTCAACCTCTACGCCCAGATCCCCGACGCCGAGGCCGAACGCGAGCTGCCGGGGCTGTACATCCACTCGCTCGAGCAGGCCGAACTCGAGGGCGGCGAACTCGACCCCAGCGCCGACAACGACCCGATCGGGACCGGCCCCTACGAACTCAGCGACTACTCCGAGGGGCAGTACGTCGAGTTCACCAAGAACGACGGGTACTGGCTCGAGGAAATCGGTCTCGAGAACAAGGAGTGGTTCGACGGCCCCGAGGAGTTCCCGGACGGCCCCGTCATCGACGAACTCGAGATGGAGATCGTTCCCGACGACTCGAGTCGCGCGGGGGCGCTCCAGAGCGACGAGATCGATATGACCTACGGGCTCGCGACGGACGTCCTCGACGACTTCGAGGAGGACGACGACTACGTCATCGACAGCGTCGAGGCCGGGGGGTACGAGTACATCCAGTATCCGATGAACGTCGAGCCGTGGGACGACGACCGTCTCCGTCGGGCCGTCAACCACCTCGTTCCGCGCCAGGAGATCGTCGACAACGTGCTCAACGGCTGGGCGCGTCCGGCCTGGACCGACCTGCCGGAGCTCGCCGAGGAGAACGGCACGACCGACGCCGAGGCCCTCGAGGAGACCATCCGGCCGACGAACGAGTACGACCCCGAGGCGGCCGCGGAGCTCATCGAAGAAGTGATAGAAGACCACGACCTCGAGTGAGGTCGTCCCGGTAGCCGTTTGCAGTGTTCGAGAAATATCATGAGTTTACGACGTTTCATACTGAAGCGACTGTTGTCGATCGTTCCGATTCTGTTCGGCGTCTCGGTGATCACCTTCGCGCTGGTGCATCTCACGCCGGGTGATCCGATCAGCCAGATGGCCGCAACCAATCCCCATATGACGGCGGCCGACGAGGCCCAGATGCGCGCCCGATACGGGCTCGATGGCCCGATTTGGGAGCAGTACCTGACCTGGATGGGGAACGTCCTGACCGGGGACTTCGGCGAGGTTGTCAGCTCCGGCCAGGACGTCTCCTCGGTTATTATCGCGCGACTCCCCGAGACGATCGCGCTCGGCCTGTTCGGCTGGCTGTTCGGTCTCCTGATCGCGATCCCGACCGGGATCTACGCGGCCATCAAGAAAGACCAGCTCGCCGACACCGTCAGCCGCTTCGTCGCGCTGTCGGGGATCTCGATCCCGAACTTCTGGCTCGGCCTGATGTTGATCCTGATCGGCGCGCTCTGGCTGGAGATCTGGACCGTGTTGCCGCCCTCCCGCCTGCCGCTGTACCACCCGCAGATGCTGTTCTATCTGATCCTACCCGGAATCACGATCGGAACCGCCGCGGCGGCGAGCATCATGCGCGTGATGCGAACCTCGATGGCCGAGGAGCTGAACAAGGAGTACGTGACCGCGGCTCGAGCGAAGGGGCTTCCGGAGCGACAGGTCGTCCTCAAACACGTGCTGCGGAACTCGCTGATCTCGGTCGTGACACTCGCGGCGACGCTGACGGCGAGTATCGTCGCCGGCTCGGTCGTCGTCGAGGTGGTGTTCAACTGGCCGGGGCTCGGTCGCGAGTTCATCGACGCGATCAACCAGCGCGAGATCAACCTGATCATGGCGATCACGCTGTTTACCGGCGTGTTCATCGTCCTGGCGAATCTGCTCGCAGACATCCTGTACGCGGTTCTCGATCCGAGGATCAGATATGAGTAACGAGCAACACACCGAGCGCGGACGAATTCGAGTGACCGGCTTCGATCCGGAGCGGGTCCGACAGCGCGACTCGCTGTCCGACTGGACCGAGGAGAGCGGCGGCGAGACCGAGGGGCGGTTCGAGCGGGCCTGGAAGCGGTTCAAACGCAACCGGACGGCGCTGATCGGGCTGTTCGTCGTCGCCGTTCTCACCCTGCTCGCGGTTTTCGCCCGTCCGATTACGATGATGGGGATGACGGTCCAGCCGTTCTCGATCGCCCCCTACGATCCGACGACGATCATGTACATGAGCCCGGAGTCGTCGGCGGGAACTTACGACTCGCCGACGCTCTCCCACCCGATGGGGACCGACGGCGACGGCCGCGACCTGTTCTCGCGGGTCCTGTACGGCGGTCGGTACAGCATCTCGATCGGCTTCATCGTCGTCGGCCTCAGCGCCACCTTCGGACTGGTTTACGGGGCGATCTCGGGCTACTACGGCGGCTGGACCGACGAGATCCTGATGCGAATCGTCGACACCGTCTACGCGTTCCCCGGCCTCATCCTGGCGCTGATCATCGTCGCCACACTCGGCGGCGGCTACTGGCAGCTCGTCGCTGCGTTCGCGATCCCGGGCTGGATCACCTACGCCCGACTGATACGCGGCGAGGTCCTGACGATCAAGGAAAACGAGTACGTTATGGCCGCGAAGGCGTTAGGTGCGCGCGATCGGTCGGTGATCTTCAAACACATCGTCCCGAACGCGATGCCGCCGCTGATCGTCTACGGGACGCTCAACATCGGCACCGTCGTCATCGGCGTCGCCGCGCTCGGGTTCCTCGGGCTCGGCATGCCGCCCGGCACCGCCGAGTGGGGGACGATGCTCGACCAGACGCGAGAGACACTCATCCAGGGTCCCGGCGGCGCGATCCCCTGGTGGGCCACGGTCTTCCCCGGCGGCGCGATCTTCCTGTTCGTGATGGCGATGAACATGATCGGCGACGGGGTCAACGACGCCTTCGACGCCCAGGAGACGGGTATCGAAGGGCAGGGAGGTGGCTAAGATGGCACTACTCGAGGTCAACGATCTCACGGTCAAGTTCTACACGCAGGAGGGCGTCGTCACCGCCGTCGACGACCTCTCCTATCGCATCGAGCGCGGCGAGAAGTTCGGCGTCGTCGGCGAGAGCGGCGCCGGGAAAAGCGTCACCGCCCTCTCGCTGATGCGGCTCATCGAGAGCCCGGGTCGCATCGAGAGCGGCGAGATCCTGTTCAAGGGCGAGGACTTACTCGAGATGAGCGAGGAGGAGATCAGGGACGTCCGGGGCAACGAGATCGCGATGATCTTCCAGGACGCCCAGACGGCCCTGAACCCGGTGTACACCGTCGGCGAGCAGATCGCCGAGGCGGTCCGCCACCATCTCGACTACGACGACGAAGAGGCTCGCGAACGGACGATCCAGCTGCTCGACACCGTCGGGATCCCCGAGGCCGAGTCGCGGTACTCCGACTACCCACACGAGTTCTCCGGCGGGATGCAACAGCGAGCGGTGATCGCGATGGCGCTGTCCTGTGATCCCGACCTGTTGCTCTGTGACGAGCCGACGACCGCTCTGGACGTGACGATCGAGGCCCAGATCCTGGAGGAGCTCGAGAGCCTGGCCGACGAGTTCGACACGGCGATCCAGCTCATCACCCACGACCTCGGCGTCGTCGCCGAGGTCTGCGATCGAGTGATGGTGATGTACGCGGGCAGCCCCGTCGAGAAGGCGCCCGTCGAGGAGCTGTACTACGACCCGAAACATCCCTACACGGTCGGGCTGATGAGCTCGATCCCTCGCGTCGGCGACAGGCGCGAGCGCCTCCAGACGATTCCGGGGACGATGCCCGACCTCGTTGAGCTCCCGCCGGGCTGTAGCTTCCACCCCCGGTGTCCGTACGCCGAGGACGTCTGTACCAAGCGGGAACCGCCGCTGTTGAATCCGGAAACGGGCCGGGACGCCTCGGGAACCGACGCCGAGCGCGCGGCGGCGTGTCTCGAGTACACCGGCGAGCTCCAGGAGGGACTCGACTACGAGGTCGAGATCCGAGAGGGACACGACACCCGCGCCGACGCGACCGCGCCGAATCCGGAGGGTGATCGGCGATGAGCCGGTCTAGCGGGGAGCCGATCCTGTGGGCCGAGGGCCTGACGAAGTACTACGACGCGAGCAGCGGCTTCATCGACGGACTGCTCGGCCGAACGAAGTGGGTCAAGGCCGTCGACGGGATCGATCTCGAGCTTCACGAGGGCGAGACGCTGGGCGTCGTCGGCGAGTCGGGCTGCGGGAAGAGTACCCTCGGTCGGTCGCTGCTTCGTCTGCTCGAGCCGACCGACGGTTCGGTTTACTATCGCCAGCGGGTCGGCGAGAACGGCCGCCGCGAGGAGGTCGAACTCACCGGCCTCTCGAGTTCGGAGCTGCGGGATCTGCGAACCGACGTCCAGTACATCTTTCAGGACCCGTTCTCGAGTCTGAATCCCCGGCTGACGGTCGGCGACATCATCGGCGAGCCACTGGATATCCACGACATCGCCGAGGGCGAGGCACGAACCGAGCGAATCTACGAGCTGCTCGAGACGGTCGGACTGAGCCAGAACCACGCCCACCGCTACCCCCACGAGTTCTCCGGCGGCCAGCGCCAGCGCATCGGTATCGCCCGGGCGCTGGCGGTCGACCCGGAGGTCATCGTCTGTGACGAACCCGTCTCGGCGCTCGACGTCTCGGTACAGGCACAGATCCTCAACCTGCTCGAGGACCTCCAGGAGGAGTTCGGCCTCTCGTATATTTTCATCGCCCACGACCTGAGCGTCGTCGAGCACATCTCGGATCGAATCGCGGTGATGTACCTCGGCGAGTTCGCGGAGGTCGGGACGACCGAAGAGGTGTTCTCGCCGCCCCATCACCCCTACGCGGAGGCGCTGCTATCGGCGATCCCGGAGCCGGATCCGCTCTGGAACGGCGAGCAGATCCTGCTCCCCGGAACCGTCCCGTCGCCGATGAACCCGCCGTCGGGCTGTCGGTTCCACACCCGGTGTCCGCGGATCATCCCGCCCGACGGGATCGACCTCCCGCAGGACGTCTGGCGCTCGATCGTCGATCTCAAGCTACGGGTTCGAGGCGCCGAGGAGCTCGAGGCGATCACCGCAGTCGACGAGGTCGACGAGGAGGCGACGGACCCGAACGAGCTCCCCCGCGAGGCGTTCGATCGGTCGGTCCGCGAGGAGTTCGAGATTCCCGAGACCGTTTCCGACCCGACGGTCGAGCGCGCGCTCGACGAGAGTCTCGACGCGCTTCACGACGCGGAGTTCGAGGCCGCCCGGGAGCGACTCGAGGAGACCTTCACGTCGCCTTGCGAGACCCACGATCCCCATCAGGTTCCGACGGGCGAGACCCACGAGATCGCCTGTCTGCTGTACGACGACCGGTACACCGACGGCGAGTTCCGGTCTGACGACGGCGCGACCGATGCCGTCGCCGACGACTGACCTGCGGCTTCCGAACGTTTTAGTTCTCGTCGCGCCTGCACCAACTATGCGTCGGATCTACGAGTCGAGCGCTCTCCGCCGGGACGACGACGAACCCTTCTCGCCCCGGGAGCGAGAGACCGAGCCGCAGTCGATGCGGTCGATCGACAGCACGAGCCTGAGCCGTCGGCTCGTTCCCGACCGACTCTGTCACTGGGCGATCTCGATCGACGTCTCGACGCCGCGGTCGACGTACCCGGCCGGGGTCGCGATCCCGTTTCGCGTGACGATGCGAAACGCGATGCCGTTCCCGATTACGGTGAGGACGCGCTCGCCGATTCTCTGGCGCTGGAGCGTCGACGGGCTCGTCGACGCCGCCGAAATCCCGGTTCACGATCCGCCCGCGGAACCCCAGGGGTTCCGGTTCGACCGCGGCGAGCGAAAGCAGTTCACGAAGCGCTGGCACCAGCACTTTCGGGTCGCCGACGACGAGTGGGAGGCTGCCGAGCCCGGAACGCACACGATCGGTGCCGGCCTGAACGTCGCGGACGCCGACGAGAAGGGGCTGTACGACGAGACGACGATCACTGTCGAACCGGACGACGCCTGATCCGACGGGTCCCTACGGCTGGAAGCCGCCGCTCGCGCCCCGATCGGTGTCGTCCGGATCGAACTCGAGCAGCGGCTGTTCGCAGCCGTCGCAGTTGAGCGCGTGGACCGCGTAGGTCTGACAGCAGGAGTCGACGGTGTCCTCGGTCAGCGTGATCGGTCCCCCGCAGTCCGGACAGCGCTCGCGGAACGACCGCAACACCTCGAGCAGTTCGATCCGCTGGGCCTGCGGAACCTCCCGCCAGCGATCGGTCAGTCCCTCGAGCGCGCGGTGGGTCGCGAGATCCGCCCGTAGGGCGGCCGTCGACGGCCACTTGTGGATTCGACGGCCGATCCTGACGGCGGGATACGGACGGTCCGCGACCGTTACCGCCGCAGGCTCGAGACCGTACAGTTCGGCGACGAGCGCCGGCTCGAGCGGGTCGTCGGGCAGCGTTCGAAGCCGACCGTCGATCCGGTCGGCGAGGTCGTCGGTAAAGCCGAGATCGTTCTCTCGGAGCTCGACGGCGCCGACGTCCAAGAGGAACCGCTCGGGATTGACCGCTCGTTCCTGCTGGCGTTCGTACTCCTCGATGGTCTCGGTCGTCAGCGCCTCGGCGTCCTCGTCGGACTCCTCGAGCGGGTGCGCGTCGAAGCGCTCGAGGATCGGCGCCGGGAGGTATCGCTTCGTCAGCGCCGGCGTCCCGGGAACGAGGTAGCCCCGGAGGCCGATCGCGGCCAGCGAGCCCGCGAACGCCGCAGCGCCACCCTTTCGCGAGACGCTACCGATGATCGCGCTCCCCGCTGCGGCGAGCGAGACGTTGACGATCGTACACGGAACGCACCTGTTCTCGCCGGTGTACTCGGGGTTTCGGACGCGAGCCAGCGCCGTCCGAATCGACTCTCTCATACCCGTCGGTTGTGACGGTGTCACCAAAAACGGGATGGCTCGAGCGGGGTCGTCTCGCCGACTCACTCGTTCCGGTCGCCGACATCGTCGTTCCCGTGGCATCCCTCGAGCGGTCGCTCGTCCCGTCTTTCGGGAGCGAACTCACGAACGGCTCGAGTTCGGTCCACTCGAGGTCGTCCTCGCTACCGTGACTCATGTGGAGGGCGTCACTGGACGGCATAAGAGCTGGTGGCGACAGTGATTGCCTGAAAACAGGTCTCTACTCGAGTTGGCTGTGGTCAGATGGTCGTATGTCCCGAATCGGTTGCCGGAGGACGGTTCGACTGTTCTCGAGGTGAAAACGGGAGGTAGATTTGAACCACGTCCACTTCGCTCCCTGCGGTCGCTCGTGGCCTGGTTCAAACCTACTCCATACTACTTTCACGAATTCCGGACTCACTCCTCGCTATGCTCGTCGTTCGTCGGTGAATTCGTGAAAAGTAGCGGGAGGTAGATTTGAACTACCGGTCTGCGGGTTATGAGCCCGCCGGAATCTCCTGGCTATCCCATCCCGCTACTTCTTCGTAACCCGGTGCGCTAGTTAAGGGTTGTGATTCGGCCGCCGTATGTGGGTTTCTGTCGTCAACCCTGGTGGACCTTCCACGTGTAGAGGCTCTCGCAGGTGTAGTTGACGAAGAAGCCGATCCCCATTCCGACGAGGTTCGCCGCCAGATACCAGACGCCGAAACCGTACACCAGCAGGGCCAACACGCTCAGCGAGACGAAAAGCCCCCCGAGCCGAACCGTGTTCGATCGGAGAAAGCGCCGGCCGAGCGCTCGAGCGCTCGAGGTGCCGTGGCTCGCGAACGTCCAGCGTTCGTTGATCGCGAAGATCACCGCGATGGCGAACTCCCAGGCGATCACCTTCGCGGCGACGGGTCCCAGAACGGTGAGTTCGACGAGCGTGACGAGAACCAGGTTGTCGACGGTTGCGCCGACGAGCCCGACGCTCGCGAACTGGGTGAACCTGGTCGCCGAGAGCAGCGCCCGGAGTCGGACCCGGAGCGCGTCCGTCGGTGAGCGTGACATCGCGGTCTCTGGTTAGAGTGTCGGTCTCGAGAGAACGGTCGGCGTTCGTGGCTATAGCTCGAGGTCGGCTTTCGCGCGGACGACGTCGATGTCGTCAGCGTCGACGCGGTCGACGTTGAGGAAGTGAGGGGTGAAGTTACGCTTCTCGAAGTCCTCGAACTCCGAGTCGGCGCCGACGGTACACCACAGCTGGACCTTCTCGGGTCCGTGCCACTCGCCGTTGCGCGTCACGGCGAAACACACCACCTCCTCCCCGTCGTACTCCACGATGGCCCCCTTCCGGATTCCCGGATCCCCGTGGATGATGAGACGCTTCATGCGAGTGCGTTCACGCGAGAGGGGATTAAACGCTTCGAAGGCCCGAGGGGGCCGCCATCGGGTCGACGACGAACCAAACGGGTTTTAAACAGCGCTGTCTTAGCCCACGTCAAGTGAGCTAACGATGCAGATGCCACGCCGATTCAATACGTACTGTCCGCACTGCAACGAACACCACGAGCACGAGGTCGAGAAGTCCCGTTCCGGCCGCTCCTCGGGGATGAAATGGGACGCGCGCCGCACCCGGCGCAACACCGCAACGATCGGGAACGCTGGTCGGTTCTCGAAGGTGCCCGGCGGCGAGAAGCCGACGAAGAAGACGGACCTCAAGTACCGCTGCAGCGACTGCGGCAAGGCCCACCTCCGCAAGGGATGGCGCGCCGGCCGACTCGAGTTCCAGGAGTGATTACTATGGCAGGAAACTTCTACAACGTCCGCTGCGGTGACTGCGAGAACGAACAGACCGTCTTCGGCAAGGCCTCCACGGAGGTCGCGTGTGCCGTCTGCGGAACGACGCTGGCGCGACCGACCGGCGGCAAGGCCGAGATCGACCACGAGATCCTCGAGACAGTCGAGTCACGATGAAGTACAGCGGCTGGCCCGACACCGGCGAGCTCGTCGTCGGCAAGATCGACGAGATCGAGGACTTCGGCGTCTTCGTCGACTTGGAGGAGTACCAGGACCAGCGCGGCCTGATCCACATCTCCGAGGTCGCGAGCGGCTGGATCAAGAACGTCCGCGATCACGTTCGCGAGGGCCAGATCGTCGTCTGCAAGGTACTCGACGTCAACACCGAGTCCCAGCAGATCGACCTCTCGCTCAAGGACGTCAACGACCACCAGCGCTCCGACAAGATCCAGGAGTGGAAAAACGAGCAGAAGGCCGACAACTGGATGGCGCTCGCGCTCGGCGAGGACGCCGACGACGAGACCTACACCGCCGTCGCCAACGAGTTGATCGGCGCCCACGGCAGCCTCTACGATGGGTTCAAGCAGGCCGCGATCCACGGCGAGGAGGCGCTCGAGGGAACCGACCTCTCGGAGGGTGAGATCGACGCACTCGTCGAAACCGCCCGCGAGAACGTCTCGGTGCCGTACGTCGACGTCACCGGCTACGTCGATCTCGAGAACGCCTCCCCGAGCGGCGTCGACGGCATTCGAACCGCCCTGGAGGCCGCCGAGGGGAACGGCGAGGTCCCCGACGAGGTCGACCTCGAGGTCAGCTACGTCGGCGCCCCGGAGTACCGAATCAACGTCCGTGCGCCCAACTACAAGACCGCCGAGTCCCAGCTCGAGGAGAGCGCCCGCCGTGCGGTCGCCGCGATCGAGGGCGAGGGCGGCTCCGGCGAGTTCCACCGCGAACGGCGCACCGACGACGAGTAATGAAGTCGGACATCCGGGTCTGTTCGGCGTGGCGCGACGCCCACGACCGCCCGGTGTACACCCTTTTGTCGACCTGTCCCGACTGCGGTGCCGAGGCCGTAAACAGCGCGCCGGCGCCGTTCGACCCCGAGGACGCCTACGGCGAGTACCGACGCGCTCTTAAACGTCGCAGTCGCTGATACGGTATGGACGAACTCGAGATCGACGCGGTCGCCGAGGTCGAGCTGGACGACCCCGTACTCGTCGAGGGGCTGCCCGGCGTCGGACACGTCGGCAGTCTCGCGGTCGAACACCTCCTCGAGGAGCTCGAGGGCGAGAGCACCCTCGTCCGCCGGATCTACTCTCACGAGTTCCCGCCGAAGGTGAGCATCGAGGACGGCGTCGCCGACCTGACCTGTGCCGAGATCCACGCCGTCTCGGTTCCCGACGGTCGGGATCTGCTCGTGTTGACCGGGGACCACCAGGCCCAGACCAACGAGGGCCACTACGTGCTGGCGTCGGCGTTTCTCGACGTCGCCGAGGAGTTCGGCGCGAGCGAGCTGTACGCACTCGGCGGTGTGCCGACCGGCGAGCTGATCGACGAGTACGCCGTCGTCGGCGCCGTCAGCGACGAGTCGCTGGTCGAAACCCTCGAGGACGCCGGCGTCGAGTTCCGCGAGGACGAGCCCGCCGGCGGCATCGTCGGCGTCTCCGGACTCCTGCTCGGATTAGGCGAGCGTCGCGGGTTCGAGGCCGCCTGCCTGATGGGCGAGACGAGCGGCTACCTCGTCGACCCCAAGAGCGCCCGCGCGGTCCTCGAGGTGCTCGAGGCGCTGCTCGGGTTCGAACTCGACTACGAGAGTCTCGACGAGCGCGCCGACGAGATGGAAGACGTCATCGGCAAGATCCAGGAGATGGAACAGCAGCAACAACAGCAGATGGACGTGCCGACCGACGACGACCTGCGCTACATCGGGTAGTCGCTTCGAGTCGAGTCAGCTGCCGCGGGTAACGTCGTACTCGTGTTATATCGTTCTGGGCGTAGTGGTCCCGGACATGGCACACAGCCCCGAACTCCCCAAGAGGTACGTCTGTGTCGACTGTCAGACGATACACGCCGGGACGGTCGCCGAGCGTACTGACACCGGCCACCGGTACGAGCCACCCGGAGCATGTGGCTGTTGTGATGGGACCGAGTTCGTATCCGAAGCGGACTGGCCCCACGTCGATCGGTAGCGTGGTTCGCCTGCCATCACAGGCCGATCGGCTCCGAGAATCGCTGCGGGAACCGCGAACGCTATTTTCGTGCCGACCCACGGACCGCATATGACTGCTTCTCGAACAGCCGAACGCTACGACGTCGGCGTTGTCGGCGCAGGACTGGCCGGACTGACGGCGGCACGGGAGCTGATCGACGCCGGGCTCGAGGTAGTCGTCCTCGAGGCCAGGGACCGCGTCGGCGGGCGGACGGCTGCGGGATCGTTGTCGACCGGTGACACGATCGACCGCGGCGCGGAGTGGATCGGCGCCGACCACGACCGCGTCCTCGAGCTGGTCGAGGAGTTCGATCTCGAGCTGTGCGAACAGCACGGCGCGGGCGTCGATCGGGTCGCCGTCGCGGGCGGGCTGTTCGACCACGAGGACCGCTTTGGGGCGCTTCCCGAGGAGTCGACCGCGGAGCTGCGGGCGGCGCTCGAACGGATCGAGAGTCTCCGTCGCGACGTTCCCCTCGAGTCGCCCGACGAGGCGCCCGACGCCGAGCGGTGGGGCGGGACGACCCTCGAGTCCTGGAAGCGGGAGACGATGGCAACCGGGGCCGCACGGGAGGCGTTCGACGCGTTCGTTCGCGCCGAGTTCACCGTCGAACCGAGTGCGATCTCGCTACTGTACTTCCTCGCGGCCGTCGACGCCGGCGGCGGGCTCGAGATTCCCGGCGAGTCGACCAGCGCAACGCAGGAGTATCGCCTCGCCGGTAGCACCCAGCAGCTCTCGGACGGGCTCGCCGACGATCTCGGCGACGCGATCCGACTGAGCGAACCGGTTCGCCGGCTCGAGCGACGGGACGACGGCGTAACCCTCGAGACCGACGACGGAGCGTACGCGGTCTCGGACGCCATTGTCGCCGTCCCGCCGCCGCTGATCGACCGCATCGACCACGAGCCGCCGCTGCCCGCCCGTCGACAGGGGCTGGTCCAGCGGATGCCGATGGGCGCGGTGATCAAGTGTTTCGCCGCCTACGAGGAGCCGTTCTGGCGCGAGGACGGCTACTCGGGGTCGGTGCTGGCGACCGACGGCATCGTAACCGAAATCGCAGACGGAACGCTCCCCGACGGAGACCGGGGTCTCTTGGTCGGATTCGTCGCCGGGGCCGACGCCCTCGAGTGGAGCGACCGTCCCGCGGCCGAGCGCCAGAAGCGGGTGCTCGAGGAGTTCGGCCGCTACCTCGGGCCGCAGGCGGCCGATCCGCTAGCGTACGACGACGAGGTCTGGTCGAAGACCCGGTGGTCGGCGGGCGGGTACAACGCCGCGATGACGCCGGGGACGCTGACGACCTGCGGCGACGTGCTCCGCGAGCCCGTCGGCCGCGTCCGCTGGGCCGGCTCGGAGACGGCCCTCGAGTGGCGCGGCTTCATGGAGGGAGCGATCCGCTCGGGGGAGCGGGTCGCGAGCGAAATTCTCGAGGATCGCAGTGCTCGAGGGAGCTGACGTCTGACGTACCGGTAGTCGGCAGTACGGGTTCTCTATCGAGGATCGAGTCCGAACGGAGGAGTTCGGTACGTAGCGATTCGAGTCTACCACGCATCCATCGATCGATCAGCAGCGATGGTGTCGAAGTACGGAACACGGCGGGCGATACCTCGCCGGTTCGTCTCTCGAAATCGCGAGCACCGCTTCCGTCAGTCGGCTCTCGACCGACGGGTCTTTGATTCTCTCCGGAAAGGAGCACGTATGGCATCGAAAGGCGTTCTCGCAAGCGGTCTCGTCGCGTTCGTCGTTGCGACCGCCGTCGCCGGCGCGGTCGGCGGGAGGCAACTCGGGGTGCGAATCGGCGTTCTGACCGGAGTAGCAGTGGCTCTGAGCACCTGGTTGTCTACCCGCTCGAACACAGCGGAAGCCGACCTCACCGACGAAACGACTGCTCTGTGATCGGATGGAGTTGGTGTAGATTTAGTATATCTCCGAATCTACCGCTACCCCTCGAGGACTTCGTAGGAGACGGCAGCATCCCGTAACGTGTCGGTGACCCGACCGACGGCCTCGGTCGTCGCGACCGCGGTGACTGCAAGCCCGCGTTCGGCGGCGTCGGTCGCGACCTCGCCGACGGCGAAGGTGACGGCGGGATCGACGTCGGCCCGTCCGCAGGCGACGACCGCCTCGACGCCCGTCGCGAGGACGAGGTCGGCGTCGTCACAGTGCTCGGTGATCGTTTCGGCGCTGATCTCGCGGCTGCCACCCGACCGCACCGCGGGCACCTGCAGGACGGTGACGGAGCCGGGCTCGAGGTCGATAACGCCCTCGAAGCTCGTGACGCCGACGTCGGTGCCGGCCTCGGCGTCGGTCGTCGCGACGCCCGTCGCCGGTCCGACCTCGCCGGGTTCCGCGTGGAGCAGCCCCTCGTCGATCGACAGCGAGACGATGTCGCCCTCCTCGAGATCCTCGAGTGCGATCGCAGTGTCCTCGCCCATCGCGCCCAGCACGTCCTCGGTGACGTGGTCGGCGAACCGTCGAACGTCGCCGGCGGCCTGAAAGAGCCAGTCGACGCCCTCCTTGGTGACCCGATACCGGGAGCGGCCCTCCTTCTCGACGAGCCCGTCGTCGACGAGTTCGCGGATGTACTCGCTGACGGCCTGGCTCGTGACGCCGACCTCCTCGGCGATCTCTCCCTGGCTGACGGCGGGCTGGCGCTCGGCGATCTGGACGAGGATCCGAAACCGCGTCGCAGCCCGTTTGTTGTCGAGGACGTCGACCATACGGGTCGTTTTCCTCCAGGGCGGCAAAAAAGGTACGCAGTCGGCGGCCCCTTCGGTCGTCGAGGCAACAAGTTGATACCGCGAGAGTACATCAGAAAGAATGACTATGTCGCCGCCCCCTTCGACGTCGGTCGGACTCGAGACCGTCGTCGTCGTCGCGTCGGCGAGTAACGGGGCGGTCAGTTCGGCGCTCCGGAGCGCCCAGCCGATCGACGCGCTGGCCTGGATCGCCATCGTCGCCTTCGGACTCGCGTTGCTCGTCCGCTGGTCGGACGTCGCGGCCCCGGCCCGTCCGATCGCGGGGGTCGCCTGGCTCCTCTTTGGCACCTACTGGCTGACGATGGTGCCGTACTACTACTACGACGCACAGAGCCCCCTCCAGACGGTACTGGCGCTCGTCGCCTTACCGCTGTGTGCCTACACCGGCTACCTGCTCTGGAACGGCCGGGAGTCGCTGTTCGTGCTGACCAAGGCGGTCGCGCTCATGGGACTGATCTACCTGCCCGCGGAGACGATCCCGATCGTCCGCCAGTGGCTGATCGAGACGACCGCGGTCCAGACCCACTACGGGATGGAGCTGCTTGGCCACAGCCCCGGTATCAACGAGGGCATGAACGGGTACGAGAGCCGGTTCAACTTCGACTCCGAGGAGACGGCGACCGGACGGACCACCTACATCGTCCTCGCCTGTACCGGGCTCGGGAGCATGGCTATCTTCGGCGGACTGATCGCCGCAGTGTCGGCTCCGCTGCGGCGAAAGCTGACCGCGTTCGCGCTCGCGATCGGCGTCATCTGGCTGCTGAACCTCGTCCGGAACGTCTTCATCGGTCTGGCGACCCCACACGGCTGGTTCCAGCAGGACCTCGTCGTCTCGCTGGTGACGACCTACATGGGCGCCGAGGAGGCCCGCGTCTCCTATCTCGTCGCGCACAACTACATCTCCCAGCTGCTCGCGGTCGTCGCCCTGATCGGCGTCACCTACCTGGTGGTCAAGATCCTCCCCGAGGTCCTCGAGCCCCTCGAGGAGGTGCTGTTCGTGCTCACCGGCACCGAGTACGACCTCGAGACGGCCCTCGGCGCGGACGTTCGGACCGACGGCGGCTCTCGCGACACATGACTGACGCCGTCGACGTCCCCTTCGAACTGGACGATCGAGCGGTCTACTTTCCCCGCGCCGAGACGCTCGTCCTCGCGGACCTCCACCTCGGACGCGGCGCCGCCTCGAGGGTCCAGGCACCGATCGGCGGCGAGGAGGACGTCGGCGACAGGCTCGAGGAACTGCTCGACACCCGAAATCCCGAAACGGTCGTGATCGCCGGCGACCTGCTGCACTCGTTTTCCCGGATCCCTCGCGGCGTCGAACGATCGATCACCCGGCTCGTCGACGGCATCGAGGCCGCCGATGCCTCGCTGGTCGTTACCCCCGGTAACCACGATACGATGCTCGAGTCGGTGCTCGACGGCGAGACGGCACCCGCGTACCGGCTGGCCGACGGGGAGACGGTCGTCTGTCACGGCCACGAGTCGCCCCCGGACGACGTTCGCGGTGCGACGCGGTACGTCATCGGACACGAACATCCGGCGATCGAGATCGACGGGCGAAAACGACCCTGCACGCTGTACGATCCCGGCGGCGACGACCGCGCGGCGACCCTGATCCTCCCGGCGTTTACCCGACTCGCGGGCGGCCGAACCGTCAACCGACTCCGCTCGAGCGATCTGCAGTCCCCACTGATTGGGGACCTCGACGACTACTACCCGGCCGTCTACGACCGCTCGAGCGGGGAGACCCTGTGGTTTCCGTCGTTAGGAGAATCGCGTCACCTCCTCTGAATGAAGATATAAAATTTAAAGACTATATTCAAGGAAAGACATATAGCACATCGCACATACCCTCCGGTAGCAAGATGGCCGAACCCGTAGAACACCGTCCGGTCGCGGATCGCCTCGTTTGCCCGAACTGTCCGGCGGATTACCCGACGCCGTTCTCGAGACGACGGATCAGCTGTCGGCGCTGCGGAACCGACTTCCTGGCGCCCGACGAGGCCCGCGACGGGAACAGCTGTCCGGAGGACGACGGCCGCGAGACGGGATCCGATGCGAGAGCCAAGACGGACCGAGCGGTCGATGGCGGGAGCGACGATCGGATCGCTCCCTATCTGCGGACAATCCGGACGAGTGCGCCGGCTATCGCACTCGGGTTCAACAGTGTCGCGCTCGGGTTCTGGCTCGTCGGCGCCGCATCCTTCGAAATCGCCGTGATGAGCGTACTGCTCGTTACGAACGGAGTTCTCTTTCAGGACCGACTCTGATCGGACGTTCGGCCATCGAGGTCCTGGAACAGTTTACTTCACCGCTCGAGTGCGAGCGGGAGTACACCGCCTCTCAGCGAGTACTGCAGAGGTCGTCTACCGCCGCCTTCGCCGCGAGGCGCCCGCTCTTCATCGCGCCCTGGATCGACGACCACTGGGTGTAATCACCCGCCAGATAGACCGGACCGTCCGGGTCGCGGGGATCGGGCAGTCGATCGCGAAAGCCCGGCGGCTGTGCGAACTGCGCGAACTCGATTCGGTCAGTTCGCCGGGTCTTGAGCGCGTCGAACCGACGGTCAGGGTACCACGACTCGAGGGTCTCGCGGGTGATCGTCTCGAGTTCTGCGTCGCTCTCCTCGCGCTCCCCGAGGTAGGTCGCGCTGATCAGTTCGGCGCCGTCGGGGGCGTACTCGGGAGCGACCGCGCTGTGGGGAACGATCTGGTTCGGGCCCTCGTCGGCCGTGTTGAGGAGGAGCTTCCCCCTGGATTCGAGATCCGTCCCCGCCGGTAGCTCGTAGTACTGGGTGACGCAGGCTCGGGCGTCGGTAGGGATCGACTCGACGCCCGTCAGCTCCTGCGCCGCGGGCGGGTCGGTCGCGACCACGACCGCGTCGGCGTCGTACTCGCTCTCGGTCGAGGTTACCGTCGCCGACTCCCCGTTCGTGCCCTCGACCGAGACGTCGGTCACCTCGGTCTCGAGTCGGATGCTGGCGCCGGCATCCCGCGCGTGCTGGGCCAGCTGGGCTGGGATCGCGGCCATCCCGGTCGCGGGAACAGCCGCACGGCTCGTCAACAGCGTCCGGAACGTGTACTCGAAGACTCGACTCGAGGTCGACAGCGACCGATCGAGGGTGATCCCACCGTAGAAGGGAGCGACGAAGTTGTGGATAAACCGGTCCGAGAATCCGCGATCGCGGAGGAATTCCTCGATACTCGTGTCCGGTTCGGAACGGTCGAAGATCGTCTCCGGATCGAATCGAGCGAGTTCAACCGCCAGTCGCGCGACGCGGAGCTTGTCTCCCATCGAGACGTCCGTGTTCGACAGCGTCTCGAGCAGTGCCTGCGGATCCCGGATCGGATCCGATAGCGTCGACCGGTGGCCGGGTCGGGCGAGGCACGCTCCCGGTGCGAACCGGCGCAGATCGAGCCGCTCGAGATCGAGCTCCCGCTGGACGGCGGGATACGACGGAAACAGTACCTGAAATCCGCGGTCGAACCGGAACCCCCGGTGCTCCTGGGTCCAAACTCGCCCGCCGACGTTTTCCGACCGTTCGAGCAACGTTACGTCCAGTCCCGCACCGGCGAGATGCCGTGCAGCGACGAGTCCGGCGAGCCCGCCGCCGGCGACGACGGCTCGCGGCGTCTGAGTCATATCCGGTCGTTGGAAACCGAGACGGAAAGTCGTACCCGTCGCGGTCGCTGGGCGAACCCCGAACCTCTCAGTGGTCCGTCAACAGCCGGAGGGCAACCCCGGCCAGAATCACCGGAATGCCGATCGCGGCGGTGATAAACGGCGGAACCGGGACTAAAAGCAGTGCAACACCGAACAGGGCGACGACCGTCGACACTCTGACCATACAGGTCGATGAGCTTCGCGGCAGGTATCGCTGTGGCAGGCATCTCCAGCGAGTGTGTCGATTCGATCGACGACCGACGGAGGCCCACTCCCTATAGTAACGACTGAAACTGTTTGCACACCGATCACACAGCCGTCGTACGGTCGGGTTCGCACTGACTTTCGGTGGCTACTATAACTTCCGACCGACCGTAGGAACTGCATGGTCGATGCGACACTCACGCCGATCGAGCGCGGCACGATCACGACCGACTACAACCACATCCTCGAGGGCCACACGGTGGGGACGGCCGACGACCCGAACCCCGAGACGACGATGGGCGACGGCCCCGTCTACAACGTCGTGATCGACCACCCCGAGGCGACGATCCTCTGGGATACCGGCTCCCACCCCGAGGCGGATTCGGGCCACTGGCCCGCCGAGCTGTACGCAGCCTTCGAACACACCGGGCTCCGGCCGCTCGAGGACGACCTCGAGTCGGCCGGCTACGCACTCGAGGATATCGATTGCGTGATCCAGAGCCACCTCCACCTCGACCACGCGGGCGGGCTGTACGCCTTCGAGGGGACCGACGTTCCGATCGTCGTCCACGAGCGGGAGCTGAAACACGCCTACTACAGCGCCAAGACCGACGCGGGCGACGAGGCCTACCTCGCGGGCGACTTCGACCGGGAGCTGAACTGGGAAATCGTCCACGGTGACCGCGAGCGGCGCTTTCGCGACCTCGAGGTCGTCCGTCTGCCGGGTCACACGCCCGGCCTGCTCGGCGTTCGGCTCGAACTCGAGGACGCGGGCACCGTCCTGATCGCGGGCGACCAGGCCTACGTCCGGGAGAACTACGAGGACGAACACCCGATGGGCGGGGGGCTGCTGTGGTGCAAGCGCTCCTGGCTCGAGAGCCACCGACTGCTCGAGGAGGAGGCGAGACGCCACGACGCGACGATTATTTGCGGCCACGACGAGCGTGACCTCGAGACGTTGCGGGAGCTGTAGCGATTCGTCGGCAGCGGGTCAGTCGTCGGCTCGCATCCCGTCCGAACGAGTTGCGCTCGAGGAGCCGGAATCACCGATGGACGCCGACGGAGACGACGAACGTGCGCCGAGCCGATTCTTATGAGGGATGCCGGGGTAGTGGTGGCATGGCTGAGCAGAAGACAGCGATAGTGACAGCAGCTGGAAGCGGAATCGGAGAGGCGTGTGCCCGACGACTGACCGACGAGGGATACACGCCGGTGTTGCTGTCGCCGTCGGGTAGCGCCGTCGAGGTCGCAAACGACCTCGGCGGGGACGGGTTCGAGGGGTCAGTGACCGACCCCGACGATCTGGCCGCTCTCGTCGAAACGACCCGCGAACGCTACGGGCGCATCGACGCGGTGGTGAACAACACGGGACACCCGCCCTCGGGCGACCTCCTCGAGATCACCGACGAGGAGTGGTACGAGGGGATGGACCTCGCGCTGTTGAACACCGTTCGGATGGCCCGACTCGTCACACCCATCATGAAGGAACGGGGTCACGGATCGATCGTGAACGTCTCCACGTTCTCGGCGTTCGAACCGTCGCTCGAGTTCCCCGTCTCGTCGGTGGCTCGAGCCGGACTCGGGAGCTTCACCAAGCTCTACGCCGACCGGTACGCGGCGGCGGGGATCCGGATGAACACGGTCCAGCCTGGCTTCGTCGATAGCTACGACGTCGACGAGGAGACTCGAGACCGAATCCCGATGGGGCGACCGGCACAAACCGCGGAGATCGCGGACGCCGTCGCGTACCTGCTCTCGCCCGCCTCGAGCTACGTTACCGGGCAGAACATCCGCGTCGACGGGGGGCTGACGTCGTCGGTCTGAGCGCTCCGGTTTCGCCGACGGCGCCCGTTCTCGTCGAACGCTACCCTCCACTACGAGCCTGCTCGACCGCGTAGCCGGCGTTGAGTACCGTCGCGTCGTCGAACCGCGCGCCGACGAGCATCAACCCGATCGGGAGTCCGTCGACCTCGCCCGCGGGGACGCTGATTCCGGGGTGGCCGCTGCGGTTGAACGGCGAGGTGTTGGCGGGGACGTCGGTCTCGAGGAGCCGATCGAACGCGTCCCGGTCGGGGTCGTGTTCGGGCGCGGTCACGTCCGTCGTCGGCATCGCGAGGACGTCGTACTCCTCGAGGGCCGCGTCGTACTGTTCGGCCAGCTCGAGCATCAGGTTCATTCCGGCCGCGTAGTACCGGGAGTGGTACCGACTGAGGGTGTACAGCCCCTGGAGCAGCTTGAGCTTGAGGTTCGGCGGGAAATCATAGCCCTGCGCGCGCTGGAACTTGCCGAAGGCCTCGACCCACGAGGTGCTGTACCAGGCCTTCCAGCCGTGGCCGATCCCCTGGCCCATCATCGCGGCGACCAGCCCCTCGTTCGTACAGATCGTGTGGATCGTGTCGGCGTCCTCGTGTAGCGGAATCGAGACCTCCTCGACGGTCGCGCCGCGTTCCTCGAGCAGGTCGATCGCGTCCCGTACCTGCTCGTCGACGCCAGGGTCGCCGTTGGGTTTGTCGAACCCTTCCTCAAGAACACCCACTGAAAGGTCCGAGACGTCGCCGTCGAGGGCGTCCTGGTAGCGTTCGGTCGGCACGTCCGTCGGTCGCCGGAGGTGGGCCGCGTTGCTACCGGCGATTTCGGTGAGCATCTCCGCGGCCGTCTCGACGTCGGGGGTCATCGGCCCCGGGTGGTCGATCGTATGCTCGAGGCCGACGCAGCCGGTGTAGGGGACCAGTCCGTAGGTCGGCTTGTGGCCGACGATTCCACACAGCGAGGCGGGGATCCGGATGCTCCCGCCCTGGTCGCTCCCGATTGCGGCGTCGACCTCGCCCTCGACGACGGCGACCGCGCTGCCGCCGCTCGAGCCCCCCGCGAGGTAGTCGTCGTCGCGGGGGTTCGTGATCGGGCCGAACGCGGTGTGACCGACCCGGGTGACGGCCATGTCGTCCATGTTCGTCTTCCCGACAATATCGGCCCCGGCCTCGAGCAGCCGGCTGACGACCGTCGCGTCGACGTTCGGGATGTACCCCTCGACGACGTTCGAGCCGCAGGTCATCTCGACGCCGGCGACCGCGACGTTGTCCTTGATCGCGACCTCCCAGTCCGACAGCGGCCCCTCCTCGTCGCCCTTGACCTCGCACTTCGTTACCCACCCGTTGTGCGGGTTCTCGTCGTCGTCGAGTCGGGTTCCCGAGTTCCGGGGCCGGGTTCGCGTGCTCGGCCCGCGAGGCTCGGGATCGTACGACTCGATCGTCTCGTACTCCTCGATGTTGTCGGTGAGCTGCTCGTGGTAGAACTCGACTTCCCCCGGCGTGAGGTCGAGGAACAGCTCCTCGCCCAGCTCCCGGACGTCGTCCTCGGACGGCGGACGGATTGGCATACGTTTCCATCACCGCTACAACAAAAAGGGGTTCAGCATGACCCTGCACGGTCGATTCCGTTGCGAGAGCCGTCGCTCCGAGGACCGACGAGCTAGACGAGCGACTCGAGATCGGTCGGCCGCTCGAGCAGTCGGTACTCGCCGTCGTCGTACGCGACGACGTCCTCGTGGCGGAGGTGATCGAGGTGGGCGTAGGCCTCGCCGGGGCCGTGGACGATGTGGATCCCCTCGAGGTCGCCAAAGAGGTGGGCGCTGACCGCCCAGGCGTCGGCCGGGCCGTGTTCCTCGAGGACGTCGAGGACGTTTCCGGTCCGCTCGCGGTGGTGGTCGAGGATCGTCTGCGCGCGCTCGGAGGGCTCCTCGATGGGGTCGCGGTGGCCCGGCCAGACCCGGTCGTACTCCCGATCGATAAACGACCGCAGCGTCTCGGCGTAGCGCTCGAGGGGACGCTCGACCCGAACGTCGGCACCGCCGACGTTCGGGGTGTAGACTGGGAGAACGGTGTCGCCGACGAACGCCTCTCCGCCGGTTCGCGAGTCCCCGTCAGTCCCTTCTTCGGCGCGGTCCGTCCCCGCGGCGTCACCGATCTCGAAACAGCAGAGTCCCGCCGCGTGGCCGGGCGCGTGGACCGTCTCGAGGGTCGTCCCGCCGACCTCGAGGACGGTTCCGTCCTCGATGGGGGTCGGTTCCGCGGGCAGCCCCTCGATGTGGACCGAGCCGTCGAGAAACGCGAGCAGCTCTTCGCGGGCGTCCTCGGGAAGCCCCCACTCCTCGAGCAGCGTCTCGCGGCGGTCCTCGAGGGCGGCGACGGCCTCTTCGTCCTGTTCGACGAGGGGAGCGTCGGCCTCGTGGACGTACACCGTCGCGTCGCTCTCACGTTGAATCTCGCCCGCCAGTCCCGCGTGATCGACGTGGAAGTGCGTGAGTACGATGTCGTCGACGTCGGCGAACTCGTAGCCCCGTTCGGCGAGCCCGTCACGAAGGTCGGCCCGGATGTCGTCGGTCGAGACGCCGGTGTCGACCAGCGCGAGCTCGTCCCCGTCGGCGAGGACGTAGGCGTTGTTCCGTCCCTCGAACTCCTCGTTGCCCAGCGTGATCCTGTCCATACCGAGTAGGAAACGGCTACCCGCTATTAGTTTGCGCGATAACAAAACGCCCATCGGCGCGATCGGATCCGACCTCCGCGATAGATGGAGGGAGGATTACTCCTCGAGCTCCGCTCGTAGCAGCTGGTTGACGTCGCCCGGGTCCGCGCTCCCGCCGGTCTTTTGCATGACCTGGCCGACCAGGAAGTTGATCGCGCCGTCGTCGCCCGACTCGTAGTCCGCGACCGCCTCGGGGTTCTCCTCGACGGCCTCGGTGACGGCCTGCTGGACCTCGTCTTCGCCGGTCTTGCCCAGCCCCTCCGCTTCGACGATCTCGTCGGGTCCCTTCCCGTCGTCGAGCATCCCTCGAAGCACCGTCTCGCGGGCGTTTTTCGCCGTGATCTCGTCCTCGGCGACGAGTTCGACGAGGCGGGTGACCTCCTCGAGTCGACCCTCGATGTCCGTAATCTCCATGTCGCGGTAGTTGAGTTCGCCGAGCAGGTTGTCGGCGACCCAGGTCGCGGCGAGGTCAGGGTCGTACTCGCCGGCGACGTTCTCGTAGAAGTCCGCAACCTGTTTCGTCGAGGTGAGCTTGGAGGCGGCCTCGTCGCTCAGCCCGTACTCTTCCTCAAAACGCTCCCGCCGAGCGGTCGGCAGTTCCGGAATCGCGATCTCCTCCTTCCAGCCCGAGACCCGCAGCGGCGGCAGATCGGCCTCCTCGAAGTAGCGGTAATCCTTCTCCTCTTCCTTCGAGCGCATCGAGACGGTGATCCCCCGCGACTCGTCCCAGTGGCGGGTCTCCTGTTCGACCGCGCGGCCGCGCTGGATCGCGTTCTTCTGGCGGGTCTCCTCGTAGGCCAGGGCCTTCTGGGCGCCCTTGTGACTCGAGATATTCTTGACCTCCGTCCGATTGGCCGCGGCGAGCGCGTCCGGACCGATCTCGGTGACGTCGTCGCTCTCGATCTCATCCTCGGGGATGATCGAGAGGTTGGCGTCGATTCGGAGGCTGCCGTCCCGCTCGGCCTCGAAGACGCCCAGGTACTCGAGGACCTCCTCGAGCTCCGAGAGGAAGGCTCGAACCTCGTCGGGACTGCGGAAGTCGGGTGCCGTGACGATCTCCATCAGCGGCGTCCCCGCGCGGTTGTAGTCGACGAGCGTGTACTCCGCGGAGTCGATCCCGCCGCCACCGCCGACGTGTTGCAGACTTCCCGGATCCTCCTCGAGGTGGGCCCGTTCGATCGTTACGGTGCGGCGGTCGCCCTCGACGCTGATCTCGAGGTCCCCCTCCTGACAGATCGGTTCGTCGTACTGGGTGATCTGGAAGTTCTTCGGCAGGTCGGGGTAGTAGTAGTTCTTCCGGTGGAACCGCGTCTCCTCCGGAATGTCGGCGTCGATCGCCTTCCCGATCTTCACCGCGGCCTCAACGGCGCCCTCGTTGAGCACCGGCAGCGCGCCCGGCAGGCCGAGACAGACCGGACAGACGTTGTCGTTCGGCTCGTCGGTCGCCTCGGTCGAACAGCCACAGAAGATCTTCGTGTCGGTCTCCAGCTGGACGTGGACCTCGAGCCCGATGACGGTGACGAGGTCGCCCTGCTGGACGGTCTGGGCAGTCATTGAGCCTCGATTCGGGCCGGGGCCGGTAAAACATAACGGAGCGAGGGCGTCGCGCGGGAACGGAAAGCACGTTCGCCTCGAACGCCGGACGGTAGCATCGGTTCGACAGCTGTACCGGTGATCTCGCAGTCACGGCCGTCGTCGCCCGCTGGAACGGTGGGATCGACTTTTCGAGTGAGTCGTGGGATGCTCCGACTCGCGGGCTCGAGATCGGCGGCGAGAACGCGCCGGGAGATGACTGAGCTTCGGATAGCCCTTCGGACGAGTCGGAACCTGCGTTTCTCGCCCGTGCTGGCCCTAAGAGTATAACTCGGCGCGGATAGTACCCGAGAGAGAATGTCTACCAAAGACAGCGACGCTGGCGGACACCCGCTGGATCCGCTAGCACCGGCCGAGATCGAACTGAGCTGGGCGATCGCCACCGAGGAGCGCGGACTCTCTGAGGACGCTCGAGCGATCGAGATTACGCTCGCCGAACCGCCGAAGGCGGCGCTTCGCGCGTTCGAGGACGGCGACTCGAGACCGGAGCGACGGGCGCGGATCGTCGTCCGCGACAAGGCGGAGGGGGCCTCCTACGAGGGGATCGTCTCGCTCGAGGACGAGACGATCGTCGAGTGGCACGAGATCGAGCGCGGCCAGCCCCGAATGATTGGCGAGGAGTTCGTCGAGGTCGAGGAGACGGTGACCGAAAACGAGGAGTTCCGCGAGGCGGTACGCCGTCGGGGCGCCGACCCCGACCTGGCGATCGTCACGGCCTGGTCGGCCGGCTACGACTTCGTTCCCGAAGATATCGACCGGAATCGGCGACTGGCACACGGAATCGCCTGGGTCCAGGGCGACGCCGAGGACGAGGGCGCGGAGGCGTACAACCGACCGCTGTCGGGGATCCACGCCTGGGTCGACCTCGACGACCGCGAGGTGGTGAAGGTCGTCGACACGGGCCCGAAGACCGAGGACGTCGTGGGAAACCTCCGGACGAGCTACTATCGCGAGGACAAACGCGACCTTCGCGAGGACCTCGAGCCGTACAACGTGATCCAGCCAGAGGGACCCAGTTGGGAGGTCGACGGCCACACCGTCGAGTGGCAGAACTGGCACGTTCGAGTCGGGTTCAACCACCGTGAGGGGCTGGTGCTCCACGACGTCAGCTACGAGGACGACGGCGACGAGCGGACGATCCTCCGGCGGGCCTCTTGGCCGGAGGTCGTCACCGCGTACAATGATCCCGATCCGGACCACGACTGGAAGGCGCCCTTCGACGTCGGCGAGTACGGACTGGGTCGGCTGGCGAACTCGCTGACCGAGGGCTGTGACTGTCTTGGGTACATGCACTACTGGGACGCCGCGCTCAACGACGCCGACGGCAACGCGCAGGTGATCCCGAACGCGATCTGTCTCCACGAGGAGGACTACGGTCTCCTCTGGAAACACTACGACTGGCGGGTGGGCGACCACGAGGTGCGGCGCAACCGACGGCTCGTGATCTCGTTTATCTCGACGATCGGAAACTACGACTTCGGGTTCTACTGGTACTTCTACCAGGACGGGGGTGTCGAGGCGGAGGTTCGGCCTGTCTCTTATACACATCTNCTCCCTCGCGCCATCAGAGATGTGTATAAGAGACAGCCACCAGCACGTGTTCAACTGTCGGCTCGATTTCGAGGTCGACGGTCCGGCAAACACCGTCCGAGAGGTGAACCTCCGGGAAGTGCCCTATGGGCCCGGGGGATACGATCCGACACCCTACGCCGACGCCGATCGAAACCACCTGAACCCGCACGGGAACGCCGCCTACGTCGACCGCACGCGGTTCGAACGGGAGTCCGATGCCCAGCGCCTGACCGACACCCACGCGGGTCGCTACTGGGAGATCGTCAACGAGGACGTCCAAAACGACGCGACCGGCGAACCGGTCGGCTACCGGCTGGTCGGCGGGGACGGGACGAACACCACGTTCCCGATGCAGCCCGGTTCTGGCGTCGTGAAGCGGGCCGGATTCGCGAAGAAGCACCTCTGGGTCACGCGGTACGCCGACGACGAGCGCTACCCAGCGGGCGAGTATCCGAACCAGAATCCCGGGGGCGAGGGGCTGCCGGCCTGGACTGAGGCGGACCGATCGATCGCGGGCGAGGACCTCGTCGTCTGGTACAACCTCTGTCAGACCCACGTCTCGGTGCCCGAGGACTGGCCGATCCTGCCTGCGAAGATGGTTTCGTTCAAACTCCAGCCGGCCCACTTCTTCGAGGAGAACCCGGCGATCGACGTCCCGCCGGAGCACGCGATCAAGGACGTCGAGCGGTGGAGGACCGATCGCCAGGAGTCGATGGAGGTCGACGAGTGAACGGTCGATCACCGCCGCCTCTCGAACGGATCGACACGGAGTATCGGCCGTCCGCCGGCGTTGCCCGCCCGATCAGCGCTCGTCCGAGAGCGTCGCGGTGGTAACCGCGAGAAAGAGGAAGTACGCGAGCGCGGCGACGACGATCGAGACGGCGAGGACGGTCACCCCGACGAATCCCTCGAGCGCCGCCTCGGGTCGCTCGAAGAGGTACACGCCGCCCTCGATGGCGAGGACGACCAGCCCGCCGTAGACCGCGGTGAACGCGACCGCCCGGACGAGCGCTTCCCCGTCGTACCCCGGGCTTCGAAAGAGTTCGACCACGAACAGCAACGCGAGCGCCAGCACGTAAAACGGCTCAGGCACGGCCCCGAAGCCGACGGCGCTCACGGCGAGGTAGCCGTAGTACGCGAGCGCGAGCAACACCCCACCCAGCAGCGTCATCGAGAGCCCGTACCCGCTCGCGTCGTCGACCGTCGGCGCGGTGAACTGTACCCCGTCGCTCGCGTCGTCCGGCGGGTTCGAATCGGCCCCCTCGATCTCGTCCTCGGACATGGCTCTGTACGTCGATTCGACACCCATCCTTAGAAACATTCGCCATGTTACACGTGGGATGACTAACGACGGTACCGCCTCGACGGTCGGCGATCGGCCCTCGGCGTTCCCGTTCGAAGTCCTCGAGCCACGCCACGAGATCCAGGACTCGAGTGCGGTCCGCTTCGGGAGCACGCACCTGGTCTGCGTTCGAGAGGCGAACCCTCGAACGGGCTCGAGACGGCCCCGACGACCGTCCGCGGTACTCGCTTCTACTCGTCCTCGAAGTCCTCGAACTCGAGATCCAGCTCGTCGAAGAGCTCGACGACCAGCTCGTAGTCGTCCCTGTCGGCCTCCTCGATACCGGTAAACCAGAGCTCGTAGTCCTCGTCGACGTCCTCCGGGATGAGATCCTCCTCCTCGGCGTCGAGCAGCGCCTCCCTGACGTCGTCGCGAACGGGCTCGTCCCAGTCGCTCCGAGCCGCGATCGGCGCCCGCGGGAGCGGATCCGAGACGGCGACCAGCTGCAGTTCCTCCGCCCCGTCCTCGAGGGCGCTCCCCGCGTCGTCGTACTCCGCGGAGTGTTCGACAAACTCCTCGTGTTCGTCGAACTGCTCCTGGGGGATCTGCGGCGCGGAGGCGAACGCACCCGTCGCCGCGGCCGCGACGGTGTCGTCGTTGATCATCTGCTCGCGGGTCGTATCGTGGTCGTCCGCGGTCTGGATCTCCAGATCGTTCGCGTCGCCCTGCGGGAAATCGCCGATATCCAGCCCGGCCTCGCTCAGCATCATCGCCGGCGCGAGCGTGCCGCTGAACGACAGGAGCGCGCCGGTGGCCATCGTCTCACCTTCGAGGTCGTCGATCGTTTCGATCCCGCTGTCGGGCGTAGTGATGATCGTCGAGAAGTACAGCGGCCCGCCGAAGGCCGTCCGCATGCCGAGGACGTCGGCGAACTCCTGACTCCCCGGGAGCCCCGTCGGCGACGTGTCGGCGATCTCGGCCTGGTTGGTGTTGAGCGCCTCGAAGGTCTCGACGTAGCTACCGGCGCGGATCAGTTCGATCTCGGCGGCGGTTTCCTCCTCGAGGTACTCCTTCATCGGCGTGTACTCCTCGACGATGTCGGTCTGCTCCTCCGCGGGATTGAGGACGAACCGAACCGGATCGTCGTCCTCCCTGCCGCCGCCGTCGCCCTCTCCGAGGCACCCGGCTAGGCCCGCGAATGCGGCCCCGCCGGTCGCGGTCAGAAACGTTCGTCGGGTGTTGGTACCACGGCGTGATAGCTTCGCCATATTTCGTACCCAGAGTCACTCATTATAAAATCAGCGAGATGCGGCCGCGGGCGTTTCGTACAGCGGCTCGTCTCGGCGACTGATTTGGAACACCGAGCGGGTCGGGTTCGCTTCCGATACCGGTTCGGTCGGTCCTACCGCGCGTCCTCGAGATCCTCGAGCGCGTCGGGGTTCTCGATGCTGCTCATGTCGCCGAGATCCTCGCCGGTGTAGGTCGCTTCGATCGCCCGACGAATGATCTTGCCCGACTGCGTTTTGGGGAACTCATCGACGAACAGCACCTCGCGCGGCCGGAACGGTTTGCCGAGCTCCTCGCCGACCTGCGCACGAAGCTCCTCGCGGAGGTCGTCGCTTTCCTCGCGGCCGTCCTCGAGGATGACGTAGGTGACGACCGCAGTGCCCGTGGTGTCGTCGGGGGCGCCGATCGCCGCAGCCTGGTTGACGGCGTCGTGATCGATCAGCGCGCCCTCGACCTCGGCGGGGCCGACCTTGCGGCCCGCGACGTTCAGGGCGTCGTCGGCCCGGCCGTGGAGGAACCAGAAGCCGTCGGCGTCCTTCTGGGCCCAATCGCCGTGGTTCCACATGTCGTCGAACCGCGACCAGTACTCCTCGAGGTAGCGCTCGTCGCCCGACCACAGCGACTTGGTCATCGACGGACAGGAGTCCCGGGCGACGAGGTACCCCCGTTCGTTGTCCTCCCTGATCGACTCGCCGGTAGCGTCGACGATGTCGATGTCCATGCCGAGGCCGGGGCCACCGAGCGTACACGGCTTGAGGGGCTCGCTCGGCATCGGCATCAGGAAGCAGCCACAGATCTCGGTGCCGCCGGAGATGTTGATTATCGGGGCCTCGCCATTGCCCACGTTCTCGTAGAACCACCGCCAGGATTCGGGGTCCCAGGGCTCGCCCGTCGACCCCAGCAGTCGAAGCGAGGAGAGGTCGTGACCGGAGAGCCACTCGTCTCCGTGCTTTCGAAGCGCCCGGATCGCCGTCGGCGAGATGCCGAACTGGGTCAGCTCGTGGCGGTCGATCATCTCCCAGAAGCGGTCGGGTTCGGGGTGATCGGGTGCACCCTCGTACATGAAGACGGTGCCACCGAAGGTGTGGGTGCCGATCAGCGTCCAGGGCCCCATCATCCAGCCGATGTCGGAGACCCAGAAGAACCGATCCGAGGGCTTGAGATCCATCCCGAAGTGGACCTCCTTCGGACACTGGACCTGGACGCCCGCGTGGGTGTGGACGATCCCCTTGGGCTTCCCGGTGGTTCCCGACGAGTACAGCAGCATCGACTCCTGATTCGACGGGAGAGACTTCGTCTCGTACTCGTCGGACTGGCTCTCGACGGCGTCGGCCCACCACTCGTCGCGGTCGTCGGTCCAGGGAACGTCGCCGTCGTCACTGCTACCCAACCGATCGAAGACGATCACGTCCTCGACGTAGCCGGCCTCCTCGATCGCCTCGTCGGCCGACCCCTTCAGACGGACGGGGCTCCCCCGGCGGTAGAAGCCGTCGCCGGTGAACAGCACCGAACACTCTGAGTCGGCGATCCTGGTCGCCGTGGCGTCGACGCCGAAGCCCGAGAAGATCGGCACCGCGATCGCGCCGACCTTGAAACAGCCGTAGAGGATCGAGGCGACCTCGGGGACCATCGGCATGTAAAGCCCGACCGTATCGCCCGTCTCGATCCCTCGCTCCTCGAGCGCGTTCGCGACCTGATTCGACTGACGACGAAGCTCGTGGTAAGTGATCTCCCGAACCTCGCCGTCCTCACCCTCCCAGATGGTGGCGACCTTGTTGCGCCGCTCCTCGTCGCGGGCGGCGTGGCGGTCGGCGACGTTGTGGGCGAGGTTGAGCTCGCCGCCGGGGTACCAGTCGGTGAACTGGGGTCCCCCGCGGCTCGCGGTTTCACCGCTCGCGTCGTCCGAGGTGCTTTGCGCCTCGCCGTCGTCCCGTACCTCGTCGTACTCCTCGTAGAACTCGATCCCGAGGTAGTCGACCAGCTCGTCCCAGAACCAGTCGACGCCGCTCTCTGGCTCGCCCTCGAGTTCGGTCGTCGTTCGCTCGATCAGCGCCTCGTAGTCGTCGATCCCGTACTCCCGCATGAACGCGGCGACGTTGGTCGATTCGACGAACTCCTCGCTCGGTTCGTGAACGATCTCGTCGACGTCTTCCAGACTGGTGTTTCCTCCCATCGTCACTCTCACTCGTAGGTTAGCGTCATGCCCCCATCAAACAACAGGTCGCCACCGTCGAGGTGTCGGCCGAGATCCGAAAAGCCGAGGACGAAGAGGTTGCCGACGTCGATCGGTTCCATCATCTCCTTGACCCGGGATTGGCCGACCATCACGTCCTCGATCACCTCCTGGACGCTGATACCGCGTTGCTCGGCGGTGTCCTCGAGCTGGGCGGTCACGAGCGGGGTCTTCACGTAGCCCGTACTCACCGAGAACGAGCGGATCTTGCCGTTGCCCTCGGCGGCGATCGACTGGGTGAGCCCGCGCAGCCCGAACTTCGAGACGTTGTACGCGACCTTGTCGCTGGTGACGTAGTGGGCGTGGACCGACGCCATGTTCCCGACACAACCCTGTCCGTCCTGAGTGTCCCGGAAGTGGGGCATACACAGCTTCGAAAGGTACAGCGGTGCCCGGAGCATGATCTCGTGGAGCATATCGTAGGTCTCCATCGGGAACTCCTCGATCGAGTCGATGTGTTGCATCCCCGCGACGTTGGCGAGGTACTTGAGGTCGCCGAGTTCGGCGGCCTCGGCGACGATCCGTTCGATGTCGTCGTCGACCGTGAGATCGCCCACGATCGGGACGATCTCTCCCTCGAGACCCAGCTCCTCGCCGCGAGCGACGGTCTCCTCGAGGCCGGACTCGTCGATGTCCGTGATCGCGACGGTGAGGCCGTTGCCCGCGGCCGCCAGCGCGGTCGCCTGACCGATACCCGATCCACCACCCGTGACCAGACAGACGTTTCGGTCGGTAAAGGAGTCGTCCGAGATCGTGTGAATATCTTCCCGCGTGATCGTCGGCGGGCTCACTTTGTCCTGAGGCATACCGTGTAGGTGGATCGCAGGGCGCTAAAGCGACCCTGTTAACATATCAACGGCGGTTGCCGACCCGCCGTCGCGGCCGCAGTCCGCGTCGCCCGCAAATGCGAACGATTAATATCCGTATTATGGTTATAATGTACCGTGCTATGATCGACCTCGATCTCGACATGCGGCAGTACGACTGCCCGTTCATCGACACGACCGACGACGTCGACGTCGCGTTCTCTGCCGTCCAGTGGCAGCTCGACACCGACGCCGAGAAGCTCGAGACGCGGCTTATCGCGAAGGGAGAGTCGGCGGCGGCGCTCGACCAGGGACTCCACGAGCTTCGGACCCACCCGAACATGCGCGACTGTTACATCCTCACGAAACGGGACAACGTCGCTCAGATCGGGACGACGATCGAACAGACGAACGCGATGCGGGCGATCCAGGAGAACGACGGCTACATCACCGGTCCGTTCCGGATCGAGGACGGTCGCGAGCGCTGGCACGTCGGCTTCGACGACGACGACGCCGAGGATCGCACCCTCGCCGAACTCGAGCGACACAACGACTACGAGGTCGAGGATCGCGACCAGTTCGGCCCGACGACGCTGTTCGACCTGCTCGAGAACTCCGACAGCGCGCTTCGCCTGCTCGAGGGCTGTCGTTCCCTCACCGAGACCGAACAGGAGACCTTCGAGGTCGCCTCGAAGAACGGCTACTACGAGACGCCCCGCGAGACGACGCTCGACGAGCTGGCCGACCACTTCGACATCTCGAAGACCGCCGTCTCGATGAACCTGCGACGCAGCGAGCGCAAGATCCTGAAGGCCGCACTGGGTGCGATCGAGGGGATGGACGATCACGACGAGCTGTAGTTTGGTACAGATTCACAGTAAGTTACCAGAACTGTTAGTTGTGTCTGACGTACGTTTATGGTTCCAGACCATTCCCTAGATGGTATGTCGAACAACCGCGTGGAGCAACTCGAGTCGACCGTCGCCGAACTCGAGTCGACCGTCGAGGGACTGACGAGTGAACTTATCGAGGCGAAAGAACGAATTCGCGTCCTCGAGGCCGAACTGGACGCCGACACGCCGACCCGCGTTCCGGAGCGGCGAAGCGAGAGCGAGGAGCCAGTCGACGAGGAGCCACCCGAACAGTCGGAGTCGGCGGACGACGCTACCCCCGAAGCCGAGCCGGAATCGGACGAGGACGGCGAGAGCGACGCCGACGAAACGGAAGACTCAGGTAGCGACGACATTATCGTCGCATAACCGCACCGCAGCCGGGCCGAGACGGCCGAGTTGACGGAGGATTCGAGAAGGGTATGTACATCAAGGCGCTCGTCTTAGACAACTTCAAGAGCTTCGGACGCAAGACCAAGATTCCGTTCTACGAGGACTTCACCGTGGTTACCGGTCCGAACGGCTCCGGGAAGTCGAACATCATCGACGGCGTTCTCTTCGCGCTGGGGCTCGCTCGAACCCGGGGAATCCGTGCCGAGAAGCTGACCGACCTCATCTACAATCCCGGTCACGAGGACGACGCTTCCTCGAGCGGTCCCCGCGAGGCGACCGTCGAGGTGATCCTCGATAACACCGATCGAACGCTCGAGCGGTCTCAGGTCGTCAACGCCGCCGGCAGCGACGACGTCGGCGACGTCGACGAGATTCGTATCCGTCGCCGCGTCAAGGAGACCGAGGACAACTACTACTCCTACTACTACCTCAACGATCGCTCGGTCAACCTCTCGGACATCCAGGACCTGCTCGCACAGGCCGGCGTCACCCCGGAAGGGTACAACGTCGTTATGCAGGGTGACGTCACCGAAATCATCAACATGACGCCCTACGCCCGTCGGGAGATCATCGACGAGATCGCGGGTGTCGCGGAGTTCGACGCGAAGAAAGAAGACGCCTTCGCGGAACTCGAGACGGTCCAGGAGCGGATCGACGAGGCCGAACTCCGGATCGAGGAGAAACGAACTCGACTCACCCAGCTCGAGGACGAACGACGGGAGGCGCTTCGCTACCGACGGCTCCGTCGCGAGAAGGAGGAGTACGAGAGCTACAAGAAGGCCAGCGAGCTCGAAGAGAAACGCGAGGAGCTCGACGGGCTCGAGGCGACCGTCGACGACCTCGACTCCGAACTCGAGGGACTTCGGCGTACGTTAGACGAGCGCCAGGGAACGGTCGTTCGCCTCCAGGAGGATCTCGAGGATTTGAACGCCGAGATCGAGCGGAAAGGCGAGGACGAACAGCTCCGGATCAAAGGCGAGATCGAGGAGATCAAGGGCGACATCTCCCGGCTCGAGGACAAGATCGAGGCCAGCGAGGAACAGATCGAGGCCGCCGAATCCGACCGACGGGAGGCGTTCGTCGGGATCGACCGCAAGCAGGAACAGGTCGACGAGCTCGACGCCGACATCCGCGAGCACAAACTCGAGAAGGCGTCGGTCAAGACCGAGATCGCCGAGCGAGAGGCCGAACGCGACGAGCTCGAGGCCGAGATCGACGCCGTCGACACCGAGTTCGACGAGCTCAAGGCGGACCTCGCGGAGCGCAAGGAGGACCTCGAGGTGGTCAAAACGGAACGAAACGATCTCCAGCGCGAGCAGGATCGGCTGCTCGACGAGGCCCGCCGACGCTCGAACGCCATCAGCGAGAAAGAGGCGACGATCGAGGAGAAACGCGAGGAGCTTCCCGAACTCGAGGAACGGGAGTCGGACCTCGAACGCGAGCTGCAGAAAGCCGAGACGAACCGCGAGAACATCGCGAGCGTCGTCGACGACCTGAAAGCCGAGAAGCGCCGAACCCAGTCCGAACTCGACGAGCTCGACGACGAGATCCAGGCGAAACAACAGGAGTACGCCGAACTCGAGGCCAACGCCGGCGAGAGCGGCGACTCCTCCTTCGGTCGCGCGGTGACGACGATCCTGAACGCGGGGGTCGACGGCGTCCACGGCGCGGTCGCACAGCTGGGGTCGGTGCCGGGCGAGTACGCCGTCGCCTGCGAGACCGCCGCGGGCGGCCGGCTCGCGAACGTGGTCGTCGACGACGACGGCGTCGGGCAGCGGTGTATCGAACACCTCAAATCGCGCAACGCCGGGCGCGCGACCTTCCTCCCGATGACCGACATGCACGAGCGCCGACTCCCGTCGGCGCCGACCGATCCCGGTATCGTCGGCTTCGCGTACGATCTCGTCGAGTTCGACGAGCGGTACGCGGGGATCTTCTCGTACGTCCTCGGCGATACGCTGGTCGTCGAAGACCTCGAGACGGCCCGCTCGTACACGGGCGACTACCGGATGGTTACGCTCGACGGCGACCTGGTCGAGAAAAGCGGCGCGATGACCGGGGGGTCCCGGAAGGGCTCTCGGTACTCCTTCACCGGCGGCGGTGAGGGCCAGCTCGAGCGCGTCGCGAAACGGATCACCGACCTGCAAGAAGAGCGCGAGGAGCTGCGCGAGGAGCTGCGGAGCGTCGAGGATCGCCTCGACGACGCCCGCGACCGAAAGACGGACGCGGCCGACGAGGTCCGCTCGATCGAGAGCGAACTCGAGCGCATCGAGAGCGACCGCGAGACGGTGCGGGACGAGATCAACGACCTCGAGAGCGAACTCGAGGAGCTGCGCGAGGAGCGCGAGTCGGTCGACGAGCGGATGACCGAGATCTCCGACGAGATCGACGCGAAGACCGAGCGGATCGAGGCGATCGAGGCCGACATCGACGAGCTCGAGACCGAACTCGCCGACTCGAAGATCCCCGAACTCACCGCGGAGATCGAGGAGCTCGAGGCCGAGATCGACGAGCGCGAAGAGCGCATCGACGACCTCGACGGCAAACTCAACGAGCTTCGCCTGGAGAAGGAGTACACCGAGGACGCGATCGAGGAGCTCCACGACGACATCGAGGAGGCCCAGAATCGGAAGGCCGACCACGAGGACCGGATCGACGACCACGAGGCGACGATCGAGGAGAAACGCGAGGAGCTCGAAGGGAAACACGAGGCCGTCGCGGCACTCGAGGACGAGCTGACCGAGCTCAAGGCCGACCGCAGCGAGCTCAAGGAGGAGCTCGCCGACGCCCGAACGAAACGTGACCAGCAACAGGACCGGGTCAACGCCGTCGAGAGCAAGCTCGAGGACAAGCGGGGTCGGCTCGAGGACCTCGAGTGGGAGATCGAGAGCCTCGAGGCGGAGGTCGGCGACTACGATCCCGAGGACGTGCCCGACCACGAGACGGTTCTCGAGACGATCGAGCTCCTGGGAGCCGACATGGAGGCGATGGAGCCGGTCAACATGCTCGCGATCGACGAGTACGACGAAGTCCGGGAGGACCTCGCGGAGCTCGAGGAGGGGAAGGCGACGCTGGTCGAGGAGGCCGACGGGATCCGCGACCGGATCGAGCAGTACGAGACCCAGAAGAAGCGGACGTTCATGGACGCTTACGAGGCGATCGCGGGCCACTTCACCGAGATCTTCGAACAGCTCTCGGAGGGGACCGGATCGCTGCACCTGGAGGACGAGGACGACCCCTTCGAGGGCGGGTTGACGATGAAGGCCCAGCCGGGCGACAAGCCGATCCAGCGTCTGGACGCGATGTCGGGCGGCGAGAAGTCCCTGACCGCGCTCGCCTTCATTTTCGCGATCCAGCGACACAACCCGGCGCCGTTCTACGCGCTCGACGAGATCGACGCCTTCCTCGACGCGGTCAACGCCGACCGGGTGGGCGAGATGGTCGACGAGCTCTCCGGGGACGCTCAGTTCGCGGTCGTCTCCCACCGCTCGGCGATGCTCGACCGTGCCGAGCGCGCGATCGGGGTGACGATGCAGCGGGACAACGTGAGCGCGGTGACCGGTATCGATCTGGGCGACGGGGAGACGACGGAGGTTCCGGCCGATGACTAGCGACTCCGACGACGAGATCCCGCTGAATATCACCGGACACGACGAGCGAGCCCGACCGAGCGACGATGAGGCGGTGTTCGAGTTCGACGACGAAGAGGTCGGGCCGGTCGACGACGATAGCGAAGACGACGATAAGGTCGAGCCCGTCGAACTGCTCGTCCAGCTCGCCGAGAACGGGGAGATCGACCCCTGGGACATCGACATCGTCGAGGTGACCGATCGGTTCCTCGAGGCGCTGGACGACGCCGACCTGCGGACCTCGGGTCGGGCGCTGTTCTACGCCAGCGTCCTGTTGCGGATGAAAAGCGACGAGCTGTTCGGCCCCGCCGAACCCGAGGAGGAGGAGCTGCCACCGTGGGAGGCCCCCTTTGCCGACGAGGCGCCGATTCAGGAGGGCGACGACGCACCTGCGTTCGACCCCGTCGAGGGACTCGAGGCGGAGATGGAACGCCGTCTCGAGCGAAAGCAGGCCCGCGGGAAGCCCGAGACGCTCGACGAGCTAGTTCGTGACCTCCGGGACGCCGAGCGGGACACCTGGTGGAAGGAGTCCCGGAGCTACGACACGAGCGACTCGCCTCGGGGATACGATCGCGGCGTCCAGGAGCTGAGCTACCACGCGGAGGACCAGTTTCGGGTCGACGACGAGCCGACCAGCGACGACGTCACGCATACGACCCACGAAGAGGACATCGAGCGAGTGATCGACGACGTCGCGACCGAACTCGAGACCCGGTACGAGCGGGGCCGCGAGGAGGTCCTGTACGCCGAGATCGACGAGGTCGGCGGCTCGCGCGTGATGACGTATCTCGCCGTGCTCTTTCTCTCTCACCGAGGGACGATCACGCTCGAGCAGGACGAGCTGTTCGGTGATCTCTGGCTCCGGCGGGCCGACGCCGACACCGATCGGGCCGAGCCGGTAGCGAACTAACGGTCGTTGCAAAACTGGGAGCGGGTTCGGTCGGGCAAACCCGCACGCGACCCACTACAGACGAGGGAGAGACGTTACTGGGCGGTGAGACTGTTCGCCGATTCTACGAACTGTGAGAGGTTCGTAACGAGCGTGATCAGCGCGAACAGCGCCGTGATGATCGCCGCGAGGGCGACACCGGGGATCGAGAGGAGGCCGACCGCGGAGGCGAACAACAGGCTCGCGCTCGCGGCGACCGCCGTGACGTAATACTCCCGGACCGCACGATTGCTCGAGAGCTGGGAGTCGAGCTCCGCCGTTCCCTTCTCGGTCGCCTCGATGTAGGGCGCGAAGATCTCGAGGTTGTCGGTCGGTTTGACGATCCCGCGGGGCTGGTTGTACTCGACGACGCCTTCCTCGTCGAGTTTTGGCAGGTGCGACTGGTACAGCGGGATATACACACGCTGGCGCTCAGTCGAGGACAGCTCGGCGACGGTCGTGTCGTTCTCGCGAGCGGCGACGTACTCGGCGACGTCGCGCATCTTGACGGGACCCTCCTCCTCGAGGAGGTAGCGGATGGTGTCCCGCCGGCGATTGGTCTGGAGCAGGTGGAAGATGTCGTCACTGGAGAGGGTCGGCGTCTCGTCGGACGCCGTCTCTTCCTCGTCGTCCGATGAGTGGGCTGAGTGGTCAGTTTCGAGGGTCATGCTCTTCACTCGAACAGTGGTATCCGTACATACATAAAACTTTCCGTGACAATCTCAACTTTTGAAGATATGCGTAACTATAGGATACTAATGAAGAATTAAACGCTGAGGAAGTGCACAACTGTTGCACTTCGGGATCGGCAGTGTTTCGCCGATCACCTCCTCGAGCATATCGACGGGTTCGGTTCGTCTCGTACTTACGGAGAGGGGTGAGAGTGGCATAGGGGTTGCTCCAACGATATTTGGTATGGTACTCGCTGACAGGATTCGGATAGTATGACCATAACGCCCAGGCCCACCCTGCTGCCGGGACTCCTGTCGAACGCGGGAGTCACTATCCAGTCGATACGTCTCCGCTACGCGGTCGATAACGGACCGATTGTCGAACGGAAACGGTTCCAAGAAACGAACGAACCGCGGTAGTCGACGTGTTAGCGTCGATGGACCTCCGCTATCGGAGGTACTCGCCGGCCAGCAGATCGATCCGTTCGCGGGTCTCCTCGGGGATCGCGTCGGTCGGCGTGTTGATCGTTCCCTCCAGGGCGTTCCAGGCCTCGCTCTCGAAGCCCTCGGGCATCGTCCGAATCGCGTGCTCGACGACGGCGTTGATCGACTCCTGGTTCGCCTCGGCGTTCGCGAGCACCTCCTCGAGGCTGACCTCGCTGTCGTCCTTCCAGACGTCGTAGTCGGTGACGCCCGCGACGGTCGCGTAGCTCAGTTCGGCCTCGCGGGCCAGTTTCGCCTCCGGAATCGTCGTCATCCCGACGATATCCCACCCCTGTTCGCGGTAGAACTCGCTCTCGGCTTTCGTCGAGTACTGTGGACCCTCGATACAGACGTAGGTGCCGTCCTCCGAGACGTCGGCGTCCGTTGCGTCGCGGGCGGACTCCGCGAGGTGTGCGGTCATCTCCGGACAGTACGGCTCGGCGAAGCTCATGTGGACGACCATCCCGTCGCCGAAGAACGTCGGCGTTCGGTGTTTCGTCCGGTCGTAGATCTGATCCGGAACGACCAGCGTTCGGGGCGGCAGGTCCTCACGGAGGCTGCCGACGGCGTTCGTCGAGATCACGCGATCGACGCCGACCGACTTCAGCGCGTAGATGTTCGCCCGGTAGCTCGCCTGCGTCGGCGTGTGCTGGTGGTCGCCGCCGTGGCGTGGGAGGAAGGCGACCTCTCGGCCGCCGAGTTCGCCGAGGGTCACGTCCTCGCTCGGTTCGCCGTAGGGCGTCGAGACGGACTTTGTCGAAACGTTCTCGAGTGGCAGTGCCTCGTAGATACCGCTGCCGCCGATGACACCGATGGTCATACTGGTCATCTCGCGCGGGCGAGGACGTAAACGGTGTGGGTTCGGACCGACTACTCGAGCAGCCGCCACTCGCCGTGGTCGGCCATCTCGACGACCTCTCGTCGATCCATCTCCCGGAGAACTTCCTGAAGACGGTCGGGCTGGGCGATCTCCATCTCCATGCGCTCGATCCCGTGATACTCCGAGAGGAAGTGGCGGATCTCCTCGCTGGTGAACTGCTCCCGGTCGGCCCGCTCCATCGCGCCCGAGATCAGGTCGACCATGTCCTCGATGAAGTTCCAGGGGTAGACGACCCAGGTCCACTCCTCGAGGCGCTCGCCGATGTAGTCGGGTTCGTACTCGCTAGTCTGGAGCAACTGGAGCGTCGCCGTTCGGACTTCGCCTGCGTTGCGCTCGTCGACGTACTCGTGGGCGCGCTCGATCGAGCCGCCCGTGTCGGCGATGTCGTCGATGATGAGGACGTCTTTCCCCTCGACGCTGCCTTCCGGCATCGGGTAGCGGACGGTCGGCTCGCCGCTTTTCTCGGCCGTGCCGACGTAGTGTTCCATCTTCAGGCTCGTCAGGTCGTCCATCCCGAGGAAGTCACAGATACAGCGACCCGCGAACCAGCCGCCGCGGGCGAGCGCGACGATCACGTCGGGCTCGAAGTCGTCCCGACGGACCTCGTCGCTAACGTCGCGACAGAGGCTGTAGATGTAGTCCCAGTTCGTTATCGTACAGTCGAAATCGTCCGGTAAGTCGGACATCTGGTGGCCACCTAGCCGAAGGAATTCGCCCCGTCCCCATAAGTGGGACTAAACGGACGGCATCTCGGTGTGCGATAGACAGCCACACAGCTAAGATGGTTCGGTACGAATTGGTTGTAAGTTCAAATTATGCCCAAAACACAGGATTTCGAGTACCTGCTCGAGTGCAAGAACGTGATTGGCGTCGACTACGACGAAAGCGAAAACGAGGTTCGGGTGTTCGTCTCACAGAAGGAGCCACCCGGTACCCTCGAGGATAAAGACGACGTCGAGAAACGGATCCGCGAGGTCGGCGACGAGGAGATCACCGTCGACGTCGTCGACGCCGGCTACGGCGAGGAGCGGCAGGGGTTCGATCCGTTGGCGACCCTCGAGGCGGTTCCCGAGGCCGCGGAGGGGCGAAGCGACCGCAAGCGGCCGGTGCCTGCCGGGGCGAGCGAGGCCAACGACGACCTGTCGGCGGGCACCGGAGGGCCCTACCCCGCGCGGGTTACGGGCGACGCCGAGGACGCGATCTGGGACGAGGCGGTCGAACCGGACGAGCTGGTTCGGCTCTCGAACAACCACGTCTACGCGCGCTCGAACGAGGCCGACCTCGGCGAGTCGATCCTCCAGCCCTCGCCCCACGACGGCGGCGGCCCCGACGACGAGGTCGGCCAGCTCGTGGGGTACGTTCCGGTCGAGGACGGCGTCGAGGTCGACGTCGCCGCACGATCCGTCGACCCGGAGCGGGAGTCCGACCGGTATCACGAACTCGACGAGGCGTGGCCGACGGGTATCCGCCGGGACGAGTACGGTGACCTCCGCGACGAGACGCTGACCAAGACGGGACGGACGACGGGAGTAACCAGCGCCACCGTGGAGGCCACGAGCGCGACCGTCGAGGTCGAGTTCGGCGCCGAACAGGGGTCGGTGACGCTGCGCGACCAGCTGATCACGGACTACATGTCCGAGGGCGGGGACAGCGGCTCGCCGGTCTTTCTCGAGAACGGCGAGCTCGTCGGTCTCCTGTTTGCGGGCTCGTTCCAGCAGACGATCTGTAACCGGATCGAGAACGTCGAACGGCAGCTCGGGGTGGAGATCCTCCTCGAGGAACCGGACGACGGTAACGGGGGCGGAGACGACGACGACGACGAAGACGACGAGGACGACGATCGGGACGTTCCGGTGTACACGACGTCGTTCGAGACCGATCTCGAGATCGACCTTCGAGACGCGACGCTCGCGCTCGAGTCGGTGACGTTCGACGAACAGCCGGAGCCAGGTGCAACGGTCGGTGGGACGGTCGTCGTGACGGCGACCGAGGCGGGTGAGTACTGGCTCGAGGTCGGTGACGAACGGAAGACGTTCGAGAGCGGTAGGGACGACGCGGAACACGAGATCGACGTGACGGTCCCCCTTCCGGACGACGCGGATTCGACGGTCACCGTTGCGATCCGCGGCGGCACGATCGGGTAAGAACCTACTCGACGGCGTCGGACCGCTATCTCCGGGTTCGTCGATTCGAGCGACGGACCGTGAAAGGGCGACGATGGATTGATGCGCCACGCGTTCGACCCCGACGTATGAAGACGATTCGGGTCCTGCAGGTCGACGCGTTCACCGACGAGGCGCTGACGGGAAACCCCGCAGGCGTCGTTCCGGACGCCGACGGGCTCACCGACGAGCAGATGCAGGCGATCGCCCGCGAACTGTCCCTGAGCGAGACCGCCTTTCTCCGCTCGAGCGACGATGCCGACCGTCGGATTCGGTACTTCACCCCGACTCAGGAGGTGGACCTCTGCGGTCACGCGACGATCGGGAGCTACGCCTCCCTCCACGACGAGGGCCTCGAGCCGGGGACGACGGCCCTCGAGACGAACGTCGGCGTCCTCGAGATCGAACTCGAGGGCGACGGGACGATCTGGATGACCCAGAACGAACCGACGATCCGGGAGGTCGACGTCGGCTACGATCGGGTGGCCGAGGCACTCGGCGTCGAATCGGCTGCGCTCGAAGGCGCCAGCGACGACATCCCGCTCGCGGTCGCCTCGACCGGGCTTCCGTTTCTGATCGTTCCGATAACCTACCTCTCCGATCTCGGCGCGGCCGATCCCGATATGGCCGCTATCGAGACACTCACCGACGAACTTGAGGCGACCGGGATCTACCTCTTCTCGTTCGACACGCTCGATCGCGAGTCGACCCTGCACGGGCGGATGTTCGCCCCCGGCGCCGGCGTTCCCGAGGACCCGGTCACCGGAACCGCGAGCGGCGCCGCCGGCGCGTACCTCGATCGGTTCGGCGCGTTCGACGACGACCTCCCCGACGAGCTTCGTCTCGAGCAGGGCCACTACGTCGACCGTCCCGGCACGGTCTTCGTTCGGGTCGGCGACCGCGTTAGGGTCGGGGGCCGCGGTGTGACGGCACTGGACGGGAGCCTCGTCGTTCCCGCTGACGACGGCGACGAAATCATCGAGGGCTGACAGTTCAAAATTGCCGCGGCTGCGACAAACTCATTCGGTCACGAGTTCTGAATCATGTGTGCCGTTCGCAACCTTCTTTAGCCGGTCCGGTGACCTTCCAGCTACAGATGGCTGTACTCTGGTTGGACGAGATCAGCGCCGGTGACCTCGAGAAGGTCGGCGGCAAGGGAGCTTCTCTGGGCGAGCTCACGGGCGCTGGACTTCCCGTCCCACCTGGCTTCGTCGTAACTGCGGACACCTACCGATCGTTCATCGAGAACGCGAACATCGACGAGGAACTGTTCGAGGTCGTCGACGTCGACGTCGACGACTCGAGTGCGCTCGCAGCGGCGGCCGAGCGCGCTCAGGAACTCATCCTCGAGACGCCGTTTCCCGAGGACGTCCGCGATGAGATCCTCGAGGCCTACCGGCAGGTCGGCGATTCCGGCGAGGAGGCGTTCGTCGCCGTCCGATCCTCAGCGACCGCCGAGGACCTTCCGGACGCCTCCTTCGCCGGCCAGCAGGAGACGTATCTCAACATCACCGAGGACGACCTGCTCGACCGCGTTCGGAGCTGCTGGGCCTCTCTTTTCACCCAGCGGGCGATCTACTACCGACAGGAGAAGGGGTTCGACCACTCCGCGGTGAACATCGCCGTCGTCGTCCAGCAGATGGTCGAAGCCGAGAAATCCGGGGTCATGTTTACGAGCCACCCCTCGACCGGCGATCCGACGATGATCATCGAGGCCGCGTGGGGACTGGGCGAGGCTGTCGTCTCGGGGGCCGTCTCCCCGGACAACTACATCGTTCCGCGGGACGGCAGTGACACCGACGTCACCGTCGCCGAGAAGAAGGTGATGCACGCCAAAGACGAGGAAACCGGTGAAACCGTCGAGCGCGAGGTCCCGGCGGACAAACGCACCGCCCGCGTCCTCTCGGACGACGAGATCGACCGGCTCGTCGAACTCGGCGAGCGCGTCGAGGACCACTACGACACCCCCCAGGACGTCGAGTGGGCGATCCTCGATGGCGAGGTCTTCATGCTCCAGTCGCGCCCGATCACGACGATCGACGAGAGTGACACAGACGCGACGAGCGCCGCCGACACCGGCGACATCACGGCGGGGCTCACCGACGGTAGCGGGACGCAGGCCCGGGCCGCCGATAGCGCCGAGAGCGCGACCGGAGCCGGGACCGGCGACGTGGTGGTCGACGGGCTGGGCTCGAGCCCGGGCCGGGTCAGCGGCGCCGCCCGGATCGTCACCAAGCTCGACGAGCTCGACAAGGTCGGCGAGGGCGACATCATCGTCACCGAGATGACGATGCCCGACATGGTGCCCGCGATGAAGCGAGCCGCGGGAATCATCACCGACGAAGGCGGAATGACCAGCCACGCAGCCATCGTCTCCCGCGAACTCGGCGTGCCCGCGATCGTCGGCACGACCAACGCCACCAGCGTCCTCGAGGACGGGCAGGTCGTCACGCTCGACGGCGACAAGGGGTCGGTGCTCGAGGGCGACGTTGTCTCGTCCGAGGAGGAGACCGAACCCGTCGAGGAGGTGCGCCCGCAGTCGCCGGTCAAGCCGATGACCGCGACCGAGGTCAAGGTCAACGTCTCCATTCCGGAGGCCGCAGAGCGGGCCGCCGCGACCGGCGCCGACGGCGTTGGCCTGCTTCGCACGGAGCACATGATCCTCTCGCTGAATCAGACGCCAGCGAAGTTCATCGAAGAGAACGGCGAGGACGCCTACATCAAGGAGCTCGTCCAGGGCGTTCGCGGCGTCGCCGACGAGTTCTACCCCCGACCCGTCCGCGTCCGGACCCTGGATGCGCCGACCGACGAGTTCCGCCAGCTCGAGGGCGGCGAGGACGAACCCCACGAGCACAACCCGATGCTCGGCTACCGGGGCATCCGCCGTTCGCTCGACCGACCCGAGATCTTCGCCCACGAGCTCGAGGCGTTCCGCCGGCTCTACGAGCTGGGCTACGACAACGTCGAGATCATGTTCCCGCTGGTCAACGACGCCGAGGACGTCTACCGAACCAAACAGCTCATGACGGAGGCCGGGATCGACCCCGAGAAGCGCACCTGGGGCGTGATGATCGAGACGCCCGCCTCGGCGCTGGCCGTCGAGGGAATGGCCGAAGCGGGCATCGACTTCGCCTCCTTCGGGACCAACGACCTCACCCAGTACACGCTCGCGGTCGATCGCAACAACGAACACGTCGCCGACCGCTTCGACGAGCTCCACCCCTCCGTGCTCCGGCTGATCGGCGACGTCATCGAGACCTGTCGCGAACACGACGTCGACACGAGCATCTGCGGCCAGGCCGGCTCGAAACCCGAGATGGTCCAGTTTCTCGTCAACGAGGGCGTTCACTCGATCTCGGCGAACATCGACGCCGTCCGCGACGTCCAACACGAGGTCAAGCGCGTCGAGCAGAAGCTGCTGCTCGACTCGGTGCGCTGATTCGGGCCGTCACAGCCGCGGATTTCGCCGCGTCTTTTTCGTCCGTGTTGGGTTACTCGTTTGGAAGATTGCCCAGAAGCCCGTATCTCGCGCGGTAACAGAGCGCGCCGATCGTCGACCCGAGACCGAGGCTGTGGAGCCGATCCCGGTTGTCGAACCCGAGCGCGAACCAGGCCGTCCAGACACCCCCGATGAGTGTCGCGCGACGGAGCCGGGAGCGACGAACTCCGGCGACGTTCCGATCCAGCAGCGTCCGGTAGCCGGCGGCGACGACCGCCCCGAGAAGCGCCCAGCGCGTTCGAACGGTCGGTAGGTCCATCTCGTCGGTCACCCCGACCGCGAAGGCGGTCCGCGCGTCGTCGAACGTCACCTCGCGCTCCTCTCCGGAACAGCTACTCTCAGCGGTGGGGTTCTCGAGCGAGCCCTCCCGTCGCAGCCGTTCGACTCGAGCCGACTCGTTCCGGAGAAACAACTGGACGAGGACGGCCGTCGCGTTTCCGAGGAAGTCGAGCGCCGCGAGTGCTCGTCGCGATAGCATGCTCATTCGTTGGCTTGCTCGCTCGCTTGGATCCACTCGTCACGATCCTCCTCGCCGTAGAGACCGTCGAACAACTGCGTTACTCTGTGCGTATCGTAGGCCTGGCGCAGCCTACTCGTCTCGTCGGTGATCGCCCAGTACGGTCCCTTGTGGCGAACGAGTTCTCGCTCTTCGAGGCGGGAGAGAACGGAATGGATCGAATTTTCGTTGATTCCCGTTCGGTTGGCGATCTCTCTGGCCTTCCACGCGCGATCCCGATTCTTGTATAGGAACTTCAGCACCTGCTCGGGATTGCTCAGTTCCGCTAACTCCTCGGGTGAGCGTTCGTCGAACTGGTCGATATCGATCGCCATACTCGTGTATTCGTCTCGGAGCGCTGTGAATGTACTCGATGTACTTTGTAGGCATGTACTGAATGTACTATCTGCACGAGTACCAGTTTTGGTCAATCTGATACACATCGGGGTCGAAGCTACCAACAGGCGGTTTCCGTACTGCAGCGTACTCGATAGAGCCCGGGCCTCGTTCCGTTCGGGAAGAACGCAACTACTAAGCGGCTGACCCGACTGCTGAGTGATATGCAAGCGGAGCCGCAGGCGTTCGACCGGGTGTTATCCTCGATGTGTACGACACCCCACCCGGACGCACGCGATGCGGCCGAGCGGTTTCTTGCGACGAACCCCGGAGATCCCGCCACCTACCAGCGGGTCGCGGCCCTCGAGGACGACGCCGTCGCGATGCTCGGGGAGCTCGCCGGTCTCGGGGATCCCACCGGCTACGTCGCAAGCGGCGGAACGGAGGCGAACATACAGGCTGTCCGGATCGCCCGCGAGCGAGCCGACTCGCCGAGGCCGAACGTCGTCGTCCCCGAGTCGGGCCACTTCAGCTTTCAGAAGGCCGCCGACGTGCTCGAGGTCGAGCTGCGGCTCGTCCCGACAGACGACGATCACCGCGTAGATCTCGAGGCGGTTCGGGCCAGCGTCGATACCGACACCGCCCTGATCGTCGGCGTCGCCGGCACCACGGAGTACGGCCGGGTTGATCCGATCCCCGAACTCGGTCGAATCGCCGACTCGGTCGGTGCCCTGTTGCACGTCGACGCCGCCTGGGGCGGGTTCGTCCTTCCCTTCACGGACCACGAGTGGCACTTCGGCCACGCGGCCGTCGACACGATGGCGATCGATCCCCACAAGATGGGCCAGGCCGCGGTTCCGGCGGGCGGCTTGCTCGCCCGTTCCGACGAACTGCTTGACGAACTGGCCGTCGACACGCCCTACCTCGAGTCGACCGCCCAGGCCACACTAACAGGAACTCGGTCGGGTGCGGGCGTCGCCAGCGCCGTGGCGGCGATGGAGGCGCTGTGGCCCGACGGCTACCGCGAACAGTACGTTCGCTCCCAGCACAACGCCGAGTGGCTGGCCGACGCCCTCGAGAAACGTGGGTACGAGGTCGTCAATCCCACCCTGCCGCTGGTTGCCGCGACGGTCCCTCGAGCGACGTTCGACGCGCTCCGGGCGAAGGGGTGGCGGATCTCCAGGACCGCGACGGGCGAGCTTCGAGTCGTCTGTATGCCCCACGTTACCCGCGAAATGCTCGCCTCCTTCGTCGGGGAGCTGGATCGACTCGAGGTGCGTGCGAGCGTGCCCGTCGCGAGCGACGATTGAGAAAGACTCCAGGCGCTACTGCATCGCCTTGACCCAGCCCGGAACCGAGGCCATCCCCTCCTTGTCCTCCCAGCCGTGCTCGCGGAGGTAGCGCTCGAACTCGGTGAACTCGAAGCCGAAGCGGTCCTCGAGCCCCTCGAGATCCGCGCTGTAGCCGACCTCGTTGAACCACTCGCACATGACCGTAAACTCCTCGCCGAAGGAGTCGTAGGCGTCCTCGATCGGGACGTGGACTGGTTCGACGTCCCGACCCGTCACCTCGGAGAGGGTGTCGGCAGCTTCCGCCAGGGTGAGCTCGTCGCCCGCGAGTTCGATCCGCTCGCCGACGAACGCTTCGGGGTTCGCGAGCGCGACGGCGGCGGCGTGGCCGACGTTGTCGGTGTCGATCATCTGCAGCGAGACGCCCTCCTCGAGGGGCAGCGCGATCTGCCCTTCCTCGACGACGTCCTCGGCGAACGCCTCGAAGTTCTGGAAGAAGAACACAGGGCCGAGGACCGTCATCGGGAGCTCGAGGTCCTGGGCGTACTCGTCGATCTCCTGTGCCGAGTCGAAGTGGGGGACACCGGTGTCCTCCCAGTGGCTGCCGACGCCGCTGAGGACGAACTGGTCGACCCCCTCGTCGGCGGCGACCTCGGCGATGTTCTTGCCCTGCTGGACCTGCGCGTCGTACCCCTGGGTCCAGAAGTTCGTGACGGCGAAGACGGCGTCGACCTCGGCGACGTGGGGGGCAAGCGACTCCTTTTCGTCCAGATCGCCTTCGACCATCGTTACCCCTCGCTCAGACAGTTCCTTAGCCGTCTCGCTCGAGGCATCCCGCGTCAGTCCGTAGACATCGAACTCGGTATCGCTCTCGAGCAGGTGGTCGACGACCGCGCCGCCCTGGTTACCGGTCGCGCCGGTGACGAGAACGCTCGTGCTCATTTTACACCCCGTTCGTCGGTCGCGATCGGTGCGGCGAACTCGGCTCGAGCGGCGTCGGTTTGTGGTTGCATTACGTTACCTGATTCGTCACGTAACCATATACGCGTTTGGCGACACCGGAGATACCACGTAACACCGGTGTTATCGGCCCGTGCGCGCCGAGTCGTCGCTGTCCGGAAGGTCGGTTCGAAAAGAGCGAAACGCAAACCCGGGGTGAGTAGAGACTCTCCTCTCGTTACGCGCCGTTTTCCTCGCAGATCTCGAGGAAGTTCTCGAAGATCTCCTCGCCTTCCTCGGTGTGGGCCACTTCGGGATGCCACTGGACGCCGTAGAGGTCGCGATCGGTGTCGCTCATCGCCTCGACGTCACAGACGTCGCTACGGGCGGTGAGTTCGAACCCCTCGGGAAGTTTGGTGACCTCGTCGGCGTGACTCGCCCAGACTCGCGTCTCGGGGTGGAGGCTACCGGTGAGCGGATCGTCCTCGTCGACGATGTCGACGGTCACGTCGGCGTAGCCGCCGTACTCGCCGCTGCCGACCGAGCCGCCGAGTTCCGTCGCGATCAGTTGCATCCCGAGACAGATGCCGAGGACGGGGACGTCCGACTCGAGGTACTCCGCCGAACGGCCGATTCGATCCATGTCGGGGCCGCCCGAGAGGACGACGCCATCGGCGTCGACCTCCGCTGGGTCCGCGTCGTTGTCGATCAGTTCCGTCTGGACGCCGAGGTCCCGAAGCGCCCGCTGCTCGAGGTGGGTGAACTGTCCGTGGTTGTCCACCACGACGATCTTCGTCATTACGACGGTATAGCCAGTCGGCCGGTAAAAGCGGACCGGAACCGCGAGTGGGTGATATAGTATCCGATCGTGGAACAGGACTTCTCCTGTTCCGAGTTGCGCGATTGACTATGTTTGCACGTTCAACCGACTGTGATCAGAAGCTTACCCGATCGTCGTCGTTGGCTGCCCCCTCACGTCTTTGTCGGTGGGGCGTCTGGACGTGGCTCTCGAGATGGTTCACACGATGGTGATTCGCTTTCGTCACCTTTTATACTGGACACGGGTTCCCTATGGTCGTCCGGAGGACAATAGGTGAAGCGTAGTCTGACGAGTGCAATTCTCTCGGTCGCTAGCGGCAAGTTCGTCGCGTTGATTCTGGGGATCATCGCTTCCCCGCTGCTCTATCGCTGGCTCGGCGACGTTGATTACGGCGCCTACGCGACGGTCCTCTCTGCCCACTCGCTGTTCATGATCGTCGTCAGTACCCCGATCGCCGACGGCGTCCGGAAGTACGTCGCCGAGGACCGCGATGACCCCGCCTGGGAACGGACTGTCGTCGGCTTCTACTTCCGGCTGGCGACGCTACTGGCCGTCCTCGGCGCAGCCGCTCTTGGCATCGTCACCTATCTCGGCTTCTTCGAGTGGCTCTGGCGCGAGGAGTTCACGCTCTACTTCTACGTCTCCGTCGCGCTGGTACTCACGGCTCAGTACTGGCCCTTTGCCAGGAAGACGCTGATGGGATTCGGCCTCGAGCGCTACTCGGAATCGCTGAAGGTTCTCTTCAACGTCTCGTTCGTAGCTATCGCCCTCCCGCTCGTGTATTTGGGCTACGGCGTCGTCGGAGCCCTACTCGGTCACATCCTCTCGAGCGGGCTGGTAGCGCTCGTCGGGTTGATCGTCCTCCACTACCATCAGTCGCTCCGTGGTGTCTTCGAGACGAACGACGGGATGCTTCCCAAACGGGAGATGATGACCTTCAATTCGCTGTCGATCGTCCTCGTCCTCCTCCTGATGTCGCTGTACCACATCGACATCCTGATGCTCCAGGCGATGGCCTCGGAGGATGCGCCGGGTCACTACAAGGCGGCGCTCGTGTTCGCCGAGTTCCTCTGGTTCGCGCCTATCGTCCTACAGACGGTGTTCGTCCACTCGACGTCCGAACTCTGGTCTCAGGGGAAGGTCGATCAGATCTCTGCGGTCGCGGGTCGGACGCTCCGGTATACGTTCTTGATCACAGCGGTGATGGCACTCGGGATGGCGGCCCTCGCCGACGCCGCCGTCCCGATCTACTGGGGGCCCGGCTCCGAACCGGTGATCGCGCCGCTGCTTCTCTTGCTTCCCGGTGCGGTCGGGTTCGCGCTCGCCCGCCCGATGCTCGCGATCGCCCAGGGAAAGGGCGAACTCCGGTACCCGATCATCGCGACCGGCGCCGCGGCAATAATCAACCTGGTCCTGAACGCCGCTCTCATTCCGGCCTACGGGATGCGCGGGGCGGCGATCGCGACGTCGATCGGGTATGGCTCGATGGCGATCTTCCACCTCTGGAGCGCTCGCAAGACCGGGTTCGACCCGATCACCAACGCCCGGTACGGACGGGTAGCCGCCACCACCGCCGTTGCGGCGGTCCCGATCTACCTTATGGCCGATGCGCTCTCGATCCCGATCGGGGTCCCGATCGTCGGCGCAGTCCCGATCTCGATGTTCGTCGTCCCGCCTGCAGGATTGGTCGTCTTCCTGGTCATCGCCGTCCTCTGCCGTGCCCTCGAGTTGACCGAGATCGTCCGTATCCTCACGGAGTTCCCCGACCCGATCGGGTCGAAGGCCAGTCTGGCCTGTCGGCGTCTCCGAAACGCCGACGACGAGAGCGGTCTGTTGCGGTACTTCTAGGGACCGATGCCGTATTCGGAGGCAAGCATCTCAACGGATATCGACTCGTTTCGACGCTGTTTCCTGCGATTGGGTCCGGCTCACAAGCCCATCGCTTCAGCAGTGGGTAGCAGATAGGTGCGCCGGTACGTTTATGGACGCCTCTTCGGTTCGTACCTACATGGCACTCGATACACGCCAGTTCGAGCATCCCGCCTGGCTCACCGCGGGAAGCACCGTCGTCGGCTACCTCCTGATTCTCGCCGTGTTGACGGCGGCGCTGTTCGTGGTGCCGTGGCTCGTCTTCGCCGCGCTGTAAAGAGAAAAGACGGGACGAGTCGACCTGACAGTCCGATCAGGCGAACGTCTTCGAGACCTCGTCGGTCTCGTCGGTCTCGGCCTGAACTTTCTCCCAGGCGCCGCGGAAGTCCTCCATCCGAATCTCGGTGCGGTCGTCGCGGATGGCGAACATCCCGGCCTCGGTGCAGATCGCCTTGACGTCGGCGCCCGACGCTTCTTCGGCCTCGGCGGCCAGCTCCGAGAAGTCAACGTCGTCGGCGACGTTCATGCCGCGGGTGTGGATCTCGAAGATGATCTCGCGGCCCTCCTGGTTGGGCTTGGGGACCTCGATGAGCCGATCGAATCGGCCTGGACGGAGGATCGCTCGATCGAGCATGTCGAAGCGGTTGGTCGCGGCGATGATGCGGATTTCGCCGCGGTCCTCGAAGCCGTCCATCTCGCTGAGGAGCTGCATCATCGTTCGCTGGACCTCGGCGTCGCCGGAGGTTTTCGACTCCGTGCGCTTGGCAGCGATGGCGTCGATCTCGTCGATGAAGATGACGGCCGGCTCGTGTTCGCGGGCGACCTTGAACAGGTCCCGCACGAGCTTCGCGCCCTCGCCGATGAACTTGTGTACGAGTTCGGAACCGGCCATTTTGATGAAGGTGGCGTCGGTCTGATTGGCGACGGCCTTCGCGAGCATCGTCTTCCCGGTTCCCGGCGGGCCGTAGAGCAGGACGCCGCTCGGTGGCTCGATGCCGACGTCGTCGAACATCTCGGGCTTCTCGAGGGGCATTTCGACGGTTTCCCGTACTTCCTGCATCTGCTCCTCGAGGCCGCCGATGTCCTCGTAGCTGACCTCGGGGCTCTCGGTGACTTCCATCACGCGGGCCCGGACGTCGGTTTCGTTCGAGAGGGTCTTGACGATCGACAGCGAGTTGTTGACGGCCACGCGGGCATCGGGCTCGATGTCCTCGCGCATCTCCTCTGTTACTTCAGTCAGTGCCTCCTGGTTGTTCCCGTGTTGTTTGATGATGACGCCTTCGTCCGTCAGCTCCTGGACCGTGGCGACAAACAGGGGAGACTGCTTGAGCTTCTTGTTCTCGTGGGTAAGCCGCTCGAGTTTCTGCTGGTACTTGTTGTTCTCGGCGTTCGCATCGAGGAGCTTGTCGCGCATCTCCTCGTTTTGCGACTCGAGAATCTCTAACCGATCCTCGAGTGCTTGGATTTTCTCCTGTTGGGACGCCTCGTCCTCGTCGTAGGGGAGGTCGACGTCGTCCACAGTGTCGCTCATCACTCGTGAGTTGGGTGTTGGCTCATAAGAGGCTTCGGGTAACTACAGCCCCGTCGGAATATTACCATAGGACATAGAATGAAACAGAAAATATTATCAGGCCGTATTCGTAATGGGAGTACAGGATGAGTTCTCTAGAGTCGCCACAGCCCGAACCCACGAATCGGGGGTCGTGGGACGACGTCCGCGAGCTCCCGCCGAGTGCGAAACTCGTCGCGAAAGTTCTCGAGTACAACGACACCATGACCCAACAGCAGATCGCCGAGGAGACGCTCCTGCCGGCGCGGACGGTTCGGTACGCCCTGAACCGGCTCGACGAGGAGCACGTCATCGACTCCCGCTTCTCGTTCTCCGACGCGCGCAAGCGGCTGTACAGTCTCGATATCGAGTCGTAGCGGAATCTTCCGTACCGATTCCACACGAGGTGAACCCCTCGTTTTCGTCAGCACGCTCTACTTTCAGTCCGGTCGCGGAATCCATTTAGGGCCCCGTCATCAACTCCCGGTAGATGACGCGGGTGATACACACGGGCGACACCCACATCGGGTACCAGCAGTACAACTCGCCCGAGCGACGACGGGACTTCCTCGAGGCGTTCCGGAGCGTAGCCGAGGACGCCATCGAGGGCGACGTAGACGCCGTGATCCACGCCGGCGATCTCTTTCACGACCGGCGGCCGAACCTGGTCGACCTCCAGGGGACCGTCGAAATCCTTCGCTCGCTCGAGGACGCCGACGTCCCCTTCCTCGCAGTCGTCGGCAACCACGAGGGGAAACGCGACGCCCAGTGGCTCGACCTGTTCGCCGACCTCGGGCTCGCGACCAGGCTCGGCGCCGAGCCGTACGTACTCGACGACGTCGCGTTCTACGGCCTCGACTTCGTGCCCCGCTCCCGACGCGAGGACCTCGAGTACGAGTTCGCCCCGGTTCCCGACGAAGCGGCACACGCCGCGCTCGTGAGCCACGGGCTGTTCGAGCCGTTCCCCCACGCCGACTGGGACACCGAGCGGCTCCTGACGGAGTCGACCGTCGAGTTCGATGCCGTCCTGCTCGGTGACAACCACCACCCCGACACCGCCGAACTGCGGGAGACGTGGGTCACCTACTGTGGGTCGACCGAACGCGCAAGCGCCAGCGAACGCGGGGATCGCGGATACAACCTCGTCGCGTTCGAGCCCGGCGAGGAGCCGGCGATCCGGCGTCGAGGGATCGAGTTGACCCGCGAGTTCGTCTTCGTCGACGTCGAACTCGCCGAGAACGAGGGCGTCGACCGGGTCCAGGAGCGGGTCCGCCAGCACGGCCTCGAGGACGCGGTCGTCATCGTCACGATCGAGGGCGAGGGGAAGCCGATCGCGCCCGCGGCCGTCGAGGAGCTCGCCGTCGACCGCGGCGCGCTCGTTGCTCGCGTGAACGACCGCCGGGAGCTGCCCGACGAGGGCGAGGGGGTCTCGGTCAGCTTCGCCAACCCCGACGACGCCGTCCGCGAGCGGGTTCGCGAGCTCGGACTCAGCGACGCCGCCCTCGAGATCGACCGCACCGTTCGCGACGACGACCTCGCGGACGCGAACGTCCGCGAGCAGGTCGAGCGACGCACCCGGGAGCTGCTCGAAGACGAGGAGACGGCGTTCGAACCCGCACCCGATCGGGAGCCGGGCGACGAGGATGTGTCGACGGTCGCCGATCAACTGACGGACGCGGACGACGCGGAGATGGCCGACGTGCAGACGAACGACGCGGAGACGACCGATGGTGCGGCGGAAGCGAGCGCCGACGAATCCGAGACGGGCGACTCGAGCGGGGGTTCCGAAGCCGACACCGCGGTGGCGTCGGCCGACGAAACTGCCGACGGCGACGGAGCCGAAGGGAACCGACCGTCGGCCGACGGGACCGATGACGCGGAGTCCGAAGACCGGACCGAGCCGAAGCCGAGCTCCGACGGCGAGTACGCCTCGCTGGGTGATTTCGAATGAGGGTCGATCGCGTACGCCTGCGTAACTTCAAGTGCTACGGCGAGGCCGAGCTCGGCCTCGAGCGGGGCGTGACGATCGTCCACGGCGTCAACGGCAGCGGAAAGTCGACCCTGCTCGAGGCCGTCTTCTTCGCGCTGTACGGCTCGAAGGCGCTGGGCGATCGCACCCTCGACGACGTGATCACGACCGGCGAGGAGGAGTGTGAGGTCGAACTCGAGTTCACCCACGACGGCCGCAGCTACCGCGTCGAGCGACGGCTCAAGCTTCGGGGCGACCGCGCGACAACGACCAAGTGCCTCCTCGAGGGACCGAGTGGGGCGATAGAGGGGGCACGGGACGTCCGCCACGAGGTAACCGAACTGTTACGGATGGACGCCGAGGCGTTCGTCAACTGCGCGTACGTCCGCCAGGGCGAGGTGAACAAGCTGATCCACGCCTCGCCGGGCGAGCGCCAGGACATGATCGACGACCTCCTGCAGCTGGGCGCGCTCGAGGAGTACCGCGAGCGGGCGAGCGACGCCCGACTCGGGGTCAAGTCGGTGCTCGACGGCCAGCGCGAGGTGCTCGAGGATCTCCGGAGGCAGGTAAAGCGCAAGGAAGACCAGGAGCTCCACGACCGGCTGAACGCCCTCGAGTCGAGTCACGCCGACGTCGTTGACGATATCGAACGATTCGAGTCTCAGCGCGAGAACGCGCGGGAGACCCTCGAGACGGCCGAGAGCGTCCTCGAGCGCCACGAGGAGACCCGCGAGGAGATCGCCGACCTCGAGGAGGGGATCGAGGAGCTGCGCTCGAAGATCGCCGAGACCGAACGGAAACGGGAGAACGCCGGCGAGACCCTCCGCGAACGCAGGAGCGAACGCGAGGAACTCGAAGACGAGCGCGACGGACTGCTCGGAGAGACCGAACTCGAGACGATCGACGCCGACGCGGTCGAGTCCCGAATCGAGGAACTCGAGGCCCGCGACGAGGAGCTCCGGGACGACCTCGAGGACGTCCGCGTTTCAATCACGGAGCGAAACGGCGAGGTCGAGCGGCTGCGCGAGGAGGCCGACGAGCTCGAATCCCAGGCCGAGCAGGCCCGCGAGGAGGCCGACGAGCTCGACGAGCGGATCGAGAACGACCGCGAGGCCATCGCGGATCGCGAGGAGACGGTCGACGACCTCGACGACGATGTCGAGTCCGCCCGCTCGGCGTTCGACGACGCACCGGTCGCGTTTGGCGGGGCCGAGAGCCACCTCGAGAAACTGGAGAGCGACCGCGAGGAGCTGGTCTCGACGATCAACGACGTCACCGCCGAGATCCGGTCCGTCGAGAACGCGATCGAGGAGGGCGAGCGGCTCCGCGAGGCGGGGAAGTGCCCCGAGTGCGGCCAGGACGTCGCAGGCTCACCCCACGTCGACATCCTCGAGGAGAAACGCGAGACGCTCGCGACGCTCGAGGAGCGGCTGTCGGGTCTCGAGGATGACCGCGAGGAGCTCGACGAGCGAATCGAGCGCGCCGAGTCGCTGGTCGAGGCCGAGCGACGCGTCGACCGCCTCGAGGAGAACCGCGAGAACGTCGCACAGCTCCTCGAAGAGAAACGCGAGAGTCTCGAGGACCGACGGGAGCAGCGGAACCGGCTCCGCGAGGAGGGCGACGAACATGAGCGCGAGGCCGAGACGAAACGCGAGCGGGCGAGCGACCTCGAGAGCGAGGTCGCGGATGCACGGACCGAGCTCGGCGAGATCAACGCCGAGCGCGGCGAGATCAAAGAACGCCTGGAGACGCTTCGTCGAGCCAGCGAGATCGAAGCCGAGCGCGCCGAACTCGACCGCGAGATCGAGACGCTGCGGCAGCGACGCGCGGACTGGGAGACGATGAACGACGAGCGCCGCGAGCAGCTCTCGGCCGACCGCGAACACAAGCGCGAACTCGAGTCCGAGTTCGACGACGATCGGGTCGAGACCGCCCGAACGAAGCAGTCAAACGCCGAGCAGTACCTCGAGAAGGTCGACGAGAAGCTCGCGTCGCTCGAAGCCGACCGCGACGAGCTACAGGGGAAGATCGGTGGCGTCGAGGAGAAGATCGAGGAACTCGAGCGGCTTCGAGACCGTCTCGAGACCGTCGAGGAGAAACTCGAGCGGCTCGACTCGCTGTACGACGAGGCTGAAACGCTGCAGACGACTTACGGGGAGTTGCGCGCGGAGCTTCGCCAGCGAAACGTCGAGACCCTCGAGCGACTGCTGAACGAGACGTTCGACCTGGTCTACCAGAACGACTCCTACGCCGCGATCGACCTCGACGGGGAGTACCGGCTGACCGTCTACCAGAAGGACGGCGAACCGCTCGAGCCCGAACAGCTCTCGGGTGGGGAGCGGGCGCTGTTCAACCTCAGCTTGCGGTGTGCGATCTACCGGCTGCTCGCGGAGGGCGTCGAGGGTACCGCCCCGATGCCGCCGCTGATCCTGGACGAGCCGACCGTCTTCCTCGACTCGGGACACGTCACGCAGCTGGTCTCGCTCGTCGAGTCGATGCGGGATCTGGGCGTCGAGCAGATCGTCGTCGTCAGCCACGACGAGGAGCTGATCGGCGCGGCCGACTCGCTGGTCCGCGTCGAGAAGGACGCGACCTCGAACCGCTCGCGGCTCGAGCGCGGCCGGCAGACGGAGGCGGCACTGCTGCGTTCGGACTGAAAGGTTCGAAACGGTGGGGAGAGCTGATTAGGAGCCGGGTTCGGTTCCGACGGGATCGTCGTCGGCCGACCGAGTTGCCGCCGACTCCTCGTCGATGTCCGCACCGATGGCCTCGAGCGCGGCCTCGGCGTCGTCGGTGAGTCGATACCCGCGCTCGCCGGCGACGTCGGTTTCGGCGATCAGGTCCGCGGCCGTCAGCACCGTGAGTCGGCCGTGGAGATCGCTCTCGCAGCAGTCGTAGACGCCGATCATCTCGCGAACGCCAAGCGGACCGCGCTTGCCGAGTTCGACGAGCAGCCCGAGACCGGTCTCGTCGTGGACGGCCGACAGCAGCGTTCGGACGGGTTCCTCGACAGTCCGAGCGGCGGTCTCGAGGACGGACTCCTCGGCCAGGTGCTCGAGGCGGTCGTTCTGGACGTAACACTCGTTTCCGGTTTCGGGATCACGAACGAGACTCGCGTGCTCGGAGCGTTTGAGAAGGACGTATCGCTTCCCGGTGTCGTCTTGGACGGGTTTCATGTGCGGTCGGGGTCGTCGGGTGATTGGTGTTTGGACTCCGGCTCCGAAGTCGTTTCGCCGGGTGTTGACGGTTCGGTATCCGTGTCGGAATCAGTGTCGGTGTTGGCGTCAGTGTCGGTGTTGGCGTCAGTGTCGGTGTCGTCATCCGTTGTCGGCGGATCCTCGCGGCTCGTCGCTCGGTAGTTTCGGTAGCGGCGGACGGCGAACCCCGAGAGGACGACTCCGCCGGCGACGAGAGCGAAACCGTTCGTCGAGGGACCGTCGAAGAGCAGAAACAACACGCCGACCGAGAACGCGAGCACGGCCGCGTTGACGACGAGCACGATCGACCAGAACGCCTGTAGCAGGTCGCTCGAGACGTCGGTTTCGACCGTCGTCTCCGCGTCAGCCGACGCTCCGAACTCCGAGCGCAGGTCCGACCTGAGGTTGGAGCCCGCGTCCTCGGTCGACACTCGAGGGATCGTCAGCGAGTCGCTGTCGGGGTCGGTGAACTCCTCTTCGGGATCGGTAAACTCCTCCTCGGGGTCCCACTCCTCGGGTTCGTGTTCGGATCGGTCGAACACCACACGGTCAAAGACGGGAAGCGCAAGGAAAAGGATTCGCGTTCACCCGCGGAGAGCGTTAGACGAACTCCTCGAGCGTCAGCGTTCTGTTCGCCTCGACCCACGCGAGGGGGTTCTCCGCGTCGTAGAACACGACGCCGTCCTCGATCTCGTAGGCCTCGATCGTCGCTGTGCCCTCGGGTTCGCTACTCGGTTCGCCTCGATCCGCCACCTCGTCTTCGTTGGCACGAATGGACACATCGGTCACCTCAGCCCTTGCTATGTGTTACCACATTATATGCTTTGTTCTTCCTTCAGTTTTGGGTGGTATCGACGGGAATGGTGGGTTTTTAACCGGCGGCGCCAAACGTCGACACAATGACCGAGGCGGGCCAGACCGGACTCGCGAAGTTTTCCCGCGAGTCTTCCGAACGGCCGGACGAAGAGGCAGCCGCCGTCGCCGGCGACGGAACGGGAGAGAGCACAGCAGTGATCGACGTTCGCGAGGAGACGCTTCCGGAGCCGACGGGAGCGCTCGAGCTCGCCGTAATGCAGGTCGACTACACCATCGCCGGCTACGGCGACGACGAACGTCCGATTATGCACGTCTTCGGCCGGACGGCCGACGGCGAGCTCGAGCACGTCCAGGTCGTCGGCTTTCGTCCGTACTTCTACGCGCCGACGGAGTCCCTCGAGCGGCCGCCCGAGGAGTCCTACGACCGACTCACCGGCAGCCGCGAGGTCGGCGAGGACGGCGAACCCTACGAGAGCATCCGCGGCGAGAAGCTAACGAAGATCTTCGGCCAGACGCCGCGGGACGTCGGCCAGGTCCGCGACGAGTTCGAACACTACGAGGCCGACATCCTCTTCCCGAACCGGTTTCTCATCGACAAGGACGTTCGCAGCGGAATCCGGGTTCCCGAGCGACGGGCCGAGGACGACTCGCTGGTCGTTCCCCACGAGGAGGTCGAGGCGGCCGACGTCGACGCCGAGCCCCGGGTCCAGACGTTCGACATCGAGGTCGACGACCGCTCCGGGTTCCCCGAGGACGGTGAGGAACCGATCATCTGTCTCACGAGCCACGACTCCTACCGAGACGAGTACGTCATGTGGCTCTACGAGGCGCCGATCGGCGACGGGCCGATCCCCGACGCGGTCGAGGAGTACGATCCCATCGAGGGACCGCTCGACCACGAGGTGCGGAGCTTCGAGGAGGAGGAAGCGATGCTCGAGGCCTTTATCGACTACATTCGAGCAACGGACCCCGACGTGTTGACGGGGTGGAACTTCGAGGACTTCGACGCGCCGTACCTGCTGGACCGGCTCGAGGTGCTCCAAGGCGGCCACGACTACGACCTCGAGATCGACCGCCTCTCGCGGGTCGACGAGGTCTGGCGCAGCAACTGGGGCGGCCCCGACATCAAGGGCCGGGTCGTCTTCGACCTGCTGTACGGCTACCAGCGGATGGTCTTCTCCGAACTCGACTCCTACCGGCTCGACGCCGTCGGCGAGTCCGAGCTCGGGGTCGGCAAGGAGCGCTACGCGGGCGACATCGGTGACCTCTGGGAAGGTGATCCCACCCAGCTGCTCGCGTACAACCTCCGGGACGTCGAGATCTGCGTCGAGCTCGACCGTCAGCAGAGCATCATCCCGTTCTGGGACGAGGTGCGCGCGTTCGTCGGCTGCAAGTTAGAGGACGCCCCCACACCCGGCGACGCGGTCGACATGTACGTCCTTCACCAGGCCCACGGGCAGTTCGCGCTACCCTCGAAAGGACAACAGGAAGGCGGGGAGGAGTACGAGGGGGGGGCCGTCTTCGACCCGATTACTGGGGTCAAAGAGAACGTAACTGTTCTAGATTTGAAGAGTTTGTATCCGATGTGCATGACGACGATCAACGCCTCGCCGGAGACGCGGATCGATCCCGACGAGTACGACGGCGAGACCTACACCGCGCCGACCCAACCCGAGCCCATCCACTTTCGCAAGGAGCCCGACGGCGTGATGCGCGAGATGATCACGGAGCTGCTCGCCGAGCGCGAGGAGAAGAAGGGGCTTCGGAACGACCACGAGCCCGGCTCACCCGAATACGAGCAGTACGACCGACAGCAGGGAGCTGTCAAGGTTATTATGAACTGTTTCACGCCGGACACGGAGGTGTTGACTCCCGAGGGCGTCCGAGGTATTACCGACCTCGAGATCGGTGACGTGGTGTACTCGCTCGATCCGGAAACCGAAGAACTGGAAGCCAAGCCCGTCGTCGAAACTCATGCCTACCCCGATTACGGCGGTGATCTGATCGATATCGAGACGAGCAAGATCGATTTCAGTGTCACGCCGAACCACCGAATGCTCGTCCGCAAGAACGAGACTAACGGGATCACGGAAGACGGATACGGGTTCGTTGAGGCAGGTGATCTCGACCGGGCGACGAACTACGAGCTTCCCCACGACTGGGAGGGGCCCGACGGTGACGAACTCGAAACCGTCGATCTTACGGAACTGATCGACGGTGAGTACGAAGTATGGGTTCGGCCGTCCGTACACGGCCACACGTTCACCGCGGAGCTGGGATGGACACCCCGTCGCGTGCCGAAAGCCGACGTAGGGGAGGTAGGATACGTGTTCACCGCCGAGGAGTTCGAGCGGCACCGCGAGTACATCGAAGACGTCTGTGAGATGAGCTTCGTTCACCGGGAATCCGGCCGGAAGTGGATTCCGCGGACGTACGACGGAGACGACTTCCTCGATCTGCTTGCCTGGTTCGTGACGGAAGGAAACGTATACACGTCCGAGGACAAGCAGTTCGGCGAGAACTTTCGTGGCTCTGCGACGACCGTCAAACTCGCGCAGGACGATCGCCCCGTCGCCGACGGAGGGAAAAATCACCATACGACGATCGGCGAACTACTCGACGGGATGGGATTCAATTCGTACGCCGACGATCGATCGTATACGATCACGTCGAAGCTTCTCGCGGATCTCGTGACCGAGCTCTGTGGCGAGGGGAGTTTCGAGAAACGAATCCCCGAGTTCGTCTTCGATCGGAGCCGTCGACAGAAGCGACGGTTTCTGGACGTACTCATCGACGGGGATGGCGATCGACAGGTGAACTCGTGGCGCTACTCCACCTCGAGCGACGAGCTCCGGGACGACGTTCTGCGGCTCTGTGCACACCTCGGCCTGACCGCGAGCTACGGTCGTGATAGCGACACGTGGCGGATCTACGTCACCGAAGGGGCGAAGAACACGCTTCGGATGCATCGAAGTTCGTCCCGAAGCACCGCCGAAAACGGCGTCTATTGTGTTACCGTCGAGGACAATCACACGCTGCTTGCGGGACGAAACGGGAAGTTCCAGTTCGTCGGGCAATCCCTATATGGTGTCTCAGGGTGGGAACAATTCAGACTATATGATAAGGAGGCAGCATCCGCAATTACCGCTACTGGGCGCGAAGTCATCGAATTTACCGAGACTGCTGCGACTGAGATGAACTATCAAGTTACCTATGGTGACACCGATTCAGTCATGCTCGAGCTCGGACCCGACGTCTCGAAGGAAGAGGCGATAGAGCAATCGTTCGAGATCGAGGAACACATCAACGACCGGTACGACGACTTCGCACGCACCGAACTCAACGCGGAGTTCCACCGCTTCCAGATCGAGTTCGAGAAGCTCTACCGGCGCTTCTTCCAGGCGGGCAAGAAGAAACGCTACGCTGGCCACATTACCTGGAAGGAAGGGAAGGACGTCGACGACATCGACATCGTCGGCTTCGAGTACCAGCGCTCGGACATCGCCCCGATCACGAAGGAAGTCCAACACCGCGTGATCGAGATGATCGTCAGGGACGGCGATATCGAGGGCGCCAAGGAGTACGTCCAGGGCGTCATCGAGGACGTCCGCACGGGCGAGGTGAGCCTCGAGGAGATCGCCATCCCGGGCGGGATCGGCAAGCGCCTGGACAACTACGACACCGACACGGCCCAGGTTCGGGGCGCCAAGTACGCAAACCGGGTGCTCGGGACGAACTTCCAGCGCGGAAGCAAGCCGAAACGGCTCTACCTCGAGCGCGTCGATCCCGCCTTCTTCGAGCGACTCGAGAACGAGGAGGGACTCAACGCGCGCCGGGATCCCGTCTACGGCGCGTTCAAGCGCGATCCCGACGTCATCTGCTTCGAGTACGACGATCAGATCCCCGAGGAGTTCGCGGTCGACTACGATACGATGCTCGAGAAGACGCTGAAGGGGCCGATCTCGCGGATCCTCGAGGCGTTGGACGTCTCCTGGGAAGAGATAAAATCGGGCCAGGAACAGACCGGGCTCGACCAGTACTGGTAACCATCACTCGACGACGTCGCCTTGCGGACTCGTGTAGGAGGGGATCGGCAGGTTCAGCGCCCGACGGACCGAAACCGTCGACAGTACTGCAGTTCGCATCTGTCCGTCGGCGCTTCTCGTTCGGTGAAATATTCTTGGTTATTCGAAACCGTATCCAACCGCATACGAAACCGTTATCAGGCGGACGACCCAGGGTTCACACGACAGACTACTATGGCACGCCTCGAACTACGCAACCTGCACGCGGAAGTGGCGGACGGCGACGAGAAGATCCTCGAGGGCGTCAACCTCGAGGTCGAATCGGGCGAGATCCACGCCCTGATGGGACCGAACGGCTCCGGGAAGTCGACCTGTGCGAAGGTCATCGCCGGCCACCCGGCCTACGACGTCACCGAGGGCGAGGTCCTGCTCCACCTCGAGGACGACGAGTTCGGCGAGGACATCGAGATCGACGAGGACCAGCGCACCTGGAACCTGCTCGAACTCGAGCCCAACGAGCGCGCGGCGCTGGGCGTCTTCCTCGGCTTCCAGTACCCCGCCGAGATCGAGGGCGTCACGATGGTCAACTTCCTTCGCACGGCGCTCAATGCCAAGATCGAGGAGCGCGAGGAGCTCTTCGAGGGCGAAGACGCCGACGAGGAGGAAGAAGAGGAGGCCGGATTCGAGACGTCCCCGATGGAGGGAGACGTCGACGAGGGTGAGGTCGGCGTCGCCGAGTTCCAGGAGATCCTCCAGGAGAAGATGGAGCAACTGGACATGGACGAGCGGTTCGCCCAGCGCTACCTCAACGCCGGCTTCTCCGGCGGGGAGAAAAAGCAGAACGAGGTCCTTCAGGCCGCCATCCTCGAGCCGTCGGTCGCCGTCCTCGACGAGATCGACTCGGGGCTCGACATCGACCGCCTGCAGGACGTCTCGAACGGGATCAACGCCCTGCGCGACGAGCAGGGCACCGGGATCCTCCAGATCACCCACTACCAGCGCATCCTCGACTACGTCGAGCCCGATCACGTCCACGTGATGCTCGACGGCCAGATCGCCAAGAGCGGCGACGCCTCGCTCGCCGAGGAGCTCGAGGACAAGGGGTACGACTGGGTCCGCGAAGAGGTCTACGGCACGGCGTAACCGAATCCGACTAGAACAACCGTAATAACGCTGCAGCCGTAAACACGAATACATACCAATCATGAGTTCCGAACAAGACCACCTCAAAGAAACCGACACCGAGGCGCGCTTCGAGTTCAAGAAGGAGCAGAACGCCGCCGTCAAGTCCGACAAGGGCCTGACCGAAGAGGTCATCCGCATGATCTCCGAGGACAAGGACGAGCCCGACTGGATGCTCGAGCGGCGTCTCCGCGCGCTCAAGCAGTACCAGAACATGCCGATGCCGACGGACTGGCCCGGTCAGCCCGACCTGACCGAGCTCGACATCGAGGAGATCGTTCCATACATCCGTCCGGACGTCGACAAGCGCGAAGGCGTCGACGACTGGACCGAGCTCCCCGACGAGATCAAGGACACCTTCGACAAGCTGGGCATCCCGGAAGCCGAGAAGAACGCCCTCTCGGGCGTCGGCGCCCAGTACGAGTCCGAGGTCGTCTACCAGAACATGCAGGAGCAGTGGGAGGAGAAGGGCGTCGTCTTCATGAACATGGACAAGGCGGTTCAGGAGCATCCTGAGCTCGTCAAGGAGCACTTCATGACGACCTGCGTCCCCCCGAGCGACAACAAGTTCGCCGCGCTTCACGGCGCCGTCTGGTCGGGCGGCTCGTTCGTCTACGTCCCCGAGGACGTCACCGTCGAGATGCCCGTCCAGGCGTACTTCCGGATGAACTCCGAGGGGATGGGCCAGTTCGAGCACACGCTCATCATCGCCGAGGAAGGCTCCGAAGTGCACTACATCGAGGGCTGTTCCGCGCCGAAGTACGGCACCCACAACCTCCACAGCGGAGGTGTCGAGGTGTTCGTCGGCGAGGACGCCCACGTCCAGTACTCGACGGTCCAGAACTGGTCGAAGAACACGTTCAACCTCAACACCAAGCGCGCGATCTGTGAGGAGAACGGAACGATGGAGTGGGTCTCGGGCTCGATGGGCTCGAAGGCCACCATGCTCTACCCGTGTACGATCCTCAAGGGTCGCGGCTCGACGGACACCCACATCACCATCGCCTTCGCGGGCGAGGACCAGGACATCGACACCGGCGCGAAGGTCTACCACAACGCGCCCGACACCAGCTCGACCATCGAATCCAAGTCGATCGCCAAGGACGGCGGCCGCACCAACTACCGCGGTCTCGTCCACATCGCCGACGGCGCCGAGAACTCGAGCACTGCCGTCGAGTGCGACGCGCTGATGTTCGACAACGAGTCCACCTCGGACACCATGCCGTACATGGAGATCGAGGAGTCGAAGGTCGACGTCGCCCACGAGGCCACCGTCGGCAAGATCGGCGACGAGGACATCTTCTACCTCCAGAGCCGCGGACTGGACGACGACGACGCCAAGAAGATGATCGTCGCCGGCTTCATCGAGCCGATCACGGAGGAACTGCCGATCGAGTACGCGGTCGAACTCAACCGCCTCATCGAACTCGAGATGGAGGGGAGCCTCGGATAATATGAGCGCAGGAACGCAGGTACACGCCAATCTGACCGAAGAACAGGTACGCCAGATCAGCGGCGATCTCGACGAGCCCGACTGGCTGCTCGAGACCCGTCTCGAGGCCCTCGAGGCCCTCGAGGAACTCGACATGCCCGACGTCATCCGGACGCCGGGTCGGGACTGGACGAACCTCCACGAGCTCGACTTCGAGTCGCTGGTCGATCCGCTGAACGCGGCGGAAAACAAGGATCAGGTCGGGCCCGACGAGGCAGAGGTCCTGCCCTGGAGCGAGGCCGTTGCCGAACACGAGGAGCTCCTGCAGGAGCACTTCGGTTCGATCGTCGACCCCCAGGAGAACTACCTGACGGCCCTGTCCACGGCGCTGTTCAGCACCGGGACCGTGGTCTACGTCCCCGAGGGCGTCGACGCCGAGGACGTGACGATCCGGACCGAGCAGAACTCCAGTTCGCTGTTCAACTACACGCTCGTCGTCACCGAGGAGTCCGCCTCGGTTACGATCATGGAGCGCCAGTCGACCGGCGAGGAAGCCGAGGAGCAGTACTACAGCGGGATCGTCGAAGTCGTCGCCGGCGAGAACAGCAACGTCCAGTACGGCAGCCTTCAAAATCTCTCGGAGGAGGCCTACAACTTCGCGCTCAAGCGCGGCGACGCCGACACCTACGCGACGATCAACTGGATCGAGGTCAACGTCGGTACACAGCTGACCAAGTCCGGCGTCTCGACGGAGCTCAACGGCGACTCCTCCGAGACGCAGATCGTCGGTGCCTTCTACGGCCACAACGACCAGCACTTCGACCTCGACGCGAAGGTCTGGCACCGCGGCGAGCACACGACGGCCGACCTCGTCACCCGTGGCGTCACCGACGACGTCGCCCGCTCGGTGTACGAGGGGGTCCAGGACGTCGGTCGCGACGCGTGGGACACGAGTTCCTACCAGCGCGAGAACACGCTGATGCTTAGCGACGAGAGCGAGGCCGACGCCTCGCCGAAGCTGATCATCAACAACCACGACACGGAGGCAAGCCACTCCGCGACAGTCGGTCAGATCGACCAGGAGGACCTGCTGTACATGACCTCCCGCGGCATCTCGCCCCGGGACGCGCGCAACATGCTCGTCGAAGGGTTCTTCGTGCCCGTCCTCGACGAGATCGCGGTCGACGAGCTCCGCGAGGACCTCGAGGATCTCGTCGCGGCGCGTCTCCGGAAGCGCGACTAACGACGATCGAACCGGTTCGGACGCGCCGTTTTCGTCCGTCTGACGAGCTTTTTTGTATCGAAGCCCGGTACCGATCAGTAATGCCGGGGCTGTCGGTCGCGTTCGACGCCGAAACGCTCGAGGAACTCGAGGCGGAGCGACGGCTCCTGGGATTCGAGAGCCGAGGCGCCTACGTCCGGTGGCTCGTCGACCGGCGGGACGCGCTCGAGGACGCTCGGCCTCGAGCGGACGGACTCGAGATCGAGTCCGAGGACCAGGATTCGACCACGACGAACCCGGACGGTACGAGTGGGGCGACCGAAACCGACGGATTCGACGACGCTCCGGGATCGCTGACTCCGGAGCGCGTTACTAGAGTTCCCGAGGACAACGTCGGCGCGGACGCGACCGTCCTCGAGACCGTCCGGTTCGATCGCCTCGACGAACTCTCGCGACGAGCGGTCGCCGAGACGCGCAGTCGGCTGGATCGGGAGGTCGAGACGGGCCTCGAGTACCGATCGACGACCCCGCTCGGACGGGAGGGCCTCCAACCCGGCGCCGACCTCATCGATCTCGACGCGCTGTCGGTTCCGGGTCGATCCGCGGATCGACGCGAGCGGCGACGGGCCGTCGCCGGACGCGCGATCGCCTTCCTCCGCGACGAGGGCCAGGCGAAGAAGGCGACGGTCGTGGGGGAGCTGTACGACTCGTATCCTGTGGGCTACGAGACCGCCGACGGCTGGTGGGCGTTTCTCAAGGACGTTTTCGAGCAGGTCGACGCGGTCGAGGGCGGTGCCGGCAGCCGCGTCTGGCGGTACGTCGGGAGCACTCGAAGGCGGGATGCCTGAAGTTAAGTAGCACGCTCACCGACGGTACGTGTATGAGTCTGGGACAGCGCGTCTCGAGCGACCACCAGCTCGCCCGACTCCTCCAGATCGGGGTCGTTCTGGAGGAGGTGGTCGAGTCGCGCGCCGCCCACCACCTCGAGTCGCTGCCGGCCGACGAACGAGAGACGATCGACGACGAGGTGCGGGCGCTGCTCGCCGAAGCCGCCGAGGAGTCGGCCGAGCATCGCGAGCGCCTCGAGACGCTGGTCGACGACCTCGACGCCGAGACGGTCGCCTACGAGGAGATCAACGCCCTGGTCGACGCGCAGTACGGCCCCCCGGAGGATACCGACGGGGTGCTCTACGATCAGCTCTGCAACGAGGAGACCGCCTACAAGTTCTACGACGACCTGATCGAGGCCGTCGAGGCCTCCGACGCCGAGTTCGCCATCGACCGCGATCGCCTCCTCGAGACGCTGTACGACATCCGCGAGGAGGAACGGGAGGGCGTCGAAGAAGTAACCGAGATTATGGAGCGCAGAGCATGATCGGCGTCCAGACCGATCGACGACCGACGGATCGCAGCCGGACCGACACCGACGGAGGGACGCGATGAACACCGCAGACCAGTATCTCAAGGCGATCTACCTCGCACAGCGTATCGACGACGGTCCAGCCTCGACCGGCACGCTCGCCGACCTGCTCGAGGTCAGTCCGGCCAGCGTCAACGAGATGATCGGCAAGCTCGAGGAACGTGGCCTCGTCGAACACGAGAAGTACAAGGGGGCCAGCCTGACCGACGAGGGGCTCGAGCGTGCCCACGACGCCCTCCAGACCTACTGTATCATTGAGCGGTTTCTCGCGAACGTCCTCGAAGTCGAGGAGTTCCGCGAGGAGGCTCACGCGCTCGAGGCGGTGATCGACGACACCGTCGCAGAGCGACTCGACACGATCATCGACCGCCCCGAGGAGTGTCCGGACTGTTTCGACCCCGAGGCCGACTGCTGTAAGTACCTCGAGGTCCCCACCCGGGCAGATTAGCGAGTTCCCGACGACGGACCGTTTCGGACGAGAATCGGACTACTCCGAGCCAAATCGCACGTACCGGTGACCGACGACCGCCGCAACCGCGAGTGCGACGACGACCGCGACGGAGAGTTCGAACGGGAGCGACCAGGTGTCGTCCTCAGCCTGATCGCTCTCGAAGACGTCGGCGTAGTACGCCGCCGCGTCGGTTCCGTGCAGGGCGAGCAACACCTCGCGGTTGTTCTGCAGCGAGTTCTCGTTCCAGTTCGCGCTCCCGACGACGGCGACCTCGCGGTCGATCACGATCCCCTTCGCGTGGATCTTCTCGAAGGCGTCGGTGTCCTCGACGAGTTCGGCCTCGAGTGATAACTCCTCCTCGTCGGCCGTGCGCTCGAGGTCGGCCGCCAGCGTCTCGTGTTCGTCCTCGACGTACCAGCTCGAGTCGAGCAGAATCCGGACGTCGACGCCCCGCCGGGCTGCGTCGAGCGTCGCCTCGAGCAGGGAGACGTCGTCGGCGATGCTGGCCTGTTTGATGAGGATCTCGTCGTCGGCGCCGTCGAGCAGCTCCAGCAGCCGCGGCTCGGCGTTCTCCGGCGCGAGAAGGAGTTCGGCGGCGTCGACCGAAACGGTCTCCGCTCCGTGATTCATCGGGAACTCCCGCGGCGGCGCGGCGTCGTCCTCGACGAACGTAGCGTCCTCCCGAAAGCTCGCTCCCGACTTGGCGTCCCAGCCCTCGAAGTCCGCCCGAAAGATCTCGGCCAGTTCGTCCGCGAGCGCGTCGTCCGCGAGGCGGACGCCCCAGCCGCGACTCGACTCGCCGCCGACGCCCGCAGGCTTCCAGTTCTCGCTCGTTACGAGGACCGACTCGTCCGCGACCGCGTACTTCGGGTGGTGAAACCGGTAGCGTGCCCCCTCGCTGCCGACGAATCGAACGTCGACGCCGCCGCGCTCGAGCGTCTCGACGACGGACTCGCTCGTATCGGGCGTCCCGCCGACGGGTCCCGACTCGAGCAACACTGCCACGTCGACGCCCCGGTCGGCGGCCGCGACGAGGTCGTCGGCGACGTCCTCGTCGGTGAACGTGTAGCCGGCTACCAGGAGCCGATCGTCCGCGTCGCGGATCGTCTCCTGCGGGATGTCGGGGCTGTCGGGAAGGACGAACGCGGTCGCCTCGTCGGCGTCGACGGTCGACGTCGGGACACAGGTCGCACCGCGGGGCCACCACTCGCCACCGGCGGGCGTCACGTTGGCTGACTCGCCGCCGTCGGTCTCAGTCGTCCGGTACCACCGCTCGGCCGTCGGCGCGCGGTCGTACGTCACCGTATCCACCGTTCGGTTTCCGTCTCGAAGCTCGAGGTCGTCCCCGTCGGTGGCGAGTCGCACCGTTCCCTCGAGTTCGACGACCGGATCGTCGGTCAGTTCTCGGGTTTCCTCGGGGTCGGTCGTAAGCGCGACCCGTCCGGACACCGTCTCGTTCGGGAGGTGCGCGGTCGTGTGGCCGTCAGTGAGCGACCAGTCCTCGAGGTCGGTCTCCGAAGGGATCTCGACGACGAGGTACTCGCCGACGTTTCCGTGTGCCGTTGGGTTCGGATATAGCTCGATGATTCGAGGATCATCACCCGTTTCGGTAGCGTCGATCGGTTGCGGACAGCGGAGCCCGTCGGCTTCGTCAGCTTCGGCTGTCGCGTCCGGACCGTCGAGCCCCGACGAGGGAGATGCAGCGCCGAGACTCGCCGCGAGCGGGGTTCCAAAGAGAGTACCGAGCAGGGCCGTCGCGCAGAGTACGAGCGCGACTCGCCTGGAGACCATCGGCTCTCCTGGCCGCGCTCTCGGATATAAACTTGCGGAGAGAAGGAGTGATGATCAGGCAGCCGGCTCGAGGTCGGCGCGCTCGGCCTCGGCCTGGACGAGGTAGGCGCGGTCGTCCGCGTAGTCCGCGACGACCTCGAGGGCCTCCTTCGTGCCGATCTGGTTGAGCGCCCACGCGGCGCTGGCCCGGACGCGGTCGGCGTCATCGTCCTCGAGGACGTCCGAAAGCGGCTGGATCGCCCGCGTGTCACCGATCAGTCCGAGCGAACGCGCGGCGTTGCTGCGAACGGCCGGCTCGTCGTTGGTGGCGAGCTCCTCGGCGATCGGCTGGACGGCGTCCTCGGCGCCGATTTCGCCCAGGGCCCTGAACGCAGGCCGCTGGAGCTGGATGTTCGAGTCGACGTAGTCGAGCAGCGCGTCAACGACCTGTTCGTCGTCAGCGCCGATCTTCCCGAGGATGCTCATCGCCTTGGTATCCCGTCGGCTGGCCTTCTGGATCATCGGCTCGATGGCTTCCTCGCGACCCATTCGCTCGAGGGCCTCCATGCAGTGGTCCTCCATGAACTCCGATCCCAGGGAGTCGAGTGCGAGCAGGATCTGTCTCTTATACACATCTNAGTGCGAGCAGGATCATCTCGACGTTGCCCTGCTTCTCGTGGACTTTGAGGGCGTGCCACTCCGGCGGGAAGTCCTTGACGTGGTCGAGGACGTCGTAAAAGCCCTCGCGGCGGAGCTGCTCGCGGACCTTCAGATCGGTCCACTCGGTGGCGTCGTCGACGCCGTCCTCGAGGTCGTCGGTCGCCTCGAGCAGCGCGGCGATCGTCTCGGCGTCCTCGTCGGGATCGAGATCGGCGTCCTCGACGGCGTCGGTGACGTCCTCGAGCGTCGCCGCGAGCCGCTCGGGAACGCCCTCGTCCTCGTCGGGAACGTCCTCGCGGAGTTCGGCACACTCGGTCGGTTCGAGGTCGTCGGGAACCGTGACGGACGCCCCGAGCAGGTCGTTCGTCTTCGCGACGAACGCCTCGACGGGGTCGATCAGTTCCTCCTCGCCCTCGATCGTCCAGCGGGTGCCGGTGATCGTTCCGGCGACGCCGTTGATCTCGCCGATCACGTCCTCGGCGTAGGGCCCGCGCTGGTCCTCGAGATCGTCCTCGAGGTCGTCGAGGTCGTCCTCGATCTCGTCGTAGCGGTCCTGGAGCTCCTCCTCGGGGTGGACGACGTCTTCCTCTTCCTCGTCTTCGTCGTCCTCGTCCTCCTCGGGCGGTTCGGGAATCTCGAGGCCCTCGAGCTCCTCGCGGAACGCCTCGAGTTTCGGCTCGACCTCGTCGAGGTTGTCCTCGGTCTCGGCGGCCTCGAGTTCGGCCTCGAACTCCTCGATCTGGGTCTCGAAGGCGGCGAGCTGACCGCGGATCGCCTCGAGTTCGTTCGCATTTTCGTCCAGATCTTTTTCGTCTTCTGCGTCCGCTTCGCCGTCTGCGTCCGCTTCGTCCACTTCGTCGTCTGCGTCCGCTTTGCCTTCTTCCTCTTCTGCGTCCGCTTCGTCACCTACGTCCTCTTCATCCTCTGGGTCTTCAGCCGACTCTGACTCCTCCTCGGTCCCGTTTTCGTCGGATTCGGCTTCTTCGTTGGCCTGGTCTTCCGCTTCCTCCTCGGTTTCGGCCGCCTCTGTTTCGGGTTCCTCGTCGGCCGTTTCCTGCTCGTCCGGCTCGTCGGCCGGCTCCTCGTCACCGTTCGCCTCGTCCTCGCTCATGGAATCACCCGGGGACGACACCGACGCGTGACTTCGTTCATACGTACAGGTCGTGTCAGCACGTTCCTAAGCGTTTCCATGCACGTCGGTTTCGGCCGGACGGGGTTCGGGGCGCCAGTAGAGCCAGGGACTCAGCGTCATGTACGCGATCCCAAGGGTCAACAGGGCGTAGGGGAAGGTTCGGCCGGCGGCTGTCGGCACGAGGATCGCCAGCGCGTGGACGACCCCCATGATGGCGGCGTCTCGAGCCAGCAGATCCGGATACGGAATCCGCGAGACCATCAGATACGTGAAGCCGGCCGTGATCGCCAGGATGAGCACGGGGGCGTCGGCGGGGTCGCCGGCGAGGATGGCGGCGCCGATGATCGTCGCGGCCAGCGTCGTCTGGACCCCTTCGGTGTAGCTGCCGGTCGTGTCGTAAGCAGTGTACAGCCCCAGTCGGGTGACGGCCATCGCGACGAACAGCGCACAGACCGCCGTGACCACGAGTAACTCGGCAGTAACGGCGTCGAAGCTCAGTCCGAGCCCGTCGCTGACGACGACGAACGCGAGGACGGCCGGAGCGACGGCGAACGAGGAGACGTCGGCCAGCGAGTCGAGGTAGGGCCCTGCCTCGGTCCCGCCGTACCGGCGCGCGAGCAGGCCATCGAGGCCGTCGGCGATCGCCGCCAGCAGGATGAGCCGCGCCGCGAGTTCGATGTCGACGAACGCGACGACGATCGCGACGAAGCCGAGCGTCGCGTTGGCGATCGTCACCGCGTCCGCGACCCCCAGTCGTCCGACGAACCGCGGAAGCATACTCCTCGATTCGAGCGGCCGATACCTTACTGTTTTCGTTTCAGAAGGGGGTGAACTAATCTGATCGACGGTCGAATCGAACCAGGCGAGACGCGAGACCGACTCGAATCCGTTCGGACGGTCGACCGCGTCACGCCCGCCTCCGAACGTGTTCGACACTACAGGACAGGCTCGAGAGTCGAACCGGGCCCGTTATACCGTGACCGTCCTAACGCTCGCGTATGCACCGGCGCGTCTACCTCGCCACCGTCGGGACCGCCGCCTCGGCCAGCCTGGCCGGTTGCTCGTCCGTCCTCAGCGTCTTCGACGACGATGACGACGGCCCGTGTGCCGGCGAGGAGTGTGACATCGGGATGAGCCGCAACGAGTTCCTCCCCGAGACGTACACCGCGAGCGTTGGCGAAACCGTCGTCTGGAAGAACACGAGCGGGGCCGATCACACCGTCACCGCCCTCGAGAACCAGATCCCCGACGACGCCGCGTACTTCGCAAGCGGCGGCTACGAGGACGAGGACACGGCGATCGACGCCTGGCACGAGTACCGCGGCGGACGGCTCGGAACGCGGGACACGTACGAACACACCTTCGAGGTTGCCGGAACGTACGCCTACATCTGCGAACCCCACGTCAAGGGCGGAATGATCGGCGAAGTCGTCGTCGAGTAGCCCGCGTGACTCGGTTCTTTTCTCACGACGAACCGTGGGCTCGACTATGAACGTCCGTCAGGTAATTCCGAGGGACGCGATTCCGAGTATCGACGAGCCGACGTTCGGGATCGAACGGGTCGGCGACCCCGACGACGAGGTGGTTGTCGTCGAGGCCTCCTCGCCGAAAGCGTACCCGGTCCGTGTCCTGGACTACCACGAGATTGTCAACGACACCGTCGACGGAGACCCGATCGCGGTCACGTGGTGTCCGCTCTGCGGGAGCGCCGTCGTCTACGATCGAACGGTCGACGATCGAACCCTCGAGTTCGGCGTCAGCGGAAAGCTCGCCGACGACGACCTGGTGATGTACGACCGCGAGACTGGTTCCGAGTGGAAGCAGTCGTCCGGCGAGTGTATCGACGGCCCGCTGCGGGGATGGGAGCTGCGGGTTCGGCCGGCTGCGGTCCTCTCTCTGAAGTCGTTTCGCGAGCGCTATCGTGATGGTCTGGTGCTACAGCCTCCCGAGAACGCGACGAGCGAAGCCGCGAGCGACGGCGACGAGCCGGCTCCGATCGACTACAATGAGGCCCCGTACGCGGGGTATTTCGAGAGCGACGGGTTCGGCCTCGCGGCCCACCGGGGAACGGACGACGAACGGTCCTGGGACCACGCCGACTTCGGCCCCAAGACCGTCGTTCTCGGTCTCGAGATCGGCTCCGAAGCGCGCGGATTCCCTCTGCCACGGGTGGAATCTGAGGGTGGAGTCGTCCACGAGACCGTCGGCGGAACCGATATCGTCGTCCTCGCGACCGGCGAGGGGATTCACGCGTTCGAGAACCCGGGTTTCGAGTTCGAGAGGACCGACGACGGAACGATCCGTGCCGACGGGACCGCGTGGGACGCCGCCACCGGTTCGGCTGCGGACGGCCGACGGCTCGAGCGACTTCCGGCCCGTCGGCTGTTCGCGTTCGCCTGGCGGGACGATCACGGCGTCGACTCGTTCTACGGTCAGCCGTAAAAATCGGGATCGAACGGGTTCGCGAGTTGCGTCAGTTCTCGGCTGCGACGTCTTCCTCGTCGACGTCGACGGAGGTCGCTTCCTCCTCGGCGACTTCCTCGGGGTGGGCCTCGAGGGTCGTCTTCTGGATCTCGACGCGCCGCAGCGGGTAGATCGTCTTGGCCTCGCCGTAGATCGCCGAGGAGAGCCGTCCCTCGACGATGCTGTCGATGAGTTCGTCGAAGGTTCGCTCGGCGGCGGCCTCCTCGATCATCTGGACCATCTGCTCGCGGATGGCCTTCTCCTGGCTCGCGTCGGCCTTCTTGGTCGTGAACGCGACGGGCTGGATCTGGACGCGGTAGTCGTCCGTCGTGAGGACCGTGACGTAGGCCTCGACCTTCGAGGCGCCCCGTCGAACGAGCGAGCGCAGGTAGTCACGGGTCAGGGCGTGCTCCTGGAACTCCGTGTACGCCGCGTCGCTGCCGACGTCGGTGACCTTGAAGGTCAGCTTCGTGTTGTTCTCGCTGGCGTTGTTCGTTATCTCGCCGAGCGTCGTTTCGATGGTTCGGTCGTAGACTTTCTCCGGTTCGTCGGCGGGGGTCTCACCGAGCTCCTTGCGATCGAACTGCTCGGGCGCGAGGATGGTGTACCACCGCTTTTCCTGTTTCGTTCGTGAAACCGATCGTTCACTCATAGTTTGGTGTTATCTGGGGTATCGGACACAGTGCCCGTGTCCGTCGGGTGTGCGTGCTGTGCGACCTCGATCGCGACCGCGAGGTTGACGACGTAGTCGTCGACCGTCGACTGCAGCCCCGATGTCGTCTCGCGTTCGATCCGGGTGACGACCGCGTCGTCGCTCGAGGGAGCCTCTCCCTCGCCGTCGTCGACCGTCGTCTCCATCTCGGCGGTGTTGTCCGGTGCGATCGCGCGTGCGATCAGCGCCGGATCGTCGTGGGTCGTCCGGATCGTCGCTCGTCGGGTCATCTGAACTCCCTCGTCGTCGCGATGATTGTCGAGTCGTCCGTCTCGGGGTCGTACCGCAGGTAGCCGCGTCGCCGGCCGTCGTCGTACTCGAGGCCGTCGACGTCGCCCTCGAGGGCCCTGGCGATCGCTTCGACTGTCGAGCCGAGTGACTCGTCGGTCCGAGTCGCGAGCGCGGCTTCGCCGTCGCCGACGACCAGCACGGTCGGTTCCGGCGATCGGTAGGCGACGGCGATCTCGGCGACCGTCTCGACGGGGCCGTCCTCGATTCCGAGGACGAACAGGCCGTCGTGTCGGCTGACCGACGCCGAGTCGAGCGCCGCGTGGGCGCGTCGGCCGTGGGTCCGCCAGGCCTCGAGTGCGGCCCGGTCGACGCCGTGGCCCATCGCAAGCGCCACGCCGGTCCCGGGTTCGGTTCGAGCCGTCGCCGCGAGCACGTCGGCGTAGCCGCCGACGGTCGCGAACGGTCCCTCGGGCGTCGCGTACGGCTTCAGCGCGCGCCCGATCGATCGAGCGCTCGCCTCGACTGTGTCCTCGGCGCCGACCGCATCGAGCGCGACCAGCGAGCCGATTGCCCGGTGGTCGTCGGTCCCGAGCGCGTCGGGTTCGGGGAGTTCGAGTCCCGAAAACGCGTCGCGGACCGCGTCCGGGTCGCCGGACCACGGGGCGCGAACGCGCGTCGAGTGTGCGAGACCGTCGACCGGGTCCGCGGTCGGCACCGCGACTCCGGCTCGCCGATCGACGAGACCGCGGTCGCGCGCGGTCTCGAGTACCCACTCGCTCTCGCCGGCGCCGGGTTCGCTCCCGGCGGCGACGAGCCCCGCGAGCGCGAGGACCGGGTCGGGCGACTCGCCCAGTTCGCGGACGAGTTCGGCGGCCTCGAGCGTGGCGGCCCTGTCGGTCGCCGCGAGCCGGGTCGCCTCGAGGTCGGCGTCGACGCTGCCGACGACGATCGTCGCGTCGTCGGCCTCGGGCTCGCCGATCGTCGCCCGTTCGGTCCGTTCGGCGACGGTGCGGCCGACGGTGACCTGAAACGGCGTTCCGTGCTCGCGGATCGCTCGCGCGAGCAGCCCGGTCGCCGCGAGCGCGTCACCGTCGGCGCTCGAGACGAGCCGGACGAAGCCGGCGCTCTCGAGGGGGGCTGGCGTCGCCTCGGCGGTTCGACCCTCGGTGGACATCGCTTACTCCTCGAGGAGCTCGACCGCTACGTCGTAGGAGTACTGGAAGTCGGCCTCGAGTTCGTCGCCGCGGTAGTAGTGGACCAGACGGCGGACCTTCGACTCGGTGTTTTGCAGGGCGCGCTTGTTCTGGTAGTCCTGTGGGTTCTGCTGGATGTGCTCGCGCAGGCGTACGGCGCGCTGCATCAGGCTACGCAGGTCCTCGGGGAGGTCCGCTTTCGCGTCGTTCTCCTCGAGAATCTCGGTGACCTTCTTCCCGGTCGCCAGCTTGACGTCCGGGACGGGCGTGCCCGTGACGCCCTCGTCGCGCAGCTTGATCCCGATCTGGCTGGGATCGTGACCTTGCTCTGCCAGTTCGACGACGCGGGCTTCGATGTCGTCCGCGTCGACGTCGCTCCACTCCGGCGGTTCGTCTGCCGTCGGCTTGTCCGATCCGGACGAGCCACGACGGCGGGTGTGCATTCGTGCCATTGGTGAGGATAGGAACCGCACTGACCGCTCGAGTGTTCGGCAGCCGGATCACCGGCTGCCCGTGCACTTCCGCAATCCCAAGCTGCCCGAAAGGGTGGACAGCGAGTCGGATTTGCGGCCGTGCGCTTCCCACCGTCGCTACCGGGAGCAGCGACTAAAGGGTTGCGTCCTGCCGTCAGCCCTGTCCGACCATCGACTCCTCGTCCTCCCACTCCAGTTCGCGGAGTTCGTACTTCTGGATCTTGCCCGTCGCGGTCTTGGGCAGTTCGTCAACGAACTCGACGCGGTGAACCACCTTGTAGCCCGCCAGCCGCTCACGGGTGTACGCCGTCAGATCGTCCGCGGTGACCGGTGGGTTCTCCGGGTCGCCGTTGGCGGGCACGACGAACGCCTTCGGCGTCTCGCCCCACTTCTCGCTGGGCGCGGGGATGATCGCCACGTCGGCGACGTCGGGGTGATCGAAGAGGGTGTCCTCGAGTTCGATGCTCGAGATGTTCTCCCCGCCCGAGACGATGATGTCCTTCTTGCGGTCCTGGATCGCCATCAGGCCGTCCTCGTTGACGACGGCCAGATCGCCGGTGTGGAACCAGCCCTCGCGTTTGTCGTCGAACGCCTCTTCGGTCTCCTCGGGTTTCTCCCAGTAGCCGTCCATGACCTGATTACCGCGGACGACGATCTCGCCGATCGTCTCGTCGTCCCAGGGGACTTCGGTTCCGTCGTCGTCGACGACCTCGACCTCGGTCGCCAGCGGGGCGATCCCCTGGCGCTTCTTCAGCGCGAAGCGCTCCTCGCTCTCTTCGTCGATCAGCCGCCGGGTCGCGGAGGTGCCGATCAGCGGGCCGGTTTCGGTCGCGCCGTAGAGCTGGCGGAAGTGCCAGCCGAACTCGGTCTCGACGGTCTCGATGATGCTCTCGGGCGGGGCGGCGCCGGCTGCAGTGACCCGCATCGGCGCGTCGCCGGTCGTCGGGACGTCGGCCTCCTCGAGGTACTCCTCGAAGAGGGTGAGGACGGTCGGCGCACAGCAGAGAAAGGAGACGTCCTCCTCGCGGATCTGCCGGAGGTTCGCCTCGGCGTCGGCGCCGCGCGTACAGACGTGTTTCGCGCCCATCCCCGTAATCGCGTAAATGTGTCCCCAGCCGTTGACGTGGAACATCGGCAGCGTCCAGAGGTAGACGTCGTCGTCGCTGATCTCGTGGTGGATCGTCACCAGCTGGGCGTGCAGCGACTCGGTCCGGTGGGTCCGCATGACGCCCTTCGGGTCGCCCGTCGTCCCCGAGGTGTAGTTGATCGTGATGACGTCGTCCTCGCTCATCTCGGGGCGGTCGTAGTCGGCGTCGGCCTCGGCGATTAGCTCCTCGAAATCGAGCCACTCGCCGTCACAGTCCTCGAGGGCATCGGCGTCGGTCGCGATGAACGTCTCCGTGGGCACCTCGTCGAGGACGGCGTCGATCTTATGTGCGTACTCGTAGTCCGCGACGACGGCGTCGACGCCCGCGTCGTTCAGCATGTACGCGTAGTCGTCGGGCGTCAGCCGGTAGTTCAGCGGCGTGTGGATCGCGCCGAGTTGCATGATCCCGTAGGCCGACTCGAGGTGGTAGTGGGTGTTCGGGTCGAGTACTGCCACCCGATCGCCCTTCGCTACGCCCCGCTCCTGGAGTACCGCGGAGAGCCGATCGGCGCGGTCGCCGAACCCGTTGTAGGTGTAGCGTTCACCCGTCGTCGCGACGACGGCCTCTTCGTCGCCGTAGTACTTCCGTGCGCGGTCGAGAAAGTCGGTTACGAGGAGCGGAACCTCCATATACGAGATTCTTGAGCATCGTTCATTATACTCCTTGCGGATGGGTCAATCGGTGTCGAGAGCGAAAGGGGAAGTTGGAACGCGAGTCGAACGCGTTCGGTCTACTGCTGGCCGACGCGGCGCTCGGCGTCGTCCCAGTACTCCTCGCGGAGCTCGTACTTCTGGACCTTCCCCGTCGCCGTCTCGGGAAGATCCTCGACGATCTCGACGCTGGTGGGCTTCTTGTAGCCCGCCAAACGGTCGGTGACGAACTCGACGATTTCGTCCACCGTCGGATCGGCGTCCCCGCCAGGAACGATCAGCGCCTTCGGCGTCTCGCCCCACTGCTCGCTCGGAACCGGAATGACCGCGGCCTTCTGGACGTCGGGGTGGTCGTAGAGGACGTCCTCGAGTTCGATGCTCGAGATGTTCTCCCCGCCGGAGATGATGATGTCCTTCTTGCGGTCCTGGATCGCGACCATCCCGTCCCCGTCGATCGTCGCGAGGTCGCCGGTGTGGAAGTACCCCTCGAGGCGCTCGGAGAACGCTCGTTCGGTGGCATCAGGTTTGTTCAGGTAGCGATCCATCACCTGGTTACCCCGGACGACGATCTCGCCGATGGTATCTCCGTCGCGGGGAACGTCCTCGCCGTCCTCGTCGACGACCCTGACGTCCGTACAGAGCGTCTCGGCGCCCTGTTTGACCTTGAGTTCGCGTCCGCGCTGGGCGAGCCGTCGCGGCGAGTTGCTCGTCGTGATGATCGGCGCAGTCTCCGTGAGGCCGTAGATGTGGATGATCCGCCAGTCGAACTCGTCCTCGACGGTTTCGATGGTCGCCGTGGCGGGGGCGCTCCCTGCAGTCGCGATCCGAACATCGCGGTCGCCGGCCGTCTTGACGTCGTTTTCTTCGTGGTACTGGATGAGGGAGTTCAGCACCGTCGGCGCACCGCACATGAACGTCACGTCGTACTCTCGGACCCGGTCCAAGACGCCCTCGGCGTCGAAGGTGCGCTGGCAGACGTGGGTCCCGCCGGTACCCGTGATCGCGTACGTGTGCCCCCAGCCGTTGCAGTGGAACATCGGCAGCGTCCAGAGGTAGGTGTCGTCGTCGCGGATCTCCATGTGCTGGTTGAGCACGAGGGCGTGCCAGTGTTCGGTGCGGTGGGTGCGGACGACGCCTTTCGGATCGCCCGTGGTCCCCGAGGTGTAGTTGATGCTGGCGTCGTCGTCCTCGCCGATGTCGGGTCGGTCGGGTTCGTCGGTCGGCTGGTCCTCGAGGAGCGCCTCGTAGTCGGTCCACTCCCCCTCGATCTCGTCGGCGCGGTAGCCGACGAACGTCTCGGCCGGGATCGAGTCGCGGATCGGCTCGATCTTCTCGGCGTACTCGTAGTCGGCGATCAGGGTGTTGGCCGCACAGTCCCCGAGGATGTACTCGTACTCGCCGCTGGTCAGCCGATAGTTCAGCGGGACGAACACCGCGCCCAGCTTGTTCGTCGCGTACAGCGTCTCGATGAAGTAGTGAGTGTTCGGCGCCAGCAAGGCCACCCGGTCACCCTGGCCGACGCCGCCCTCCTCGAGGGCATGTGCCAGTTGGTTCACCCGCTCGTTCACCTCCGCGTAGGTGTACTCCGTCCCGTCGTGGGCAACGACCCCCGTCACGTCGTCGTAGAGGTCGACGGCCCGGTCGAGGAAGTCCGTGGTCCGCATTGCCGTTTTCATGGGTCCCGTTCACATCCAATGGCAGTATCTGCCTAATCTTTTATCATGCACACGGATGCCCGCCGTCGATTCGGCGCTCGAGGCGACTGCGATCGAAAGAGGGGCGTGGCTGGAGATCACGTACCGTGTCCTTCCCCGCCGCTGTCACCCGATATCGAGGGGTTTATACCGATGTGTGCGAAAACAGGGAGTGCAGAGAGGGCTCGTAGATCAGTGGTAGATCATCCCCCTGGCACGGGGAAGGCCCGGGGTTCAAATCCCCGCGAGTCCATGCGACGTTAACTTCTTCAGACCTTCTACTTCCCGCCTTGCGTTCTCTACGGCGTTCTACTGTCCACCGGTACACATGCTCGAGACAGGGGTTGACGACTGGCTGGCGTACTACGATCACACGCTTTCGGTCGACGAACACCGCGAGGTGGCTGAACGAGCAATGCGAGACGAAGGTGGAGACCGTCTGACGACGATCTCGACGGCGACGAGCAGCTGGCTGCAGCGGAAGGCGCTCGCAACCAGCAGTGCGAGCAGGCTCAAGACTACTGAGAGGACGGCGAAGACGACATTTCATTATACCGGTGTTTGGTAATCAGCTCATGTGTGAGATTACGAGTAGAGGGTAGGAATATCTCGGGAGTGATCTCGACAGAGAGAATCTTCACTGACCATCACTTCACACAACGAAGTCAGCTGCCAACAATTTTATTTAATTGAAATTGAAATTCTTCTATAATGCTACAAGGCGATCTAAGTGAGGTTCAAGCTGATGCACGGGCGCAAAATTTTGTTCGTGTCATCGAACGGTTTGTTAGCTCTCTAAACGAACAAGCTGGTGAAGATCACGCAGCCGATGTTCTTCTCGACGGTGCTATTTTACAGGGTCAGAAACTCGAACAACACCCTGAACGCTTCATCGAGAAGGAGCTGGTAGACCCTGTATTGCGAGTTCTCGGATACCGGCCTCGATTTCAACCAACTGGTTTCAATGGCTTAGATCGGCGCTATCCTGATTTCACGGCGCTCAATCTCGATGTGACGAATTTTGGTGAAGTCAAAAAGCCAGGGAAGATATCGAATGCCCGAAAAGAGTCCTTTGAATACCTGACGATGGCTGAAGACCGTCCCATCGTCGGGATCGCGACTGACGGCTTCGTCTGGATTCTTCATTCTGCGATTGAATCAGACGACGCACCGACGTACACCCATCACGTTGCGCTTCATGACCTTTATAAGAAGATACGACTTGAGCAGACACAACCGAACGCGAAACGTCGGTCACGAAACCATCTCAGAGAACTCTCGCGTGATTTTGTGAGTGAGTTCAACAGCGATTACATAGAACATCTGGTAAGCAACAAGTAGCAATCCCAGAACGATAGCCAGTTGACTTTGCATCGTTCTCGCTGCTGCGTCTCAAAGCTGTAGCTATCGCGATAATGTCCGAGAAAGGTCTTGAGATCGTTACATCCGTCCCAGTCACCATATCAAAAGTGGATCGGCGTCAGTTGACGTGAGTGCAGTTGCCCAGATATCCGAACGGAGTCGTGCCTGTTCGATCTCAAGAACTCACTCGTGAAGTGACACAACCCTACCGGGATTTTGCCCGTGAGTCACTCGAGCTCGAGTTCGACGGTCAGTTCGCTGTCGCCGTCGTGGGTGTGTTCGACCGTCGTCGGTTCGTAGTCGTCGTGATCGACCTCGATCGTGTACTCGTTCTCGTAGATCAGATTGTGGTGGTAGCCGTCCTCGCCGGTGAGGCCGGTAAACTCGAGGGGGATGTCGGCCTCGTGGGGTTCGCCTTCGCCGCTGACGACCGCGCCCGAGACCGGTTGGCCGTCGAGGTCGACGGCTCGGAGGATGAGCTCCGCGTGGTCGGGCGCCTCGTCCTCGGACGGGTTGGCGTCCTCGTCGGGTTCGTCGGTGTCTACTTCGACGTCGAGTTCGGCCGTGACCTCACTCGGGCCGTCGTGGGTGTGTTCGATCGTGGTCCCCTCGTAGTCGGGATGGTCGATCTCGATCGTGTACTCGTTCTCGTAGATCCGGTTGTGATGGTACCCCTCCGATCCCGTCACGCCCGTGAACTCGAGGGGAACGTCGGCGTCCAGGGGCTCACCCTCACCGGCGACGAGCATCGCTTCGGCCGGATCGCCGTTGGCGTCGATCACCCGGAGGGTGAACTCCGACAGTTCGGGTTCCTCCGCTGCCGAATCGTCGTCCTCGTCCGTCGACTCCGACTCCGCCTCGGGGTCGTCTCCGTCCTCGTCCGCCTCGGTGTCATCTTCGTCTTCACTCCCCTCCTCCGCTTCAGCATCATCCTCGTCCTCGTCTTCGCTTGCCTCTTCCTCGGCGTCGTCTCCATCCTCGTCCGTCTCGCCCTCGAGTTCGTCGGTCTCCGCGTCGTCCACACCCTCTCCGTCGTCGTCGCCGTCGGTTTCGTTCCCGTCGTCCGACTCTGACTCCGAACCGTTCGCGGACTCCTCGTCCGTACTACACCCGGCGAGAGCCGACATTCCGCCCGCCAAAACCAGCACTCGTCGTCGATTCCAACGGCCTTGAGACGTCATGGATACATCTCAGCTATAAAACGTATAGTTCTGGCTGTTTCTCGAGGCTCGATGAACGATCGCTTCGGGGACGTGCTCCCCTCGCTCGGACTCGAGGGCTGGCTCCGAGTTCGTACTCAGTCGTCCGGGCGCTCCCAACCTCGCTATAGTGCCGAAGACCGTGTCAGACCCGCAAGCAGGAAATCAATCGCCTCGGGGCTGCCGTGCCGATAGGTGAGTAAGTTACGACCAGTTAATATTAGAAAGCCTGAAACTCAGATATTTACGTAAAATGGATTTATCGCGTTTCGCAGAAATATCTCTGCTACTGTAGTTCAGCTATACATGACTGATGATCTCCGATCCAGGCGATGGGTGCTACGGGCAACAGGTGTAACCATCGGTAGCGGACTCGCAGCGGGGACTGCGGGTGCGAATACCGACGACGAAACCGATCTCGAGGATCTTCCGACGACGTTCGCTGCGGAGCTCACGCCGGAGTCCGTTCCGCGGGAGGTCGAGACGGAGGCAAGCGGCACCGCCACGTTCGAGGTCGACTTCGAGGAGCGAGCCGTCCACTACGTGCTCGACGTCGACTACCTCTGTGATCCGACGGACGCACATATCGGGTACGGAGCCGACGGCGAGTCCGGAGAGCCGTTCGTTCAGCTCTACCCCGGTGCAGACGGCGACTCCGTCGAGGGACGGTTCGACGGAATCCTCGCAGAGGGAACTCTCACCGTCGACGAGTTACTCGAGGCGTTCGAGCGACACGATCTCGAGCGGGTCGCAGCCAAGCTGGCCGAGCGAGAGATCTACGTCGGCGTGGCTACTGAGGCCCATCCCGAGGGTGAGATCCGCGGGCAGATCGTCCTCGAGGACGAGTCGTCCGCAGAGCCGGATACCGACGAGAGAGCGGGATCGGATGCGACGAAATCCGAGCCCGAGGAGGAAGACGGTGGGGAGTCCGACACCGACGACACAGACACGGAAACGGAAGACGCTGAAGAATCCGACGCCGAAGCGGAGGACGACGACGAACCGGTCTACCGTGCACCTGCCGATCCCCAGGATCCGGCGGACGACGATGACGCGGACTGAACTCGTTCGCGTCTGAGAACGGGTACCGCTCTCGAGTCGAGTGAGTCGCGTTTTCGGGGGAACCGATCGTCGAGAACCAAGTCCGATATCCGCCGGTCGATCCATTCGTGATACAGGTGGACCCCCCTCGGCGCTCGGCCTATCTCGAGCCGACTCGATCGGTGGGTACGTTGTGTACGCCAACCCTACCGCCGATCGAATGGGAATCTCACCGATAGATTCCGCTCTATGACAGTACTACACGTCAGCAGAGCTGGGAAAGAAGGTCGTCGGTGGCTACAGGTCAGGCTTCGAAACGACTCATTCTCCGTCTGACGGTCGCGTTACCTGTGTTCGCTACGATTTCGGCGTCACACGGGAACTGTCCCGAACGTGTACAGTATCATGATTCAAATAGTTCGGCGCGACGAACGGATCCCGGCAGGCACGTAAGCAGTATCTAGGGTTTTCGGCGGTGATTCTCTCTCGAGCGGAGCTGAGTAGCTTGCAGATACTTACTATCCGGTCTCTGGTTAGCTGTTCCCGTGCACCCGATGCATGGCGGCGATAGCCGCTTCGGGTGTGCAGAGCTACCAATGGTAAATATATCAAAACGTGCGATTGCGCTCGTAATGGCGCTGATGATGGCGGTGGCCATCGTCAGCGGTGCTGGCGTGATTGCGACCGATGACGACTACGAGGAGGAGAAAGTCGACGACGGCGTCGACAAAGAAGAGGTAGAGAAAGCCGACGACAAGGCTGACGAGGAGGCTGACGAGAAGGTTGACGACAAGGCTGACGACGTCGACGACAAGGCCGACGAGAAGGTTGACGACAAGGCTGATGACGTCGACGAGAAGGCCGACGACAAGGCTGACGATGTCGACGAGAAGGCCGACGACAAGGCTGACGACGTCGACGAGAAGGCCGACGACAAAGCTGACGACGTCGACGAGAAGGCCGACGACAAGGCTGACGAAGAGGTCAACGACAAGCACGACGACGTCGATGAGAAGGCCAACGACAAAGTCTGCGCTGACGAAGAGGTCGACGAGAAGGTCAACGACAAGAACGACGAGAAGGCTGACGACGTCGACGAGAAGGTCGACGAGAAGGTCAACGACAAGCACGACGACGTCGATGAGAAGGCCGACAAGAACGACGAAAAGGCTGACGACAAGAACGACGAAAAGGCTGACGACAAGAACGACGAAAAGGCTGACGACAAGAACGACGAAAAGGCTGACGACAAGAACGACGAAAAGGTCGACGAAAAGGCTGACGACGTCGACGAAAAGGTCGACGAAAAGGCTGACGAGAAGGTCGACGACAAGGCTGACGACAAGGCCGACGAGAAGGTTGACGACAAGGCTGACGACGTCGACGAGAAGGTCAACGACAAGGCCGACGAGAAGGTTGACGACAAGCACGACGACGTCGACGACAAGGCCGACGAGAAGGTTGACGACAAGCACGACGACGTCGACGACAAGATCGGCGAGAAGGTCGACGACGTGAAGAACAGCTACTACTGCTAACCGCTGGTAGCACCTCGAGACCGCCGCTATTCTTTGCGGAGATTCGTTCCACGAGAGACGTCCCGAGCAATGGATCGACGTTCGCTCACTGCATCGCTATCGACGCCGGCAGATCGGATCGCGAACCGGTCCGTCCGGTCCCGAGTTTGTGAGCGTTCATTCGTCGACAGCGGTCGTCGGATCCGGATACGTCTCGAGGTCGGTGATCGTTTCGTCGAGACATCCCTGATCGGTTTCGTAGTAGTGGCGGCGTTGAATCCACTCGAGCCGACGGTTGTACCTGATTTCGACCCGCTCCCAGACGTCCCCGTCGCCGTCGGGAGCCGAGCGGATCGAGACGGTCTCGAACGCCCGGAGCTCGTAGTCGCCGTCGGCGTACCCGGTCAGCTCGAGGGTCGTTCGGGCGGGCTCGAGTTCGGCGGCGGCATGCTCGAGCAGTCGGGACGCTAACTGGTCGAGGTCTGCGAGGCGCGGCGGTCCGGGCTCAGGTTCGGGTTCGGTCATCGGGACGATCGCCACCAAAAAAATCACCGCACGCGAACCGGTCTCAGTCGTCGCTCGGTGCCGCACCGGCACTGTCGCCGGCGCTGACGCCGGTGCCGGGACCGATCTCGATCTCGAGCGCCTCGAGTTTCTCGTCGGGGACGACGCCGTCGACCCAGCCGCGGTGCTCGTAGTACTCCTCTTTCATCTCCTCGAGCTCGCAGTACTCGCCCTCGCTTGCGCCCTGGCCGGGCGTGCCGCCCTCCTCGAGGAAGACCTCGGGCAGGGAGTCGTCGTCGCCGTCGAAGCCGACGAGGTTGTTGTAGTACCGCTCGAGGTTGTAGATGCGCTCGCCGGTCTCCATCAGCTCGTCCTCGGTGACGTCGAAGCCGGTCATCCCGTTGTACTGGGAGACGTACTCCTCGATCCCCTCGGCGAAGGCGTTGAACTTGCAGATGTCGAACGAGTCGGAGATGGCGTGAAGGTCCTGGAACTCGGCGGTGAGTTCGCCCTTGCCCTCGTACTCGTAGGGGTCGACCTTCTCGGGGATGCCCAGAATCTCGGCGGCAGGGGTGTAGCCGCGCAGGTGGCAGGCGCCGCGGTTCGAGGTGGCGTAGCCGATCCCCATTCCCTTCATGCAACGGGGGTCGTAGGCCGCGATGGCCTGACCCTTGACGTCGAGGCGGCAGTCGTGGGCGTCGATCGCGTCGGCGAACCGCTCCTGGCCCTCCGCGAGCAGGTCTGGAAGCTCGCCGTCGCGGTTGGCGATGCGCTCGATCATCTCGATCATCTCGTCGGCGTCGCCCCACTCCATTCCCTCGTCGACGTCGTCGAGCTTGCCCTCTTCGGTGGCGTCCATCGCCATCGCCATGATGTTGCCCGCCTCGATCGTGTCGATCCCCATGTCGTTACAGCGGTCGATCATCACCGCGATCTTGTCTCGGTCGTCGTTCAGCGAGTTCGTGCCGAGTGCCCAGGCGGACTCGTACTCGAACGACTCCATCCGGACGTTCATCTCCTCGCCCTTGTGCATCACGTCGACCTCGACTTCCTTCTTGCAGGCGACGGGACAGGAGTGACAGGTCGGCTCGTCGACGAGGATGTTCTCGCGGACGTTTTCGCCGCTGATGCGCTCGGCGTCGAGAACGTTCTCCCCGCCCTGTTCGGCGTCGTTGTAGGAGATCGCCGAGGTGTACCGGCCGTTCTTGGTCGGGTGGCCGTCCATCTCCTCGGTGATGTTCATCAGGACGTTGGTGCCGTACATCGAGAGCCCGCCCTCGTTGGGCGCGGTGACGTCGGACTCGGTGATCGCCTGCATCGCCTGCTGGTGGCCCTCCTTGAACGTCTCGGGGTCGGCAGGCTGGGGCATCTTCGTGTTGGACTTGATGACGACGGCCTTGAGGTTCTTCGAACCGGCGACGCAGCCGGTGCCGCCCCGACCGGAGGCCCGGTCGTCCTCGTTCATGATGCAGGCGTACCGGACCTGGTTCTCGCCGCCGTCGCCGATCGCCATGATCGAGAGGTTCTTGCCGTACTGGCCGTCGACCTCCTCCTCGATCGTGTCGCGGGTCTCGTGGACGCCTTTGCCCCAGAGGTGGGAGGCGTCCCGAAGCTCGACCTCGCCGTCCTCGACGAAGGCGTAGACCGGTTCGTCGGCCTCACCCTCGAACAGCAGGCCGTCGAACCCGGCCCACTTCAGTCGGGCGCCCGACCAGCCGCCGTGGTGGCTGTCCGTGACCGTCCCGGTCAGTGGCGACTTCGTACAGATGGCGATCCGACCGCTCATCGTCACCTGTGTCCCCGACAGCGGGCCGTTCATGAACGCCAGCAGGTTGTCCGGCCCGAGCGGATCGACGTCCGCTCCCTGCTCGAAAACGTACTTTACCCCCAGTCCGCGCGCACCGATATACTTCCGTGCGTCCTCCTCGTCGATACCTTCGTAGTTTACCTCGCCCTCGCTGAGGTCGATGCGCGCGACGTTGTCTTGGAATCCGCCGATATCGGTCATTGTAACGTATGATCAGTACATTCGTCCCGGGGCTTGTTAGGTGTTGCCGTATAGAGGTAACCGGTAGCGGTTACAACAGTCGGCCGTCGGCCGAATCGCTCCGGTCGCGATCGATCCTGGCCACCGGTGGTGGGAATCTCGCCCGAAGACCGTGTTCGAACGATTCGAGCACCGGGCGACGCACTCCAGCGGAAGGCGCGAGGAGATGTCTCTGGCAAAAAGCGTCTCGAACACGATCCGAACTCCGACTACTCGTTGAGGTGAGAACGGTATCCCTTCGGCTCGAACCCGCGCCGACAGATCACGCGTTTCTGTCCCACCGTGATCGCACTGACCTGATCGTCGTCTTCCATCTGTTCGACGACCGCGCGCAGGTGTTCCTCCGACCAGTTGGTCTCCTCGAGAACCGTCGATTCGTCGACGCGCCCCCCGCGTTTGACGAGCAGGCGCAACACCTTGTCGTCGTCGGGGAGCTGTCGATCGTCCGTGCCGTACTCGATCTGTTCGGCGTAGCTCAGTGTTTCGTTTCGCTGCTCCTCGGTGGGCTCTGTCTCCGTTTCGGCCCCGGGGTCGGCGTCGTCAGTGTCGGCTGACTCCTTTGACCAGAGCGACGAAAGCCGTGTCCAGAGTGTGTTAAATACCATCTGTTGATCTCCTCCGCTGTAAGTATCGCTGCTTGAGCGTCGGTCTACCTTGCACTTGTGTTCGGTCCGTTATATACTTGGTCTGCTGTCGAGTTCGGTTTGTGCTCATGCGATCCCGGCCGAATAGCGACGGCCTTGCGAGGCGCAAGTCGACCGAACCGGTTCGCGAGGCCGATGGGGTCCGTCGATGTCGGCGTTGCGCGGTGGCCCCAGAGCGTTCTGTCCCGGCACGAGCACCAGTATCGGTTCTCGAGCGTGTCGTACGGACGGGAGGACGTGGGAGACAGAAACAGTTCCGGATCGCGCCGAATTTACGAGCAGTATCGGAGAACGTCCCGGGGCGAGTTCACCTGCTGGCCGCGGTGACCGTCTCGAGGTACGTCTCGGCCAGCGCCTCGAGCGCCTCGTGGTGGTTCGTCGAGTGCGGTGCCGTCAGCGGCGAGATGCTGATCCGACCCTCGGCGACGGCCCGTCGGTCCGTCCCCTCGGGATCCGGAATCGTCTCGGGATCCATCGACTCCCAGATCCGGTCGGTGAGGTGGACGGCGCCGCCGTTTCGCTCGGCGTCCATCTCGTAGCGCTTCGACGGCTGGGTGATCTCGATCGGTGCGGGATCCGTGTCCGGCAGGGGGACGTTGACGTTCAGGTAGGCCGCGTGCTCGAAGATCCCCGCCTCGAGGGCGTGTTCGGCGAGGTAGGAGGTGACGCGGGTCGCCTCCTCGAAGTCGGCTGGCTCGACCTCGAGTTCGTCGAACGTGATGTCTCCCAGCGGGACGTACAGCGAGGTCGCGATCGCGGGCACGTCGAAGAAGGCCGCCTCGACGGCCGCACTGATCGTCCCCGACCGGCCGAGCACGTACTCGCCGAGGTTCGCGCCCCTGTTACAGCCCGCGACGACGAGGTCCGGTTCGGGACCGAGTTCGGCCAGTCCGGCGACGACGCAGTCGGCCGGCGTGCCCTCGACGGCGTAGCCGAGTTCGTGTTCCCGAACGTCGACCGCGTGGGAGATCGATCGGCCGCAGGCGCTCTGGTCGTTCGCTGGCGCGACGACGGTGACGTTCGCGTGCTCCGCGAGGGCGTCGTGAAGCGCCCGGATTCCCGTGCTGTCGATCCCGTCGTCGTTCGTCAACAGGATCTCGAGAGTGTCGCTCATATCGGGTTCTCGGACGGCGGTGCGAAAAGGACTCCGGAAGGGGCGAGCTACCCGATCCGGTCGACGATCGTCTCCTCGTCGACGACCAGGTTGTAGGCCTCCTCGTCGTCGTTCCAGAGGACCAGGATTCCCTCGAAGGTGAGCACCTCGCCGTAGTCGGCCTCGAGCAGCGGCCGGTTGAGCGAGCTCTCCCGCGTGAGGACGGCGTAGTGGTCGACGGCCTCGCTGCCGTCGCTGATCTTGAACAGCGGGTTCGAATCCTCGCCCGAAAGCGAGCGGCTGAGTTTCGCTGCGGCGAGGTCGACACGGTTGGTGACGTGGCGCTCGGACTCGGCCATCTTCGCCCAGTCGCTGGTCGCGAGGTCGATCTCGATCCGGCGTCTTCCGTCCAGACGGAGCAGCGAGTAGGAGAACTGGACGTCGACGTTGACGAACTCGCCGGGAGCGTGGTCGGCGTCGTCCTCGGGCGTCGCCTCGTCGAGCCGGCGCTGGAACGACGGCACCGCCAGATCGGGCCGGGCATCGAACGACCAGCCGCGATCGGTCGGCGTCGCGCCGGGCCAGAGCCGAACCGTCGGGCCGTAGACGGTGACTTCGCGGGCCGACGAGTCGTCTGCGTCGGCCGCGACCGTCGTCCCCTCGAGGTCACGTTCGAGGTCGCGAAGCTCGATGCTCGTGTTCCTGTCCGCGGGCGCCATCCCGAGGAACGTCCCGTCCGATTCGAGGGCCTCGAGCGCCGAGCGGGCGATCGCCTCGGCGTCCGCGAGTTCGCTCAGCACGTTGCAGGCGAGCACGAGGTCGAACCCCTCGCCGTCGCCGATCGACTCGAGGGCGACGTCCTCGACGGGGTCTCGGTGGATCGTCGGGTGGACGTTCCGCCCGGTCTCCTCGAGCAGCGGTTCGAGGACGTCGGCGGCCGCGCTGGGTTCGATCGCGTGGTAGTCGACGACGGCGTCGTCGGGGAGGTAGTCACAGAGCCCGAGGGCGGGGCCGCCGACGCCGGCGCCGATGTCGAGGACGCGAAGCTCCCGGCCCAGCAGCCCCCGCTCGGCCAGATCGTCGAGCGCGTACTGTACCGCCGCGTAGTAGCCCGGAAGATGGTAGATCGCGTAGCCCGCGGCGACGTCGTCGTCGTACTCGACGGGCCGACCCTCGAGGTAGCGGGATTTGAACCGCCGGATCGTCGACCGCAGAAGCTGGCCCGTCCCGTCGCGATGCCAGTCGACGCCGTAGCGGTCGACGAGCAAGTTCTCGAGGCGCTCCCCGTAGCGGTCGGGAAAGCGCTCGACGGGGCCGCGACGCGGACTCACGGGCTCGTCTCCGACCGGGACGAAGGTCCCGTCCTCGCGCTCGAGCAAGCCTAGCGAGACGGCGTCCTCCCGGAGGTGTTGGCGGACGACCGCCGGATGGGGGCTGCCCTCGACGTAGTCACAGATCTCTTCCGGGTCGATCGGCCGGACGTTTCGCAGGTACTTCGCGTTCGAACGGATCGCCTCTCGTTGGTCGGTCATTCGTGATCTCCCTCCTCGTGTAGCTTCCGCGCCGCCTCCGCGTACAGGGCCTCGAACTCGTCGTGGTCGGCGTCGGCGAGCGCTCCGGCGGCGTCGGCGACCGCCTCGGCCCCGTCGAAGGTCTCCTGAATGTCGGCGTAGACTCGGGGCGTTCCCGCCGTTACTCGCGATGCGATCCCCCGCAGCTCCTCGTAGATCGGCGTCTCGAATCCCTCGGGGACGTCCTCGGCCGCCAGCGCGAACGCGAGGACGGCGGCGTGAGTCGCCGACTGGACCGTCTCCATCGCCTCGTCGTGTTCTTCGGGGGTCGTCTCGACGAGGTCGTTCCCTCGATCCTCGAGGGCCTCGAGCACCGCTACGGTCGTCGGTCCCGCGTTCTCGCGGACGACCGCGATCGAGCCCGGCGCCCGTTCGGGCGCAAAGAGTGGATGGAGGCTCGCACGCTCGAGATCGGGGGCGTGTCGAGCCATCGCCGCAAGCGGGTCGGTCATCGCCCCCGAGACGTCGACCATGGCTTCTCCCGCCCTCGAGGCGTGAGCGGCGATCGCCTCGTCGGCGTGGGAGAGGGGGACCGCGATACAGACGACGTCGTAGGTCCCCTCGTCCTCGAGGGAAGCGGCCTCGCCCCCGACGGCGTCCGCAGCCGCGACCGCAGCCGCCGGATCGACGTCGGCGAAGGTGACCTCGCTGTCGACGGCGTCGCCGAACCACGTCCCCATGGCCCCCGCGCCGACGATCAGTACGTCCATTGGGGTGATGTACCCGACGGCGTCGCAAAAGGCGTTCGATCGGTCGGCCGATCCCGCAAGCACGAGGCCTATCCTCGCGAGTCGAGAACCTCGACGTATCCGATGACCGAGGACTCACAGTTACCCCTCGAGCGCAGAGACGTGATGAGACTCACCGGCCTGGCCGCGGTCGGCTCGCTGGCCGCGCTGGCCGGCTGTAGCGACGACGACGGCGAGGACGACGACCAGGTCGACCACCCGGACGAGGCGAACGACTCCAACGGCGGCGGCGGCGGTCCGATCGACGAGGAGAACGAGACCGGCGGCAGCCCCGACGAACGCGACGACGAAAACGAGAGTTGACGGTCGCCGTCGACAGCCGCGTTCGTCCGTCTCGATGGACCGTTCAGTGACGATATAAATACCGTCTGCGACAGACGGCATCGTTCGTATCGGCTTCGAACGATCAGTGACGGTGATGCCTGATATTGGGAGTCCGTTCGGCGTGGACCTGGCGACGACGATCTTCGGCGCGGGACTGTCGCTGGTCGTCTCGGCCGGAGCAATGACCTACGAGGACCAGATCACCGGCTGGACGTCGGCGGAGATGATCGGCGCCACGGGCCTGGGGCTCGTGGCGGTCGGGGCGGTGCTGGGGATCGTGCTGGTGCTCATCGGCCTCAGGTAGGCCCGTACGGTCACCGACCGTCGTTCCGGGCCGACCGAACCGTCTCCTCTCGAACCCGGAGCAGCTGCCAGGCGGCGTGAGTCCCCTCGTTCGTGCGGATCCTTCCGCTTTCTCGGTCGTACTCGATCACGCCCAGATCCGCCATCTTCGGCAGGTGCCAGTGATAGAGCGCGACCTCGAGCCTGGTTCGCTCCGCCGGCCGGCCGTCGTTCTCGGTTCCGACGAGTTCCGCGGCGACGGCCTCGAGCGTCGTTTCGGATCGCGTCCGGAGCACGCGAAGGAGCCGCCGCCGAGTCCGGTGAGCGCAGACGTCGTGAATCCCGTCGACCGCGTCGGACGCGTCGTGGCTGGGGGATATCATACCCCCGTGTAGACCCTCGTCTATCTTCGACCGTTGGGCGGTTACGACAACCAGTTTATAACGGAACCCGTTCGGACCGCTCACTCCGATCGAGGGAAGGGAAGAGCTGCTCGGAGCACCGCGTTGGCGCCGCGGCGGACGCGCTCGGAGGCGGCCTGCTGGGAGATTCCCAGCTCGTCGGCGATCGCGGTGAGGTCCGTCTCTCGGGGCACCTCGAAGTAGCCCCGCTGGACCGCGAGGACGATCGCCTCCCGCTGACCGGGTGTGAGCTCGAAGCGCCGTCCCGCCCGTGAGGCCTCCGCGAGCGGATGGACCCGGCCGACGTGGATCGAGATCGATCGCTCGGAACAGTACTCGGAGAACCGCTCGACCAGCTCGTTGCTCGGGAACCGGACCCGGAAGTACCAGCCCTCCTCTGCCGTCATCGCCTCGAGGACGACGGCCTCGGAATCGGCGAGCCCGCCCAGGAGCCCGTCGGCGTCGTTCGACCACACCGCCCGGTACAGCGCGGTGCCGTCGATCCGATCGATCTGGCTGATGCTCTCGATATCCGGCTCCGAGCCGACGTGGCGCTCGAACGCCTCGAACCCCTCCCCGGTCGCCCAGAAGTACGGGATAACCTGTCCCCCGACCGGCACGATCGCCTCGAGTTCGATCTCCATGCGCTCGACCGTCTCGAGCGCCGAGCCGAAGACGAACTCCTCGGTCGCGATGCTGAACTCTACGATGACGCTCATGTGAGAGTCCTACGAGCGGCCGAGCTATACGCTGTCTGCCGTCTCCTGCGGCTCCTGTGGCTCGGCGAACACCTATATGTGGATTCGTATCGATACTGCTGGCACATATCATGGTAGCTGATAGCGAATTACAATCCATGTTCGAGGACATGGTGACGGCGCGGTACTACGAGGAACGCCTCCAGGAGGAGTACCTCGAGGGGAAACAGCCGGCGTTCGACATCTCCGCCGGGCCGATCCCCGGCGAGTTACACCTCGCGGCGGGCCAGGAGGCCGCCGCCGCGGGCGTCTGCCGACACCTGCGCGACGACGACACCGTGACGGCGCCACACCGTCCCCACCACGTCGCGATCGCGAAGGGCGTCGATCTGGAGCGGATGACGGCCGAAATATTCGGTCGAGAGACCGGGCTGAGCAGCGGGAAAGGCGGGCACATGCACCTGTTCGACCCCGACGCGGGCTTCGCCTGCAGCGGCATCATCGCCCAGGGCTGTCCCCCCGCGGTCGGTGCGGGGCTCGCGGCGAAAAAGCGCAACGAGGACAGCGTGGCCGTCGCCTTCCTCGGCGAGGGCGCGATCAGCCAGGGGGCGTTCCTCGAGTCGCTGAACCTGGCCGCAGTACAGCAGCTGCCCGTCGTCTTCGTCGTCGAGGACAACGACTGGGCGATCAGCATGCCCAAGGAGCGGGTCACCGACGTCGCCGACGGCTCGCAGCGTGCCGGTGGGTTCGACATGCCGGGCGTCCGGGTCGACTACGACGACGCGACGGCCGTCTACGACGCCGCCAAGGAGGCCGTCGGTCGGGCGCGGGCCGGCAACGGGCCGACGCTGCTCGAGGTGCAGGTCCACCGACGGATGGGCCACTTCATGGGCGACCCCGAGAGCTACCGGCCGGACGAGGACGTGGAAGCCGCCCAGGCCCGGGACTCGATCGAGCGCCTCGCCGACGACCTCCGGAGCGAGGGCCTCGAGGATGAGGAACTCGAGGCGATCCGCGAGGAGGCCCGCGAGCGCGTCGACGAGGCGATCAAGTGGGCGAAGGAACAGCCCGAGCCCGATCCGGACGCGGCCTACGAGGACGTCTTCGTCAACCCGCCGTCGGGCGTGACGACAGAGGAACCGACCCACGAACTCGCCGGAGGTGACGACTGATGTCCGAGCAGCAAGAACGTCAGCAGGTGATCGAACGCGAACTGACGATGAGCCGCGCGATGGTCGAGGCGATCGCCCACGAGATGCGCGAGGACGAGGAGGTGTTCTACATGGGCGAGGACGTCGCCGACTACGGCGGCATCTTCGACAGCACGGAGGGCCTGCTCGAGGAGTTCGGTCGCGACCGGATCATGGACGTCCCGATCAGCGAGACGGCCTACCTCGGGGCGGCCGTCGGCGCCGCACAGGAGGGGATGCGCCCCATCGCGGAGCTGATGTTCGTCGACTTCTTCGGCGTCGCGATGGACCAGATCTACAACCAGCTGGCGAAAAACACCTACATGAGCGGCGGGGCGGTCAACGTCCCGATGGTGCTCACCGCGGCCGTCGGCGGCACGTACAACGACGCCGCCCAGCACTCCCAGACGCTGTACGGCACCTTCGCCCACCTGCCCGGCATGAAGGTCGTCGTCCCCTCGACGGCCTACGACGCCAAGGGGCTGATGCACAACGCCATCCGCGACGACGACCCCGTCGTCTACCTGTTCCACAAGCGCCTGATGGGGATCGGCTGGATGCCCGCTCCCGACGGTCCGAAGACGCCGGTTCCAGAGGACGACTATACGATCCCCTTCGGCAGCGCCGACGTCAAACGCGAGGGCGAGGACGCCACCGTCGTCACGCTCGGCCTGCATGTCCACCGAGCGCTCGAGGCTGCCGACGCCCTCGCCGAGGACGGCATCGACGCCGAGGTGATCGACCTCCGAACCCTGGTGCCGCTCGACACGGAGACGATCCGCGAGTCGGTCGCGAAGACCGGTCGACTGGTCGTCGTCGACGAGGATTACCGGTCCTACGGCGTCACCGGCGAAATCATCGCGGGCGTCGCCGAGGGCGGACTCGAGGAGCTCGAGGCGGTCGAACGGGTCGCTGTGCCCGACGTACCGTTGCCCTACGCCCGGCCGATGGAGAACGAGGTCATTCCGGACAGCGAGGACATCGAGCGCGCGGTTCGCGCCGCCCACGACGAATGAGCGGGACCGACGACCGCGTCGCCGTCGCCGCGAGCGACGTCTGGCCCGAGGACGTCGAGGACGACGAGACGGCCGTCGTCGTCAACTGGTTCGCCCGGGAGGGACGCCGGGTCGAGGAGGGCGAGACGATCTGTGAGATCCAGATCGAGAAGGTCAGCATCGACGTGCCAGCTCCCGTCACTGGGGAACTCGTCGCGATCGAACGCGGCGAGGACGCCGAACTCACGCGCGAGGACGTCCTCGCTTACGTCGCTCCCGGCTGACGGGGGCTCTCGTCACTCGTTGACCAGCAGCAGCTTCCCGACGAAGTCGCCGTCCTCGCCCAGACGGTGGGCGTCGGCGACCGCGTCGAACCCGAACCGCTCGTCGACGTGCGGTTCGACCGCGCCGTCGTCGACCAGCGCCGCGATGTCGGCGAGCTCCTCGCCGATCCGTTCCTGGCGCTCGCCGAGTATTACCGGCAGGATGACGAGGACGACGCCGAGCTCGAGCGAGTTCATGTGCATCGGCGAGAGATCGAGTTCTCCAGCCGCGCTCGACTCGGTCGTGACGACGGTCCCGAACGGTCGTACCGCCTCGAACGCCGTTTCGAGGTGGTCGTCGCCGATGGGGTCGAAGACGGTGTCGAAGCCAGCGCCGCTGGCGTGCTCGGTGACGTACGACTCGACGTCGGTCTCGGTGTAGTCGACGGTCGCGTCGGCGCCCAACTCGGCGGCGAGTTCGCGCTTCTCGTCGCTCGAGCCCGTCGCGGTCACCTCGGCGCCGAACCACTTTGCGACTTGTACGCCGATGTGGCCGACGCCCCCGCTGGCGCCATAGACCAGCACCTCCTCGTCGATGTCGACGGTCGTCTTGTCGGCGAGCATCTCCCAGGCGGTGAGCGCGACGACGGGCAGGGCCGCGCTCTCCTCGAGCGGAATCGCCTCGGGAGCGCGGGCGAACGTCCCCGCGTGGCCGACGACGTACTCCGCGAGCGCGCCCTGTCGGCCCGCGCCGCCGGGCATGCCGTAGACCTCGTCGCCCGCCTCGAAGGCCTCGACGTCCTCGCCGACGGCGTCGACGACCCCCGAGACGTCACAGTGCAGGATCGCGGGCATCTCGGGACCGATATCGGCGAGGTCGCCCCGCCGAATCTTGTAGTCGACCGGGTTGAGGCTGGTCGCGGCGACCTCGACGCGGATCTCTTCCGGGCCGGGATCGGGGACCTCGACGGTCGTCTCGGTGAAGTTGTCCGGATCGCCGTACTCCTCGAGCACGTAGGCGGTCATCTCGCTCATCGTGGCTCGAGGGAGGGGCCGCCGCCCGGAGTATCCCGCGCTTGCGGAGGGACGTGCCGGAACGGGAGCATCGTGTCGGCTCGGTAAACATTCAACCTCATGGCCGTCGAACCGACGGGCAATGACGCGGGTCCTACTGGAACCGTTCCGCGACGAGGACGGCGACTGGACCAGCCCGTCGGGACGGGCGGGCGAGTTCCTCGTCCTGCTCGTCGGGCTTCCGATATTCGCCTGGTTCGCGGCCGTCGATCTGGGCGGGCTCGCGGTCGGCGACGGCTGGTTCGCGCTCGCGGTCGGCGTCTGGGCCGGGTTCGCCTACGCGGCGTTCTTCCGGGAACGGCTGCTCGAGGCCGTCCCTGACGACCTCGGTGGCTGGACCCTCGTCTCACTCTTTACGGGCGGGTTCGGGCTCTCCATCCTCGAGGTCGTCCACCTCGGGGCGCCGACGGCACTGTTCGTCCTCGCGGCCGGAGCGACGGTGCTCGCCGTCTCGATGCTCAGGCTCGTCTCGCCGCTCCACGACGGGATGGAACCGCAGCGACGGGGCGTCGAACCGCCCGCGTCGGTAGACGTTGAACGATAGCAGTAGATCGTCGCACAGTTCGCATTCTCGAACGAAATTCGCGTTACGTACAGCGAACTTTTTTACCGAGGGCATCGGCTGACGCCGATGGCGTCAGCCTCAACCCCCGGCAAAAAACTTCGATGAAAAAAGGCCGACGGCTCGCCTACGGGGCTCGCCGTCGGTGAAACGCCTCGCTTCGCTCGGCGTATGCTTCTCAGTTCCATACGCCGACCTACGTAACAGTTCGAGCTATTCCGAGTCGCCCGAACAGAGAGCGCGTACTCCCACCTACTGAGAACTTACCACGCTTCCTCGAGCACGCCCTCGATCTCCTCGGCGGTCGGGTCGAGTCCCGGCGGGGCGTTGGCCATGAAGCCGTCGGCGAGGATCGCCTCCGCGACGTCGCCGAACTCGTCGTCTTCGACCGGCTCGAGGTCCCGAAGCCGGAACGGCAGTCCGAGCTCGTCGCGCAGTTCGGCGACCCGGTCGGCGACCGCGGCGCCGTGGTCGGCGGCCTCGCCGACGCCCAGCGCGTCCGCGAGCAGCCCCGCCCGTGCATCGATGCCCTCCTGCTCGAAGAGATAGCGCAGAACGTGGGGGACGACGACGGCGTGGGCGACCCCTTGCTGGAGGTCGTAGGCGTCCCGCAGGCCGTGGCCGAAGGCGTGGACGACCGACAGCGTCGTCCCGTCGGGACGGGAGATCCCGTACTGAACGAGGATCAGGCCCTCGAGCAGGGTCTCGAACGTTTCGACGTCGCGATCGCCCCGCCCGAACGCCTCGAGCCCGTCCCCGAACTTCTCGAGGCCGTGTCTGGCCGTCGCGTCGGTTACCGGGGTCGCGTTGGCGGCGTAGATCGTCTCGAGACCCTTGTCGAAGCCGTTCATCGCCGACCCCGCGAGGATCGAGTCGGGCGTCGTCGCGACCAGTTCGGGGTCGTAGAACGCCGCGGTCGGCATCAGCTTGGGATCCGAGATCCCGCCGCCGAGCTCCTCGTCGACCAGCCCCGAGTGGGGCGCGGCGGTGATCCCGGCGCCCGTCGAGAGGTCGGCGCCGGCCAGCGTCGTCGGGACGGCGACGATCGGGACCAGCCCGTCGCTGGGAACGTCGATCGTGCCCGTCTGGGCGAACTCCTCGGCGATCCGATCGCGCGAGCGGTCGCTCGCCGCGAGGACGCTTACGGCCTTCGCAACGTCGAGGCTGCTCCCGCCGCCGAGGCTGACGAGGACGTCCGCGTCTTCGGCCTCGAGTCGATCGAGCCCGTCGAACGCCGTGCCGAGGCGCTTGTCGGGCGTCGTCTCGTCGAAGACGCCCGCCAGCCGGTCGCCGAGTCCCTCGCGAACGGGGTCGATCACCTCTGACGTGTCCCCGACCGTGGAGCCACAGACCACCAGCGCGCGCTCGAGGTTCAGCCCCTCGAATTCGGCCTCGAGGTCGCCGGTACAGCCCGCACCAAACCTGATCGTCGCCGGGTGGTACTCGAACCGGAACGCCGGATCGCGCGTCGTCTCGTCGGTTGCGGTCATGACTTCCCGTAGGATGGGGCCACAGTAAAAAGCGACAGCGGCGTCAGCCGGCCCGAGGGTGCGAGCTCAGTCGCTCGCGCCGACGGTCGGCCCGTCGAACGGCGGCAGCTGGGCCTCGATCCGCTCGCGCTCGTCCTCGAGACGCTCGGGGAGAACGAGTTCGGAACCCAGCTCCGCGGGATCCTCGTCGACGGCGAACCCGGGCCCCGTCGTCGCCATCTCGAAGAGGACCCCGCCGGGCTCGCGGACGTAGATCGACTGGAAGTACTTTCGGTCGATCACCTCGGTCGGCGAGAGCCCGTGGTCCGCGAAGGCCTCGCGCCACTCCGCTTGCTCCTCGACGTCCTCGACCGTGAACGCGACGTGGTGGACCGTCCCGACGCCCATTCGACCGCGGCCGACATCGGTCTCGACCAGGTCGACGATGGAGCCCGGTCCGCCCGTTGCACTCCGGTAGCGCCGTCGGCCGTCGGTTTCGTCCTCGAGGTCGTACCCCAGGACGTCGGTCAGCACGGCCACGGTCGGCTCGATCGAATCGACCGCGAGCGTCACGGCGTGAAAGCCCCGCAGCTGGTGTTCCGCGGGAACCGGGCTGTCGGCCCAGGGCGTCGCGTTCGGTTCGTCGCTCGCGGTATCCGAGGCCCGTTGCGCCTCGCTCGCGGCCACCAGCTCGAGTCCGATCCCGTCCGGGTCCTCGAACTGGAGAACCGTCTCGCCGAATCGATTCTCGACGTCGACCGCAACGTTCCGCGACTCGAGGCGGTCGCGCCAGTAGTCGACCGACCCCTGCGGAATCCGATAGGCGGTTGCCTGCGTCTGCCCCGCACCGAACTGTCCAGGTCGGCCCTCGTCGGTCCACGGGAAGAACGTAATGTTCGTCCCGGGCGTCCCCTCCCCGTCGCCGAAGTAGAGGTGGTAGGTGCCGGGATCGTCGTGGTTGACGGTCTGCTTGACGAGGCGCAGTCCCAGGGTTCCGACGTAGAAGTCGGCGTTTCGCTGCGGGTCGCCCGCGATCGCGGTCACGTGGTGGAGGCCGGGCGTTTCGGGTGCCATACCGGAGAGAGGCGCTCGAGCCTTGAGACGTTTCGCTCACACCGGTGTTACGGGGTGACGCCAACGTTATCGGGAGTAGAGTCGTCGAAAACGGTCCGTCTCGGACGGACCGCGTCTCACTCGATTTCGAGCCGAGTCACGAGCGGAATCTCGTTCGTGACGATATCCATCAGCGGCGAGGTCGCCTCGACGCGTTCGCGCAGCTCCTCGAGACGCTCCTCCGACGCGTCGGCCTCAATGTGGGTCGTACAGGTGATCGACTCGTAGCCGGGTCGGACGTCCTCGTCGAGCCCGAGGAACCCTCGCAGGTCCACGTCACCGTTCATCTCGAACCGGAGGTCGTCGAGTTCGATCCCCATGGCCGCGGCGTTGGCCGCGTAGCCGACGGTCAGACACGACCCAAGCGCACCCAGCAGTAGCTCGACTGCGTTGGGGCCCGTTCGCTCGCCCAGGATCTCCTCCGGCTCGTCGCCCTGAAGCGTAAACTCCCGTGTATGGACGGTTTCTCCCGCCTGATCGAACTCGTCGATGATCGTCGTCGCCTTCAGCGCGTCCTCCCACTCGGTTTCGGCTCGGAAGGTGAACGCCCCGACGGCAGCATCGTCGTCGATCGCCTCCATCGCTCCCTCGAGGGCGGAGACATCGACACCGTTGACCGTGGTTTCTTCTCTGGTCGCCATTGTTGACTCACCGACCTTCCCTCCGACGGCCGCGATCATAGCCTAGCTAGATACCCTCTAGCTTTCTATCGGGTCCGCTCTAACTCGCTCGAGTTTCGCCGATGAGAATAGTTACCATCGGACGGAACGTACCGGCGAACGTGACCTGCCCGCACCTCGAGTACCGCGACCGAGCCGACGACCGGCGCTTCGACGAGCCACGAGCGTACTGTACCATCGCCGACCGGTTCGTCCAGCCGATGCGCGCCGATATCTGCAACGACCGTTACGAGCTCGCACACGACCGTCACTGCGAGATCTATCTCGAGCACACCAGCGGGGACACGGACGGTGGAGGCGAGATCGGCGATCCGGAGGCGACGAACGAATGAGCTACGACGACTACCTCGCCGGCGACCCCCTGATCGTCACCGCGGCGCTGACGGGGGGCATCCACGGGAAGGAGGCGAACCCGAACCTCCCGGAGACGCCCGAGGAGATCGGTCGGGCCGCCGCGGCGGTCGAGGAGGCGGGCGCCGCAGTCGTCCACCTCCACGCCCGCCGGCCGAACGGCGAGCGCAGCTTCGAGACCGAGCGCTTTCAGGCGATCGACGACGCGGTTCGTCGATACGCCGACGACGTGATCATCCAGCACTCGACCGGCGGCACGGGCGCGCCCGACGACCGGCGCCACCTCCCGCTGCGGACCGATCCGCCGCCGGAGATGGCCTCGCTCGACATGGGTCCGCTGAACCGGTACGATCACCTCACCAGCGAGAACACTCGGGGACTGGTGGATGCCCTCCACGAGGAGATGGTCGACCGCGGGATCAAGCCCGAACTCGAGGTGTTCAACGACGGCCACGCCAACGAGGTTCGGGGACTGCTCGAGCGCCGCGAGCTCGCCGACCCCGTCTACGCGACGCTGATCTTCGGCCCGGGAACACTCACCCCGCCGACGCCGCGGAACTTCCTGACCGCCGTCTCTAACCTGCCCGACGGTGCGCTGTTCAACACGCTCGGCTTCGGGCGCCACCAGCTGCCGTTCGCGACGATGGGGATCCTCTTCGGCGGCCACGTCCGGGTCGGCCTCGAGGACAACGTCTACTACCGGCGGGGCGAACTCGCCGAGAGCAACGCCCAGCTTGTCGACCGAGTCGTCCGTCTCGCCGAGGACCTCGGTCGCCCCGTCGCGACCCCTGCGGAGGCGCGGTCGATCCTCGGGCTCTGATCCAGGGCCAGTCGTCGAAATCCTTATATCCCTCATTGGCATGTAAGGCATTAACACACATGCAAGGATGCTCGGATCAAGCGCTGTTAGCCACGCTTGCCGAGCGGGGGCCGGCGGAGATGGTGACGTTAGCCGACGAGTTCGAGACCCACCCCGTGACGATCACCGAACGCTGTTACGAGCTTCAGTCGGACGGCCACGTCCGCCAGATCTCGGGCGGCGTCTACGTGATCACCGACGACGGCAGGGCCTACCTCGAGACGCTCTCGGAGTGAGCTACGACCCGCTCGAGGCGCGCCGGCGCTCGCGCTCGATCGTCGTCACGTAGATGCCGGCAAGGACGACGAGCCCGCCCGCGACCGTGATCGCGTCGGGCACCTCCGCGAGCAAGACGAGCGCCAGCAGGGTCGACCCGACCGGTTCGCCCAGCCAGGTGACGCTGACGACGACCGACTCGAGGTGTTTCAGCGCCCAGTTGACGATCGTGTGGCCGAAGATTCCCGGGCCGATCGCCATCCCGAGAAAGAGCACCCATTCCCGTGGGGGGTAGTCGAGGTAGGCGTGGCCCTGCGCGCCGACGAGGACGAACAGCGTGAGCGTACAGGCCGCGTAGACGACGGTCACGTAGGGAAACAGCGAGACGCGCTGGCGGATCGACCGCCCCGCGAGCACGTAGCCCGCGACGGTGACCGCTCCCAGAACCGCGAGTGCGTTGCCGTACATCGTCGCGTCCGAGATCGGCGCCTCGCCCGCGTCGCCGAGCGACATCGCGGTCGCTCCGATCAGGGCGACGACGATGCCGACGACCGTCTCGCGGTTGACGTGCTCGCCCAGCACCAGCGCCGCGCCGAGGGCGACGAAGATCGGCTGGGTCTGGACGAGCGTGACGCTGGCGGCGACGCTCGTGTGATTCAGGCTCTCGAACCAGGCCGCGAAGTGGATCGCGAGGGCGACGCCGGCGACGATCGCAAAGCCCAGATCCCGCCTCGAGAGGCGGGCGAACTCCTCGCGGTACCACAGCAGCGCGATCGGCGCGACGATCGCCGTCGTGAACAGCACCCGGTAGAGGGCCGCGACCGAACTGGGGGCCGCGCTCCAGCGCACCAGGATGGCGCTCGTGCTGGCGGCGAAGACGGCGAATCCCAGGGCAGCGAGGGGGGTGACCTCGAGGTCGGCGGCGTTCACGTCCTGTCACAATACGTGATCGGAACAAACGAGTTCCGGTAGCCGACCGAGCGAACCGGTATCAGCCCGCCGAAACGGTTCTACTCCTCGGGGAACCGTCCGTCCCGGTATATCGAGGCGACCTCGGCATCGATATCCTCGAAGCCGACGATATCGTCCTCCGTGAGGTCCTCGGCGTCCCACTCCTCGAGGTAGGCGACGGCGTCGTCCTCCTCGGCGAACGCGCGGGGGTTCAGTCCCATCACCTCGTCGTCGACGCCGTCCTCGTCGGTGACGATCACGAAGTGGGCCTCGAGCGCGTCGATCAGCTCGCCCGTCTCGTAGTCGACCGTCCAGGCGCCGACGATCTCCGAGTCGACCGGGACGTCCGCGAGGTAGGCGGTCATACAGCCCGAGGAACAGAAGATCGCTCGCTCCTCGGTCTCGTGGGCGAGCTGGCTGTGCCAGTCGGGGTAGTCCGTCGGCGTCATCGAGCAGACGACGCAGTTCTGATCCCGCTCGAACTCGAGTGGCTCGTCGCCGGACTCCTCGAGGAGGGGCGCGTTCTGGTGTTCGCCGTCGTCGTCGCCGTTCGCGCCGTCGTCGCCGTTTCCGCCCTCGTCGGCGTCGTCGTCCGCACCGCCGCCGTCGAGACAGCCTGCGACGCCGACGCAGGCGCCCGCGCCCAGCGCGCCCAGGAGCCGTCGCCGGGCGAGCGATCGACGATCGTGTGCACTCATGCGGGGAGGTAGCGACGCCGCGATGAAAACAGGCGCGGTTCGCTCACCGATCGGCTACTCGAGTCTCTCCTTCGTCAGCCGGTGGCGGGCACGAAACATCGTCTCGAAGCCAACCCTCGAGAACGGCGTCGCCGCCCTGCCCAGCGGGCCGAACGGCAGTTCGTACTCGACGCGATCTCGCAGGAGCGTCTCGTCGCCGTCGCCGTAGAAGGCGTGGGTGTGGACCCACCGCTCGAACGGGCCGTCGGTCATCTCGTCCCGGAAGTACGCCGTCCCGTCGGTTCGCTCGCGCTCGGTGATCATCGACGTCCACCGCTGGCGGGGCCCCATGTCGAACGGCCGGGTCGAGAGCGTTACCTCCGAGCCGGCCTCGAGGACGCCCGGGTCGGGCTCCCCGTCGGGGCCGACGACCGACTCGACGGCCAGTCCCATCCACGCAGGCGTCACCGCCTCGAGACCCGACACTCGCGAGTAGAACTCCCAGACGTCCTCGAGCGGGGCCTCGATCCGCGTCTGCCGTTCGTATGTCGGCATACGAACCGGTACGACAGCCGGATGGAAAAGCGCGAGGCCTACGTCGCGTGGCTCGCCCTCTCGGCTCGAGGGCGCCGACGGCGTTCGAAAGTGAGGTGCAAGCGGGGTTACTGGTCCGGCTTCTTCACCACACCCTGTACGACCGCGATCCGTTCGTCCTCGAGGTTTCGAACGACGTTTTTCATCTTCGTCGGCGTCTCCGGGCCCATGAGCAGGTTGAGGCCGAGCGGCGGGGGCGCGTCCGCCGGTCGAGCAGCCATCGCCTCGAGCTTGCTCCGGAACCACTCCAGGGAGTCGTCGGTCGCGTCGATCCACTCGAGTTCCTCGAACCCCGTTTCGGCCAGGAGCCGGGAGAGCTCCTTGGCCGTGGCGAGGTGGCTAATGGAGGAGTCGTCCGCCCACGGGACGGGAAAGTACGGATCGCCGCCGGGGCCGGCACAGACCTCGTGCAGGGCGAGCTGTCCGCCAGGCCGAAGCACGCGGTGAAGCTCGTCGGCCAGACGTCCCTTCTCCGCGACGTTCATCGAGACGTGCTGGAGCCAGACGGCATCGAACGCATTGTCGTCGAACGGCAGGTCGACGGCGTTGACGCGTCGGACGCTTACGCGACCCTCGAGGCCGAGTCGTTCGGTAAGCGTCTCGGCGACCCGGCAGTACTCCTCGACGAGATCGATCCCGGTTACGTGACAGTCGAACTCGGCGGCGAGCGTTCGCGCGGGTCCACCGATACCGCTGCCGACGTCCAGTACCCGGTCGCCGGGATCGAGGTCGGCGAGGTCGGCAAGCGCTCGCGTCGCATCGCGCCCCTGGATGTGGAATTCGTCGAGCGCGGCGGTGTCGTCCCGGGTGAGCCGGGCGGTGTCCGTTCCCGCGTCCTCGTAGGCGTCCAGAATCGTCCGCTCGAGGTCCGGTCGGCCGTAGTTGTCGGCGATCGCTCGTTTGTCCGCGTGATCGGTTCGTTCGGTCATTGGTTGTCTCGCCTCCGTCCAGTGTTCCGGACACTCGAGCAGCCCGATCCCATCGGGTGCTGGACCCATGTCACATATACGCATGCATCCGTCGTAGTCGTTCGGGTCGAACAGGCTACCGAAACGATCGCTACCGGTCTTCCGGCGCCTCGAGAACCTCGAGCAGTTCGTCGAGCCCCTCGAGTTCGTACGTCGCACCCTCGGGAACCGCCGCGTCGGCGTTGTGGGACCGTCTGAGGTAGGCAGCCTCGAGACCCACTTTTCGGGCGGCGACGACGTCGGTCTCGCGGTCGCCAACGTACAGTCCCGCCTCGACACCCAGCTCCTCGAGCGTCTCACGAAGGAGGTGCGGGTCGGGTTTGCGTCGTTCGAACCCCTCCGGCGTCGGCTCGCGTCCCCTGGCGTCCGCAAACGGCACCGGGAGGAAGTCGGCGACGTACCGGGCGGTCTCGTGGCGATTGTTGCTGACGAGCGCGAGCGACGCTCGTTCGGCGAGTGACTCCAGGGCCGCGACGTCCTCGTAGATCCCCCGCTCGCCGGAACGGATCCGCTCGGCCGCGAGCCGGGAGGCCGCGGCTTCTTTCCGGCGCCAGAACTCCCGAGGGTCAGCGTCGAGGGTCGAACAGGTCGATTCGACGGTTTCGTAGCCGTGTGAGCGGAGATCGGCACGCTGTCGGTCCGTCGGCTCGAGTCCGAGCTCCGCGGCTGCGGCGTCGGCTGCGCGGTCGTAGACCGGCTGCGGCGTCCCCGGTCCCTCGAGGACGACGCCGTCCATATCGAGCAGTATCGTCTCGGTCACGGCGGCGGCTACGGACCGGGCGCGTATGGATCCGACGGGTGCGTGGGACGAGAGAACGTAGCAGGCCGAACAACGAGAAGCGACGGAGCCGGCAGCGGGCGCAGCGGGCGTTACTTCAGTCGCTCCTGGAGGAACGAGGGGTGGGCGGCCGTGACGCCCTCGATCTCGAGCAGCTCCTCGGAGATGATCTCGCCGAGCGCGTCGCCGTCCGCGGCTCGCACCTCGGCCATCAGCATGTGGTCGCCGCTGGAGCTGTACAGCGCCTCGACCTCCTCCAAGGCCTTGATCGCCTTCGTCGCCTCGACGTAGCGCTCGCTGGCCACGTCGAGTCCGACCAGCGCGATCGTCTGGCTCGAGAGCTTCTTCGGATCGACGTCGGCCGAGTAGCCGACGATGACCCCCTCGTCCTCGAGCTGGTTGATGTACTTGCGAACCGTCGGCTTCGAGACGTCCGCCCGGTCGGCGATCTCGGCGTAGGACGCCTGTGCATCCTCCTCGAGAACCGCAAGAATGCGGTCTTCCGTCGCTTGCGTGCTCATACGGTATCGTTTTGCTCCGAGTGGAAAATAACTTTTGTATTCGAAAACGTCGACTGTCGTGAGTGAAGGTCCGTTTTCGGTCGGCACGACGGCGGGGAGATCGCCGGTTTTATTCGCTCGCTCCGCCGACAGCCGTCGATGGTCGACGCGAACGTCTTGCTGGGACTGTTCTGGATCGGCTGCGGGCTCGTTATCCTCGTGCCAGCCGTCCTGATCGCGTTCGGCGGGCGGGCGGATCTCCACGTCCACTACGACGAGGCCGTCGATCCCGACTACGTCTCGCGACGGGCCGGGACGACGGCCCTGCTGATGGGGCTGATCACCGTCGCCTACGGCACTCACCAGCTGCTGTACGGGTTCTCCTCGACGGCGTTCGGCGGCCTGCTCGTCGCCCTGCTGATCCTGAGTTCGCTCACGAAGCGGTTCGCTCAGGGGTGGGGGTACGACGCGGACGACGCCGTGACGGAGTGATAGGAGCCACGGTCGATTCGCGGTCAGAGAAGCAAGACGGCTGCCGCGAGGACGAACAGCGCCGCACAGCCGGTTGCGATCCGGGCGTTGCGGTCGGAAACGTCCTGCGTAGCGTCCGTCGGCTTTCGAATGTGATAGGCAACTAGTCCGAGTCCACAGATCAGGAACAGTCCCGTCCAGATCCCCAATCCGTCTCTTAGGGCACTGATGGCGCCGTAGACGATCACGCCGGTACCGAGAACGAGATTCGCCAGTCGAAACTGCCGGCCGGACTCCATACGCTTCAGTTACCGGTTAGACATATGATTCTGTTGTCGTTTCGAGAGTCACCGCTTACCGATCGATAATCGAAAAAACCGCGACCGAAATCCGCGATCGTTGGGTTACGTGTGGCGCTCGAGCAGGTCGTAGCTGCGCTCCCACTCGGCGTCCTCGTCGAAGTATCGCTCGGCGACCGGCTGTTCCGGCATCTCGCCGACGGCCTTCTTCTCCTCGGTGTAGGAGGGGCTCTCGTCGTCGACGTAGTATCGACCGGTGAGGACGGTGCCCTCGTTGAGAACGTCCTCGGTCTCACGCATCATCTGTGCGGCCTCTTCGCGGTCGCTGACGTCGAAGTCGTAGTCGTCGGACTCCTGGACGTCGACGTAGGGGACGTACTGTCGGGCGTCCTTGTTCCAGGTCGGACACTGGGTCAGGAAGTCGACGTGAGCGAAGCCGTCGTGCTCAATGGCCTCCTTGATGATCTCCTTTGCCTGGTTGGGGTTGACTGCGGCGGTGCGAGCGACGTAGGTCGCACCGGCGTTCAGCGACATCGACAGCGGACGAAGCGGCGACTTCGCGCTACCGGAGGGCTGGGTCTTGGACTTGTGGCCCTTCGGACTCGTGGGCGAGGTCTGGCCCTTCGTCAGCCCGAAGATCTCGTTGTTGAACACGATGTAGGTCATATCGTGGTTCTCCCGGGCCGTGTGGATGAAGTGGTTGCCACCGATGCCGTAGCCGTCGCCGTCACCGCCGGCCGCGATGACCTCGAGTTCGGGGTTTGCGAGCTTCGCCGCACGGGCCACGGGCAGCGAGCGGCCGTGGATCGTGTGGAAGCCGTACGTGTCGAGGTAGCTGTTCAGCTTGCCCGAACAGCCGATCCCGGTGACCGCCAGGACCTCCTCGGGGGTCTTGCCGACCTCCGGGAGCGCCTGTTTCAGCGACTTCAGGACGCCGAAGTCGCCACAGCCAGGACACCAGGTCGGCTGCGGTTCGACGCCGGGCGTGTACTCGTCCCGGTCGATCTCTCGTTCCTCGCCGATTGCGTTGAATGCACTCATGGATTAGTCACCTGCAGCGGGTTCGATTCGTACCTGTGCGGACGGTTCGCGGTCCTCGTCGGCGACGTTGACCTCGTAGCCTTCGACGATCTCCGCCGGTTCGAACGGGTTGCCGTTGTACTTCAGCAGGCTCGTCATCTTGTCGCCGAAGCGGCCGAGTTCCTTCTGGATCAGGCCGCGGAACTGGGCGGTGGCGTTCATTTCGACGACCATCGCCTCGTCGACGCTCTCGAGGAACTCCGTCACCTCGGCCTCGGCGAACGGCATCATGTCGGAGACGCTGATACCTTTCACCGAGTGGCCGCTGTCGTTCAGCCGTTCGACGGCCTCGACGACGGCGCCCTGGCTCGAGCCCCAGGTGATGATGCCGTACTCGGCGTCTTCGTCGCCGAAGTAGGTCTGGTTGGAGTCGTGTTCCTCGTCGAGCTCCTCGCGGATCGAGTCGAGCTTCTCGATGCGGCGGGTCATCTGGTAGACCCGGTTGTCCGGGTCCTCGCTGATGTGCCCGACGGGCGAGTGCTCGTTTCCGGTCGCGAGGTAGCGCCCGCCCTTCTGGCCGGGCAGCGAACGCTTGCTGACGTTCTTCTCGTTGTCCTCGTAGCCGAAGCGCTCGAACTTGCCGGAGTTGTCGTGTGCGGCCTCCTTGAGTTCCTCTTCGGTGAGGGTCGTACCCAGTCCCGGCTCGGGCTCACGGTCGAAGAACTCGACGTCGACGTTCTTGTTCTCGCCGGAGAGCTTCTGGTCGTAGATGATGATCGTCGGGATCTGGTACTCCCAGGCGATGTGGAAGGCCAGTCGCGTCTGCTCGTAGGCCTCCTCGATGGTGCCGGGCGCGAAGACGACTCGCGAGGAGTCGCCCTGGCTCGTGTAGAGGACGAACTCGAGGTCGCCCTGCTCTGGTTTCGTCGGCATCCCGGTCGAGGGACCGGCACGCATCGACTCGACGAGCACGAGCGGCGTCTCGGTCATCTCGGCGAGACCGAGCGGTTCGCTCATCAGCGCGAAGCCACCGCCCGAAGAGCCGGACATGGCCTTCGCGCCGGCGTGGCTCGCTCCGACTGCAAGCGCGGCCGCGGCGATCTCGTCCTCGACCTGCTCGGAGACCCCCCCGATGTCGGGGAAGTTCTGGCTGAGGATGGTGAACACGTCGGTCCACGGCGTCATCGGGTAGCCCGCGATGAAGCGACAGCCGCCGTCGATGGCGCCGTAAGCGATCGCGTTCGACCCCGACAGCAGCGCCTGCTCGGTGTCGTGTTCGCCCGTTGGGACGCGGAGGTCGTGGGTCGTCTCGAACTCCTCGTCGACCATCTCGTAGGCCTCGTGGAGGATCTCGAGGTTCGCCTCGAGGATGTCCCCGCCCATCGCGCCGGACATCAGGTCTTCGATGTGCTCGAGTTCCATGTCGAGCAGTCCAGCCGTGATACCGACGCCGGCGGTGTTACGCATGACCTCGCGGCCGTGTTCCTTGGCGAGACCGCGCAGGTCGACTGGGTAGACGTGCCAGTCGTTCTCCTCGGCGCGCTCTTCCAGGTCGAGGTCGGCGACGTCGTCCTCGCTGAGCAGCCCCTCGTCGTAGACGATGACGCCGCCCTCGCGGAGTTCGTCCAGGTTCTCCGAGAGGGGTTTAATCTCCTCGTTGCCGTAGTAGGCCTCTTCCTGTGGGTTCCGGGCGAAGGAGTCCCCCAGCGCGAGGAGGAAGTTGTAGCCGTCGCCCCGTGACTGTACCTCGTCGGCTGCGGCCCGAATCTCGACGTAGGTGTGGCCACCGCGGATCCGCGACGGATAGTGGCGGTGTGTAAATACGTCGAGCCCCGAGCGCATCAGCGCCTTTGCGAAGTTCTGGCTCGTCGAGTCGATCCCGTCTCCGGAACCGCCTGAGACTCGCCAGATGAGTTCGTCATCGCTCATTGAGATCAGTGGCCAGGTGGCCAGCCGTATCCTGATTTTTGGCTCACGGTGCCTAAAGCCTTTGCTATGGATTGTCATGCATCTATCGTGAAGAATGTATAATCATCCAATTTAAGACGAGAGTTCCCCGCAGTTAGCAGTAAGAAGACCGACCGATAGCGAACGATTCGATACCCTGCAGCCGGACGAGTGGGGCTGTTTTCTCGAGAGATCCTCGTGACCGATACGCTTTATTCGCTCGTCGTTAGAGGAGTGTCTATGGGGTATGTTATCAAGATGCCGAAGCTCGGACTAGAGATGGAACGCGGGGAACTCCTCGAGTGGGCGATCGAGGAGGGCGAGACGATCGAAGAGGGCGAACTCGTCGCTGAGGTCGAATCCGAGAAGAGCATCGGAGAGATCGAGGCCCGAGAACACGGCGTTCTCCGGGGAACGTACCTCGAGCCCGGCGAGACGGTGCCGCCGGGGACTCCGATCGCGATCATCGCCGCCGCGGACGCCGAGATCGACGATCTGAAGGCCGAGGTCGACGCGGAACTCGAGGACGCTGACGGGGGTAACGAACCCACGGACGACCCAGCCGCGGCCAGGGGCTCGAGCGCCGAAGCCGCGACCGACGACGCCGCCTCGACGGCAGAGTCGGCCGCCGACGCGGGCAAGGTTTCGCCGCGCGCACGGAAACGGGCTGAGGAGTTAGGCGTCGACCTCGAGGGGGTCGAGGGAACGGGGTATCAGGGCGCGATCACCGAGGACGACGTCGAGCGTGCGTCCGAGACTGACGAGGGCGCGACGGCGGAGGTCCAGGCCTCTCCGCGAGCCCGCAAGCGCGGCGAGGAGCTGGGCGTCAACCTCGCGACCGTCGAGGGGACGGGCTATCAGGGGTCGGTCACCGAGGAGGACGTCGAGGCAGCTGCCGAGTCGGTCGACGACGCCGGACGCAGCCTCCGCGAGGAGCGTCCCTTCGACGGGATGCGTCGAACGATCGCCTCGCGACTCGGCGAGAGCTACCGCGAAGCCGTCCACGTCACGACCCACCGCGAGGCCGACGCCGAGGCGCTGTTCGCCGCTGCCGACGCCGCGGACGACGCACTCGAGGTCGACGTCTCCGTCCAGGACGTTCTCCTGCTTGCGGTCTCGGCGGCCCTTGAGGATCACCCCGCGTTCAACGCGACCTTCGAGGACGACACCCACCGCCTCTGGACCGACCACAACCTCGGGATCGCCGTCGACGTCGAGCAGGGGCTTATCGCGCCGGTGCTCCGGAACGTCGAGGAAAAGTCACTCGAGGCGGTTGCACGCGAGCGCCGCGAGCTCGTCGGGGCCGCCCTCGAGGGCGAGTACACGATGGACGACCTGCAGGGAGGAACGTTCACAATGACGAACCTCGGCGTGCTCGGCGTCGAGTCGTTCGATCCGATCATCAATCCACCACAGGTCGCGATCCTCGGGATCGACGCCGTCGCCGAGCGACCGACGCGAGGTCCCGACGACGAGGTCGAGTGGCGCCGTCACCTCCCGTTCGATCTCTCCTTCGACCACCGGGTCGTCGACGGGGCCGACGCCGCCAGGTTCCTCGAGACGCTGATCGAGCGCGTCGAGGAACCGTGGTCGCTACTCCCCGAGGAAGTCGACGCCGAGGCCGGCGTTCGAGCCGACACGGCCGAAACGGAGATGCCCGACCGAACCGTCAGTGCCTCGAACGCCGAGGGGATGGCCGGTACGATCGAGGCAGGCTCGTTCGAGTGGGGCTACGATGAGCCCGAAGCGGCCGGCGGCACCGAGACGGGACCGACCCCGGTCGACGTCTTCCTCGGCGGGCTGGCGGCTTGCCTCTCGCTTTCGGTTCGGTTCCAGGCAGAAAAGCGCGACGCCGCGGTCGGCGAGATCGACGTCACGACCGACGCCGAACCCGAGCACGGCGCCGTCGAGCGGGTCGCCGCGACGGTTCGCCTCGAGAGCGACGCCGACGAGGAGACCCTCGAGCGGATCGTCGACCTCGGCGAGCGGGGCTGTCACGTCTCGCAGCTGCTCCGGGAGGACCTCCCCCTCGAGTTCTCCTGGGAACGGATGTGAGGCCCCTCCTCAGTCGGGGTACGTCGCGTCAGGCTCGGGGAGCGACTCGACGTTCGCCGCGGTCTCGAAGATCGTCCCGTTGAGTTCGTCCGCGGTGTCGAAGTACCAGAACTCGACGCCCTCGTAGTTCCCGCTCTGGAGCACCGGCATGCCCGCGTCCTCAAACGCCTTGACGACGGCGTGTGGGTCATCGAACGCGAAGCAGGCGACGTGGTGGAGTCCCTCGCCGTGTTCCTCGAGGTGCTCGGTGTAGATACTGGGTCCCTCGAGGGGTTCGATCAGCTCGATCATCGTATCCCCGAGCTGGGCCAGCGCGAGCACCATCGAGAACTCGCCATCCTCGCCCCGAAAGGTGCGGTCGGTCATCGCGGGCGGCTCGAAGCGGTGGATCTTCCAGGGACCGATCCCGAGCAGGCCGCCGAAGCGGTCCATCCCGTCCTCGATGTCCTCGACGACGAACGCGACCTGCGAGAGTTCCGGCAGTTCGACCTCGAGCTGTGATATGTTCTCGTCAAACATGATACGATGTCGACGGCCGGAAGAATAGCGTTTGGCGTACTCTCGAGCGAGTGAACGCTCGGGCTCAGTCCTCCGGTGCCGGCGGCACGTCGACCGCCTCGAGCGCGAACGCGCCGGCGTCAGCCCCGGTTGTGAGCGCGACATCGACATCGACCAGTCGTGGCCCGTCAGAGCGAACCCGAAACTCGACGCTTGCGTCGGTGAGCTCGAGTTCACGCTCGCCGTCGGCACCGACGACGCCGTCCGGAACCTCGAATCCGACCGGCTCGTCGGGATCGACCCGCTCGCAGGACTTGATTCCGACGGTTGCCACGACGCCGGGCGCGAGCACCGCCCGGGCGGTTCTCGGGGAGTTCTCGGGATCGGTCAACCGAACGGCGACGCCGCCCGGTTCGTCGGGTGCGACGGGCTCGAGCGCGCCGGCGACGGCGGGGAGCCCGATGTCGCCCGGGTGGGCTCTCGAGACCACGCCCCCGAGAAGGTCGTCGGGATCGAGCAGCGCCCGCGAACCGATGAACGATCGGGAAGAGACCTCGGCCGCTGCCAGCGCGGTAAGTCGTTTCTCGCCGTTCGGGGTCTCGGCTCGAGCCTCGATCCGTCCGTGTCGTTCGACGACGTCGGCAGCCGGGACGGCGCCCGTCGCGACAAGCGCCGCGGCGACGCCTGCGACGGTGCCGTCGACAGCCGAGGGAACGACGTTGTTCGTCCCCGTCGAGACCGCGATGACCGGCACCGAGCCGATCCCGCTCGCGACGTCGCGGGTCGTCCCGTCGCCCCCGAGGACAACGACGGCGCCGACGTCTCCCTCGCGAAACCGCGCGGCTGCCCGGCGCGTGTCCGCGGCCGTGTTCTCGACCGGCATCTCGAGCGTCTCGGCCTCGAGTGCCTCGGGTGCCTCCTCGAGAACGTGGTCGGCGATCCCGGACCGATCGGGCATCAGCCGGACGGATGGGGGGTCGGCAACCGCAGTTACTCCCTCGAGGACGCAGTCGGCGACCCGTCGCTTGGCGTAGTCGTCGACGACGCTGGCGCCGCCGGTGAGCCGCCGAATGTCCCGTCCGGCGGCGGGGTTGACGACCAGTCCGACGCGGGCCACTACGTCACCCGCTCGATCGCCTCGCGGACGTCGTCGCCGTCGGGCAGGACCTCCTGCTCGAGGGGCGTGCTAAACGGCATGTGCGTGTCGGGCGTGCCGACCCGCTGGATCGGCGCGTCGAGGCTGAAGAACGCCTCCTCCTGGACGCGGGCGACGATCTCGGCGTGGGTGCCGTAGGACAGCGGGCTCTCGTCGGCGACGATGAGTCGTCCCGTCTTCCGGACGCTCTCGACGATCGTCTCGGTGTCGAGGGGGTACAGCGATCGGGCGTCGATTACCTCGGCCTCGACGCCGGCCTCGGCCAGGCTCTCGGCGGTCTGGAGCGACTCGCCGACCAGCCGCTGGGTGGCGACGACGGTGACGTCGTCGCCCTCGCGCTCGATCGCGGCCTCGCCCAGCGGGATCGTAAAGTCTTCGTCGGTCGGCACCGCGCCCTCCTGCTCGTAGATCATCTTGTTCTCGAAGACGAAGACGGGGTCGTCGGAGCGGATCGCGGCCTTGGTTAGCCCCTTTGCGCTCGCGGCGGTGCCGGGGGCGACAGCCATCAGGCCAGGGAAGTGGGCTATCCACGTGTGAATCGTCCCCGAGTGCTGGCTGGCGGCACCCATACCGCCGCCCTCGGTGGTGCGAACGGTGACGGGCATTTCGGCTTTTCCGCCAAACATGTAGCGCATCTTCGCCATCTGGTTCATGATCTGCTCCATCGAGACCCCCGCGAAGTCGGAGAACATGAGCTCGACGACCGGACGGGTGCCCGTCGCCGCCGCGCCCGTCGCCGCGCCCATGAAGCCGGCCTCGCTGATCGGCGTATCCCGCACGCGCTCGCCGCCGAACTCGTCGTACAGTCCGCTCGTCACCTCGAGGACACCCCCGAAGAGCCCGACGTCCTCGCCCATGACGTAGACGTCCTCGTCGCGCTCGAGCTCCTCGCGCAGCGCTTGGCGGACGGCCTCCCGTACGGTCATCGTCTCGGTCTCGGTCTCGAGTTCGCGTTCGGCCTGGGCGGTCATCGTCGTTCACCTCCCTCGGATCGCGAACGATCCGATGTGGATCGCGAATCTTCGATTCGCTCACCTCCATCAGTCCGCGCGGCAGTCGCAAACCGCTCGATTTCGGGGGGCGTCTCGGCGAACATGTCGTCGTAGGCCTCGTGGGGCGCCGGCGGCTCGGCGTCCCGGGCGTAGTCGACGGCCGCATCGATCTCGGCTTCGATCTCGCTTTCGAGTTCATCGAACTCCCCGACGGTGAGTTCGCCGCGGTCGATCAGCCGCTCCTTGAACGAGTCGATCGGATCCCGCGCCTTCCAGCGCTCGAGTTCGTCCTCGTCGCGGTAGGGCTCCTCGTCACCTTCGTAGTGCCCCCGGTAGCGGTAGGTCTCGGCCTCGATCAGCGTCGGCCCGTCGCCCGCTCTGGCGCGCGCTCGAGCCTCGCCGACGGCCTCCGCAACTGCCGTGATGTCCATCCCGTCGACGGTCAGTCCTGGAATGTCGTAGGCCTGGGCGGTGTCGCTCAGGTTATCGACATTGTGTTGCTTCTCGACGGGCGTCCCTTCGCCGTAGTGGTTGTTCTCAATGACGAAGATCGCCGGCAGATCCCACGTCGCCGCAAGGTTCATCGCCTCGTGGACCTGGCCCTGGGCGACCGCACCGTCGCCGAGGAAGCCGACCGCGACCTGGTCGCGGTCCTGGTAATCGATCGACAGCGCCGCGCCGGTTGCCATCGGCGGTCCCGCACCGACGATGCCGTTCGCGCCGAGCATTCCGGCGTCGACGTCGGCGATGTGCATCGAGCCACCCTTGCCGTTACAGTAGCCCTCGGCCCTGCCGTACAGCTCGGCCATCATGTACTTCGGGTCCAGTCCCTTCGCGATGCAGTGACCGTGACCGCGGTGCGTGCTCGCGATGTAGTCGTCGTCCTCGAGCGATGCGCAGGTGCCGACGCCGACCGCCTCCTCGCCGATGTAGAGGTGGACGAAGCCGGGGATCTCTCCGTCCGCGAACCGGTCGCCCGCCTCGCTGTCGAACGCCCGGATCGTCAGCATTCGGCGCAACGCTTCCTGTCGTCCCTCCTCGGTCTCTATGTCAAAACCTCCCATGGCATGCAAGAGTAACACAACATCCACAATAAGTGCTAGCAGCCACCACGAACTGGTACCACAGGAGCGTTCGGCTTTCCGACACGGCCGGCCGGCCGCGGACGACGACGGTTCCGAGCGTCCAGTCTCGGGGCGTCCGATTCGCGTTGCTCGAGGGGCGAACTACCGCTGGCGAGGAAAACGGACGATCGCGCCGGCTACTCGTTGCGCGGACTGCTCGGGTGGTACTCAGTATCGTACCTGCCGGGCTGATCGTCGACCCGGTCGGGGTTCATCCGGCCAGACAGCAGCATGAAGTCGACGAGCGTCAGCGCGAGCATCGCCTCGACGACGGGGACGCCGCGGGGCGGCAAAACGGGGTCGTGGCGGCCGATGACCTGCTCCTGCTTGAGTTCGCCCGTCTCCCAGTCGGCGGTCTGCTGGCTCTTCGGAATCGACGTTGGCGCGTGAAGCGTCACCTCGCCGTAGATCGGCTCGCCGCTCGAGAGACCGCCCTGGATCCCGCCGTGGTCGTTCTCGACAGGGGTCGGGGTCCCCTCGGCATCGAACTCCCAGTCGTCGTTGCGGTCCTTGCCGGTCCACTCGGCGGCCTCGGTGCCGAGTCCGAACTCGAACGCCGTGGTCGCGGGCACCGCCATCATCGCCTGTCCGAGCCGGGCCGAAAGGGAGTCGAAGCGGGGCGCGCCGAGGCCGATCGGAACTCCCTGCGCTTCGAAGTAGATCGAGCCGCCGATCGAGTCGCCCTCGTCCTGGTACTCCTCGATCAGCTCCTGCATCTCCTGGGCGGTCTCGGGATGGGCACAGCGGACGTCGTTCTCCTCCGAGTGCTCGAGGATCTCCTCGAAGCTCACCTCGGGCGCCTCGACGTCGCCGATCTGATTCACGTGGGCCTTGAGTTCGATCCCCTCGTGGGCGAGGAGTTTCTTCGCGATGGCGCCCGCGGCGACCCAGTTGACCGTCTCGCGGGCCGAGGAGCGCCCGCCGCCGCCCCAGTTGCGCGTGCCGAACTTCGCGGAGTACGTGAAGTCGCCGTGGCTCGGTCGGGGCGCGGTGATGAAGGGTTCGTACTTCCCCGAGCGGGCGTCCTTGTTCTGGATCACCATGCCGATCGGCGTCCCCGTCGTATAGCCGTCCTGAATGCCCGACTTGATCGAGACGTCGTCGGGCTCGCCGCGGCTGGTCGTGATCATCGACTGGCCGGGCTTGCGTCGGTCGAGGTCGGCCTGGATGTCCTCCTCGGAGAGCTCAAGGCCGGCGGGACAGCCCGAGACGGTACAGCCCATCGCCTCCCCGTGGCTCTCGCCGAACGTGGTCACCTGGAAGAGGCGACCGAAACGGTTGCCGTTCATTGCCAGCCCCTCGGTGGCGCGCGTACTTATGGGTGCATGATTGGCAAATCAGGGCCGGTGGCCGAAGGCCCCGTACCGAGCGAAGTCGGTTCGCTGGCGCGCGAGTGTAGCAAGTATCGCCATCGTCTGACAAGGGAAACGACACTGTCAACGCCGACGGACTGGGCGGCAAACGTGCCAGAGAATATATGTAAACAGAGGGTGGACTTGGAGTATGAGTCGGCTACCTTCGGGACCCGTCGGAGAGGGAGGACTCTCGAGGGGAACCGACGAGTGCGCCGCGATCGAGGCTCGGCTGAACGAACGGACGACGGACACGGATCGGGAGACCGAACACGTCTACTGGCACGTGCTCCTGGCCCTCAGACGGTGGATCGACGGGAGCGAGGAGAAGTCGGAGCGGGTCGCCGAACGATCCCTTCGGCGCTCGATCAGACGCGACCTCCGTGCTGCGGGACACCCGAACGCGGCCGACTCGGTCTTGCGGCCGAAACGGACTGGGTACTGCGATATCGTCGTCTACGGACGAATCGGCGTGAAGATCGTTCACAACCTGACCAGACGGTCCAGGGAGTGGATGCACAAACAGCTTCGGTCGCTGCTTCAGGAGTACGACTTCCTGCTCCTGTACGGCCACCAGATCTCGGCCGAGACCATCGACGTCTGGCGGCAACTGAAGCGATCGCTCGTCCGGAGTTCCGACGACGGGCGATTTCACGCGCTCCGAACGCTCCGACGACGCCAGCGTCGCTCACCACGGTCCGTCGAGACGGGAGGGATGGGACGCGAGCTGTTCGCGGTCTGGCTCCTCGCGGCGGTCGGGATCACCGCGGTCGCGGGGCTGATCGTGGTCGAGGACGTGTTGGTGCAGTCGGTTCTCTCGCTGATCGCTCTCGCTTCGGTCGTCGTGTCGGTGTGTTGCCTGTTGCTCGTCGCGCTCCGGTGAGCGATCAACCGGCGACTGTCGGCGAGAGCTGGTCGATCGCTGCGAGCGATCCGAAGGGGACGCCTACTGCGAGCGAAAACCGCCGGGTCGGCTCGAGCGAGGTGACGAAGACCGATTCGCTCGAGACGGTGCGACGATAGGCACAGCGTACGCAGACGAACGGCCTCGCGACCGGTCTTCGATCCACGGATAGGCGGCCTATACTCAACTCGACGAACGGAATACGCTCTCGCATGCACAGACGAACGGTGCTACTTGGATCAGGCGTTACAGTCTCGGCGCTCCTCGCCGGATGCGCGTCCGAGGGCGGAGACGAGGCCGACGGCGTCGAAGACGAGACGGACGACGCCGAAGTCGGGACCGACGACGAAAACGGCGACGACGACGACGAGACGAACGGCGAAAACGGCGGGAACGGGGACGACGAAGACGAAGACACTGACGACGAGGGCGAGGACGATACGGAGGAGACCGACGACGAGGGTGATGACGATCTCGAGGAACGGATCGAGGAGGGGCCGCCGATCGAGGGCCTCGTGATCGAAGAGCACGAGCTCGTCGAAGACGACCTCTCGGGCTCGGTCGAAGGGCTCGTCGTCAACGAGTCGGGCGAGGACGTTCGATCCGTTCGAGTGGGTATCGTCTTCCACGACGCCGACGGCGAGCGGATCGACGAGGCCACGACGAGCACCTCCGAACTGGCCGACGAGGAGGAGTGGTCGTTCAGCGTGATGACGCTCGAGGAGGGGATCGCGAGCTACGCGATCGGGGTCATCGAGGCCGAACCGGTCGAGCGGTCGCCGCTGTAACCTTCTATTCGGTTTCTCTCACTCGACGAGGTAGTAGCGATCGTACGCGGCGAGCAGTCCGACGAAGACGGCGACGAACGACGCGACCGCGACCGCGTAGGCGGCGACCCCCTCGAGGCCCGTGAGGCCGACGATCGCCATCGTCGCGATTCCGGTGAGGAGGAACGCACCGACGAGATAGAGGAAGTTCCCCAGGGCCGGCGGGACATCGGTCGTGCCGGGAAGGCTCATGCTCGGGGTACGGGACAGTGAACGTATATGTCTTCTCCCGGGACCAGTCCGTTCACAGTGCGTCCAGACGGGCCGCGGCCAGCGGGACCAGCATCTCTCCATCGGTGAGCCCGCCGTGCATCCCGATCGAATCCATCTCCGACCACCACAATCCGCGGTTCCGATGGACGGCAAGCAGATCGCCGCAGCGCCGGTCGAACAGCGCGGACGGCTCGCCGGGACCGAACAGCCCGCGCTCGAGCGCCTCCTCGCGAGTGAACGTCTGACCGTCGAGGTTCGAGTCGACGATCCGGCGAGCCTCCTGGAGGCGATCCGGTCGCACGTGGAAGTGGACGTTGCGCGGGCTTCCGGTCGGCAGTCGCGGCTCGCCTCCCTCGTCGCGGCGGAACGTCTCCCGCAGCGCCGGCCACGACTCCCAGTCGCTCATCACGACGTTCTCGTCGGGCGCGGTGTCGACGATCCCGTGGTCGGCCGTCACCACCAACAGCGTTCGCTCAGCGAGGTCGGAGTCGAGTCGCTCGACCAGCTCGTAGTGCAGCCGCTCGAGGATCGCCTCGAGGTGCTGGCGGTAGCGTTCGGTGCCCGTCCCCTCGGCGTGGGAGACGGTGTCGATCGTCGGCTCGTAGGCGTAGACGGACGCCGGCGTCGCGGACTCCTCGAGGGCTCGCCGGATCGACAGCGCGAGGTCGGTCGCGGAGTCGTAGCCGACCCGGGTGGCGCCCGCGGTCGTCGCTCGGGTGTAGCCCGAGTCGACGAACTCGGCCGGCTGGAGCGTGTACGTGTCGATCCCTGCCCGTTCGGCCCGCTCGTAGATCGACGATCCGGTGAACAGCTCCGACGCGGCCGAGGACGGCGAGACGTCCGCCAGCGGGTCGCCCTCGAGCGTTCGGAACGGCAGGGTCTCGACGATCTCGCCGGCGGACTCGAGGTACTGGAACCAGCCGAGCAGCCCGTGCTCGACGGGCGAGGAACCGGTGTTGATCGTCGTCAGCGCGGCGGCCGTCTCGGAGGGGTAGACCGACGTCAGCGGCGCCACGGTGCCGGCAGTCGAGAAGCGCTCGAGCAACGGGTGGACCCCGCAGTGGCGCTTCCAGTGCTCGTATCCGAACCCGTCCAGCAGGAAGAGAACGACATTGTCGACGTCCGTGTCGACGCCCTCGAGCGCGTCGTCGGGCAGCCGTCGCTCGAACCCGTCGGCGAGCAGCGACAGCGCCGTCTCCGGCACGTTCGCGACGCAGTAGCCGTCGTAGTCGGGAAACAGGTACTCACCCTCGCTCAGGCGCTGCCGGAGCCGCGACTCGAGGGACGTTCGCATGCCCCTTCCGATGACTTGGGTCGGGATAGTACCACCGGCGCGGGCGGTCCGGAAAGTATGGTACCGAATGCCAAGGACTATGCTCGTGCCACCCGATGACCTCCCCTATGCGCGCACCCGAGCGGCCGACGTTCGAGAGTGAGGCGAGCAGGTCGATCTACCAGTACGTCGAACGCCACGGGACGGCGGCTCGACACCGGATCCGGGAGATGACGTCGCTGTCGCCCGAACGGTTCCGAACGGAGCTCGAGGGACTAGAGACGAAGGGCTACCTCGAGGAGGACGGCGGCACGGTCCGGCTCGCGCTCGACGTCGGCTCGGTCGAGGAGTACGCAACCGACGACGGGACCTACCTCATCCGCCCTGGGCAGAACCGGGACTTCGACGGGCTCGTCGGCGCGATCCGCGACGTGACCTCGAGGGAGTCCTACGTCGTCGCCGAGAGCGTCGCCGAGCAACTGCTGTACGAGGACGCCGTCACCCGCCACAACACCGTCGAGTCGCGGGTGTTCTTCGTCGCCACGATCGACGACGAGATCGCGGGCTGGGTCCACCTCGACCTCCCGCAGGTCGAGAAGCTCCGCGAGACGGCCCAGCTCACCGTCGGCGTCCGACCTGACCACCGCCGACGCGGCGTCGGCGACGCCCTGCTCACCCGCGGGGTCGACTGGGCCGAGGCCAACGGCTACCGGAAGGTGTACAACAGCGTTCCGGCGACCAACGACGAGGCCCTGGCGTTCCTCGAGGATCACGGCTGGAACACCGAGGGCATCCGTCGAAACCACTACACGATCGACGACGAGTTCGTCGACGAGGTGTTGATGGCCTACACGTTCTGAGGACCGTTCGGCTCGCCCAGGTTTCGAGCTCGAGCGTAGCTCCCGTCAGTCCTCGCGCTCGAGTTCGGACGCCGCTCAGTTCTCACGATCGAGGGTCGCGCCCAACTCCTCGAGCGTCTCGAAGAAGTTCGGGAACGAGACGTCGACATGCTCGGCGCCCGCGATCGTCGTCTCGCCGTCGGCGACCAGTCCGGCGAGGGCGAGAGCCATCACGATGCGGTGATCGCCCCGCCCGTCGACCGCGGCGCCCTCGAGGGTCGACTCGCTGCCGTGGACCGTCAGCGATTCTTGCTCCTCGGTCGTCTCGACGCCCATCTTTCCTAGTTCTTCGGCCATCGCGCTCACCCGATCGGTTTCCTTGTACCGGACGTGCTCGGCGTTCGTGATCCGAGTGTCGCCGTCGGCGACCGCGCCCAGGGTCGCGATCGTCGGCAACAGATCGGGCGTGTCCTCGACGGAGACCTCGACCCCCTCGAGGTCGGTCGCCGAGACGTCGATGGTTCCCTCGTCTCGATTCCAGTCGACGTCAGCGCCCATCTCCTCGACGATCTCGACGATCGCCGTGTCGCCCTGGGCGCTGGGCTTGGCGCCCTCGACGTGGACGCCGTCGTCGCCGGCGATCGCACCCGCCGCGAGCAGGTACGAGATCGAGGAGAAGTCGCCGGGAACGCGGTACTCGCCGTCCGCGGGATCGTAGCGCTGGCCGCCGTCGACGGCGAACCCGGTCTTGGTCTTCTCGGCCTCGACGCCGAAGTCGTCGAGCACCTCGAGCGTGATATCGACGTACGGCGCCGACTTGAGCTCCGTCTCGAGGTCGATCTCGAGTCCCCCCTCGGTTACCGCGCCGGCCATCAGCAGCGCGGTGATGTACTGCGAGGAGACGTCGCCGGGGATCGAGACCTCGGTACCTGAGATCGGTCCCGTGATTACCAGCGGCGCCTGGCCGTTGCCGCGGGTGCTGAAGGCCTCGCCATCGAGGTCGGCGATCGCCTCGAGCAGCGGTCCCTGTGGCCGACTCCGGAGCGACCCGTCGCCCGTGAGGACGCTCGTCCCGTCGGCCAGCGCCGCCGCCGCCGTCACGAGGCGCATCGTCGTCCCGCTGTTCTCACAGTCGATGACGTCGTCGGGGACGCCCGGCTGGCCGTCGAAGCCCTCGACCTCGAGGCTGTCGTCGTCGCGGTCGACGTTCCCACCGAACAGGGAGACGGCGCGCGCTGTAGCCTTCGTGTCGGCGCTCCAGAGGGCGTCCCGGACCGTCGTCTGCGAGGCGTAGCCGGCCGCGAGGATCGCGCGGTGGGTGTAGCTCTTCGAGGGTGGCGCTCGAGCCCGTCCCGCGACGCGGGAGGGAGTGATAGTGACGTCCATACCGACTCCTGGGAAGGGGCGCCCTATCACGGTACCGATGCTGGTAGTATTGCAGAACGGGTTCGCCGTCGACGCGAGTCGACCGCCGAGCCGAAACCTCCGTGCGTGCGATCAGCGCTCGGGGCGAACCGCGTCCTCGATAGCGGTGTCGCCGCCGAAGAGCCTGATCGTCTCGCCTATCGTCTCGTCGGTCTCGAGCGCGGTGACGACCGCCTGGCCGACGTCGGCGCGGGGGATGTCGCCGCCGCCCTCGCCGTCGTACTCGAAACTCGCCGAGACGCGGCCCGTTCCCTCGTCATCGGTCAGTGCCGTCGGTCGGAGGATCGTCGCGTCGAGCGCGGACGCCTCGAGGAAGTCGTCGGCACAGCGCTTGGCGACCCAGTAGGGACGCATCGCCTCGGGGTCGCCAAGCGGCTCGCTGGCCCGGTAGGCGCTGATCATCACGAACCGGTCGATCCCGCGCTCGAGGCAGGCGTCGATGACCCGCCGCGCGCCCCAGAGGTCGATCAGCAACGTCTTTCCCCAGTCGGTGTCACCGCCCGAACCCGCCGTGAAGACGACGGCGTCGGCGTCCTCGAGGGCCGATTCGAACTCGCCCTCGAGGTCGCCCAGGCGTGGCTCGCCGCCGCGCTCGCGGATCTCGTCGAACTGGGACTCGTCTCGCACGACGCCGATCGGGTCGTGACCGGCGTCCGCGAGGCGGGGCAGTAGCTCGCGGCCGATTCCGCCGTTCGCGCCGATAACTGCGACGTGCATCGTGTGCCGTCACAACACGACGGCGCCAAAAGATGCTGCGGTCGGCGAACCCCGGGCGAGCGACTTCGAGGGGCGAGAGACTGTCGCCGAGAGGGGCGGCGGGCGCGGTGCGTTACTCGTCCGTCGGCCCGGCCACGGCGTCGCCCTCGAGCGCGCCCTCGCCGGTCTTCCCTGCGGCCTTCTCGACGACGCAGTCCTCGAGCACGAGCACGTCCAGACCCATCCCGTAGAAGTCCTTGAGCGCCTCCGTGGGCGTGTTGACGATCGGCTCGGCGTGGTCGTTGAACGAGGTGTTCAGGACGACCGGAACGCCCGTGATCGACTCGAACTCGCTGATCAGCCGGTGGTAGCGGGGGTGCTGGTCCTCGCGGACGGTCTGGGGTCGCGTCGAGTCGTCGGCGGGGTGGAGCACCGCCTCGAGCTCGTCGACCTTCTCCGGGCGGACGTCGAAGGTGTCGATCATGAACGGGGCGGGCTGGCCGTCGATCAGGTACTCGGGAGCGGCGGACTCGAGCATCGAGGGGGCGAACGGTCGCCACTCCTCGCGGTGTTTGACGTACTTGTTGACCCGATCCCGCGATTCGGCAGTACGGGGGTCGGCGAGGATGCTCCGGGCGCCAAGCGCCCGGGGACCCATCTCCATCCGCCCCTGGAACCAGCCCACGAGGGCGCCGTCGGCCAGCCGTTCGGCGACGTAGGCCTCGAGGTCGTCGGGTTTGCCGTACTGGATCTTGTTCGTTTCGAGCAGCGACTCGATCTCGTCGGTCCCGTACTCGGGGCCGAGATAGGCCGTCGTCTGGGGCTCGACGTCGGCGGGTCGCCGCTCGAGCCAGCCGGCGCCGAGGGCGAGCCCCGCGTCGTGGGCGACGGGCTGGATGAACGTGTCGTCGACCGCCTCGAGCTCTCGCACGCTCTTGTTGAGCTTGCAGTTCAGCGCGACGCCGCCCGCGAGCGCGACGTCGTTCGACCGGGAGGCGCCGAGGTAGGCGTCGACGATCTCACAGACCGTCTCCTCGAGCAGCTCCTGGGCGGTGCGGGCGAGGTCCTTCTCCCACTGGTCGAACTGGCCGGGCTCGTCGTTTCGCGACCGGCCGAACGCCTCCTCGAGCTGGCGGACGCCGTAGCCGGTCCCCCAGCGCTTCGTCAGCGCCGTGACGTCGTAGTCGACGCCGGTGTCGATCAGGCTTCGCAGGGTGCGTTCGATTTCGGGTCGTCGCTCGCCGTAGGGAGCGAGCCCCATGACCTTCCCCTCGCCGTTGAACATCCGGTAGCCGAGGAACTCGGTGACGATGGCGAAAAAGAGCCCGAGGCTGTTGGGGTGTTCGTAGGTCCGGACCCGTGCGAGCCCGTCGGGGGTGCCCCGCCAGATTACCGTCGAGTCGTACTCGCCTTTCGCGTCGATCGTCAGGATCAACGCGTCGTCGAACCCGGAGGGGTGGAACGCGCTTGCGGCGTGACAGCGGTGGTGGGAGAGACACTCGACGGGCGGAATCGGCGTCCCGATCGACTCGAGCTTGCTCTCGACCTGTTGAGTCGGGAAGAACCGACTCCGGATCTCGTCGATGATGGTCTCCTCGAGCGCCGACACCTTTCGGGCGAAACCCTCTGCCGTGATCGCGTCGGTGACGTAGTGGCGTCGAATGCGTGCGCGGAGTTTCGGGTCGTAGGGGAGGAGGATCCGCTCGAGATCCGCGAGCTCGAGGTCCCGGAAGTCGAGACAGGCACGGATCGCCCGCTCGGGGAACGTGTCGACGGCGTGTTTGTCCCGCGTCAGTCGCTCCTCTTCGATACCGAAGATCGGCGTCCCGTCCTCGAAGAGAACGGCGCTTGGATCGTGCTGGCCGTACAGTCCGATCGCGGGCTTACAGGCGACGATGTACGATGGCGAACTCATTCGCGGGGACTCGTTCCACCACTCCGTGAGGGGGGTTCAAAGTCTTCCCGAAACTCATCTCGTTCGATATATGTCCATTTGTTTATAATTACGACGGCCTCGAGGACCCGTCATCGAACGCCGGCGGCGACTCGAGTCCGATGCTGGGTCCGGCGACGGATTCACCCACCGATCCAGGCGGCGGCAACGCCGGACCGACGGCGGGGCGACGCCGGTCCGCAACCCCCGCAATTATGTAGGACGGTTCCGGAAGCACGTGACATGGAACCCGATCTCGATCCGCTGCTCGCCGTCCTCGAGGACGGTTCGCTCGACGGCTACCTCATCGACGATGACGACTCCGACTCCGACCAGCGCTACGTCTCCGGCTTCACGGCGCCCGACGCCTACCAGACGCTCGTCACCGCCGACGGCGGCGTTCACCTGCTGGTCTCGGGGCTCGAGTACGGCCGCGCGACGAAGGAGGCCGACGCCGACTCCGTGAGCCGACGATCGGCGTACGACTATCAGGCGCTGGTCGCCGAGCACGGCTCCTACGAGGGGACGGTGCGAACGATCGCCGCGTTCCTCGCCGATCACGGGATCGACTCGGTCGCCGTCCCGCGGAACTTCCCGACGGGAACCGCCGACGGGCTCCGCGAGCGGGGACTCGAGGTGGCTGTCGAGCGCGAGGGCGTCGTCGAGGGGATCCGCGCGACAAAGACGCCCTGGGAAGCCAACCAGATCAGCGCCACCCAGTCGGCCAACGAGGCCGCGATGGCCGTCGCCGAACGGCTCATCGCGACGACCGAGATCGAGGACGGCGCGCTCGTCCGCGACGGCGAGGAGCTGACCAGCGAACGGGTCAAACGGGAGATCGAGATCGCGCTGTTGCGCCACGGCTGCGCGCTCGACGAGACGATCGTTGCCTGCGGCCCCGATGGCGCCGACCCACACAACCGCGGCAGCGGGACGCTCGAGGCCGGCGAACTGATCGTGATCGACATCTTTCCGCGGGACAAGGGCACCGGCTACTTCGGGGACATGACCCGTACCTTCGTCCGCGGCGAGCCAAGCGAGGAGGCCCGACAGCGGTACGACGTCACCCGTGAGGCGTTCGACGCTGCTCTCGAGGCGATCGAACCCGGCGTCACCGGCGCGGCCGTCCACGACGCGACCTGCGACGTCATCGAGGACGCCGGCTACGAGACGCTCCGGAGCGATCCCAGCGCCGGGACCGGGTTCATCCACAGCACCGGCCACGGCGTCGGCCTCGACATCCACGAGCAGCCCAGCCTCTCGCCGACCGGGGGCGAACTCGAGCCGGGCCACGTCGTCACGGTCGAACCCGGCATCTACGACCCCCAGGTAGGCGGGGTCCGCATCGAGGACTTGGTGGTCGTCACCGAGGACGGCTACGAGAACCTGACCGAGTACCCGATCCGGCTCGAGCCGCGAGCGAACTGAGTGGCTCGGGGCCTCTAGATCTATTTTTCAGACTTCGTCACAAAGCATTTATACTGGAGGGCTGAACGAAGAGATAGCCGGGACCGATCCCCCCAACCGCGTCCGAATCGCTGGTACGCCGTCCCGGCTGATCCACCCCTCTTCCCCCCTTTTGTCCGATCGTTCAGTCCCGACGTCGCCCGGCGATCCGCTCGCCGACCTCGAGGCCGCTTCGCAGCGCCGCGTGGATCCGTCCCTCGCCCGCGGTCCAGTCGCCGACGCAGTACAACCCCTCTGACTCCGCTCGCTCCAATGAGCCACTCGAGGCGCCGTTTTCGGGGATCGCGTAACGCCAGCCCTGGTGGTCGGTCCACTTCGGCTCGGTGAGGCGGTCGTCCTCGAGCAGGCCGGCGGTCAGCGCGGCGAGTTCGGCGAGGTTGCGTTCCGGGTCACGATCGTAGTGGTCGACCTGTCTCTTATACACATCTCTGATGGCGCGA
>NZ_AOIB01000013.1:0-90319 GCF_000337675.1 Natronococcus amylolyticus DSM 10524 | reverse complement strand
CGCTCAGAGATGTGTATAAGAGACAGACCCCCGTCCACACCCGACGGTAGGAGACCTCGGCGAGCGCCTCGAGCAGCGACTCCCGTCGGTCCGACTCCCAGACGCTCGACTCGAGCAGGGTCGCCGTCTGTGGCGCCGGCGGGTTCAGGAGGACGACGTCGTACGGCCCCCACGGGTTGCCGGCGGCGTCCTCGAGGGTCCACGTCCCGGCGTCCTCGTCTCGCACCAGTCGCTCGACGCGGGTCTCGCGGTGGATCGTCGCGTCGGTGCGGGCGAACAGCCGTTTGGCGAGCTGGGTCAGCCCCTGTCGGTACGTCCACTTGTGGTCGTCCGCGTCGCGACCGGGTTCGATGGTGCCGTCCCGGTCGAAGGTCCACACCGGTTCCTCGACGTCGACGAGGCCCTCCGTCGGGAGCGTCTCCGTCACCAGCTCAACGACTCGCTCGTCGCCGGCCTTCAGGTAGTTCGCGCCGTAGTCGTAGACGATATCGTCCCGGCGACGGGTCGCGGCCCGTCCGCAGAGCCCGCCCGACTTCTCGAGCACCGTCACCGAAACGTCGTCGGTCGACTCCTCGAGGGCGAACGCCGCCCCGGCGGCGCCGACGCCCGCGCCGACGATCCCGATCCGTTTCATACGCGGCGTTCGAGGGCAACCCGGAAGTACCCTTCCGCAGCCGGCGTCGATTGCCGGCTGTCGCGGCACCCCGAAAACGGTCGCCCGTCGGCTCGCTTTGCGAAGAACGGGCCGCTCGAGGGAGCTACCGCGGGTCGACCACGCGACCGAGAAACAGCGTCGCGTCGGTTTCGCGGTCCCGAATCAGGAACAGGAACGGTCGGTCGACGACCATCCGGAAGTCGACCGCAGGGGCGGAGTCGGCCTCCATCTCGACACCCGTCGCGGCCGCGGCCTCGGTCCCCTCCTCGTCGACGGCGACGAAAGCCTCGTGGCGGACGTCGCCGACGAACAGGTTGCCGTCGATCTCCTCGAGGGGGACCATCCCGTCGAAGTTCGCCCGGTCTGGATCGAACGCCCGCTCGATCCCCAGCTCCGCGAGGACGTCGGTCAGGCCGAACCCGGCGTCGAACTCGAACCGGGGGAGGACGACCTCGCCCTCCCGCTCCTCGAGAGCCTCCGCGAGCGTCGCGAGCGACTCGGCGTCGATCTCGTCCTCGAACTGCTCGAACTCGTCCTCCGGCGGGAGCACGACGAGCATGCCGATTTCCTCGCCGACGTAGGGGAGCTCGACGACCCGGTGGCCGTCGACCTCGGCGTAGGGGAACGTCTCGGTCTGGCGCATTAGGGGCACCTCGGCTGTCTCACCGTCCAGCAGCGTAAACTCCTCCTCTCGGGTGTCACTCTCCTCGAACTGGTGGTGCCAGTCGGCCAGCAGGTAGACGGCGTTCGCTAGCACGAGCCGCGTCTGATCATCGAACGAGCCGTCCGGAAACAGCTCGTCGATGCGCTCGTTCGTTCGCTCGGCGACCCACCCGTTGATCTTCTCGCGGGCGCCCTCGGGATCCCCGCCGAAGTCGGCCGTCCGTAGCTCGGCCCCGTAGCGGTCCTCGAGGGTCTCGAGGTAGGACTCGCGGTAGGGGTAGCCCTCGAGACCCCAGACCCCGTTCGCGACCGCGAGTTCGAACTCGCCGTCGGTCGCCGCGTCCGCACGCTCGTTCAGCTCGTACTGGAGCTGCTGATGGGCGGATCGGAGCGCCTCGCGATCGTCCGGAAACCGGAGCGCCTCGGCGATCTCCTCGGCCGTCTCCCCGCGAGCCCCCGCGTCGGTCATCCCGAGCGCGAAGCCGACGCTGGCGGGCGAAACGAGCAGGTTCTCGTCGGGGTTGGCGTCGGCGAGTCGATCCAGTAGCGCGAGCCCGAACTCGACGTTCCCCTCGACCGCCCGCTCGAGGGCGTCGCCGTCGTGATCGGTCGCCGCACCGACGCCGGGAGCGGGCTCGACGGTCGGGCTCGAGGCGTTGTCGCGGCCGAACCGCCGCCAGAGGGCGCCGCTCGCGAGGGCCGCCCCCGACACGGTCGCGAGCCGTCGTCGCGATAGTTTCATACAGCTAACTCGTTGCCGGCGTCGAAAAACCCCGGGGCAGGGTGAAAGCGGCGTTTGAGCTAGAGCAGAAGCGATTGGGAGCGTCCTCGAGGTCGCGTCGCTACCCGTCGTCGGGAGCGCGCTGCGGACGGGAAGTCGTTGCTCGACGCTCCGCGAACCGCCCGCCGGCGTAGCCACCGAGTGCGCCGAGCGCGGCCGCGAGGGTCGCAACGAGCAGCGCAGTCAGCAACAGCGTCGTGCCGACGACGATCGCCTCCCCGATCTGTCCGATCGTCAGCAGCCCCGCGATCAACCCGCCGAGGACGAAGACGAGGACCGCGAGGACCGGAGCCGCCGGCAGGAACCCGGCGAGCGCTCCGACGCTGACCGTGCGATCGGACTCGCCGCGCTCGAGGTAGCCGGCCACCCCACCGCCCAGTGCCGGCGAGAACGGGACGAACGACAGCACGACGGTGACGACGGCGCCGAGGACGGCGTAGGTTCCGTACGAACCCGTGGGCTCGCCCGTTTTGCTTCGGCGGTGGGCGCGCCGTCTCGCGACGAGGTAGCCGACGGCGACCAGTACCGTCCCGATGCCGACCAGCAGCAGCCCCGCTCCCGTCCACGAGACGACGGCGTCGGCCACCTCGAGCGCCTCGGCGTCGGTCAGCTCCGTCGTTGCGACCGTTACCGTCACCGTGCCGTCCTCGATCCCGGCCGCGAGCCCGTCTCGGTCGACGAGGAAGACGAGCGCACTGCCGGCAACGACCGAGAGCAGGCCGACCAGCGCGACGACGGTCGCGAGGATCCAGTCGACGACCTCCGGCAACGGCCCGTCGGCGGTCGGATGTTGCTCCCCGTCCACCCGCTCGGCTGGTGTCGATCCCATGACATTCGTTCGTACGCGACGCGGTTCCTTATAGCTCGTTGGGACCGAAGTGGAATCGACCGGACTCGGGCTGTCGGGACCGACTGCTACGTCGACTCGCTCTCGAGGTACGACGGCCGCTGCTCGTACTCGATCGGATCGCGAACGCCGAGGCGCTGGAACGCCTGCAGGCGGTAGGCGCAGGCGTCGCAGGTGCCACAGGCGGGCTCGTTCTCGCGGTAACAGCTCCAGGTGTGTTCGTACGGAACGTCGAGCTCGAGCCCCCGCTCGGCGATGTCGGTCTTCGACTCCTCGACGAACGGCGCCTCGATCGCGATCTCTGTGCCGGGTTTCGTGCCGACGTCGACCACCTGCTCGAAGGCCTCGAAGAACTCGGGTCGGCAGTCGGGATACCCCGAGAAGTCCTCGCTGTGGGCGCCGATGAACACTGCCTCGCAGCCGTTGGCCTCGGCGTAGGAAACCGCCATCGCAAGCAGATTCGCGTTCCGGAACGGGACGTACGAGGTGGGAATCTCGTCGCTGTCCATATCGGCGTCGGCGACGTCGAGTTCCTCGTCGGTGAGACTCGAGGCGCCGATCGCCGAGAGGTGGCCCGTCTCGATGCGCAGGAAGTCCGCGGCGTCGAACGCCTCGGCGAGCCTGCGGGCGCACTCGAGCTCGCGGTCTTCGGTGCGCTGGCCGTAGGAGGTGTGCAGCGCGTAGATTTCGCAGCCCCGCTGGCGGGCGACGGCGGCTGCGGTGGCGCTGTCCATCCCTCCGGAGAGGAGGACGACGGCGCGTTTGTCGGTCGGTTCGTCGTCTCGTGCGGGCGTGTCCTTGGTCGTCGTGGTGATGTCGTCGGTCATCGTGTGGGTCGGTATCGTCGGCTACGTTTCGGGGGCGTCGTTCCAGAGGTCGACGTGCAGGCGGGGCGTGTACCGGAAGCCGTACTCCATCGCCAGCTCGGCGACGCGGCCGCGGGTTTCGGCGAGGCGCTCGCGGGTGGCGCCTTCGGGCATAAGCAGGACGTCGTCGTCGCCGATCGGCTCGCTCGTCGCGTCGCGGAGCTCCTCGAGCAGCTCGAGGATCTCGGGCATGTCGTCGGCGTCGGTGACGACGAACTTCAGCTGAAACGGGTAGTCCTCGACGAGCGCGGCGAGTGCCTCGAAGTCGATGCGGTCGTTCTCGTGGCGCTCGGCCCACTCGCCGTCGCCTTTAGGGTCGCGCTCCGACGTCGGCGTCGAGCTCTCGAGTTTCGGGCTGATCGAGGCGAAGTCGATCGGCGCCTCGCGGTGGATCGTCCCGTTGGTCTCGACGGTGGTGTGGTAGCCACGCTCGTCGAGGGCCTCGAGCAGGTCGACGCTCTCCTCGTGAAGCAGGGGTTCCCCGCCCGTGAGGACGACGTGGTCGGCCTCGGCGTGGGCCTCGACTTCGGCGACGATCTCCTCGAGGCTCATCCGGGCGTGGGTCGGTTCCCAGGAGGTGTGATAGGAGTCACAGAACCAGCACCGAAGATTGCAGCCGCTGGTGCGGACGAACACCGACGGAACCCCGGCGAGGGTTCCCTCGCCCTGCAGCGAGTAGAACAGTTCGTTGATCGGGAGCCGCTCGCCGTTCGGGTTGCGGTCGGCGACACACTCGCGGTCCGCAGAGTCGGAGACGGGCATCTCAGACCCCACCGCCCCCGCAGAGTTCGCTCGTCTCGTTCACCTGGACGGCGACGTCGACCACGGTGTCGGGCAGGGCGGCCTCGAGTTTCTCCTCGAGGAGGACGCTCATCACCTCCGCCGTGGGCGGGTGCTCGAGGACGACCACGCCGTCGTCGTCGCCGGCCGCCTCGAAGGCCTCGATCAGGGGGTCGCCGCGCTCGAGCAGGAACATATGATCCCACTCGTCGATCACTGTGGTAATATCGCCCTTGTCCGCGACCCACCCCTCCTCGGTGAGCTCGCCCTCGACCCTGACCGCTACCTCGTAGTTGTGGCCGTGCGGGCGGGAACACTTGCCGTCGTGGTGGAGGAGCCGATGGCCGGCGCTGATCCGAATCGGGCGGTCCCGGCCGACGTGGAGGACCCGGCGGCTGCCGACGACGTCGGCGTCCTCGCGGATGGAGAGCATCTCGGTCATACCAGAATATTCTTCCCGGAATACTTAGGCCGGTCGGTCCGAACTCGAGTCGACGGTCCAAGGGCGAGGAGTGAGAGAGTACGTTTCCGCTGTTTTTGGCTTCACGGTGGAAGGGGAGGGCACGTTTCCGCTGTGACCGCGAACCGGCCGACTCCAGCGGATTCTCTCGAGACGTCGGCGAGTCGGAGCGGTCGCCGGTTCCACCTCGAGTCAGGTCCCGCCCGGCCCCGGGCCATGGAGCCGTCCACGCGCGAATCGGCAGTGAACATTGTGGTTCCGCTGAAAGTTTTTCTTTTGTACGATGGCGAGCGGGACCAACGGACGGCGGGAGCCATTTGAACCGTCGGTTCGAAGGCGAGGTATGAACGCCGCGGTCGTGACGGTCGGAGACGAACTGCTCGCCGGACGGACGACGAACACGAACGCCACCTGGCTCTGCGAACGCCTCGCGGATCGGGGCGTGACCGTCGAACGCGTGACGACCGTTCCCGACAGGATCGATGACATCTCGTCCGTCGTCGGCGACTACAGCGCAGCCTACGACGCCGTCCTCGTCACGGGCGGGCTCGGCCCGACCCATGACGACCTCACGATGGAGGCGATCGCGGCGACGTTCGGACGCGACCTCGAGACCGACGAGACCGCCCTCGAGTGGCTCGAGGAACACGGCTACTCGCGGTCGGATCTGACGACGGGAACGGCCGACCTGCCCGCGGGGTCGCGGCCGCTACACAACGATGCGGGGGTCGCGCCCGGCGCGGTTCTCGAGAACGTCTACGTCCTTCCGGGGGTTCCCACCGAGATGCGAGCGATGTTCGAGACGGTCGCCGAGGAGTTCACCGGAACCCGGGTGTACCGGGAGACGGTCGTCGCCGACGAACCCGAGAGCGCGCTGCTCGACCGCCTCGAGACCCTCAACCGGGAGTTCGACGTCTCGGTGGGGAGCTACCCGGGGGAGTCGGTCAGACTCGAGCTCTCCGGACCCGACGAGGAGACGGTCGCGGCGGCGGCAGCGTGGCTCCGCGAGCGAGTGGAGACGGTCGAGGAGTCGTAGCGGTCGCGGAACCCGTCGAACCGCGCTATCGGTAGAGGTACGCCAGCCAGACGATCGTGACGACGAGACTCAACAGGAGCGTTCCCCAGCCGGCGATATCCATCGGCAGCGTCGGTTCGGCCTCGAGCACGACGGCAATCAGTTCGTTCATGCGTCGCGGTCGGTTCCGATCCCTCTTAGTCTTTCAGAAAGCGTGTCGTTCGATGAAAAGCCACACGGCTTTGGTCGCCGCCTCCGAAGGCCCGTTATGAATACGATCGGCGTCGTCGTCAACCCGATCGCCGGCATGGGCGGGCGGGTCGGACTGAAGGGAACCGACGGAAAAGTCGCGGAGGCGCGTCGACGTGGCGCGACGACGCGAGCACCCGAACGAGCGCGACAAGCCCTCGAGGTACTGTCCCGTGAAGCCGACGACCTGGCGGTCTACGCGGCCGCGGGGCCGATGGGAGAGGACGCGGCTCGAGACGCGGGCTTCGAGCCCGAGGTCGTCTACGATCCGTGGGCGGAGTCCGACGACGGACCGCCCGAGGACCCCGGCGAGGCCGAGACCACCGCCGAGGACACACGGGCAGCCGTCCGGGCGCTTCTCGAGCGAGGCATCGATCTCGTCCTGTTCGTCGGCGGCGATGGGACGGCGGTCGACGTCGCCGAGGTGCTCGAGGAAACCGGCGACGAGACGCCGATGCTCGGCGTGCCCGCGGGGGTCAAAATCTACTCCTCGGTGTTCGCCGTCACGCCCAGAGACGCCGGGCGGATCGCGGCCGGGTTCGACGCGGTCGAGCCCCGCGAGGTCAACGACATCGACGAGGCGGCCTACCGCGAGGGCGAGGTTCGATCCGAGCTACGAGCGGTCGTCCCGGTGCCCGTCGCGCCGGACGTTCAGTCGGGCAAGCAGGTCTCGAGCGGCAGCACCGAATCGCTGGCCGCGGGCTTCGCTCGCGAGATCGAGGACGGGCGGACCTACGTCTTCGGGCCGGGCGGGACGGTCGGGGCGATCGAGTCGGAACTCGGGATCGACGCCTCCCCGCTCGGGGTCGACGTCTGGCGCGACGGCGAGGTACTCGCACGCGACGCCGCGGAGGCGGAGCTTCTCGAGGTCCTCGAGGAACCCGTCACGATCGTCGTCTCGCCGATCGGCGGCCAGGGGTTCGTCTTCGGGCGGGGTAATCACCAGCTCTCGCCCGCCGTCATCGAGCGGGCCGACGAAATCGCGGTCGTCGCCGCCGGCGAGAAGCTGGACGCGATCGACGCGCTCCGGGTCGACACCGACGACGACGACCTCGACGAGGAGCTACGGGGCTGGATGAAGGTGCGAACGGGACGGTTCACGACGCGGCTCGTGAAGGTTGTTTAAGGAGAGACCGTTCGGAGGGATCTGTGACAAGGATATTACTATCGGATGCGAATATACTGTGTGTATAGTCAGGATTAAGGTGTCCTCTAGCCTACTCCGGCGTATGGAAACGCGGAAAGTGCAGCGACTCGGTCCGTCGACGCTCGCGATGACCCTCCCGGCGGAATGGGCGTCCGAACACGACGTCGAGAAGGGAGACGAAGTGACGATCCGGACCAGCGGCAAGGGAACGCTAACCGTGATGCCCGAATCGGCTAACACCGAGGAAACCGAAGCGACGATCCACGTCGACAACCTCGACGCGGCCGCCGTCGAACGGGCGATCGTCGCCCAGTACGTCCTCGGCCGACGGGTGATCCGAATCCAGTGTGAGGACGGCGCCCTCGAGTCCGAGCACATCAACGCGGTCTACCAGGCCGAGACGCAGCTGATGGGGCTGGGCGTGATCGAGGAGACCCCCGAAAACATCTCGATCCGCTGTTCGGTCGACCCCGAGGACTTCACTCTCGACAACCTCCTCGAGCGCCTCGAACGAACCGGGAGCACGATGCGCGGCGAGGCGATCAAGGCGCTGGCCCACGGCAACCCCGATCTCGCCCAGCGCGCGCTGAACCGCGAGCGCCAGGCCAACAAGATCTTCGTGCTTCTGCTCCGCCTGATCTTTACGGCCTACCAGAACCCCAACCTCGCGCGGGCGGTCGGGCTCAACAGCGGGTTCCCGCTGATCGGCTACCGCTCGATTGCGAAGAACCTCGAGCTCACGGCCGACAACGCCGAGGACATCGCCGACATCGTCATGGAGACGGAGGGCCACACCCTCGACATCGACAGCTCCGTCATGCGAGACATCCGCGAGCTGAACGAGATCGTCGACGAGATCACCTCGCTGGCGGTCGAGGCCGCCGTCGAGCGGGACTACGACAAATCAAACGAGGTTCGAGCGCTGTTCCACGAGATCGCCGATCGGGAGTCGGAGATCCTCGCCGACCTTCCCGAGATGGACAACGAAGACCTGCTGCGGGTTCGCGAGGTGCTCGTCAGCCTCCAGCAGACCGCCCAGTACGCGATGCGAAACGCCGAAATCTCGGCGAACCTCGCGCTCAACGAGGAGTCCGAGCACACGACGATCAGCTGATCGGCGTCGTCGACAGCGGGATTATCGACGGTTGCCGTCCGATCTCGGTATCGGCGCCGAGTTTCCGTCGACGGAATCCTTTTTTTGCTGTGCGTCGTGATCCGATCAATGAGCCAGTCCGCCCCGACGCCGTCCGAGGTCCTCGAGACGTTCGACGCGCTCGCGGAACCGGGAACGCCCCTGACGACGGCGGAGGTCGCAGCGGAGTTCGACTGTACGAGCCGAACGATCTACAACAAGCTGGACGCGCTCGTCGAGGACGGTCGTCTCGAGACGAAGAAGGTCGGCTCCCGCGGTCGGGTATGGTGGCGACGCCCTCGAGGCGCCAACGGCGGAGCGGCGGCGGAATCCGCCGAAGCGACGTTTCGCCGGCTGTTCGAGAACGTTCCCGGGCGCTATCTCATCCTCAAACCCGACGACTACGAGATCGTGGCGGCGAGCGACGCCTACCTCGAGGCGACGATGACCGGTCGCGACGAAATCCTGGGCGAGACGCTGTTCGAGGTCTTCCCCGCCGGCGGCCCCGATCACGAAGGAGCGTCCGAACTGCGAGCGTCGCTCGACCGGGTGAAAGCGCGGCGGGAGGAGGACGTGATGCCGGTGACACACTACCCGATCCCGCAGCGGGGCGACGGGAACGGCGGGTTCGAGGACCGCTGGTGGACTCCGATCAACGCCCCAGTCTTCGACGCGGGCGGCAATCTCGAGTACATCGTTCACCGCGTCGAGGATGTCACGCCGGTCGTCCGGCAGCTGCGGACGGACGGCGATGAAGGACCCCTCGAGACCGCGACTCCGAACGACTCGCGCCTCGCTGCGGACGCCGTGCTCCGGGACGACGAACTCCGGCGAGCGAAGGAGCGAGCACACGAGCGATTGCGCGAGAGCGAACGGCGTCTCGACGCGTTCGTGACCGCGACCACGGAACTCGTCTACCGGATGAGTCCCGACTGGACCGAAATGTACGAACTCGACGGACGGGGACTCCTCGACGATACGGACGATCCGCTCGACACCTGGCTCGAGGAGTACATTCCGCGGGACGAGCAACAACGCGTTCGGGACGCGGTCGACGAGGCCATCGAAAGTGAGAGTACCTTCGAGCTAGAACACGAGGTCCTGCGAGCCGACGGGACGCGGGGGTGGGTCGAATCTCGAGCCGTTCCGATCCGCGACGAGGAGGGGGCGATCGTCGAGTGGTTCGGAGCGGCGACCGACGTAACCGAACGCAAACGGATCGAACACGCCCTCCGCGAGAGCGAGGAGCGCTTTCGGGCCATCGCGAACCTCGTCCCCGACCTCATGTGGAGCAACGATCCGGACGGCTCGGTGAGCTGGTACAACCAGCAGTGGTTCGAGTACACCGGCCAGTCCCACGAGGATGCCACCGAGGACGGCTGGCTGGATGCGATCCACCCCGCGGACCGCGAGCAGTCCCTCGAGAGCTTCCGGCGCTCCCTCGACGAGGGCGAACCGTTCCGACACGAGCACCGCATTCGCCGTCATGACGGCGAATACCGCTGGTTCCTCGCCCGGGCCAGACCGATCGAGGACGACGACGGAACGATCAGCCGCTGGTTCGGCACGGCGACTGACATCCACGACGAGTACGAGACGAAAGCGGCGCTCGAGCGGCTCAGCGCGGCGAGCCAGGAGCTGATCGGCGCCGACAGCGGGGAGATCGCCGGCCGCGTCGCTGAGGTCGCCCGCGAGGTCCTCGGCGTCGAACACGCCGCGCTGTGGCGCTACGACGAGACCGCCGGCGATCTCGAGCGCTACGACAATCGGGTCGGCGCCGGACGGGACGTCGACGCCGTCGAGTACCCCGACGAGGTCGACGAGCTGGCCTGGGACGTGTTCGTCGGTGACGAGCTCGCCGTCGCTCGCGACCCGTCCGCTCCCGAATCGGGGCCCGGCGTCCTGACCCTCCGGAGCAAGGTTCTGATACCCCTCGGACGACACGGCGTGCTCTGTGGCGGCTCGCCGCGGCCGGAGGCGGTCGACGAGCGAACGGTCGATATCGCGGAGACGATCGGAGCGACCGTCGAATCGGCGTGGGATCGCGCCGAGGGCGAACACCAGCTCGCGGAGCGAAACGAGGAACTCGAGCGACTCGACGCCCTCAACACTCTCATCAGGGGGATCGACCGGGCGCTCGTGGAGGCCGACAGCCTCGAGGCGATCGACGCCGCCGTCTGCGAGCACCTCGCGGAGGCGGATCGCTACGAGTTCGCCTGGGTCGGCGACCGTGACCCCGGGACGGGCGCGGTTACGCCACGGGAGTTCGCCGGCGTCGACCGGGGTTACCTCGAGACGCTTCCGACCGGGATCGACGAACGACAGACGGGCGCGGACCCGATCGCCGAGGCGGCGCGAACGGGCGAGCTTCGGGTCGTCTCGGACGTCGCTATCGATCCGCGGGCCGCTTCCTGGCGGGAAGCGACCCTCGAGCGAGGGGCGCGCTCGTGTATCGCCATCCCGCTGGTCTACAACGGCTCGCGGTACGGCGTTCTCGCGGTGTACGCGAGTCGTCCCCAGCCCGACGCGCGCGACCACGCCGTCTTCGGGGAGCTCGGTCGGACGATCGCACACGCGCTCAACGCCGTCGAAACCAAGCGTACTCTCCTTACCGACAGCGTGATCGAGCTGACGATCGACGTTCGGGAGCCCGCCGACGTCCTCTCGCGGCTCGCTCGGGAGGCGGACTGCGAGATCGAGTTCGAGGGTCTCGTCCCCCGTCAGGGGGATACCGCTCGCCTGTTCTTCCGCGCGACAGGGGCGGATCCGGAGCCGGTTCGTACCGCCGCATCTCGGGTCCCCACTGTCGCCGAAATCCAAACGCTCAGCAGCGGGAACGGCGAGTACGAGTTCGAGGCGACGGTCACCGGGGGCACCCTCGCGTCGCACGTCGTCGAGAACGGTGGCGTCGTGCGGTCGCTCACCGCGACCGACGAGGGAACGACCCTCGTCGTCGATCTCCCCGCGGCCGACAGCGCCAGAACGTTCGTCGAGACCGTTCGCGAGGAGTACACCCACACCGATCTCGTCTCCCGGCGGACGCGCGATCGTCCGATTACGACCCGGGAGGATCTGCGGGACGTGCTCGACGAACGATTCACTGACCGACAGCGCGAGGTGCTTGAGACCGCGTACCGAAGCGGGTTCTTCGAATCGCCGCGCGTGCGAACTGGACGGGAGCTGTCCGAGGCGCTGGACATCGCCCAACCAACGTTCTCGCACCACCTCCGGGAGGCGCAGCGTCGCCTCTGCGAGCTGGCGTTCGAGAACGCCTGACCCGTCCTCGGCCGGGACCGTCACCGGGGCGACGAATCGGACGACGACGCTTCGCCCGTGACTCCGGCGGCCTAGATAGTTCGATACCGTTCCGTTGCTAGCCGAAACAGTTCTAAAGTAAGCTTTCTTCCGAGTCTCGCCCATCCCGGAGCGTGATCGACAAGAGCATGGACCTCTCCGGCGGACTCTCGACTGACACGGCTCTCGAACTCCTTTCCGACGCTCGCCGCAGAGAACTCCTGATGGCGCTACTGGAACGCGACCTGCGAGACGACGGCGACGCGCGACTCCCCGTAGAGAACCTCGCGGAGTCGGGGGGACGTGACCTCGAACTCCGGCTACACCACTCGCACCTGCCGAAGCTCGAGTCCACGGGGGTCGTCGACTGGCGCCGGAACGCGAACGAGATCCGAACGGGGCGGCGTTTCGACGAGCTCCGACCGCTACTCCGGTTACTACGCGACCATCCCGACGTACTCCCGGGCGACCGTCCGTAGACGTCCCGAACACGTCGTTGATACGTGCGGGCCGTCGCCAGCGAGACTGCTACACTCGGCCCCGATTCCAGGGGGCGCTCGAGTCGCGGCAGTGCAGCGGGCTCGTCCCGCGACGAACCTGCCGGCTACTCGTCGCGGTCGTGCGGCCGACCATCATGTTAAATTGGGAGAGAAGACGGTTGAAAAGAGATATATGCGTCCGTTCCACTACTCGCCGTCATCGTCCGACACATCGCTCGTCTCCGGAACGCCGCCCGATCGCAGAGTACGCTCCTGGTCGTGATCGGTGCCACGCTCGCTGGCGTCGCGTACCCGACGCTCGCCGCCCCCCTCCAGCCGCTCCTGCCGGTGCTCGTCGCCGGACTGATCTTTACCGGGTTCTACGGATTCAGTCTCGGGGAAGCCACGGAGCAGCGCGTCTCCTTACCCGTCGTCGCCTCCCTGCTCTGTCTCTACCTGCTCGTCCCGGTCGCGCTGTACCCAGTCGCCGCTGCGGTACTCTCGGGGGAGATGCTCCTGGGCGTCCTCGTGGTCCTCTCGGCGCCGCTGGCGGCCGGAAGCTCGATCATCTGGACGCGCCTGGGTGGCGGGAACACCGTTCTGACGACGATCGTCGTCCTCGCTTCGATGCTGCTCGCGCCGCTCGTCATGCCCTCGCTCATCACCCTGTTCGCCGACTCGGCGGTCGAGGTCTCCGCCTCGGCGCTGATCCTCGAGCTCGGCGCGATCGTCCTCGCGGGCGGGGCGCTCGCGTACGTCGTCCCCGACGGCTCGGTCTCCGAGAGCCAGCTCGACGGGTTCTCGATCGCCACAATCGGTGCGCTGATCTACGCCGGCGTCGGCGGCTCGACGCTCGCGCTCGAGCCCTCCCAGCTTGCGTTCGTCGGCGCGATCGGGGCCGCGGCGATCGGCCTCAGCGCGGCGGTCGCGTACGGACTGTACGTACATGGGATGGGACAGGACGACTGCGTCACCGTCCTGTTCTCGAGTTCGATGAAGAACATGAGCGTCTCGGTGATGATCGGCGCGGTGCTGGGCGGGGGGACGATCGTCGCCAGCATCACCGCCTTCTACGTCGTCCAGCAGCTCGTGAGCAGCTCGCTGGTTCGTCATCTCGACGCTGCCACCTCCGGATAGTCGTCGGTGGCCGGTTGCGGGTACCCCTCGGCTTGCACGAATGAAAGCAATTAAGCGACGCCACTCGGAACTCTCGAGCATGACTACGCAATCGGAGTCGACGGACAAGGGCCTGGGACTGGCGCTTGCACTCGGTGCGGTCGCAACCATCGGCGCGCTCGGCATGCTGGTCGGCGCCCCCGACATCGAAGCCGCGTGGGGCTTTGCCGGCGCGATGCTGTTTAGCGCGCTCGCGGTCGTCGGGATTCACCTTTACTGGGACTGACGTTCCCATCGGTTCGCCGTTCGATATCGCCCTTCGAGAGTTGGCGTCAAACGTTAATACCGCCGACGACCTACACTGTGTAACGGACGATGACGAACTACTCCGACGAAGAGCAGCGTATTCTCTCGTACCTCAGGGAGAGTGCCGCCCGCGGCGAGCAGTACTTCCGGGCGAAAAACATCGCGGAGGCGATCGACCTCTCCTCGAAGCAGGTCGGCGCCCGCCTCCCCCACCTCGCCGAGAAGTCGGACGAGGTCGACATCGAGAAGTGGGGTCGTGCCCGGTCGACGACCTGGCGAGTCACCGTCAGCTGAGGCGGGCCGCGCTACGTCGGCTTCGACGCGATCACGGGACGGCTCGAGGATGAGTCGGAACTCGCTATGACGGACCGTCTGAGGGGTTCGTGGTCTTTTTACCCGCGAACGACTGACGTAGTTGCATGACTGTACGCGTCGACCGGTCGTTCGAGCTCGCGGCGCCGCCGGAACGGGTCTGGGAGTTCATCGTCGATCCGGAGAACCGCGCCCAAGCGATCAGCGTCGTCCAGGAGTACTCCATCGACGGCCCCGAGGGCCGACAGGCGACCTGGCAGGTCGAGCTTCCGATTCCGCTCGTCCGCCAGACCGTCGCCGTCGAAACCGAGGACATCACTCGAGACCCCCCGGAGTACGTCAAGTTCACCGGGAAATCGACGGGGTTAGACGTCACCGGTGAACACCGGATCGTCGAGACCGAGACCGGAAGTCGCCTCGAGAACGAGTTCGTCGTCGATGGCAAGCTGCCGGGCGTCGAGAAGTTCTTCAAGCGTAATCTGGACGGCGAGCTCGAGAATCTGCAGCGGGCGCTCGAGCGCGACCTGGAGGGATCGCCGTGAGCGCCGACGAACTCGACCTCGCGCTCGCACAGCTCGAGGTCGAGGCCGGCGACGTCGATGGCAACGTCGAGCGCGCCCTCGAGGCGGTCGAACGGGCCGCAGACCGGGGCGCCGACCTGGTCGCCCTGCCGGAGCTGTTCAACGTCGGCTACTTCGCGTTCGACCTCTACGAGCGCTACGCGGAGCCGTTCGAGGGGGAGACGTTCACCCGACTCGGCGAGGCCGCCGCCGATCACGGGATCGCCGTCCTCGCGGGGACCATCGTCGAGGATCTCGCCGAGACCGAGTCCGTCGAGACGCCCGCCGACGAGGGGCTGGCCAACACCGCCGCGCTGTTCGACGCCAGCGGCGAGTTACAGCTGGTCTACCGCAAACACCACCTCTTCGGCTACGACTCGGCCGAAGCCGAGCTGCTCGTTCCCGGCGAGCGGATCGAGACGGCGTCGATCGACGGCGTCTCGATCGGCGTGACGACCTGTTACGACCTGCGATTCCCCGAACTCTACCGGGAGCTGATCGACGCCGGTGCGGAGCTGCTGGTCGTTCCCAGCGCCTGGCCCTACCCGAGGATCGAACACTGGGAGACCCTCTCGCGGGCACGGGCGATCGAGAACCAGTGTTACGTCGCGGCGGTCAACGGCTCCGGCGAGTTCGACGACGCCGGCGCCGAGCTGCTCGGGCGGTCGACGGTGTACGACCCCTGGGGCGTGACGCTGGCCTCGAGCGGCGACGATCCGGCCTTCGTCACCGCCGAGATCGATCCGGACGCGATCGCGTCGATCCGCGAGGAGTTCCCCGCGCTTCGGGACCGCCGACTGTAGCCGACCTCGACCGCTGTTTTTTTATCCACTGACGGCATTGTCTTGGATGCCGGTTACAGGCGCTTTTCACGTCAGACCGGCACTGCGCGTCGCTCCGGCCGCGCTTCGCTCGATCTCCCGGGAATCGAGCGACCCACTCCCGTCGGCTCGCTTCGTCCGCGCCACTCCTTTCGCCCGCGTCTTTCGTCTCCTTCCCTCGAGCGTCGCGTCGGCTCGACGAGTCATCGCTTCTCGAGGACGGTTCGCCACTGAACGTCGCCGTATCTGGTCTCGGCGACCGTCCACGGCGTGCCGACGGTCGCCTCCCGGAGGCGATCGACGCTGAACAGCCGAAACAGCAGCGTCCGACCGACGTCGCCCTCGTACTCGCAGTGGTACACCCGGTAGGCCAGCCCGGGCGCGGCGTCCTCTCGGTACCCGAACGTGTCCGCGGTCGCCGCCAGTTCCGGGGCGTAGTTGTCGAGGACGGCCGTCGCGTCGGGCGTCGTCACGAACGCGAGATCGGTGAGGAACTCACGGAGGGTGCCCATCGAACCGGCCAGCCCGACCTGCGTACCGATGGCGTGGGCCGACCGAAACCGGTCGCGGTCGAAGCGTTCCCTGAGCGAGAACATGTCGGCGAGCCTGGCGTCCTCGACGCCCCGCTCCCGCATCACGTCGACGAGGAATTCGCTCACCTCGATGGCGACGGTCTCGAACCGCTCCTGGTAGTAGAGGCTGTCTCGCCCCGCACCGGCGCCCATGTCGAGCAGCGGTCCCTCGAGCCACGCGTCGCGCCAGGCGCCCTCGTCGTGGTCGCCGAAGTACCACTCCTCGATGGCATGCTCGCGGGTCTCCTCACCGTCGCGATCGAGCAGCGGCGCCGTCCGCTCGCCGCGGTAGTGGTCGCGAACGGCGCGACCGAACGGGTCGTGTGTCGTCACAGTGTGTGACACACGCTCGACCGTCTTGACCTCCTCCCACGACTGAAGTTGTGGGATTCCTCCGTGGGCAATCCGGCCAGTGGACTACCCCGGCTGTGAACTTGCGGGTTTGCCGACGCTGGGTTGGTCGACCGGGCTCGACTGTTTCCCAAATACGGCGGGTCTCCAGTCGTGTCCGTCCCACTCCCAGTACGTTCCATCACACTCCGAAGAGTTGTCGGATCCGTCCCTGCCGCGTCCAGCAGACAGGGCGGCGGGCCGGGCCATCGGCCCTTCTCTCGCTTGCAGCAGATTCCACGCCCCCACAACATCACTATGCGCGTCCAACGCGCAGTCGCGGCACCTGAACAAGTCACCCTCCCTCGACACGTTCTCGCTGCCACACTCGGGACACGCACTACTCGACTCTGCCTCGCTCACCTGCTCGACGGTGATGCGGACATCACCGAGCATGAGTTCGAGACGGTCGACGAGCTGGCGGTGCGACCAGAACGCGTGGGTTTTCTCGTTCACCACAGCCGACCAGTGCGTCTCCAACACGCCGGTCAGATCGCCGACGTACACGGTGCAGACGTTGCGCTCGAGCAGCCAGTCGGCCGCGTGTTTCACCCCGGCGTCGCGGCTATGATCGCGTCTCTCGCCACGCCTCTCGTACACGCGCTGGATGCGCGGGCTCGTATACTGGTCGGCGGGCAATTGCGACTGCAGCTCGGCGATCAACTCTGACAGCGCTTGGAACCGTTCAAATTCGGGGCGAGCGTGGTAGACGGCGGTCTCCCCGGTGGTGGTGACGATGGCGAGGGTGTTGTTCGCGCCGACGTCGATGGCGGCCGCGTGCATCGTGTTCTCGGGATCGAGTGTGTGAGTGAAGGCATCCAGCCGCTGTTCTCGCAATCGGTCTGACCGTATGCGAACCGGATGCTTGACACGAAGCGTGTCGGCCGCCTCGTCGTAGACGAGTTCCAACTGCGCGTCGTCACCGTCCCACTGGGGATTGCCGCGGACTTCCAGCGTGATGCGTTCGTTGTGGTCGAAGTCGTATTTCTCTTCTAGCACTTCGCCGACGCCGAACTCGAGGGTACTCTGGTGTTCGTCCCAGTCGAACTCGTAGAGGTCGTTGCGGACGAGGCCGTACAGCTCGTAGCCGTCGTCGCGGTTGCCTTTGAATCCGGTCGGAGATGGTTTCTCGGTGATCGAGGGGGCGTCGGAGTGGTATGTCTCGAGGAGGTCGAAGTGGCTGCGCCACGCGTCGGCGTTTTTGCGGGCGACTTGTTGGCAGGTGGCTTTGCCGAGGACGGGTGCGTACTTGTCGTATAAGTCGGTGTACTCGGCATCCCAGACGTTGCCGTCGGGGTCGAAGTATTGGTCGAGGCGGCGGTAGTTGATCTGGTTCCAGAGGGGGGCGTGGGCGACCAACCATTCGAACAAGCACTGTTTATACCGCTCGCTGGTGGGTGTGGCAGTGTACTCGTTCGTGCGCCGCGGTCGGTCGCTCACGTGTCGTCTGTTTGACGTACTGGAGTGTGAACGTTGGGATTGCGGCCGTGTATGGGAGCGTGGTTGTGGTCAGCAGTGACGGATTCATCCCACGACTGAAGTCGTGGGCTTTCTCCTGTTTTCCCTGTAAGCGTGATCGAGAGTCGGTACCGAATCCCGTTCCTGGTGGCCAGCGTCGGGACTGCCGTCTCGCGAACGGCTTTGGGTCCGCGTCTCGTACGCCGTTGCATGCCGACGGTTACTTTCGACGGCCGGGAGATCGACTGTGAGGAGGGGGCGATCCTTCGCGACGTCCTGGTCGAGGCAGGGCTGTCGCCGCACAACGGGCGATCGGCCCTGCTGAACTGCCGGGGCCACGGGACCTGCGGCACTTGCGCGGTGGAGATCGACGGCTCCACGAGCGAGCCGACGAACCGCGAGAAGCGACGGCTCTCGGTGCCGCCACACGATTCCGACAGCGGGCTGCGGCTGTCCTGTCAGACGGAAGTGCGGGGCGATCTGACGGTCGAGAAACACGACGGGTTCTGGGGGCAGCACACCGAAGACACGTCGCGCGACTAGCGTCGCCGGCTGTCCGGCGGAGGCCGGCGCATCGAAAACGGAGATCGGCTCGAGAACGGCGTTCAGTCCTCTCGAGTGAGGATATCCGCGGAGAGCCCCTGGGCCATCTCGATGTCCTTCGAGTTGTTCATCGTCCAGGCGGTGCGCTCGGTGACGGCCTCGATGGCCTCGCGGGCGCTTGGGTAGCCGTTGCCCGACTTCTTGACGCCGCCGAACGGGAGCTGTACTTCTGCGCCGATACACGGCAGGTTCGCGTACGCCAGCCCGATCTCGGCGCGGTCGCGGAAGTAGTTGATCTGGCGGTAGTCCTCCGAGACGATCGCCCCCGCCAGCCCGTAGGGGGTGTCGTTGTGGATCTCGACGGCGTCCTCGATGTCACCCGAGTACTCGAGCAGGGCGACGTGGGGGCCGAAACACTCCTCTTTCAGGCACCGAAGATCGGTGTCGTACTCGATCTCGTAGACGAACGGGCCGACCCAGTGGCCGTCCTCGTGGCCGTCGGGGATCTCGTCGTCCTCGAGTTCGAAGCGATCGACAAGCACCTCGGCACCCTCCTTGCGGGCGAGTTCGTTGTGCTTCTCGATCTTCTCGACGTGTTCGGCCTCGATGGCCGGCCCCATGAACGTCGACTCCTCGAGGGGGTCGCCGACGGCGATATCCTCGGCGATCTCGACGTAGCGCTCCTTGAACTCGTCGTAGAGGTCCTCGTGGACGATCAGGCGCTCGCTCGAGACACAGCGCTGGCCGGTCGTCTTGAAGCTCGACATAATCGCCGAGTGGACGGCGATCTCGAGGTCGGCTTCCTCGGTGACGATGATGCCGTTCTTGCCACCCATCTCGCAGGCCGCGAGCTTGCCGGGCTCGCCGCCGACCTTGCTGGCGATCTCCTGGCCCACTTCGGCGGAGCCGGTAAAGAGGACGGTGTCGACGCGCTCGTCGTCGGTGATCGCGGCGCCGGCGTCGCCGTACCCCTGGATCATGTTGAACACGCCCTCGGGAATCCCCGAGTCCTCGAACATCTCGGCGATGATCTGGCCGCACCACGGCGTCTGTTCGGCTGGCTTCCAGACGACGGTGTTCCCCTCGACCAGGGCGATGGCCATATGCCAGAACGGGATCGCGACCGGGAAGTTCCACGGGGTGACACAGCCGATGACGCCCCGCGGTTTTCGGCGCATGTAGGCGTCCTTGTTCGCGACCTCGCTCGGCACGACGTCGCCGTGGGGGTGGCGAGCGTTGCCGGCGGCCCACTCGACCATGTGCCAGGCCTCCGTGACGTCGGCTTTCCCCTCGCTGATCTCCTTGCCACACTCCTGGGAAACGATCTCGCCGAGTTCCTCGTGGCGCTCACGGAGCTCGTGGTAGATGTCCCAGAGGTACTCCGCCCGGTCGATGTACGAGAGGCCGCGCCACTCCTCGAAGGCCTCTTCGGCGGCCTCGAGGGCGGCGTCGACGTCGTCGGCGGTCCCGCGCTGGAACTCCGCCAGGGTTTCGCCCGTCGCCGGGTTCTCACTTGCGAACGTCTCCGAACCGCTTCCGTCGGTCCACTCTCCCGCGATGTAGTGCTGGTGCGGTTGCGTCCCGGTTTGCTGCGACATGGTTCGTACTCACACGCCGTGCGTATGTAAGCACCACCGATCATGGTCGGTCCCGGCGGGGATAATTTCACAATTTCATATGTCTAACGCATTGGTCGGGTAGTGGCTTATGTCGACCGTCTCGAGTGATACGAACGAATGATCCCCCCTATCGCGAGTACGTTCGTCGCGGGTGAGACGCCCGCCGACGCGCTCGAGCACGTTCGGACGCTCAACGAGCGCGAGGTCGCGGGCATTCTCAACCTGCTCGGCGAACACTACGAGGACCCGTCGGACGCGACGGCGGACACGAACGCCTACGTCGAACTGATCGACAGCATCGCGGCGTCGGATCTCGACGCCTGCATCTCGGTGAAACCGTCCCAGATCGGCCTCGGCGTCGACGAGGAGACGTTCGAACGAAACCTCATCGAAATCGTCGACTACGGCGCAAACAGGGGCGTGTTCGTCTGGGTCGACATGGAAGACCACACGACGACCGACGCCACCCTCGACGCCTACGAAGCGCTCGTCCGCCGTCACGGGGGCGGAGCGGGTGTCTGTCTCCAGGCGAACCTCGAGCGCACTCGGGAGGATCTCGAGCGCCTCGCCGACGTTCCCGGCAAGGTCCGTCTCGTCAAAGGCGCCTACGACGAGCCCGAGGAGATCGCCTACACCGACAAGGACCGCGTCGACGAGGTCTACCGGGAGCTCGTCGAATACATGTTCGAATCGTTCGACGACGGGATCGCGATCGGGAGCCACGATCCCGCGGCCGTCGCCCGCGCACGCGAGCTACACCAGATTCACGGCACGCCCTACGAGATCCAGATGCTGACGGGCGTTCGAACTGACGCCCAGTACGAACTGGCCGCCCAGGGAGTCGACGTGTATCAGTACGTTCCCTACGGCTCCAGGTGGCTGTCGTACTTCTATCGACGGGTTCGCGAGCGCAGGGAGAACCTCACGTTCGCGCTGCGGGCGATCCTGAGCTGAGTCGTCGCTCCCCGTTCTCGAGCGGAGACGGTGACGACGAGAGGGACGACCACGAACCGTCCGTCTACGGATCCAGTAGCTTCGATTCGGCCCTGCGCAGGTGCTCGAGCAGCGTGGATTTCGCGATGTCGAGGTCGGCCGCAAGCTCCCGGGTCGTGGTCTCTCGAGGCCACTCGTAGTAGCCGGTTTCGCGGGCGTGCTCGAACACTTCTCGCTGGGCCGCCGTCAGCGTATCGAGACGCCGGGCACGGGCCGAGCGCCCGGACGCGTCGGCAGTCGTGATCGACGTCACGGTCACTTCGGCGCCGGCTGTTCGGCGGACAGCGTCCAGCGAGGGCTCGATACCGGAGCGATCTCCGGCGAAACACAGCTTCCACGTCTCGCTGCCGTCCTCGATCCGAACCGGTGCGCTGTGGACGAACCCGTTCTCGAGCAGGGTCGGACAGACCATCTCGGCGGGATCGTACTCGAGGAAGAACTCGCGAACGACGTTTCCGGGAGCGTCGCGGGCGCGGCCGAACCGTTCCTGAAGTTCGAACACCTCGCCCGAGTGTTCGGAGTCGCGGATCGCGTCCAGCAGTCTCTCGACCTCCGCCGACGTGTCGCCGAAGGCCGTAAACAGCCCTCTGACCGTATTCGGCCCCTCACCGTCCGATTTCGGGGAGTTGTAGACCGCGTGAGCGAGCACGCCGCCCCCCGTTCGATCGGTCGCCTCGATAGCCCAGCAGTTCGGGTGCCACAGATCGAGCGTCAGTCGAACGCTCGATAGCTCGCCGTCCAGGCTCATGGCTCCCGTTGCTCGGAGCAGGCGCTTCTGTGTTCCGTTCTCGACGGGGAGGTGTCCATCGCTCGTCCGACCGGCAGTCGTTCCGTCGGAACAGGTTGGGTGCCGCTGGCGTCGAGCGGTCACTCGCCAACTGATTCCCGGAATGGCCTCCCGAGTCGAGGACGTTCTACCGGTCCTCGTCCTTGCCGCGGTCTCGGGTCACCGTCCGGTCACCCTCGGGTGGCGCCTCCTCGGTGTCGGGGTGGCGCTCGTCGCCGGCCTCGTCCATCCCCTCGGTCTCGGGCTCGAGGGCCTCGCCGGAGCGTCCTGACTCGTCGGTCCCTGCGGACCGTCCCTCGGCGTCGCCCGTGTGTTCGTCGTCTCGTCCGGCTACTGTCTCGTCCTCGGTGTGGGGATCCGACACCCTGTCGTCGCCGGCGCGCTCGAGCCGAACCGTCTCGTCCGTGACCCCGCCGACGTCGTCCTCGCCGAACGAAACCGTTTCCGCATCGGTGTCGACGTTCTGGCCGAGCGCTCCTCTGAGCGACTCGAGCGCGTCTGAATCGTAGTCGATCTCGGCCGTCGCACCCTCGAGGGAGGCGACGGCGCCGACTCGTTCACCGTCCGCGGTCTCGACAGGTTTGCCGACGTCGTCCTCGGTGAGTTGTATTCCCATAGACCGGGTAATAGAGAGCGGGGAAAACGACCAGTGCCTGCACTCGCGGGGTTCGCGAGCGGTCACTCGGAGCCCTCGCCGTCAGCGCTGTCGTCCCAGATCGGCCGCCTTCTCGAGTTCGCTTCGTAACGTCGTCGAGTCGAACTCGTGATCGGGGCGCAGCCGGACGAAGTCCAGAAAGCGCCGGGCCGAGAGCAGCGTCTCGGGGTCGTACACCGACAGGGCCGCGTTGACGGCGTCTCGTGGGCCGATCCGGGGCTCGAGCACCGCGAGCGCGCAGGCGATATCGTAGGCGGTCGTTTCGTCGACCCGGTCCTCGTGGACGCTGGTGGCGTCGATGAAGTACAGCTCGCCGTCACACAGCAGGATGTTCTCGGCGCGCAGGTCGCCGTGGGCCATCCCGTGGGTGTGCAGCGTCGCCAGCATCTCGAAGAGGTCGACGGCGCGGGCCGCGACGAACTCGTCGGAGACCTCGTCGAGGGACTCGAACGCCGGGAGGTACTCGAGGACGAGCACGCCCAGCCCGTTGACCTCGAAGGCGTCGATCGGCCGAGGCGCGTTGATCCCGATCTCGCGCATTCGCCTGGTCGCCTCGTACTCGTGTTCGACCATCTCGCGAGGCGTGTCGAACCGGTCGAAAAACCCCTCGGTGCCCGAGGAGAAGGCGCCGACGTTCCGACCGGTCGTCAGCAGGGCGTGGACCAGCGCGTTCTGGCGGGAGACGATCTTGACGAACCACTCCTCGTCGATGACACACGGCGTCGACAGCCAGTTGTCGGCCTCGAGGAACTCGACGCGGACGTCCTCGCGACCGTACCGATCCGCCAGCGTCCGGATGACGCGCTCGATGCGGCTCCACTCGACGGTTCCGCGAGCGAGCTGGCGGATATCCATACGTCGAACGAAGGAGCGATGGGGTTAAATGCCTCTCGAACTGCCGCAACCGAGACCAGTTCGGCGGGCAGGCTCGCGGTCCGGCGCGCCCGATCACGGACCGTCAGAACAGTATTATTATCAGCGGTGCGACGGTACTGTTCGGTACGTATGGACGCTGTCGACGACCTCGGTGACGCGATCGCCGCGACGCGGAACTTCCTGACGCCGGTCCGGGCCGGGCTGTGGCTCCGGCTAGCGATACTCGCGCTGTTCGTCGGCGGACTGGGCACCGGGTTTCCGTCCGCTCCGACCGGCGACGTCGGACCGGCGGCGGAGCAGGCTCCTGGCCCCGGAGCCGAGGCGATCCCCGAGGAAGCGATCCTCGCGGCCGTCGTCGCCGTCGGCTTCTTGTTGTTACTGTGGCTCGGCTACGCACTCGTTGCAGCCGTCATGGAGTTCGTCCTCATCGAGTCGCTTCGCTCCGAGACGGTCCGCGTTCGACGGTACTCGAACGCGAACGTCGGCCGCGGCATCCGGCTGTTCGGGTTCCGGGTGGCACTTATCGCGATCGCGGCGCTCGTCGGTGCGACCCCCGTCGTCGCCTCGATACTCGGCCTCGGCGGGATCGACGGAACGACCGGAGTCGTGGGTCTGGCAGCGCTGTTCGCTGTCGCTGTCTACCTCGCCTACGCCGTGATCAACCGCTTTACCTCCGAGTTCGTCGCCCCGATCATGCTGCTCGAGGAGCGGGGCGTGCTCTCGGCCTGGCGTCGGTTCTGGCCGACGGTCCGGGCGAACTGGCTCGAGTACGTCGTCTACCTCGTTCTCGTCTGGATCATCCAGGCCGCCGTCGGGATCGCCGTCAGTATCCTCATGCTGATCGCCGGTATCATCGTCGCGATCCCGTTCATCGTCATCGCGGTCCTGCTGTTCGCACTCGGCGACGTTGGCGCGATCCTCGCCGCGGTGGTGGTTCTGACGGGGATCCTCGCGTTCGTGCTCGCCGCGTTGCTCATCCAGGTTCCGGTCGTTTCGTACTTCAAGTACTACGCGCTGTTGTTGCTCGGCGACACGAACGCCGACCTCGATCTGATCCCCGACCAGCGGGCGGCGATCAGAGCCGACGGCGGCGAACTGTCCGAGCCCGACTGGGACGACTCGAGTCGACCGCCCGAGACCGACGACCGGGGTGACGACGAGGACGACTGGACGGCCGACTACGGGTGGGTCGACGACGACGAGGAGATCGACGACTGGGAGGACGCCGGCTGGGGAGACGCCGAAGACCGCGACGGCCGCGACGACCGCGATAACCGCGATGACCGTGACGGTCGGAACGACCGCGAGAACCACGAGGACGACGACCGCGGCTGGTAGCCGACCCCGTAGTTGATCATTTTTCCGGAGCGTTTATTCCGGGGCTCGGCAAGTATTGCATATGGACTTCGAGCTGCCGGACGAACATCGGATGATCCAGGAGACGGTGAGGGAGTTCTGCCAGGGCGAGATCGAGCCGATCGCCCAGGAGATCGAGGACGACCACCGCTTCCCCGAGGAGATCTTCGAGCAGCTCGCCGACCTCGACATGATGGGCGTCCCCATCTCCGAGGAGTACGGCGGGCTCGGCGGCGACACCCTGATGTACTCGCTGGTCGCCGAGGAGATCGGACGCGTCTCCGGCTCGGTCGGGCTCTCCTACGTGGCACACATCTCGCTTGCCTCGAAGCCGATCGAACTGTTTGGGACGCCCGAACAGAAAGAACGCTGGCTGCGCCCGCTCGCGGAAGGCGAGTACATGGGCGGCTGGGCGCTGACGGAGCCGAGCAGCGGCTCGGACGCCTCCGATATGGATACCGTCGCCGAAAAGGAGGGCGACGAGTGGGTGATAAACGGCACCAAGCAGTTCATCACGAACGCCTCCGAGGCAGGCTCGGTGCTCGTCAAGGCCGTCACCGACCCCGGCGCCGGCTACGACGGGATCTCGACGTTCATCGTCGACCCCCGCGAGGACGACGGGTTCGAGGTGACGACGATCTGGGACAAGATGGGACTCAACGCCTCGCCGACCTGCGAGATCCAGCTCGAGGACGTCCGCCTCTCGGAGGATCGCCTGCTCGGCGAGGAGGGCGAGGGCTGGGACCAAACGAAGAAGACCCTGGACGGCGGGCGGATATCGATCGCGGCGCTGTCGACGGGGCTCGCCCAGGGCGCCTACGAGCACGCCAAGGCCTACAGCCAGGAGCGCGAGCAGTTCGGCCAGCCGATCTCGCAGTTCGACGCCGTCCGGGACAAGGTCGTCGACATGCACCGCAAGACCGAACGCGCCCGACTGCTCACCCACCAGGCGGCCCACCGCTACGATCAGGGCGAGCCCGTCGCGCGCGAGTCCGCGCTGGCGAAACTCGATGCCAGCGAGGCCGCCCGCGAGGTCGCCGAGGACGCCGTCCAGGTGCTGGGCGGCTACGGCTACACCACCGACTTCGCACCCCAGCGGTTCTACCGCGACGCCAAGCTGATGGAGATCGGCGAGGGGACGAGCGAGATCCAACACCTCGTCATCGGCCGCGAACTCGGCCTGTAAGATGCTCGCGACGGCTCTCGGGGTCGTCTTCCTCGCGTTCGGCCTCGCGGGGATCCGGTACGCCCCCGCGATCGTCGAGGCCCAGCGCCGGGAGGGAATGACGCCGTTCGACGACGCCGAACTCGAGGCGTCCGACCGGGTCAGGGTCACTCGAGGAACGGGCGCCGTCGCCGTCCTGATCGGGCTCGCCCTGCTCGCCTACGGATTGGGCGTTGTCTAGGGACAATCGGAACGCCGACGACGCTGACCCGAGGTTGCACTCGAGCACCCGTCGAACGATCGACTTCTCGCAGAAACAGCCGCGCTAGCGACGGAACAGCCCGAGGACGGCCGACGCGGGCGATCCATCGGCGGGGTCGTCCGTCCGTTCGCGGTGGAGTCGCGTCAGCCGGGCGACGACGACGTAACTCGAGGCCGACAGCGCCGCGGCGATCAGGAGGTTGCCGACCAGGAGCTGTCGGACGACGATCCCCGCGGTCTCGAGCAGCGAGGTGTCCGTTGTGCTCGAGCGAAGCGGCCGCTCGCCGAAAATGAGCCCGCCGACCTGGTAGCTGCCGACGTAGACGGCGGGTTTGACCAGCGGGTTGAGTACGGCGATCGACGCGATGATCGCGGGCTTGCTGACCCACGACCACCACGCCGCGAGCCCGGCGAGCAGGCCGATCCCGAGCCCCCCGGTCGGCATGGCCGTCACGAAGATTCCGATCGCGAAGCTCAGTCCCACCTCATGGGGGGTGTGTTCCTCGCGGAGGGCGGTCGTCAGCTCCCGGCGGACGCGCTCGCGGTACCGGGAGAGCCGGTCTCGGATCACGCTCTGTCGATCGGTCCGTCCGGGTCGGCAAAAACATGTCGACGTGTTCGCGGTCGTGTCGCCGGTCCGACATCCCGGAGACTACGGGAAGCTGCCGGCTTCCTCGAAGGCGTTCGCGACGCGCTCGATCGCGACCACGTAGGCCGCGGTGCGGGGGTTCTCGAGGTCGTTCTCCTCGATCGTCTCGACCAGGGCATCGAAGGCGTCGACGATGTGCTCCTCGAGTTCCTCGTTGACCTTCTGTTCGTCCCAGTAGAAGCGCTGGCGGTTCTGGACCCACTCGAAGTACGAGACGGTGACCCCGCCGGCGTTGGCGAGGATGTCCGGGATAACGAAGGCGTCCCCCTCGGCGAGGATCGCGTCGGCCTCCGGGGTGAGCGGCCCGTTGGCGGCCTCCGAGATGACGTCGGCCGAGACGTCCTCGGCGAGGTCGGCGTCGATCGCGTTCTCGAGGGCCGCGGGGATCAGCAGGTCGACGTCCATCGTCAGGACGTCCTCGTTGGTGAGCTCCTCGTCGCCCTCCTCGTAGCCGACGATGCTGCCGGTCTCGTTCTTGTGTTCCTTCGCGGCGACGGGGTCGAAGCCGTCGGCGTTGTAGATCCCGCCGCTCGAGTCGCTGGCGGCGACGACGGTCGCGCCCATCTCCTCGATCAGCTTGGCGGCGATCCAGCCGGCGTTGCCGTACCCCTGGACCGCGACGGTCGCGCCCTCGAGGTCCTTCCCGAGGTAGTCGAAGGCTTCGCGGGCGGCGAGCACCGTCGAACGCCCGGTCGCCTCGACGCGGCCCTCGCTGCCGCCGCTGGCGAGGTTCTTGCCCGTGACGACCCCCGGCTTGGTGGTGTTCTCCAGGGTCTCGTAGGTGTCCTTGATCCAGTTCATCTCCCGCTGGCCCGTGTTCACGTCGGGGGCGGGGATGTCGCGGTCCTCGCCGACCATCGGCCGAAGCTCCTTCGCGAACGCGCGAGTGAGACGCTCGAGTTCGGCTTCCGAGTACTCCTTCGGATCGATGACGATCCCGCCCTTTCCGCCGCCGTAGGGGATGTCGACGGTCGCGCACTTGTAGACCATCCAGCCCGACAGCGCCTTCACCTCGTCGCGGTTGACGTCGGGGTGGTAGCGAATGCCACCTTTGTACGGGCCGCGGTCGCCGTTGAACTGCGAGCGGAAGGCCTTGAACCGCTCGAGCGAGCCGTCGTCGAGTTCGATCGTCAGGTTCGTCTCGAGGACCCGCTCGGGGTGTTTGAGCCGCTCGATGACGTCGTCCTCGACGTCGAGGTAGGCGGCGGCCTCGTCGATCTGTGACTGGAGACTCTCGAATGGGTTCGCCTGCCCTGTCATACGGAGGCGTTTCTCGGACTGGTGGATAAGCGTAGCGAATATCAGTTACAATCGAATAACCCGCAGATATAATAGGACGTTCTAGGTCCCTTCTTCGTCAGTCGACCACACGAGCTCGCTCGAGAATTCGTTCGGCCTGCGCGATCAGCGGCGCGTCGATCATCTCGCCGTCGACCTCGAACACCCCTCGATTCGCCTCCTCGGCTTCCCGCTCGGCCTCGAGGACGCGCTCGGCCCACTCGATCTCGTCGGGGTCGGGGGAGAACGCCTCGTTGATCGGCTCGACCTGGGCGGGGTGGATCGCCAGTTTCCCGTCATAGCCGAGCTGAACCGAGAACGCGGCGTCCTCGCGCAGGCGCTCCCTATCGCCGAAGTCGGTGACTAGCGTGTCGATCGCCCCGCAGTCCCGAGCCGCCGCCGCGAGGACGACCCGCTCTCGCGCGTAGAGCACCTCGGTCCCCTCCCTCGTCCGGGTCGCGCCGAGATCCGCCGAGAGGTCCTCGGCGCCGAAGACGAGTGCGTCGGTGGCGTCCGCGCCCGCGATCTCGGGCGCCGCGAGCACGCCCGCGGCGTTCTCGATCAGCGCCAGGACGGGGCAGCCGAGCCCGCGTTCCTCGAGCTCCCCCGACAGTTCGCGAACGTCGGCGCCCGCCGTCGCCTTCGGGAGCATGACGCTGTCGAGGCGGATCGCCTCGGCGTCAGCGCCCGCGAGCGCGTCGAGATCGCGCTCGATCGCATCGGACGTAGCGTTGACCCGGACGCAGACCTCGAGGTCGGGATCGAACCCGGGATCTGAAAGGAGGTCGCGGACGACCTCGCGGGCCTCGTCCTTGTGGCGGGGTGAGACGGCGTCCTCGAGGTCGAACACGATCGCGTCGGCGCCGGAATCGGGCGCCTTGCGGAGCATCTCCGGGCGATCGCCGGGCGTAAATAGCAGACTTCGACGTACCATACCTCCGTGTGTGCGGACCGTCACCGTCAATGTACGGGTCAGGGCGGGACTCAGGCCTCGAGGATCGCATCGAGGAGTTTGGTTTGTGCGGCGCCGAGATGTTCGGAGAACGTCGACCGCGAGATACCGATGGCCTCGGCGACGTCGCCGGCGTTCGCCCGTTTCGGGTACTCGAAGTAGCCCATCTCGTGGGCGGTCTCGAGGACCTCTCGCTGGCGGTCGGTCAGCCGACTCCGGTCGACGACGGCGAGATCCGTCGACTCCCGTTCGCCGGTCCGGAGCAGCTGCTGGAGTTCGACGGCCTCGAACTGTTCGCGAAGCGCGCCGACGATGTCCGACAGCGCCTCGACGTCGGTCGCCCGGACGGTCAGATACAGCGCGCCCTCCTCGGCCCGGATCGACGATACCGGCGTCCCCTCGGTCTCGACGACCTCGCAGGCACAGGGGCCGTCGAGATCTCGCGTGAACCGGTACACCTCCCCGTGTTCGTTCGCGGAGACCGTCGACAGCTCGACCCCGACGTCGGCCGACTCGGGGGGCTCGCACTCGCCCTCACTCTCGATCGAGAACTCCTCGACAACCGGCGTCTCCGGACTCGAGGGCGACGACCGGGAGACCGTCTCGACCGATTCCCCGGTCGCGCTCGTCGCGCGGGCGACCGGGCAACTATCCGGATCGCGAAGCACGACCGTCGCTGACAATCCACTCATACACCCCGCTTCGAGACGGACCACGATTACTTCGGCCGCCAGTTCCCAGCGCGTGGAAAAAAGGACGGAATCGAGCCGATCCCGACATTCTCTTAAACCCACCCGGATATGTTGGAGTCGACGACTTCAGTAGGGCGCGTCACTCTCTACAGAGGAGCACACGAGGGATGTCCGAATACGAGTTTACCTGCCCGGATTGCGGGCAACAGATCGACGTCAACACGCCGGTTCGCGAGGCGACGCTTTCACACGGCTGTCCCGTCTGTGGCGCGTCGGTCTCGCAGGAACACTTCTCGAGGCAGTAGGCCGAACCCGACTCCGCTCGAGGGAACACCGAGACGTATCGCCAACTGTTTCGCCCGAGGGGTCGGCTACTTGCTTTCGGCGTCGCGGTCGATCTCGGTCCGCCGACCGCTCAGCTCCGTCGGTTCGAACTCGTAGAGCTGGATGTCGAGGTTCTCCTTCGAACTTCCCCAGATCTCGAACAGCGGCCGCTTGGCCTCGCCGTACTGCTCGATGTGGGAGACGGTCAGCTCCGACGGATCGATCTCCTCGAGCGAACCGACGGCGACGACGCTCCGATAGGTCTCGTCAGAATTTCCCTCCTCGTAGACCACGAGTCGGGACTCCGGCGAGGAGGCCAGAAACTGGCGCTTCTCGCTTTCGGGCGTCGAAACCAGTCGCAGATAGAAGCTTCGAGCGTCGGTGTCGTACCCGTAGGAGATCGGAATCGCGTACGGCGTCCGCTCGTCGGCGAGCGCCAGTACGCCCGTTTCGTGGCGGCTGAGAAACGCATCGATCTCGTCGTCGGTCATCTCGGTCTCCTCGGCAAGTGCCATTATCGTACCTCGAGTGCGCGTAGCACTAAAACTACTTTCGTTGTCTTTGGAGGCCGGGTCGCGACGTTACGTCCCGGTTTCTAAGACGTCGCCGAGAAGTTTCCGCTGTGCTGCGCCGAGGTGTTCGGTGAACGTCGACTGGGTGATGCCGAGGGACTCCGCGACCTCCGTCGCGTTGGCCTCCTTCGGCCGCTCGAAGTAGCCCATCTCGTAGGCCGTCTCGAGCACCTCGTACTGGCGATCCGTCAACTTTCCGCGGTTGACAAAGATCCGTTCTTCCGGCGTTCCGCTGAGGGGTGGCTGGAGCAGGCTCTGAACGTCGACGCCGGGGTACCGCTCGCGAAACTCGTTCATCACCGCCTGGAGCTGGTCGAAGTCGGCCGCGTGGAAGACGACCGTTACGTCGCCGTCGGCCGCCCGGTAGCGGTGAACCGGACAGTCGTACGATCCCAGACACTCGCAGGGACACGCCGCCTCGCCGTCGTGGGAACAGCGGTAGAGGTTCGTCGTCCCGTAGGAGAACACCGGCCCCGAGATCGACTCGTCGAACTCGACGTCGACGTCCGCGAGAAACTCGGTCGTCGATCCCTCCGAGCCACAGGAGACGCTCGTCGACACCTGATCGATCGTCGTTCCCGTCTCCCGCGAAAACCGTGCGATCGGGCAGGCTTCAGGGGAGTCTACTTTTACCGTAGCGCGAATTCCCGACGACATAGGTACTACAGGCGGGTTCGGCCTCCGTCGTATTTAAAGTGGGTAGCCGAACGCCGATATTCTCACACCCTCGGAACGAGAATCGGTACCTTATGGGTGGGGAGCGTACTCCGAGCTATGAGCACCCGTGAGAACGCACGGTTCGTCTGTCCGGCCTGCACCCGGTCGATCGCCGTCACCGACGCCGTTCGCGACGCGCTCGTCGAGAACGGATGCGCCGTCTGTGGCGCCGACGTGGATCTCGGCGCCTTCGACGCCGCGGAAACCGCGTGACGAACGACGAGTTTCGAGCCCCTCTGTGCGTGACTATGTGTAACACCGAGATATAAAGGGTCCCCGATATCGGTGGTCAACACTGGTGCTCCTCCGGGCCCCACGGTGGAGTATGAGCCAATCGCTGACTGGAGCCCCGGGGACGTACGGTCGCGACCAACTGACGGACGAGCCACAGACCGTTTCGGGCGAGGACGAGATCAAAACGGTTCTCACCGCGCTCAACGACACCGACTGTCGCACTATTCTCGAGGAGCTCGGCGACAGCGAGCCCTACCTCTCGGCAGCGGAGCTCTCCGAACGCTGTGGGGTCCCCCTCTCGACGACCTACCGGAAGCTCGAGCTCCTCGAGGAGGCCGACCTGCTCGAGGAGAAGCTACGGATCCGCCAGTCCGGGCGTCACGCGAGCGAGTACGACCAGCGCGTCGACGACGTCACGATTTCGGTCGACGACGGCGGGATCGCGCTCGAGCTCTCGTGAGCGCTCGGCTCGATCGGTCGCGACGAGGGATACCGTTATCGGCTCTCGGAGGGTAGGTCCACCGTGAGTCGCAGTTACGACGGGACCGACGGAACGGAATCGAAACCGCCGAGCCTGGCGGTCGTCGAGGCCGTCGCCGACGCGGAGGGTGTTCGGTACGACCGGCTCACGATGCCGGCGTACGACCCCCTCCACTCGGTCGTCGATCCGACCGCGCTCGACGAACTGTTCGCCCCGCTTCGGGACGGACGACCACGTGTCGGCTCAGTCTCGTTTTCCTACTGTGGGTACGACGTCACCGTTGATCACCGCGGGACGGTCTCGCTCGACTAAAGTCGTGGGCTTCCGCCTCGAACACGTGCAATCGGGACGGGTTCCGAAACGGCAAGACAGATAGGCGCCCCCTCCTAACCGTCGGCCGATGGCAACCGCCGACGCGAGAGAGCGACTTCGGGAACGACCGATCGGCGCAACGATCCTGTTGACGATCGTCGGCTACGTGCTCGTCATCGGAACCTTCGTCGCGGACGTCCCGATCTATCCGGATCTGACGAACGCACAGGTCAACCTGTTTACCCACGCGATCGCGGTGATCAACGCCGTGACGACCGTGTTGCTCGTCGCGGGCTGGTACTGGATCCGAGCCGGCGACGTCGACAAACACCGCGCGGCGATGACGGGCGCGTTCGCGACGATCCTCCTGTTTCTGGTCGTCTACCTGATCCGGGTCGGCGGCGGCGGAACGAAGGAGTTCGTCGGCCCCTCCCCGGAGTACGAGCTCTACCTCGTGATGCTCGCGGTCCACATCGTGCTCTCGATCGTCGCGGTCCCGGTCGTGCTGTACGCGCTGATCCTGGGTCTCACCCACTCTCCGTCCGAGCTTCGGGAGACCATCCACGCTCGGATCGGCCGCATCGCCGCCGGCTCGTGGATCCTGAGCCTCGTCCTCGGAATCGTCACCTACCTCATGCTCAACCACATCTACGGCTACGAGTTCGCGATGCTCGTTCCTCTCCTCTGAACGGGATCGTCCCTCGTCGTCGGCCGCGGGTTATTGCTCCCGATCGCGGAGTTCCCGGAGGAGTTGCTCCCCCCATCGTGACTCCCGCTCGGGAGCGCTGCTCCAGAGCCACTTGCAGTACCGCAGGTGCGCGAGACACTCCTCGTGAGTGAGCTGACTCTTACAGCCGGGACAGGTCGGCATATCCGTCGAAACGCGTCCGAAGGGAGAGTAGCTTCCGGTGACCCTCGCTCCCGACTGGTCGACAACAAAGATTACCGGAACGATCCGAGAGTCCCATCATGTTGTGTGTTAGCCAGTGTTTTTCGTCGTGGAGAGCGCGGTAGCGGTATGCAGTTCCGCGCAGCGGCGATCGGACTCGGGGGACTCGGGCAACTCGAGCTCGAGGTGTTGGTCGGGCTCGAGGGCGTCGAGCTGGTCGCGGGGGCCGACGTCTCCGGCGACGCACAGGACGTTTTCGAACGGGAGTTCGGTGCGCCGGCGTACGCCGACCACGACGCGGTGCTCGCCGACCACGGGGACGAGATCGATATAGCATTGATCGTCACCCCCCACACCCTCCACTTCGAACAGGCTCGAGCGTGTCTCGAGGCCGACGTCCACGTCTACCTGGAGAAGCCGATGGTGACCGACGTCGGCGACGCGGTCGAACTGCTCGAACTGGCCGACGATCGGGGGCTCGTCGTACAGGTGGGGTACCAGCGACGCTTTCATCCGGGGTTCGCCGAGGTCAAACGGCTCGTCGACGACGGTCGTGTCGGCGAGATCCACGCCGCGAACGCGTTCCTCGGCCAGAACTGGCTCGGGCTCCACGAGGGAACCTGGCGCGTCGATCCGACGCTCTCAGGCGGCGGGCAGCTGTACGATACGGGATCGCACCTGCTCGACGTACTCTGCTGGATCGTCGGCGGCGTGCCGACTCGCGTCTCCGCGGACGTAACGTACGCGAAGGCCGAGGTCGACGTCAACAGCGCGCTCTCGGTCGAATTCGAACGCGACGACCGATCGATCCTCGCGGGTGTCACGATCAGCGGAGACGGCGTCGAACTCACGCCGGCGGAGGGGTACACGATCTGGGGAACGGACGGTCGGGTCACCTTCGACGGCGAGCGGATTCGCCTCGCCGAACGCGGCGCGACGGTCTACGAGAGTACGATCGACGCCCGAACGGATTTCACAACGCTGACGACTGCGAAACTCGAGAACTTCCTCGAATCGATCGCGGGAACCGCCGACCCGGCCGTTCCGGGGGCGGACGGACTCCGCGTGGTCGCGCTGACGGAGGCGGCCTACCGGGCCGACGATCGAGAGCGTCGGGTCGATGTGCAGGCGTTGATCGAGGAAGCGCGGTAAGCTGGGCTCGGGAACCCGGCCCCTGGGATTGGTATGGGAGGGCCCCGTCCGTCGAGTATGAAGGTTCGAGGCTCTCGCTCGCGCGAGGACATCGCGGCGTTTCTCGAGGCGGAGACGATTCCGATCCGACTCGGCTGTCGGACTCCCGCGGGTCACCCCTGGATGGTGTCGCTGTGGTACCGCCGACGGCTCCCCGAGGCGGGACCGACGGACGGCGGAGACGACGGGGCTGAGCGAGAGAGCGGCGACGAAGCCGACGGGAGCGACCGCTGGATCCTCGAGTGTGCGACCGCCGCCTCGGCGGACGTCGTCGCTTACCTCCGGGAGACCCCTGAGGTATCGTTCGAGGTCTCGACGAACGACCCGCCCTACGCCGGAGTCCGCGGACGGGGTACGGCGTCGCTCGAGCCCGATCCCGAGAAGGAGGTGCTCCAGGACCTGCTCGAGCGCTACCTCGGCGGAACGGAGTCGGAGCTCGCGCGGACGTTGCTGGACGAGGACCGCGAGGAAGTGACGATCACCATCGAACCGGCGGTCGTCTACGGCTGGGACTACTCCGGTCGGATGTAGGAACCGCCACGAAGGAGAATTCAGGGGATCGGTTTCAGTTCGCCGACGATCGCTCGTACCGGATCGGCAGCGACTCGACGCCGTAGATCAGCGAACTGCGAACCGGCTGCAGGTCGGCGTCGACCGTCTCGATCGTCGCCGTTCGGGTACACAGCTCCTCGAGGGCGACCGACGCCTCGAGGCGAGCCAGCGGGGCGCCGAGACAGTAGTGGGTCCCGTGGCCAAAGCCGAGGTGCTGGTTGGGCGATCGGTCGGGAACGAACGCGTCGGCGTCCTCGAACTGCCGTTCGTCCCGGTTCGCGGAGCCGAGCCAGGCGACGACGCGGTCGCCCGATTCGATCTCGGCGTCTCGGAGCGTCACGTCTTCCGTCGCAACCCGGGACATCGCCTGAACCGGGGAGCGGTAGCGCAACACCTCTTCGATCGCCCGCCCGATCGCGTCCGGCTCCGCGCGGAGCTCGTCGAACAGGTCGTGGGCGTCGAAACAGCGGACGGCGTTCGTGACGAGGTTCGTCGTGGTGATGTTGCCGGCGATGAGCAACAGGATACAGGTCCCGAGCGCCCCCTCCTCCGAGAGCCGCGACCCGTCCTCGAGCTCCCGCGTGACGATCTGACTCATGAGATCGTCCCGGGGCGACTCGCGTCGGTCGGCGATCATCTCGAAGAAGTAGCTCGCCATCTCCATCTGGGCTTGCTGCTGGCGTTCGAGGAACGCCTCGGTCTCGTCGTCCGCACTCGAGGACTCGACGAGCGTGTCCGACCACCGCTTGAACTGCTCGCGGTCCTCGGCGGGAACGCCGAGCAGCTCGGCGATGACGACCACGGGAAGCGGGTACGCGAAGTCGTCGACGACGTCCAGCTCGCCCCGATCGTCGGCAAGCGCGTCCGAGAGGAGGTCGGTCGCCAGCTCGCGGATCTCCGGCTCGAGCGCCCGGATCGCCCGCGGCTCGAACGCGTCGTCGACGACGCCGCGGAGCTCGTCGTGTCGGGGCGGATCCTTGAAGAGCATCGTCTCGAAAAGCAGCCCCTCCTCGGGCCGCTCCGGTTCCTGGAAGTCGTCGGCCAGCCGCGGATTCACCGAGAACGTTCCGTCGTCGCCGAGGATCCGTTTGACGTCGGCGTACCGGAAGACGTCCCAGCACCCCCGAGACGGGTCGTACCGGACGGGGGCGCTTTCGCGCATCTCACGGTACCAGTCGAACGGCTCGAGCCACGCCTCCCGGGAGGAGAGCTCGTCGGGGAACGCCTGCAATCCCTGTGGGTCTGCACTACTCATAGCCCGTAGACGAGAGGAACGAACAAAACGTTCGGGGACGATTCGCTCAGTCGGTCGTCGGAATCGAACGGGCACCGAGCGCGAAGAAGACCACCGCGAGGACCGCGAGGATCCCCAGGTTCGCCAGCGCGGGATCGACCCCCGCGATTGCGGATGTGGCGGCGTTGGGATCGGTCGCCGCCCGCACGCCGCGGGCGAAGTAGGTCAGCGGCGAGAGGTTCACGAGCGGTTCGAACCAGCCAGGTAGTTGCTCGAGCGAGACGAACGTCTCGGAGAGAAAGAGCAGCGGGAGCCCGATCGCGTTGCTGGCGGCGACGGCGCCGTCCTGGGAGTCGGTGTAGCTGCCGAGCATTGCGCCGACGCCGCAGAAGCAGACGACGCCGACGAGAACGTAGGGGACCAGCAGCGGCGAGAAGACGATCTCGGCGCCCGTCAGGACGACGACGAGCGCGAGGATCAGCAGGCTCGCCAGCCCGATGATGACGGCGTTGACGACCGTCTGGGCGAGCAGCCACTCGGCTCGCGTCTGAGGGGTCGTCGCGAGCTTCTCGAAGCGACTCCCCTCGCGGTGGCGCGCGACCTCGCTGCCCAGCCGCGACAGCGGGGTAAAGAGGACGACCACCGCCAGGTAGCCCGGGACGTAGTACGCCGGGTGCTCGGCGAACAGTCCGCCCCCGCCGGGGTCGGTTCGGATCAGCGCGCCGAAGATGACGATCAGGATCACCGGGAAGAAGAACGTGAAGAAGACCGCGGTCCGGCGACGGACGAACGCCCGCCAGCCGGCCGCGGTCTCGGCGCGGACGCGACCGAGCCGGCTCACGCCGTCTCACCCGCGCGAGCGAGAGCCGTCCCGTCGGTTCGCTCGAGTTCGGTTTCGTCTGCCAGCTCGAGGTAGACGTCCTCCAGATCGGGCTCGGCCCAGGAGAGCCCGGAGTAGTCGATCCCGCGCTGCTCGAGGTAGTCGACGACGCGTCCAATGTCGGCGGGCGAGACCTCGCGGACGACGACCTCGCTTCCCCGCGTCGCCGTCGGGAACGGCAGATCCTCGAACGCGGTCTGGTCGGCAGGCGTCTCGATCGTCAGCCGGCTCGAGCCGGCGTGGTCGGCGACCAGTCCCGCGGGCGTCCCTCGGGCGACGAGTTCGCCGTCGGCGAGCAGTCCGACGCGGTCGGCGAGGCGTTCCGCCTCTGCCATGTCGTGGGTCGTCAGGAAGACCGTGGTTCCCGAGTCGGCGAGGTCCTCGATCAGCCGCCAGACGGTTCGCCGACCCGCGGGGTCGATGCCCGTGGTCGGCTCGTCCAGAAAGAGCACGTCGGGGTCGTTGACCAGCGCGGTGCCGACGCAGACCCGTCGCTGCTGGCCTCCCGAGAGGTTCTCGTACCAGGTGTCGTCGGCGTTGGCGAGACCGACGTCGGCCAGCACGGCCTCGGGGTCGCGGTGGTCGTCGTACAACCCCGCGTAGTAGGCCACCAGCTCCCGGGCAGTGAGCCGATCCGGGGGCGAGAACGACTGCGGGAGCACGCCCAGCCGGTCGCGGTCGACGGCCGAGGGCGCCGCCTCGAGGACGCGCGCGCTGCCCGAATCGGGCTCGGTCGTCCCGGTGAGCGCGCGAACGAGCGTCGTCTTGCCCGCGCCGTTGGGGCCGATGAGCGCGAACACCTCGCCGCGCTCGACCGACAGCGTCACGCCCGCCAGCGCCGTGGTCCCGTCGTATCGCTTCTCGAGTCCCTCGGCGACGACCGCGGTATCCATACGGGTCGCTATCGGCGCGTCCGGCGTAAGGGGTTCGATTCCCCGCTTTCGGATCAATGGGACGTGTTACTCGAGGCGAACGACGACGACGTCTTCGACCTCGAGGGTCGGGCTCTCGGTTCCGTCCTCGACGGCGAGTTCGTCGCCGGTGACGAGATCGACGGAGTCGACGAGGACGTCGGGGGTCACCTCGACGGGATCGCTCCCGAAGTTCAGCGCGACGGCGACGCGCTCGGCGTCGGCCTCGCGGGTGAACGCAACGACGCGCTCGGAGTCGGCTTCGTACTCGAGATCCGCGAGGGTGCCCCGGGAGAGCGCCTCGGAGTCGCGCCTGGCTGCGACGAGCCGCCGGTGGTACGTCGTCGCCCGGCTGTCGCCCTCCCAGGGCATCCGCTGGCGGTACTCGGTCGCACCCCGCTCCTGGCCGTAGTAGATCATCGGCATCCCCGGAAGCGTGAGTACAGCCGCGACGGCCGCACGCTGTGCGGCCTCGCCACAGTCGGTCAGGTACCGCGTTTCGTCGTGGTTCTCGACGTAGCGCATCTGCAGCGACCAGTCGGGAAACCCTTCCCGCTCGGGAGCCCGTGCGGCCTCGAGCAGGTCGTCAGCCGCCCGCTGACCGTTGCCGATCTCCCGGAGCGCGTAGTACAGGGTCGTGTCGTAGTGGACGTCGAACTCGCCCTCGGCGTACCCAGGTTCCCTGGGAATGGTCTCGTCCAGCAGCAGGAACTCGTCGTTGTGGTCTCGAGCGAGGTCGGCGACCTCCTTCCAGAAGCCATGGGGAACGCCCCAGGCGACGTCACAGCGGAAGCCGTCGACGACGTCGACCCACTCTTCGACGACCGCACGGAAGAACGACCGCACCGCGAGCGAATCGTAGTTGACGTTCGGGATGCCGTGCCAGTTGAAGTAGTAGTCGGCGACCTCGATCCGTTCCTCGGTCGTGACCCGCGACGGCGGCGAGTCGGCGTCCCGCCCACCCTCGAGGTCCGCCGCGCCGATCCCGACGTCCTCGAGCGGTTCCCAAACGTACCAGTCGTCGTACTCGGGCACCTGGGCCGCGCTCATGTCGAAGGCTGCGTGCTCGCGGGCGGTGTGGTTGATGACGAGGTCGAAGACGACCCTGATTCCCGCCTCGTGACAGCGGTCGACGAACGACGCGAACTCCTCGCGCGTGCCGAGATCCGCAGCGGTGTCGAAGTAGTCGGTCGTGTGGTAGCCGTGTTCGGTCGGGCTCTCGAGGACCGGCGTCAGCCAGAGACAGTCGATCCCCAGCGACTCGAGATAGGGCACCCGCCGTTCGAGCGCCTCGAAGCTCGCGGGGTCGGTAAACGAGCGGACGAAGATCTCGTAGACGACCGCGTCCTCGGCCCACTCCGGCGGATCGTTCGCCCGGTCGACCCGCCCGTCGGGGTGGACGACGACGACGTCAGCGACGCTGTGGCGCTCGCCGACGGCGACGGCGTGAACGCGAGTGGCCTCCTCGAGGTCCGCGAGGTCGATCCGGACCTCGCGGCCGTCGATCTCGAGGTCGTCGTCCGAGAGCGGATCCCGGTCGTCGGCGTAGAACTCGACCTCGAGGTCCGCCGCGGCGTACTCGCTGTCCGTACCGGGTGTCGCCTCGGCCGTAACGGTAACCGCCTCATCGCTTTCCTCAATCTTCCCCTCGAGACGAACTCGCGGCCGACCCGGCCCGGGGATCTCGACGTTCGTCCAGACGGCGTTCTCGAAGTCCTCGCCCGGCACGTAGCCGTAGCGGTGCGTTCCCGGCTGGACCTCGATCTCGTAGCGGTAGGTGTCGCCCTCGAGAGTCGGCCACTCCCGCGCGAACCGGTGTTCGTTGAACGGCCCCATGATCGAGACCTCGTCGGGGTCGTGGTCGGGGAGCTCCGTTCGGTCGAGGTCGAAACTCGTCTCCCGACGAACGTCGGGAAAGACGCGAACGCGTTGTTCGTGCGTGCCGGCAGGCGACTCGAGTTCGAATCGATAGCTACCGGGCAAATCTGGTTCGATCTCCGCGACCGCTGCCTCGGGAGCCGACAGTTCGCTCTCGGCCGGTTTCTCCACGAGCGTCCACTCGTAATCGGCGTCGGGATCCGGCGCTCGCGGTGCGAGTTCGACGGTTTCGCCAACGGCACAGAACCGCGGCGGCCCTGGGTGGTGCATGCGATGCCAGACACCCCCCATTCACTTCACTGTTAGCAGTGAACTACTATTACAACATCTCTCTAGATCGAGGTCGACCGTCGCTGACGAGTACTGGCCCGGCCGCAGTGTGGCGACGAAACTGAACGATGGCCGCTCAGGGTTCGGGCGTCGGCACCACCTTGCTCGAGTGTAACAGTGATTCGCCGGTCGAGTCGTCGAAGAGCCGAATCTTCGATTCGTCAAACGTGACGTCGACGACATCGCCGACCGCCGGCTCGAAGTCAGCGCTAACCCGCGCCATGAACTGCTCGCCGATGTCGAGATAGAGGTAGTTATCGCTGCCGATCGGCTCAACGACGTCGACTGTCGTTCGGATTCCGTTCGGTCCGTCCGCCGGATAGATGTCTTCCGGGCGGATGCCGAGAACCGCCTCTTCGCCGTTTTGGACTTCCATCTCCTGCGAATAGGCAGACGAAAGCGAGTACTGGAACGCCTCGCCGCCGTCCAGAACGATTCGATCGTCCGATCGCCGGGCGACGACGTCGACGAAGTTCATCGACGGCGAGCCAATGAAGCCGCCGACAAACCGGTTTGCCGGTTCGTCGTAAACGTCCTTCGGCGGGCCGACCTGCTGGAGGTTACCGTCGTTGAGGATGACGATCTTGTCACCCATCGTCATCGCCTCCTCCTGGTCGTGTGTGACGTAGACCGATGTGATACCGAGTTCCTCCTGCAGGCGCTGGATCTCCGCACGCATCGTCGTTCGAAGTTTGGCGTCGAGGTTCGAGAGCGGTTCGTCGAACAGGAAGAGCTTGGGCTCGCGAACGATCGCCCGACCGAGCGCGACCCGCTGTTGCTGGCCACCCGAGAGCTCGTCGGGTGTATCGTCCAGCAACTCCTCGATGTCCATCATCCGAGCTGCCCACTCGACTTTCTCCCGGCGTTCGGCCTTCGAGAGGTCGGTGCTCATCCGAAGCCCGAACTCCATATTCTTGAACACCGTCTTGTGTGGGTACAGTGCGTAGTTCTGGAACACCATCGCGATATCACGCGTTCGCGCACTCTGATCTGTGACATCCTCGCCTCCAAGGGTAATCGAGCCGGAGGTCGGCTCCTCGAGTCCAGCGATCATCCGCAGCGTCGTCGTTTTTCCACAGCCCGAGGGACCGACGACGGTGACGAACTCGCCGTCCTCAACCTCGAGATCGAGGTCGTCGACGGCCACGATCGACCCTCTATCGAACTCCTTCCGGAGATCCTCTACGTGCAAACGCGCCATTTGTGTACTGTCTGGTGATATCGTACATAATTCTTTTCCCCATTTTTCAATAGCTGATGCACTATTTCATCTTCTCTCGAGATCGCCAGCCGTACGCTGAGATTCGGTAATCCGCCGACTGAGAGGTTTTACTCCGCGTTCGGCTCTCGTGAGGTGGCACCGATACCCACAACTACTAAATATATGAAGTTATAATTCATCATGTATCGCCATGACTATGGATCGGAGAACGACGATGAAGTACCTCGCGGGCGCTTCCGCCGTCGGCGTCCTTGCGGGATGTATCAGCACCGAAGAGCCCGAGTCCGACGACGACGGCAATGGCGGTGACGACGCCGGAGACTACGAGGAACACGACGACTGGGAGACGGTCGAGCCGGACGACGTCTCCGGCGATGCGTCGCTCTGGCACTCGCTCTCCGGCGGCGAGCAGGACGACTTCGAGTCGCACCTCGAGTCGTTCAACGACCAGTTCGATGCCGACGTCGCGCCCGATCACATCTCGGACCTCGAGGAGCAGACGATGGCCGCGATTCCGGCCGGCGACGGTCCCGAACTGTTCGTCTGGGCCCACGACTGGATCGGCGACTACCACCAGAACGGCTTTTTGAGCGACCAGTCGGACGAAGTGAGCTTCGACCTCGAGGAATACTTCGGTGAGAACGCCGAATCCGGAATGTTCAACGGCGAACTTCACGGCCTCCCTCACGCTGCGGAGACGGTCGGACTCATCTACAACACGGAGTACGTCGACGAACCGCCCGAGACGTTCGACGAACTGCTCGAGATCGCCGAGGAACACCACGACCCTGACGGCGGAACCTACGGCCTGGGCTGGCCGATGGACGCCTACCACGTAAGCGCGCTCCCACACGGCTTCGGCGGCTACTACTACGACGACGACTCGGGCGAACTCGGCCTCACGAACGACGAGACGGTCGAGAGCTTCGAGTACGTCCTCGAGGAGGTCTGGGAGTATATGCCAAACGATCCCGAGGGCGAAGCACAGGAAGCCGTCTTCCTCGAAGGGAACGCACCGTTTCTCTTCAGCGGTCCCTGGCAGCTCGGGCAGCTCGACGAAGACGAGTTCGAGTGGGGCGTTGCCCCGTGGCCCGACGTCGAAGGCAACACGCCGAGCCCGTTTACCGGCGTGCAGCTCATTTATTTCGCGGCCGCGATGGACGAGGACGACGAGCGTGCGGGGGCCGCCCGCGCGTTCGCCGAGTGGTACACGACGAACACCGCGGCTATCGCCCAGATGGCCGACGAACACGGATTTATCCCGGTCCACAACGCGTTCGCCGACGACGGCGAAGAGGAGGACGAACTCACCGATGATCTCCAGGGCTTTGCAGCGGCGGTCGACCAGGGCGAGCCGATGCCGACCGACCCGGATTTCCAGACGGTCTGGGAGCCACTCGAGGACGAGTGGTGGGAGGCGCTGAACGGGAACAAGTCGGTCGCGGACGCAATGGCCGACGCCGAGAGCCGAATCGAGGACGCCTGGGACTGAACTCGACACATGAGTCTTTCTTCAGTCGGAGATCGGACACGCGAGCGCTATCAGGCGACCGTTCCGGAACACGTCAGGGATCGTCTCGAGGAGCACCGGCCGCTGTTGCTCGTCCTACCGGGGCTGATAGCGTTCTCCCTGTTCATGTTTTTCCCGCTCGCGTACACGATCTACCTCTCGTTTACGGACGCGGAACCGGCAACCGTCTTTCAGGACGGACCGGGCGGCCTGACCGGCTTTTTCGGGCTTCGAGGTGAAGAGTCGTTCGTCGGTCTCGAGAACTACATCGCGGTGTTCTCCGATCCGACGTTCTGGAACTCGCTGGGTGTAACCTGGCTGTTCGTCATCTGCAGCGTGGCGCTGAAGGTGCTGTTCGGCGTCGGCATCGCGATGATCATGACGAGCGACCGGGTGAAGGGGAGACGGTACATGCGCTCGATCATCATCATCCCGTGGGCGCTACCACCGATTTTCACCATCACGATCTGGAGCGGCATCTTCAGTTCCGCGCAGTTCGGGCTGGCCAATCAGGCCGTCATCTTCCTGGGATTCAGTGAGCAGGCCTGGCTCAACGATCGGTGGATGGCCTTCGCGAGCTACCTCCTGACGGAGATGTGGCTGGCGTACCCGTTCATGGTGATCATCACCGTCAGTGCCCTACAAGCGGTTTCGGATGAGCTCATGGACGCGGCGAAGGTCGACGGAGCGGGCTACTTCCACCGGTTCTGGCACGTGACCGTGCCGTCGATCAAACGGCCGGTGATGTTCGCAGCGATCCTCACAGCCGCAGCTTCGTTTACCCAGTTTCTCATCCCCTACGTGTTCAACCGGGGCGGACCGAACCGTGCGAACGAACTGATCGTCCTTCACGGCTACCAGGAGGCGTTCAACTTCAACGCCTACGGAGCCGGTGCGGCGATCATGATGTCGGCAGTTGCCTTTATCGGAGCGTTCATGATAGTTGCAGTCTGGAAAGGCCGTCTCGCCGAGGGGGTAGACGGTCCATGACGGTGCGCGAATGGTTCTCGAACAAGATCCGTAACGACGTCCGGACCGTCGTCCAGAAGCCCGCGGAGTGGCGCGAGGACGTCGCCTACACCGTTGACGGGATGCGGCGGGGAACGATTGATCCGCTGGACGTCGCGAAGACGGTCCTCGCCACGCTGGCGACGATCGTGTTCGTGTTCGTGCTGTTGATCCCGGTCTACTGGATCTTCATCATCGCACTCCAGGGAGAAGGTGCGACCCTATACTCGACCGACAGCGCCGGGCTCATTCCCAGCCAGTTCGATCCCGCGGCGTTCGTCTGGGTGATCGGCGATATCGCCATCCCCGGCGCAATCGTCGGAATCACCATCCCGTTTACTGACATCGAGTTCTACATCTCGTGGCCACGAATCGTCTTCCTGGACGCGAGTAACTACGTCGATTCGACGTCGGACTTCCCCCGGTACTTCCGGAACAGCATGTTCATCAGCTTCTGGACGGTCGTGTTCGCGATGCTGATGATCGTCCCGGCCGCGTACGCGTTCTCGCGGCGAGAGTTCGCAGGTCGAATGAAGCTCCTGTACGGCTACATCCTGTTCACCCAGGTCGGCGCCGGACTGGGAATCGCCTCGGTGATCGCGCTGTACACCATCTTCTCGAGTATGGGCGTGACGAACAACCGACTCGTGTTGGCGTTCTACTACGCGGCGATGGCCGTCCCGTTCAACACGTGGCTGCTCAAGACCTATATGGACTCGATCCCCACCTCGCTGGAGGAGGCGGCGATCATGGACGGTGCGTCGCCGTTCCGGGTCGCCTGGGAGGTCGTGTTGCCGCTGGCAAAGCCCGGCATCGCCACGATCTTCATCTTCATCTTCCTCGTGGGCTGGATGGAGTTCATTATCGCCCAGCTGATCCTCTCGCCGGAACACTACACCCTGCCGGTCGGGTTGTTCTCCCTCATCGACGAACACAACGTCCCGTGGGGGCAGTTCTCGGCGTTCGCACTCGTCTACGCGTCACCGGTCGTCTTCATCTACATGTTCGCCCAGCGCTACATCGAGGACGGGTTCTCCTTCGGCGGCACGAAGGGATAACCCCACTCGACTCCGCTCGGCGATCGCCTCGTCGTAGACCCGTTCCGGACGCATTTCGTCCCGCCGCTTCTCGCGACTGAATTCGGCGACAGTCCGTCTACGTTTACGTTTACGTTTACGTTTCCAGCCGACGACCGCGCGTCGTCCGCTCGAGGACCGAACGGAGAGCGAGAGCCAACGAAGCCGTCAGTCTGACGCGAGCCGGTGTCGAAACACTGTTGGAACGCTCGAGAGATCTATGAGGCGATGAGTCGGAGCGACCCCCTCGAGCGAGCCGACAGGGCCTGGTGGAAGGAAGCGGTCGTCTACCAGATCTACCCGCGAAGCTTCAACGACAGCGACGGCGACGGCGTCGGCGACATTCCCGGAATCGTCGAGAAGGTCGACTACCTCGATCGACTCGGCGTCGACGTGATCTGGCTCTGTCCGGTCTACGACTCCCCGAACCACGACAACGGCTACGATATCGCGGACTACCGATCGATCCTGGACGCGTTCGGGACGATGGCCGACTGGGAGCGCCTGCTCGAGGAACTCCACTCACGGGGCATGCGCCTGATCATGGATCTGGTGGTCAACCACACCTCGAGCGAACACGAGTGGTTCCGGCGCTCCAGACAGCGCGACGGGAAGTACGAGGAGTACTACCACTGGAAGGAGGGCCGGCCGGCCGCGGCAGCCGACTACGAGACGGCCGACGGCCCCGCGGACGAGGTCGCGCCGAACAACTGGGACTCGATCTTCGGCGGGCCCGCCTGGAGCTACGACGAGGAGCGCGGCCAGTGGTACCTCCACATCTTCGATCCACACCAGCCCGACCTGAACTGGCGCAACCCCGACGTCCGCGAGGACGTCAAGGGCGAAATCGAGTGGTGGCTCGAGAAGGGGATCGACGGCTTCCGGATGGACGCTATCGACCTGCTCTCGAAGGCCGAGGGACTGCCGGACGGCAATCCCGACGGCGCGCTCGTCGGCTCGGAACACTACAGCCACGGGCCGCGCCTCCACGAGTACCTGCGGGAGATCTACGACGACACGCTCTCGAACTACGACGCGATGACCGTCGGCGAGATGGGGATGGCCTCTGTCGAGGAGGCCGCTGCTTCGCTCGGCGAGGACGGCGACGGCCTCGACATGGTGTTCCAGTTCGATCACATGAACGTCGACGCGGACGAGAACGGGCCCTGGGGCCGAGCCGAGCCCGGCGACTGGGAGCTGACGGAGCTCAAGGAGATCGTTACCCGCAAGCAGGCGACCCTCGAGTGGGACGCGCTGTTTCTGAGCAATCACGACGTCCCGCGGCTCGTCTCGCGGTTCGGCGACGACGAACGCTACCGCGAGGAGAGCGCGACGCTGATCGCGACCTTCCTGCTGACGATGCGGGGCACGCCGTACGTCTATCAGGGCGACGAACTCGGGATGACCAACGCCGACTTCCGCAGCCGCGAGGAGATCGACGACCCCCAGACGCTGGGGACGATCGACGAGCTGCTCGAGGCGGGCGCCATCGACGCCTACGAGGACGTCCGGGAGTTCGTCAACTACCGGAGCCGGGACCACGCGCGGACGCCAATGCAGTGGGACGGCTCGGCGGGCGCCGGCTTCACCGACGGCGAACCCTGGCTCAAGGTAAACGAGAACCGCTCGAGGGTCAACGTCGAGGCCGCCCTCGCCGACGAGGATTCGATCTGGCACTACTACCATCGGCTGATCGAGCTGCGGGACGCCGAGGACGTGCTCGTCTACGGGAAGTACGACCTCCTGCTTCCGGAGGACGAGCAGCTGTTCGCCTACACCCGAACGCTCGAGGACGAGCGGGTACTGGTCGTCCTCAACTGGTCGGCCGAACCCGCGACGTTCGAGCCGGCAGCACTCGAGGCCGCCGGGTTCGAGGTTCTGATCGGGAACTACGGCGAGTCGCCCGTGGATCCGACCGGTGCCGAGTTTCGGCCCTACGAGGCGGTCGTCTACCGGCTCGAGTAGCGGGACCCCTCGAGTAGGGTTCGCTTGTTGCTTTCGCAGGGCCAACCGTTAGACGCGCGTTCGTGCTATCCCGAGTCGATGGTACAACTCGGATACACGCTCTCGAGCGAGGAACACGAGCCCAACGAACTCGTTTCTATCGCACAGCGGGCCGAAGCGGCCGGCTTCGACTTCCTCTCGATCTCGGATCACTTCCACCCGTGGGTTCCGGCTCAGGGGGAGTCCCCGTTCGTCTGGTCGACGCTGGGCGGGATCGCGACCGCGACGGACGACATCGAGGTCGGCGTCGGCGTCACCTGTCCGACGACCCGGATTCACCCGCTCAACGTCGCCCACGCGGTCGCGACCGTCGACGAGATGTTCGGCGACCGCTTTACGTTCGGGGTCGGTACGGGCGAGAACCTGAACGAACACGTCACGGGCGAACGGTGGCCCGAACACGACGTTCGTCTCGAGAAGCTCGACGAGGCGATGGACGTGATGGAGCAGCTCTGGACCGGCGAGACCACGAGCCACCACGGCGAACACTACACGGTCGAGAACGCCCGCCTGTACACCTGCCCCGACGAGCAGCCGACGACGATCGGGAGCGCGTTCGGGCCCCAGACCGCCCAGTGGGTCGCCGACAACACTGACGGGCTCTGGTGTTCGGGGCCGAAGGAGGAGCCAGTCGAGGCCTACGAGGACGCCGGCGGCGACGGACCGAAGTACACCCAGCTGCACGGCTGTTACGCCGACAGCGAGGAGGAGGCCGTCGAGACGATCTACGAGTACTGGCCGAACGGTTCGGTCCCGGGCGAACTCGGCCAGGAGCTGCCGATGCCGGCTCACTTCGATCAGGCCGCCCAGATGGTCGAGAAGGAGGACATCGCCGAGTCGGGGACGACGACCAGTCCGGACCCGCAGGATCACATCGACAGCATCGAGCAGGCGGTCGACGCCGGCTACGACCACGTCCACTACCACCAGGTCGGTCCGGACCAGGAGTCGGCGATCGAGCTCTACGAGAAAGAAGTGTTGCCGTCGTTCTGAAACGCTCGAGTCCACCGCCGACGTCCTATCGGGGCGAAAACCGCGCACCCAGCTCGAGCCGGCGTCTCAGTACTTGCGCTCGTCGGGGGAGAGCTCGAGGGCGTCGTAGAACTCCCGGTCGAGACGGTCGCGCTCGGAGCGCCAGCGTTCGAACGACGAACGCTCCGCCGGATAGGCCTCGTACCGCCGTTCGTACTCGGAGACGTAGTCCCGCGTTCGCTTGAGGCCGAGGACCGCCTCGTACAGTTCGGTCCTGTCCACGCCGAGCTCGTCGAAGGTCCCCTTGCGGGTCTCCGTCGCGAAGTTCCTGAGGACGCCAGCACCCACCAGCAGCTTGCTCTTGAGTCCGTCCACCTCCGTCGACGTGCCGACGATCTCCCGGAGCTCCTTCTCGGGGAGCAATGCGGTGACGGCCCGGAGGACGCTCACGTCGATGGAGCTCGCGGCGACGTTGTACGCGTCCCACGAGGCGAGCTTCGCGGCCTCGCCGTGCTCGCGGTACAGCCAGCGGTTGTGCTCCCAGAGGCCGGCCTCGGAGACGTCGCCGTCTTCGACCGCGAGGGCGGCGGCGCGCCCGGCGGAGTAGCCGGAGTATGCCGCCCCGCGGATCCCCTTGCCGGTGATCGGGTGGGTCGTCCCTGCTGCGCCGCCCGCGGTCAGGTAGCCGGGGGCGACCATCGAATCCAGCGGTCGTCGGAGGGCGATCGCCGAGCCGAGCTTGTTCTTCCTGTCGAAGCGCTCGGCGACGTTCGCGCCGCGGAACTCGGGCCGGTTCTCGACGTCGCGGCGCAGGCGATCCGCGAGCGGGATGGGCTCCTTGTTCATCTGGAACCCGAGGCCGACGTTGATCTGCGTCGGCGTGCGCGGGAAGTACCAGATGTAGCCCATCTCCTCGAGCGGCTTGCCGACGATGGCGTTGTGGTAGTCGACCGGCTCCTCGGTCTCGATGATCTCGCGGTAAGCCGACCCGAAGTGGGTGTAGTGGGGCACCTCGAACGTCGGCTCGGCGGGCGTGTCGAGCGCCTCGAAGTCGACCATGTCCTGCAGGATCGACTGTGCGCCCGCGGTGTCGATCAACACGTCACACTCGTAGGTGACCGGCTCGCCGTCGCGGATCGCCTTGACGCCGGTGACGCGACCGTCCTGAACGACCTCGTTGACCACTGTGTCGTAGTGCTGTTCGACGCCGTGATCAGCGGCCTGCTCGAGCAGGCGCTGGCCGAACTCGTATCGGTCGATAACGTTGCTCCCGTTCTGGTAGGGCAACACCTTCCGCACGCCGAGGTCCTCGTCCCACCACTCGATCTGGTCGATGTTGTTGTCGATCAGGACCGATTCGTCGTTCGCAACCGCGTCCATGTCGATCGGCCCCGGATAGTTGGTCGGATTTCGAGGACTCTTTATTGCGTCGCCACAGGCGATAAACCCGCCCTCTTCGCGGGGTTTTCGTTCCAGTTGGACGACGTCGACTCCCTCGGCTGCTGCTGTCGCCGCCGCAAAACAGCCCGCTATCCCACCCCCGACGACGATCACGTCGTGTTGGCTGTCCACCATTGGGTTACTATTCATGCCTTGGGAAATACGGAACGTAACTCTTGCTCTTGCGGTGGTGGAGGGGACGAGTTGGCAGCCCACAACGGGCCCGTCCTGACGGAGGGAGTAACCGCGACGGTCGGCGTCTCGAGTTTCCGACCCCCCTTTCCGCAGCCCAATCCGTTTTACCGCTCGCAGCGAAACGCTCGAGCATGGAGTACACCACGCTCGGCAACACGGGCACGACCGTCTCGCAGCTGTGTTTCGGCACCTGGCGGTTCGGTCGCTCGACGGGCGACCTCGAGAACGAGACGACCCGCGAAGAGGCCCACGAACTGCTCGACGCCTGCGTTGACCACGGGATCAACTTCATCGACACCGCCAACGTCTACGGCACCCCCGACGGCACCAGCGAGGAGTGGATCGGCGAGTGGCTCGAGGGACAGGATCGCGAGGATCTGGTCATCGCCTCGAAGGTGTACTTCGAGTTCGACGGCTGGGGCGACCCCGGACCGAACGACTCGGGGCTCGGTCGCAAACACATCCGCGCCCAGATCGAGGGCACGCTCGAGCGACTCGGCACCGACTACCTCGACCTGTACTACATCCACCGCTGGGACGACGAGACCCCGATCGAGGAGACGATGTCCGTCCTCACCGACCTCGTCCGCGAGGGGAAGGTCAACCACCTCGGCGCGTCGACGATGGCCGCCTGGCAGCTCACGAAGGCGCTGTGGACCAGCGACGTCGAGGGACTCGAGCGCTTCGACGTCACCCAGCCGATGGTCAACGCCGCCCACTACGACGCCGTCGGCGACTACCTCGACGTCTGTGCCGACCGGGAGCTCGCCGTCTGCCCGTACTCGCCGCTGGCCGGTGGGTTCCTGACGGGCAAGTACGAGCGCACCGACGACGGCGGCGTCGAGGCCCCCGACGGCTCGCGGGGCAGCCTGGACGACCTCTTCGAGGACCGCTACGCGACCGACCGGGCGTGGGACGTCCTCGAGGCTGTCGAGTCGGTCGCCGACGAGGTCGATGCCTCCCCCGCGCAGGTCTCGCTGCGCTGGCTCATGGACCAGGACCGCTTTACCTGCGTGCCGATCGTCGGCGCGCGCTCGCCCGACCAACTCGAGGAGAACGTCGGTGCCGTCGACGTCGAACTCAGCGGCGAGCAGCTCGAGCGGATCGACGCGGCCCGCTCGAGCGAGCAGTAGCTCAGTAGTAGAGAGTGATTTTCTTCGTTCGGCCGTAGTGTCGAATCCGACTCCCCTAATTCGTTACGTAGAGCATGCGAACGTAACGCCGTCTCTTCCATCAACTAATAGGGGTGTTGGGAGAGCCATGCTGAATACACAGCGCGAATGTACCACGAAATTTGACTCGGTCTGCGACGGTAATACTGGTCAATATTGGTGGTTCACGTCTCGCTTTGGACAAAGGATCAATGTGGGATCAACTATTTCTTCGAATCGACTTCTTCGTAGTACTCGATAATCTCCTTCATACACCACTGGTTGAGTCCTTGTGATGCGAGAGTGAAAACCACAGCTGAGACAGGCTTGCGTTTGTACGCCGCGTAGAGGCCATAGAGCCCGATTGGGATACTCACGGTGTTTAGGATCTGCGGGTAGCCGAGACCGATAAAGCGGTGACCGTCGTTACTCCAGCGTTCTTCAGCTCGTACGACTTTGTACATCCAGTCATCCAACTCCTCACTCGGTTCGGGGAATAGCACCGGATTGATGATCAAGAACAGAAGAGTGAGCCCCAACAAATTCCATTTCCGATGGTAGAGTGCGCCCACGGCCACGAACCCTGCTGCCATTCGACTCCACCCGCTCTTCGGATTGGAGTGTCTACCCCACATATTCTCCATCTGCAGCCACTCTTTGACCATATCAACTATCTCTAAAGTGAGAAATTCCACTGCTCCATTAATATTCCGCCACAGCGTTCAGTAAGTAGGTGTAGTGAGCGGATGGTTCACCGATTCCAACGTAAACCAAACGAAGCTGTCGTGCTGCACTCATCCTCCAAGTCTTTCACGCCGATTCTGACAGAGGCTGGGTAGAACGCTCAGTCGCTGCTGCATACACAGCGCGAATGAGGCACAAAGGAAGCCAATCACCAAGGGCGTTGAACACCGGGTATAGGACGAACATATCATCCGAAGAGAGAAAGAAATTGTATATTCACATACGCACCTTTATACGTCTGAGGCGTCTATATTTGTCTGAAATAGCGATTCATATCGTGTGTTAGCGCCCCTACGATGGAGGGGCCACTTGAACTAGAGGTCGTTCTGTCGCGGAACGCTCCTTTTTCCCTTCGCGTCGCTGTCACGTGTGGCACATTGTACCGGAAGCGTATTTCACCACACCTGATCTATATGACCAAAGATAAGGACACCCTGACAGGCGAAGCCGTACAAACCTCACAAAAAGTTCGCATCGTGTGTACTGAATGCGCCTTTTCGAAGCTGGTGACGAAAGAAGGGAACAAGTCATCAAAGGTGATCATTGAACATGGACAGGAAACGGGCCATAAACTCACTGCTGAAGAACTTGGTGACGATAAGTAAGTCCGTGGACTGAACACCCTAACATGATTTTCGCTGCGGAAGAGCAACCATTGCCTTACGTGTCTAGTCAGTCTAGCGTGAATAGGCTACTTTCTGTTTCGCAGTTGTAGCTACTAATATGGCGATCATCGCAGAGTTCATTATACCAGTAGAGAGCTTCCCATTAGGTCGGGTTTTCGATGATCTGCCGACCGCAACGGTCGAAATAGAGCGTGTCATTCCCACCGACCAAGGTCAACTCCCGTACTTCTGGATAGCTGACGCTCCTGACGACACTATTCAAGACGTTCTGACAACTGAAGCGGCATTTGAGTCGGTGACGCGTATCGACTACTACGAGAATCAGGGATTGTATCGTGCCCAGTGGAACCCCGAGGTAAAAGGCGTCCTCACAGCTATTCTCGACAAAGATCTCACGCTACTATCGGCGATCGGCACGAACAAACAATGGACGTTCGAGTTCCGCGCTGAAGATTCAGACCAAATCTCGGCGTTTCAGCAATACTGTGCCGACCACGAGATTAATACCCAACTCACCCGGTTGCAATCGCTAGCAGAGTTACAGGCAGGGGACGAGTACGGCCTCACCGCTAACCAACACGAGGCGTTGCTTCTCGCGTTCAATGAAGGCTATTATAACCAACCTCGTGAGACCGATCTCCAAACACTTGCCGATCAACTCGGTATTTCGCGTCCCTCGTTCGCCGATCGTCTCCATCGAGGATACCACAACCTTCTCAGAAGCACAATCGCGCACCGTGACACCACGGCTAATGACAGTGATGATTGACGCTCGCATCTTAAAAGCCCTCCATAATTGTAGGTAAGCGGCAAACGATACTCGGCCAACAGTATAGAAGATGCCAAAAGGAGATAGCGAACGGACAATCGCTGAATGTTCCAACTGCGGTAATACCTATGCGGCCGAGGAGTGGTCGGGCGGAGCGATTCAACCAATCGGGGCGAAAAACGGATGTCCCGGCTGTGGATCGACAGAATTCCAGGTTATCGAAGACACGAGCGCTATCGATTTCCATGAAGACTGATGCAGTGCTGAGTGACTCCTACTTTTAAAAGACCTCCATAATTTCAGGCAAGCGGCAAGACGGCACTTAACCAACAACTATACAAGAATGAGCAGTGACGCCGATGAGGGGACTCACCTGCGACGGAGCTACAAGCATTTGAATACAGTCTGAACGGCAACGAGACGGTAGCCGAAGCCGTTCTCAACGCAGTCAGTGCCATCACTAACATTCCACTGTTACCGTCGGATGGCCCTGTTTCGGATGAGGTGTGTAGTGAATCACTTCCATCACTTTACAAGGTCGTAGACCCTGACGCGCTCACCAGTCTGTCACCTGCCGCAACCGACGAGGACGCCAACTGGCAGGTCACGTTCCCATACGCCGGATACAAAGTGACAGTCACTAGTACAAATGTCATTCTGGTAGACGAACAATCGTCAGTCAAGGGTTCTGGAGACTGACGAGTGGACTGAAAGCCGAACTGTGACCATCGATGGACAGATCCAGTTGAGTCCTATCTCACGCTAACACAATATGTCCGTACCGCTATTGAGCGGGTAAGTCATCAGAACTAGCTTGAAATGAACGAAGCTGCAGTGCTGAATATCTCCTCTCTCTTTACCATTCCACTTTGACAGTGACTCGGTAGTTCGATCACGATCTGCTGAATAGAGGGCGCGAATGCTGCACGAGAGATGGCTTGAGTTGCGAAAGCGGTGATCGCTCAATACAGAGAATTTACGTCTTGTTCCCACTTACGGCAGGAACGGTAAACGAGAGCGTGGAACCTTCGTCTAGCCCTGACTCGACCCAGATGTTGCCGCCGTGACGTTCGACGATTCGCCGGCAGAGCGCGAGGCCGATACCCGTCCCCGAATGTTCTTCGTGTGTATGCAGTCGTTGGAATACCTCGAAGATACGCTCCTGTTCATCTGGATCAATCCCAATACCGTTGTCCTGCACTGAAATGATCCATTGTTCGTCATCACGCGTGGCGGAAATGTCGACCTGTGGCGGTTCGTCCTCGCTGTACTTGATCGCATTACTCAACAGGTTCTGGAAGACTTGGCGCAACTGGCTGTCGTCGCCATCTATACACGGGAGATCGTCGGTTGTGATCTCGGCGTTCCTCTCGTCGATCCGTATTTGGAGATCTTCGAGCACGTCCTCGAGGATATCGTCAAGGTCGACCGGTTCGAACGGATCACCATGCGTGTCGACGCGCGAGTACTCGAGCAGTCCGTCTATCATCTGGCGCATCCGCTCGGCGCCGTCGATGGCGAACTCGAGGAACTCTTCACCGTCTTCGTCAAGTTCGTCACCGTACCGGTTGTCGACCAGCTCGAGGTAGCTCGTGACCATTCGCAACGGCTCTTGGAGGTCGTGAGACGCGGCGTAGGCGAACTGTTCGAGGCGTTCGTTCGACTCCTCAAGTTTGCGCTGGTACTCCCGCCGTTCGGTAATGTCTTGTGAGACGACCATCCCCGCGTAGACCTCGTCGTTGGCGTTTCTGACGGGCAAAGTGTAGACGAACAGGTCTCGATCGTGATACTCGAGTTCGAACGAGTTCGCCTTGCCCTCCAGGGCGGCCTCAAAGTGTGGTTCGATTTCTTCGAGGAGATCGTCCGGGCAAATGTCGTAGACGCTGCATCCAATCCGATCTTCTGGAGAGACCCCGGTCGCGTCCAGTAACTCCCCGCCGACGGCTGTGTACCGCATGTTATCGTCGAATAGGCCGACTGCACCGTTTGGGAAGTTTTCAGCGAGCGTCCGGTAGCGACGTTCGCTCTCCTCGACCGCGCGTTGTTGTTCCCGTCGGTCAGTGATGTCTTCGGTACTGAACACGACGCTCTCGATCTCTCCACAATCGTCGTAGACCGGTGCCCCGTTGATGGAGATCCAGACGCGCTCCCCTCCCGGTCTTGATACGCCGTGGACCTGGTCGAACAGCGGTTCTTCGGACTCCATGATCCGCGAGAAGGGCTTCTCGTCGCGCGAGAGCGGCTCGCCGTCAGCGTCGACTTCCTTCCATTCGGAATCGTCAAAGCTGAGGGAATTGATCTGGTCTTTGCTCCGATCGTATATCTCCTCAGCGCGGTCGCTCGCGAACTGCAACATCGCCGTCGTTGCCAACGATCGTGATGCCGATCGGACTCGTTTCGACGATCGTTTCGTAGCGGGCCAGTTCCCGTTCGCGTTGCTTCCGGTCGGTGATGTCGCGGGAGAGCACCGACAGGCCTGATTCTGAGGGAGAGATGGCGTTGTGGAACCACTTGTCCCACGGCGGATAGTAGTCTTCGAAGGTAACAGGCTCTTTTGTTTCGAGAGCCTCGTACAGCGCGCTCTCGAACGTCTCCGTGAGATTCACGTTGCGAATGTCCGAACCAATTGCATCCTCATCTAGTCCAAAAAGGTCTGCTGCGGTGTCGTTCAGATAGCGAAAGCGGAGTTCTTCATCGAGGGCGTAGAAACTGTCCGAGATTCGATCGAATACCGCACCAAGGTCGCGATCGGCGGAATCTCGTGTAATCGCTCCTTCCTCCGTAACTGGCCGCCACCAGACGCGCCCGTTTCCCCCTACTTTCTTGGTTTCGAGTTGGTCGTGGTCGACGAGACGCTCCAGTCGCTCGTAGGCGCTCCGGCGGCCAAGGTCGAACTGTTCGGCGACCTCGGTCGTCGTCCGAGGCGCCCCGCCTTCCTCGAAGATTGCGAGGGTTTCTCGGAGGGTGTCCGTCAGCGGTGTCGAACTCATTGCCCCGTAATTGTACCCCGGACCGATAAAGCCTCCACCGTTGGAGGATATCGTACAGTCAACGAATATTCGAAATGGCTCGCCGAGCCGTGACTCGCGATGGGTAACGGGCTTTACGATGTCAGGGATGCCATTACTGGCTCGGTGTTCACGTAAGTTGAGTGCTACATCTATGCTCTCTATTCAGCAGGCGGTTTTTGGCAGCTATCGGAGGGATTGATTGTCTCTCCGCTACCTGCTTGACCTGTACGTACCACAAGTCTTCCACCCGATTTTGGAAAGACGTATTGCCAGATACCGTTAGGCCGTCGGCTCGAACTCGACGGTCGGCCTGTTCGGATGCTCGAGCGTCACGAGCGTGTACACCGGTGACCGTTTCGGGTAGTCGCGGACGACCATCTTCTCCTCGGCCGTGAGATCGCCCGTCACCTCGACGTCGATCTCGAGTTCGCCGTACATCTCGTGGGCGCGGTCGACGTCGTGGATGCCGAACAGCATCCGGAGGTCCACGGGTGCGCGAACGGTCGTCGTCACGCCCTCGAGGTCGATCCCCTCGCGGATCGCGTTGTAGACGATCGTCCCGTTGATGCAGGCGGTCAGCCCCGCGAGGGCGCCCTCGATCGCCTCGTGGCGGTCGGTCGCCTCGACGTAGCCCATCGCCTCCTCCAGTTCGGGGGGCAGTCCGAACTCGAGGGTGTGTTCGCGTTCGGCGCCCATCTCATCGCCGCCGAGCGCCCAGTCGCCGATCGTCGCGGTCGTCCGGTTCGCGACCGCCTCCGTGGCGCCGGCCGCCCGAAACTCGAGCATGGCGTCCTCGGGGTTGGCCTCGACCCAGTCGATGAACTCGAGGTGTGTCTCGGCATCCGCGCCGTGTTCGATCTCACCGGCTCGTCGGTCTCGTCGTGCTGTCGACATCAGTGATCTCTCGAGCGACTCTAGACGGGGCCTGGTATTAACCGCGCCTCGCGAAACGGAGACGCCAGGGGAGAAACGGAGACGCCAGGGGAGAAACGGGAACGAACGTGCCACGGATCGGGCGAGAGTCACAGGCTCGAACTCGGAGCTCGACCTACACGGTATCTTCGACCATCGTGATGATCTCGTCGGCGTCGAGCGGATCCTCGACCTCCTCGTCGTCGACGAACACCGTCGGCGTGCGGTCGACGCCCCGGTCGTCGGCATCCACCCACCCGGCGGCCAGCGTCGGGTAGTAGGTATTCTCCTCGAGGGCGTTCTCGACGACCGAGGGGTCGACGTCGGTCTCGGCATCTGCGATCTCGACCAGCTCCTCGTCGCTCGGCGTCCCCGCGTCCATCGCGAATCGCTTGTACCCGAAGAACTCCCCGGGGTCGTCCTCGGTCCCGGACGCCGACTGGACCGCCCGCGCGGCGTTGGCCATCGGGATCGACCGCTCCTCGTCGGCCGGCAGCGGGAAGTCGTGGTGACGGTAGGTCGCCCCGTCGTCCTCGAGGAGGCGAGCCTCGAGTTCGGGGAAAACGGCGGCCTGGAACTCCTGACAGCTCGGGCAGGCGAGGTCCTCGTAGACGTCGATCGAAACGGTCCCCGAGCCGACCGTCGGCGTTGGGAGCTGATCGGGGTCGGAGTCGACGCCGTCGAGTTCGTCGGGGAGCGACGCGCCGAACAGCGCCGAACAGCCGGCGAGTGCGACCGATCCAGTCGCGGCGGTGACGGTGAGAAACGAGCGGCGGTTCATTCGGCCGAGCGTAGGGAGTCGGGCCTGTTATCGGTGACGCTTCTCGCTCGAGCGATCCTCAGAACACCGGCGTCGTCAGCACGAGCGCGTCGACGAGGATCGCGACCAGCACCGCGCCGAGGAACGCGTTCGAGGCGTGGAACGACCGGAACGCCGCGGCCTCGGTCTGCTCGAAGTGGAGGCCGACGGCGCTCCAGAGGAAGATCCCGCCGAAGACGAGGACCGTCGCCGCGTACAGCGCGCCCAGGTTGGCAATCCAGGCGAGCGCGACCGTCCCTGCGAGCGTCGCGGCGATGTAGTAAACGATGTGTTTTCGGGTCTCGGTCTCGCCCCGAACGACGGGCATCATCGGGAATCCGCCGCGGGCGTAGTCATCCTTGTACGCCAGCGCGAGGTTGTAGAAGTGCGCCGGCGTCCAGAGGAAGATGACGCCCGCCAGCGCGAGCCCCGGGAGGCCGATCTCGTTCGTGACCGCGGCCCAGCCGATCAGCGCCGGGAGCGCGCCCGCGGCGCCGCCGATCACCGTGTTCTGGACGGTGTTGGGTTTGAGCAACAGCGTGTAGACGACGCTGTAGAAGATGATCGCGGCGAGGCCGAGCGCGGCCGCGAGCGCGTTGATCGTCAGGAAGACCGTCAGCGAGGCCGCGGTCAGGAACAGCCCGAACAGCAGGGCGTTTCGAACCGGGATCAGGTCGGTCGCCAGCGGCCGATCGGCCGTGCGGGACATCCGCTGGTCGACGTCGCGCTCGAGAACGTGGTTGAACGTCCCCGAGGCGCCGATCGCGAGGACGCCGCCGCCGAGCGTGGCGACAATCGTGTAGCGGTCGAGCGCCGGGCCCGCGGCCAGGGCCATCCCCGCGGCGGCGACGAGACAGAGCAGCCACATCAGACGGGGCTTCATCATCTTGAAGTAGGCGAAGGCGGTCAGCCGGGCGCGAGCGAGCCGGCTCGAGGGAAGCGTTCGGCCTCCCCCGGCCGTCGCGGACGGCTCGGGATCGATCGGCTCCGGTGTCTCCATGACGTCGTCCTCGCTGCCGGTCGCGAGCTCGAGGTCCCAGGCGAGCGCCAGGACGATGGCCGTAAAGATCACGACGCCCAGTGTGAGGTGGAGCCCGGGAACGATCGCGGCGGGACCGAGCGTCGCGGTCGCGGCGCCGACGCCGACCTGCACGACGTAGAGGACGGCGCCGACAAGCAGGGCGACCGTAACACGGCTCGAGACCGCACCGAGCACTGCGGTGACCACGGATGCAGCGACGAGCGCTCCGACGAGGACGGCGGCGAGGCGGTGGCCCCAGGCGATCGCCAGATCGGTCTGGCTCAGGGGATCGACGGGGGTGTGACAGGCCGGCCACGTCGAACACGCCGTCGCCGCGTTCGTAATCGACGTCGTGGCTCCGATGATCAACAGCAGGTAGACGCCGAGGGCGGTCGCTGCGAGCAGTGCGGAGAAACGACGACGCGTCCGAATCGGACGGGGAAACGGGTCGGTTGCCACGGCTATTCTCGTCTACACCGTTCGACTCTGCGTATTTAGGGTTCCCGCTTTTTTCGCCGGCGACCCCGCTCGCCCGGGTCGGTTCGGTCGCCGACCGAACAACTCCGGTCTTCCGCTCACATTCCCATGTCAGCGGCGGCCTCTGGCACCGGGAGCTCGCGGGGCGAGACGCCGAGCAGCTCGCCGACGTGATCGAGCGCCATGTCGAACCCGTAGTAGCGCTCGAGCTCGTCACCCGCCGCCGTCGGGCGCACCTTCAGCATGGCGTACCCCTCGAGGTTCTGGGCGATCGCCGCGGTCGAACCGGCCCGGGCCCCTTCGCTGGCGTCGGTCGCCTCGAATGAGAGCCGTCGCTCGCCGTCGGCTACCTCGTAGCTGGCCCTGATTCCGTTCGCCTCGGCAGTTCGGTCGTCGTCGGTCATACCTCCACCTGTGGAGTCGATAACCGGGAAGCTGTCGGTTTCGTCGGCGACCGACACCCCTTTCGCCTCGCTCACGAGAGGAAAGAGCGTGTCAGCTGCGACGCCGAACGGAACCGCAATCGACGGCGCCTCCCTCGAGCCGATCGAGACGGTTCGGCTCACTCGGTCGGTCGCCGTCGGACTGGTTCTCGTCTCGGTTGTCGGCTTCTTCGCGTCGGCGTACGCGTTCGGCGTCGTCCTCGCCGCGATCCACGGAGCCACCCTCGAGCCGATCGTCCTCTCGATCGGGATGCTATCCTACGGCGGGCCGGCCCTGCTCGCCGCGATCGGGCTCGGCGTGCTCTCGGTCGCCGCCCACGAACTCGTCCACGGGCTCTTCATGGCTCGCTACGGCGACTCGCCGTCCTACGGGATCGGCGTCTCGGTCGTCTTTCCCTACGCCTACGCTCGAGGCGGCGCCGCCAGCTACGGCCGGAACCAACTCCTCGTCGTCCTCCTTGCACCGCTCGTGATCGGTACCACGGCGGGGCTGGTCGTGATGGCGATCCACCCGTCCCCGATCTGGCTCGTCCCGCTGGCGGTCAACGCGGCGGGTTCGGTCGGCGACCTCTGGATGGCGCTCGCGCTCTGGCGGTATCCGTCCGACGTTCGCGTCGGGGACCACCCGCGAGCGGACGCTCGAGGGTTTGCCATCTACCCTCCCGCAGGCCCGGGCGAGTCCGAACGGGTTCCCGTCAAACGGCTCCCCGGACGCGAGTTCCTCTCGCGGACCGTCGTCGGCGCTGCGGCAACGGCGGTCGCGCTCGCGTCGATCCTGGCCGGACTGGTCTTTCGATCGCTCGCGGTCGGCACGGGGACCGTCGTCGTCGACCTCGGCGGGTGGACGCTGCTTCGCCACGAGATGTACACGGGGGTCGTCGTCCTCGAGATCGGCGCCCGATACCTCGCCGCGGTAACCGTCGGCGGGGGACTCGCCTGGGCGCTCGCCGACGCCGTCCGAAACGGACTCGCGAAACCGTAACGCTCGAGCGAGCGCGGATCGATCGCCCGGTATGAGCAAGTGGCTCCAGAGCGGCCGGCGGCGGGATCTCTGCTTCCTGCTCGCGGCCGAGGGCGAACTGCGCGGCCAGCAACTCAAGTCCCGCCTCGAGTCCCACTACGACGAGCGCCTCGAGCCGAAGTCGTTCTACGGCTCGCTATCGGCGCTGGTCGAGACGGGGTTCGTCGAGAAGCGAACGGAGGGGCTTCACGACGTCTACGCGCTAACCGAGGCCGGCGAGCGGCGGGTCCGCGAACACGGCGAGTGGGTTCGGGCGTGTCTCGAGGCGACGGCCGAATAGCATATGTGCTCGATCGCACAGTAGTAAGTATGGTTGACACTCGGTTGAAGCGACAGTTAAACGCGATCATCCTGCTGCTCGTGATTCTCGTGGGCGCCGCGCTGGGTCTGGCGACCGCGCTCGGTTCGGACGCGATCTTCGGATCGGTGTTCGGCGCGGCGGTCCTGGCCGCCGTGACGATCCCCTACGCGATGGGGGGATCCGACGCGGCCGCCGAGCGGGACGAGGAGCGAACGGCCGACTGATCCCCTACTCCTCGAGGACCTGGTCGCCGATCGTGTTCCGCAGCACCTCGCTCGTGCCCTCGTAGATCTCGTTGAGCTTGGCGTCGCGGTAGAACCGCTCGGCGGGGAAATCTTTGGTGTAGCCGTAGCCGCCGTGGATCTGGATTCCTTCGTTCGCGACCTCGCGGCTCACCTCGGAGGCGTACAGCTTGGCCTGGGCGGACGCTTTGATGTAGTCCTCGCCGCGGATCTTCCTGTCCGCGGCCTTGTGCATGAGCAGCTTCGCAGCCTGGATCTTCGTGTCCATGTCGGCGAGCTTGTGTTTGATCGCCTGGAACTCACCGATCGGCTGGTCGAACTGTTCGCGCTCATTGGCGTAGTCGCGAGCCTCGTCCAGGGCTGCGCGGGCGATGCCGACCCCGCGGGCCGCGATGGTGATCCGCCCCCCGTTGAGGGTCTTCAGCGCCTGGACGAATCCCTCGCCCTCCTCGCCGAGCAGGCGGTCCTCGGGAATCCGGAGGTCGTCGAAGCGAAGCTCCGCGGTCGGACACCCCTTGTCGCCGAGCTTCTCCTCGGTGCCCTCGACGTGGAAGCCGTCGTCCTCCTCGGGGCGGACGACGAACGACGAGATCCCCTTGTTGCCCGCGTCGGGATCGGTCTTGGCGAAGACGGTGACGGTGTCTGCGACCGAGCCGTTCGAGATCCAGAGCTTGCCGCCCTCGAGGACGTACTCGTCGCCGTCCTTCTCCGCGGTCGTCTCCATCGCCGGCACGTCGCTGCCTGCGCCGGCCTCCGAGAGCGCGAACGCGCCGACGTCGGCGCCCTCCGCCAGCGGCGTGAGGTACTCCTCCTTCTGGCTCTCGTCGCCGAACTCGTAGAGCATGTTTCCGGCGAGCGAGATGTGGGCGGCGACGACGGTTCCCAGACCGCCCGAGCCTCGCGAGATCTCCTCGAGGCCGATCGCGTAGGAGTGGTAGTCGAGTCCGGCGCCGCCGTACTCCTCGGGGAACGGCATCCCCATCAGCCCCAGCTCGGCCATCTCGTCGACAAGGTCGGCGGGAAACTCGTCGTCGTGATCGATCTCGCTCGCGACGGGGACGACCTCCTCGTCGACGAACTCCGAGACCATATCCCGAATCTGGCGCTGCTCGGCCGAGAGTGCAAACTCCATACGCAGATATTGCGAGGTTGATTATTTATTACTGTCTCTCCCCCGGGACGTCAACTTCGGGCCCGTCGTTCGGCGTTTCCGGCCGGCGAGACGAGCGCTTCGGTCGGATTCGATGACCAGTCGGCATTGCGAGTGTCCGTAACGGAACGACGCGCCGCGACCGCGGCGCTTTTCCGGGATGGGAACCAAACCGTATCGAGTAGATGACAACGGGCCAGCCTGAAACAAACCTCGATACCGACCTCGAGTGGTGCTACGAGGCCGTACACGGGGTCTCTCGGACCTTCTCGATCACGATCGATCGCCTCGACGAACCGATGGCGAGACATATCTGCCTCGGTTATCTCCTCTGTCGCGTCGCCGACACGATCGAGGATGCGGGTCACATTCCGCCCGAGACCCAGACGGAACTGTTGAGCGCCTACGACCGGCTGCTCGATCCGGCCGACCCGCTCGAGGTCGAGCAGTTCATGGCCGACATCGAACCCTGGATCCCGGAAGAAGCAAACGCCGACTGGGAGGTCGTCGCCGAGACGCCTCGCGTCCTGCGGACCTTCGAGGCGCTCGACGAGGAGCCCCGCGAGATCATGCGCGACCCGGTTCGAGAGCTCGTCGACGGGATGGCGATGTTCACCGATCGGTACGCCGAGGAGGGCGGACTCCGATTGCAGACCCTCGAAGAGCTCGAGGAGTACTGCTGGTACGCCGCCGGCACCGTCGGCACCCTGATCACGGGGCTGGTCGCCCGCAGCGCCTCGCCCGACCGGGCCGAGGAGATGCGCAAGAACGCCCGTTCGTTCGCCCTCCTCCTGCAGCTCGTCAACATCGCCAAGGACGTCGAGAGCGACTACCACGAGGAGAACAACGTCTACCTCCCCGAGGAGTGGCTCGCCGAGGAGAACGTCGACGCCGATGCCGTCACCGAACCCGACAACCAGCGCGGCGTCACCAACGTCATCCAGCGGGTGACCGGCCGCGCGGAGAACTACCTCGACGACGCCCACCGCTACCTTGAGGTCGTCCCCGAGCGCCACGGCAACCGGCTCTCGGCGTGGGCGATCCCCTACCTGCTCGCGGTCGGCACCCTGCGGGAACTCCAGGAACGACCCGAAGACGTCGTCCGCGAGGGTGACGTGAAGATCTGCCGTGCGGAGGTGTTCGCCGTCATCCAGCAGTTCGAGGACGACGTCTCCCGCGCTCAGCTGCGCGATCTCCGCCAGGAGATGGCCGAGAAACCGCTGCACCGTTAACAGGGCCCGACCCGCGCCTCCAGTTCGCCGGTCGCCGTCACGACCAGCGCGACGCGCGCACAGTCCGGCCCCCAACCCGTTCCCTCGAGTCGCTCGGTGATCTCGCTGGCCCGGATCTCGAGCGTCTCACCCTCGTACTCGGCGCTGACGGTCCACTCGGCCGTGTTTTTTATCCACCGACCTGAAAGATGCGTCGCCCCCTCCTCGTCCGCTGGCGCCAGCCGGACCGTCCGCTGGGCTTCGATTCCGTTCCCCTCGACGGCGAACTCGAGCGTGAGGGAGTCGGCCGTCTCGTTGACGGCCTCGAGCGGTTGAAGCCGAAGGTGGTGGCGCGTCGCGTATCGGTTCCACGCGTATCCGCCCGCGAGAACCGACGCGGTGCCGGTCGCGCCTGCGCCGACGAGCTGGCGGCGACTGTACCCGGGCATCGGAGGACCGTTCTCGCGGTCTGATAAAAAGCTTGCCGCGCGCCGCGGGTCGGCGAGGGGGTCGTCAGTCGTGTTCGTAGAACCCTTCGCCCGTCTTCTTCCCGAGGTCGCCGGCCTCGACCTTCCGCTTGAGCAGGTACGCCGGTTTGTATCGATCGCCGAGCTCCTCGTGGAGGGTCTCTGAGGCGTGCAGACAGATGTCGAGACCAATGTGATCGGCGAGCGTGAGCGGCCCCATCGGGACGTTCGTGCCGAGTTCCATTCCCGCATCGATGTCCTCCTTCGTCGCGACGCCCTCGTCGTAGGCCCGGATCCCCTCGTTGATCCAGGGCATCAGGATCCGGTTCGTGACGAAGCCGGGCTTGTCGTCGGACTCCCAGGTCGTCTTGTCCAGTTCCTCGGCGAGGTCGTGGGCCAGTTCGGTCGCGTCGTCGGTCGTCTTCTCGCCGACGACGACCTCGACGCCCTCCATGATCGGCACGGGGTTCATGAAGTGCAGCCCGATCACGCGCTCCGGGCGGTCGAGTTCGGAGGCGATCGTCGTGATCGAGAGGGTGCTCGTGTTCGTCGCAAGCAGGACGTCCTCGTCGCAGACTCGCTCCAGCTCCGCGAAGATCTCCTGTTTGACGTCCATCTCCTCGAGGGCGGCCTCGACGACGAGGTCGCAGTCGCCGAGTTCGTCGATGGCGGTCGTCCCCTCGATTCGGCCGCGAATCGTCTCGGGGTCCTCCTCGAGGGCGTCACGTCCCTCGAGGCGGCCGAGGCTGTCCTCGATCGTCTCGAAGCCGTTCTCGACGAACTCCCGTTCGATGTCCCGGAGCACGACGTCGTAGCCGGTCGTCGCGGCGACCTGTGCGATCCCGCTGCCCATCGTTCCCGCGCCGACGACGCCGATCCGGTCGATCTGGTCGCGTACCATACGCCGGCCTTCACCCATCGGGCTCGTAAACGTGCCGATCGATCGTGTGGATCCGCTGCTCGAGGGAGACGAACTGTTGCTTTCGAGAGGGGTTGTACAGAGGGATATTTCCGGACAGTGGACGACCGACGGAGTCGCTTACTACGACTGTAAGTAATTTATATCAGGCAGACCACCAGAGATATATAGCGACACGGTGGACCGTCTAACAGATGATTCCGATCGACGACTCTCCGATCGTTCGCGACGGTAAGTCACTGATTCTCGCGATGGACCACGGCCTCGAGCACGGTCCGGTCGACTTCGAGGACGTCCCGGAGAAGCTCGACCCGTCGACGGTGTTCGAGACGGCGACCCACGACGCCGTCACCTGCATGGCCGTCCAGAAGGGGATCGCCGAGGGCTACTACCCCAGCTACGAGGACGACGTGAACCTCCTGTTGAAGGTAAACGGCACCTCGAACCTCTGGATGGGCGAGTACGACTCCGCGGTGAACTGCTCGGTCGACTACGCGGCCGATATCGGCGCCGACGCCATCGGTTTCACCCTCTACGGCGGTTCGAACCACGAGGTCGAGATGGCCGAGGAGTTCCGGGACGTCCAGGAGGACGCTCGCGAACACGACCTGCCCGTCGTCATGTGGTCGTACCCCCGCGGCCAGGGGCTGAAAAACGACACCAAGCCGAGCACCATCTCCTACGCGACCCGCCTCGGGCTCGAGCTGGGCGCCGACATCGCGAAGGTCAAGTACCCCGGCAGTTCCGAAGCGATGGAACACGCCTGCAAGTCCGCCGGCGACATGAAGGTCGTCATGAGCGGCGGGTCGAAGACCTCGGACTACGAGTTCCTCTCGACGGTCGAGTCCGCCGTCAGCGCCGGCGCGAAGGGACTGGCCGTCGGCCGCAACGTCTGGCAGCGCGAGAACCCGACCCGAATCCTCGACGCCCTCGAGAAGGTGATCTTCGAGGAGGAGACGGCCGACGCCGCACTCGAGGAATGACCGGACGCGATGCCGGTCGCGTGGTCGACGAGGTAGTCGAGACGATCGCGGAATCGGCACCGGAGATCAGGCAGGGCCTCGTCGGCCGACGCGAAGACGCCGACGCGGAGAACCCAAGCGGTGAGACCCAGGCCGAGGCCGACGTCTGGGCCGACGAGCTGCTCGCCGACCGCCTCTCGTCGATCGACGGGGTTTGCCAGTACGCGAGCGAGGAGCGCCTCGAGACGATCGACTGCGGGGACGAGGGCGGCCTCTCGGTCGGCGTCGACCCCCTCGACGGCTCCTCGAACCTCAAGTCGAACAACACGATGGGGACGGTGTTCGGGATCTACGACGATCCCCTCCCCGCACCGGGCACCTCGCTCGTCGCCTCGGGCTGGGTCCTCTACGGGCCGATCACGACGATGGCCCTCGCCCGCGACGGAGTCGTCGAGAAGTACGAGCTCACGGGCGACGACCGCAACCTCGTCGACGACGACGTTTCCCTCCCCGACGATCCCCTCGTCTACGGCTTCGGCGGCCGCGTCCCCCACTGGTCGGACGAGTTCGAGGCCTACGTCCGCGAGATCGAGTCCGATCCGGACCACAAGCTGCGCTACGGCGGCGCGATGATCGGCGACGTCAACCAGGTGCTCACCTACGGCGGGATCTTCGCCTACCCCGCCCTCGAGGGCAACCCCCGAGGCAAGCTCCGCTTGCAGTTCGAGGGGAACCCGATCGCACACCTCGTCGAGACTGCCGGCGGCAGCTCCACGGACGGAAGCCAGTCGATCCTCGAGGTCGAACCGGACGAGCTCCACGACCGCGTGCCGCTGCACGTCGGCAACGACGAGCTGATCGAGCGTCTCGAGGACGCGCTCGAGTAGCCACTCGAGGCGGACGTCCCAGACGCCCCTCCTTTTTCGCGCGTAGGAACCAGGTCCACCGTTTCCATGGCGGCCGGAATCGCCGCGTCCCCGGGGAGACGGCGAGTGCCAAATCGAGAGTCCGACACGCACAGGGTTATCCCGCTGCGTCTGGGAGGGAGCCCGTGCAATGAGCGACGCCCACGCCCGACTGGAGCGGGATCTCGCCGCCCTCGAGGAGTTGTCGGTGTTCGTCGCTTACAACGCGAACGTCGATGCGATCGTTCGAGCCGACGAAGAGCTGGCGTCGGTTCTCGATCGACCGTCGGATCCCGGGAAGACGGGACCGGCGAAACCGCTCGAGTCGAAACGGGATCTCGCGGCGGCGATCGCCCGAACGATGGCGGCCGGACACGGCGACGAGATCGCCATGACCGATGCGTTCGCCGCCGCGCTCGAGTCGGAGCTAAAGCCCGACGGCCAGCAGATGGGCGGCCAGGCGGGCATCATGACGAACCTGCTCACTGCGCTGGGGGTGGCGCCGATCACGTACACGTACCTGCTCTCCGAGCGACAGCTGTCGATGTTCGACCACCCTGAGGCGGTGCGCTACCCCGTCGTCGAGGACGATACGGTGAGCTACGTTCCCCTTCCAGAGGCCGAAACCGCCGAGCGAACGAAGATCAACTGGGTATTCGAGTTCAGGGAGGGAGACGAGTTCTTCGGGGTGCAGGCAACAGGTGGCTCCCGGTTCATCGCCGCCTCGAGACCGCCGGAGTTCGACCTGACGGCCGGCGATCTCGACGGAACGATCGACCAGGTCGGCGACGTCGTCGACGGCGCCCTCCTTGCGGGGTATCACAACCTCACCCCGGATCACGTCGAGGCGGGGTACGAGGAGACGCATCGTCATGCACGGGACGTTATCCATCGGCTTCGATCAACTAGCGACGTCGACGTCCACGTCGAGTACGCCGTCACCCACGACGACGACCTCAGAGCGAGTATGTACGACGTGGTCCTGCCGGTGGCGAACGTCGTGGGCGTGGACACGCACGAACTGACCATGCTCCACGACGACGCGGGCGTCGGCGTCGTCGAGGAACCACCCTCAGAGGCGACGCCGTTCGAACCGACAGAGATCATCGACCACTACCGAATGCTCGAGGCGATACGCGAGGAACTCGGCGTCGGCTGTCTCCAGTTGCACGCGATGGAGTACCACCTCGCCGTCATGGAGGCGTCCCACTCGCCGGAAGCCCTGCTGCGGGGACTCGAGTTCGCCGCGATCAACGCCGCGGCCAAGGCCGCCCGCGGTCACATCTCGGCGCCCGACGACCTCGAGACTGGCCTCGAGCACGCCCCCTCGAGGAAGGGACTGGAAGCGATCGAACTGCTGGCGGCACGCGTCGACGGGCAGGCCGAGGACGGTACCCTCTGTGAGCCGACGGTCGCCGCCTGCCCCAACCGCGTCGTCGCCGATCCCGCGGGGACGGTCGGGATCGGCGACATCGTCTCGGCCTCGAGTTTCGTCCTCGAACTCGCCGTCACCAGGGACGAGAGTGAGGGGTGATCGTGGTCCCGATCAGTCGCGGTTCGACGAGCCGCCCCAGCCGGCCGTGATGGAGACGTACAGTCCGACCCCGAGCAGCAGGAGGAGGTAGAATAGCCACCGGGGCCAGTTCGTCGAGAGAAACAGCAGCGTCAGAAACAGGACCCAGAGGCCGATGACGAGCGCGTCGAGGACGATGCGGGTTCCGACGCCGACGGCCGCTGCGAGGCTGGCGAGCGCGCGTCGCGGCCGGGAGCGGTGATCGTCGGACATCGCTGCGTGCGTGGTGTCGGGTTCCATCTCAGAAGTGATAACCGTACTGCTCGGTGACGCGATAGGCCGCGACCCCCCAGACGTAGCTCTGGCCGGGCCACCAGGTCCGGGCGTTGTTGAACCCCGCGACGAGGACGTCTTCCTCGTTACCGTCGGGGTCGTCGTAGTAGCTGGCCGAGCCGCTGTCGCCGTCGGTCAGGTCCATCTCGCCGCCCCAGCGGATCTGGCCTCGCCGACAGAAGTCGTCCGTGAAACAGGTTACCGCATCGAACCCCTGGACCCGACCGGTCGTGTGGCCCGTCAGCGCGCCGACCTTCTCGAGGCGTTCGTCCCGCGCGATGAGGTCGGCGAGGCCCCAGCGCGTCAGCTGGCCGCGCACGCGGACCGGCTCCGGGGCGTCGATCCACATCGACGGTGCGAGGCTGCCGTTGGGTTCGATAGCGGCGACGTCCTCGACGGGATAGGCGTGTCTGACCGGCCCGAGCTCGACGGGTTCCTCCGCCGAGATCGGAAGCGAGAGCAACGCGCCGTCGACCTCGTCCTGTTCCTCGAAGGCGTGTTCGGCCGTGACGAAGTACCGCTGCTGGCTTTCGGGGTCGAACATGGCCGGCCCGAGCGTCGCGAGGCTCGAGGGTGTCTCGCAGGCGATCCCGGCGGGGATCTGACTCGAGGTGAGCGATTCGGCCATCCGCGGCTCGTAGCGGTCGGAGTCGTCCTCGACCGCCTCGACATCGACGATCTCCCGGACGTTCAGGGAGACACCCTCCGAGAGGTCGCCGACCGCGTCTCGGATCGAATCGAGGTCGCCGGAGACGCCGACCGAGACCGCCGCACCGCCGTCGTCGTAGTGCTCGGGGACGACCGCGCTGCCGAGGTATCCGGTGAAGGCGGCCCGGGAGAGGCGATCGTTCAGCTCGATCGCACTCTCGACGGCGGCGTACCAGTCGGCGGGAACGTACTCCGTGCGCTCCTCGAGCGACCAGGGGTCGTCGGGGTCGCTCCGGACGAGCGCAGTGACGACTGGAACCTCGCCGTCGTCGGCCGCGAGGAAGTCCTCGACGCCGAGAAAGTGGGCCATACCGAGGGCGTACCCGCCGGTAGCGAGGGTTCGGAAGAACTCGCGGCGGCTCATTCCCTCCCGTACGTGGTCGCGAATCCTCGCGAGTCGATCTGCGGAGCGGGAAGCGGTCGCATCGGACATTCTACTGATCTCTCGAGTCTGGCTCTACGGCGTACGCCACGGGCTGTCATAGCTAATCGTCACGTACACCCGTGGGATCGGAAGCTACTACGGGTTTGGGCGATTTAGAAGATACCGATTCTGCCTGCAGGTGCTGTTTCCGTTCCGAGACCTGACAGTCACCGAAACCGGCGTTTCGACGGGACAGTCAGTCGAACCTCGGCGCCGGCGAGTGAAAACGGTTTTGGGACCCCCCGTCGCAATTTTTGTCATGAAAGTTCGTATCGCTGCGACCGCGTCCGACGACGAGGCGGCCGCGATCGCGGCCGCGCTGGCCGAACACGTCGGGAGCGACGTCGAGGTGTACGTCGGCGACGGAGACGAGCCAGCGGCGACCCGCGAGGAGCCGACCGAGCCCGAGCAGACGGCGGATCGATCCGCGGCCGACCGGTCCGCGGAGTCGCTCGGACCGACCAACCGCGAGGCGCTGCTGTGGGAGGAGATCGAGGACATCCTCGAGGGCGGCCCGAAGAAGTACCGCGAGCAGCTCGAGGACGGCGAGAAGCTGTTCGTCCGGGACCGCCTCGACCTCTGGTTCGGCGGGGACGACGGTGACCTGCTGTTCGAGGACGGGAAGTTCGCGGCGTTCGACGACTGGCACCCCCGCGGGGCCGACACGGACGAGGAGACCGACGACCGACTTCCGGCCGACGGGCTCATCACCGGCGCCGCGGAGTTCGAGGAGCGGGACGTCCACTTCATGGCCAACGACTACACTGTCAAGCGCGGCAGCATGGCGGCCAAGGGCGTCGAGAAGTTCCTCCGGATGCAACAGCGGGCGCTGAAGACGGGCAAGCCGGTACTGTACCTGATGGACTCCTCGGGCGGTCGGATCGACCAGCAGACGGGCTTTTTCGCCAACCGCGAGGGTATCGGGAAGTACTACTACAACCACTCGATGCTCTCGGGCCGAGTGCCCCAGATCTGCGTGCTCTACGGCCCCTGTATCGCCGGGGCCGCCTACACGCCCGTCTTCGCCGACTTCACGGTCATGGTCGAGGAGATGTCCGCGATGGCGATCGCCTCCCCCCGGATGGTCCAGATGGTGACCGGCGAGGACATCAGCATGCAGGACCTCGGCGGCCCGCAGGTCCACGCCGCCGAATCCGGCTCCGCGGACCTCGTTGCGCGCGACGAGGAACACGCCCGCGAACTCGTCGCCCAGCTGATCACCTACCTCCCCGACAGCGCCGATGAGAAACCGCCGAAACAGGAGCCGAAGCCGCCGGCCGCCTCGCCGGAGGGGATCGACGCGATCGTTCCCCAGGAGCCGAACAAGGGGTACGACATGACCGACGTCATCGATCGGGTCGTCGACGACGGCACCTACTTCGAGTTACGGCCCGACTACGGCGAGGAGATCATCACCGCCTACGCTCGGATCGACGGCCGACCCGTCGGGATCGTCGCGAACCAGCCGGCTCACCGTGCGGGTGCGATCTTCCCCGACGCGGCCGAGAAGGCCGCGGAGTTCATCTGGAAGTCAGACGCCTTCGACATCCCCCTGCTCTACCTCTGTGACACGCCTGGTTTCATGGCCGGCTCGCAGGTCGAGAAGGACGGTATCCTCGAACAGGGCAAGAAGATGATCTACGCGACCTCTTCGGCGACGGTGCCCAAGCAGACGGTCGTTGTCCGCAAGGCCTACGGCGCCGGGATCTACGCGATGGGCGGCCCCGCCTACGACCCCGAGAGCGTCATCGGCCTCCCCTCCGGCGAGATCGCCATCATGGGCCCCGAGGCCGCGATCAACGCCGTCTACGCGCGCAAGCTCTCCGAGATCGACGACCCCGATGAGCGCGAACGCCGCGAGCAGGAACTCCGCGAGGAGTACCGCGAGGACATCGACGTCCACCGGATGGCCAGCGAGGTCGTCATCGACGAGATCGTTCCCCCGAGCACGCTTCGCGAGGAGCTGTCGGCCCGATTCGCGTTCTACGAGGGCCTCGAGAAGGAGCTGCCGGACAAGAAACACGGCACGATCCTCTAGTTCGCCGTCGGGAACCGTTTAGCAGCCACCTATCCCGTCGCTATCGCTCCCATAACAAAACCGCTTCTCGTCGAGGAGAGCTATACGCTCCCGAGGGCGGCCGCCGGTTCGACTCCGGCGGGGAGACTCATGGGTTTCGACGAGGGGTACGCCTCGAGACGGCTTCCCGGCGAACTGACGCCCCAAACGCTCGAGCGCGCGCTCTGGATCCTCGTCGGCCTCTCGCTGGTCGGCGACGTCGTCACGACGTTCGTCGGTCTCCAGCTCGGGCTGGCCGAGTCGAACCCGATCGCCAGGAACGTGATCTACAGCTACGGGCTCGCGGGAATGCTCGTGATGAAGGGGGCCGCCGTCGGCGTCGGCCTGGCCTGTCGACCGCTCCTTCCACAGGTGTATCGGGTAATCGTTCCCGCCGGGCTCGCAATCCCCTGGACCGTCGCGGTCGGGATCAACCTCTACATGATCTCGCGAGTTGTCTGAGTGCCTAAGGGTGCTATCGACGCTCGTCGCCGTTCCGCTCCTCGAGCGCCAGCCGCCAGCCCCGAACCGCGTCCCTGATCGCGGTCCACTGTGCCCGCGTGCCGGGAACTCCAGCCCTTTCGGATCCCTCCGCCGCGCGCTCGAGCTCGGCGCGAACCTCGAGCGGAGCGTCGACGGAGCGAAACGCGAGCGTCGACCCGCTCGCGGTTTCGATCGAGACCGTTCCGGCGTCGATCACCGTCTCGAGGGCGCCCTGCGTGACGGTCGTGTTCTGGACCCGCTCGAGGCCGACCGTTCGCACCGAGACGCCGACGACGCCACGTCTGATCGCCAGCCGGTGGTCGGTGATCACGAACTCCGTTCTCGCGAGCCGAACGTAGGGCCACACCGGGATCGCCGCGAGTATCGGGATCCAGCCTAGTGCCAGGATCGTAAGGAACTCGAGGATGACGCCGACGGCGACCGCGGCCATGGCGAGGACCGTTCCGGCCAGCCACGGGTAGATGGTCTGGACCCGAGGTCGGCCTCGCCACTGTAGTCGCTCGTCGGACTTGAGGGCCAGCCAGGATGCGACCCTCTCTCGGTCTGCCTGATCGCCCGAATCGGTCCGAGAACGACTCGTCGCGGCCGTCATCGTCGGTTCCGATCGTCGTCGTCGGATCCGTTCCTCGAGTCGTCCTCGAGCGGACGGTCATCGAGCGACGGATCGTCGCCGTCGAGGAGTCGGTCGTCGGACGGATCGCCGTCGGGCGGGCTCCCATCCGCCGGGCTTGCGTCGTCCGTCGGCGGCTGTCGCCTGCGAACGGGCTCTCGACGATCCGGTTTGGATTCGGTCCTCGACTCGGGTTCGGTCCTCGAGTCGAATTCAGGCCTCGACTCGGCTTCACGTCCGGTGTCCGAGTCGGGCTCGAGCAACCCTTCGCCGTCGATATCCGATATTTCGTCGTCGATATCCGGTATCTCGCCGCGGTCATCCGACCCCTCGACGGCCGCACGGATCGCCCGTAGCTCGGCGAGGATCTCCTCGAGGACGTCGCCCTCTCCCTGACCCGGATCACGGTGGCGGCCGACCTGTTCGCTGATCCGCTGTTGGACCATTCGGGGTTCCGGAACGGACCGGAACGCCATCTCGACACCTGCGCCGCCGGCTGTCGTGAGTTCGACCGTTCCGTATCCGAAGGTCGAGCCGAGTGCGGACTGGCTGTAGGAGATGTCCTGGACCTTCTCGTGGTCGATCCGTTTGACGTCCCGAGAGAGCACGCCCGTCTTCCGGTAGACGGCGCTGTCGGTGATCACGTAGACGGTGTTACTGATCCGAAGGTACTCGCCGACGATGATTAGGATCCCGATCAGCACGATCGAGAGCGGGATCCCGATCGCCAGCGTCGGCAGCAGCGTCCGACGGTCGGGGCCGCCGACCCAGACGATCTCCTCGTCGTCCTCCAGCGAGAGCCACTCGAGGTCGCGCTCGAGGGCGGGATCACCGGAGGCCGACATCGTCACTCCGCCTCCGCGCGCTCGCGTTTCAGCGAGAGGACGGTGCGCTCGAACTCACAGACGAGTTCGTCGTCCTGGTTGAACGCCTCGACGCGCATGGTGACGATCCCGCGCTCGCCGTCGCTGGTCTCGCGCTTGTCGGTTACCGTCGACTGAACCCGGATCGTGTCGCCGTGAAACACCGGCTGGGGGTGTTCGACGTCGTCGTAGGAGAGGTTCGCGACGATCGTCCCGTCGGTCGTCTCCGGGATCGAGACCCCGACCGCCAGCGACATCGTGTAGAGTCCGTTGACCAGCCGCTCCCCGAACTGGGTGTCGCCAGCGAACTCCTCGTCGAGGTGGAGCGGCTGCTGGTTCATCGTCATGTCACAGAAGCGCTGGTTGTCGCTCTCGGAGATCGTCCGTCGGCGCTCGTGTTCGATCGTCTCGCCGACCTCGAACTCCTCGTAGTACAGTCCCGTCATGCGTTCGACCTCCACGAGACCGCACAAAAACGCGTCGGGATCCCGAGGCGTCTTTCGCGCGCTCGAGGGTGGCCCAGCTGCGATCGGACGGCTGTCAGGTGTTGGCCTCGTGGTCGCAAGTATTGTCGTAATTCGCCCGGAGTGACAAGGATTATTATTTGGCGCGGACATCGATCAGACCTGCACTCCGGAGCCCGGATCGACGACGAGTCGCCGATCCGTTCGAGCACTACTCCGATCGTGCACCACCGTTTCACAATGACTACAGCCGAATCCACAGCGGAACCCGAATCCGAGAGCGCCGTCGAAACCGCCCGCCGCCAGCTCGAGCGCGCCGCGGCACACCTCAAGGTCGACGAGGGCGTCGTCGAACGGCTCCGGCACCCGACCAGCGTCTACCGGGTGTCGATCCCGCTCGAGCGCGACGACGGGACGACCGAGATGTTCACCGGCTACCGCGCCCACCACGACAGCGTTCGTGGCCCGTACAAGGGTGGGCTGCGCTACCACCCCGGCGTCAGCGAAGACGAGTGCGTCGGGCTCTCGATGTGGATGACCTGGAAGTGCGCCGTGATGGATCTCCCCTTCGGCGGCGCGAAGGGTGGCGTCGTCGTCAACCCGAAGGAGCTGAGCAACGACGAGAAGGAACGGCTCACCCGCCGGTTCGCCGAGGAGCTCCGACCCGTCATCGGCCCGATGAAGGATATCCCGGCTCCGGACATGGGAACCGATCCACAGACGATGGCGTGGTTTATGGACTCCTACTCGATGCAGGCCGGCGAGACGACGCCCGGCGTCGTCACGGGGAAGCCGCCCGTTATCGGCGGTTCCAAGGGCCGCGAGAAGGCCCCCGGTCGAAGCGTCGGGATCGTCACGCGAGAGGCGATCGACTACTACGACTGGGAGCTCGAGGAGACGACGGTCGCGGTCCAGGGGTTCGGCAGCGTCGGCGCGAACGCGGCCCGCTATCTGGACGAACGCGGTGCGACGATCGTCGCGGTTTCGGACGTCGACGGGGCGATCTACGATCCGGACGGGTTCGACACGAACGACGTCGAGGACCACGACGAGGCACCGGGGATGGTCTCGACGTACGACGCCCCCGAGACGCTCTCGAACGCGGAGCTGCTCGAGCTCGACGTCGACGTGCTGATTCCCGCGGCGGTCGGGAACGTGTTGACCGTCGAGAACGCCCGCAACGTCCAGGCCGAGATGATCGTCGAGGGCGCGAACGGACCGACGACGTCGGCCGCCGACCAGGTCTTCGAGGATCAGGGCGTTCACGTGATCCCTGACATCCTCGCTAACGCCGGCGGGGTAACGGTGAGCTACTTCGAGTGGCTTCAGGACATCAACCGCCGCGCCTGGAGCTTGGAGCGGGTCCACAAGGAGCTCGAGTCGGAGATGCTCCAGGCGTGGAACGCCGTTCGAGAGGAGTACGACGCGCGGGACGTCACCTGGCGCGACGCGACCTACCTCGTCGCGCTCTCGCGGATCGCGGACGCACACGACGCCCGCGGCCTGTGGCCGTAGTAAGGGGGTATCGTTTCCCGTCGATAATCGCGACCGTTGGGCCGGGGTCCCACCCCTCGTTCAGAGTGAAACGGCTCGAGAGAGCGGGGGGCGACGGAAACGAGGCGTGGTGCCGAGACTACTGGAACGGAGAGCGACTGCGACGGGGAGCGACGTAGGAGAGCGACGCGAGGGAGTTGCAGAAGCGAAGGGTGGAACGGAGAGCTACGAGAACGAGGACAGGTCGACGCGTCCGCGCGTCGAGTCGGTACTGTCGGCGAGTTTGTCGTAGGGCGGCAGCTCTTCGAGCGAGTCGTCGCGACGGACGGCCTTGACGATGTGTTTCGGATCGGTGACGAGGCGGTGAAGGAGGTAGCTTCCCTGGGAGCGACCCCCGCCGGTCTTCTCGGACTCGATAACGCCCAAGAAGGCCTGTTCCTTGAGCTGGCGGTAGAGCCCGTTCTCGGTGATCGGGTCCGTCGCGACCAGCTCGCAGATGTCGGCGTAGCGCTCGTAGATCTCGCGGGTCTTGTAGGTCTCGCGGTCGCCGGTGACGATACAGCTCGCCAGCGCGTACAGTGCCAGTTTCGCGTGGGCGGTCGCCCCGCTGGTGAGTTCCTCGATCCGGTTGATCTCGGCGACCTCCTGAGCCTGCTTGATGTGGCGCTCGGAGACGCTCTCGGAGGCCGTGCGGCGCGCGAGTTCGCCGGCTTCCTTGAGGATCTCGATCGCCTTGCGCGCGTCGCCGTGTTTCTTCGCCGCGAGGGCGGCACAGAGCTCGATCGTGCCGTCCTCGAGCACGTCGGGCTGGAAGGCGTCCTGGCGATTTCGCATAATCTCTCGGAGCTGTGCGGCGTCGTAGGGGTGAAAGAACAGCTCCCGGTGGCCGAAGCTGCTGTCGATCCGTTCATCGAGGGTCTCGCGGTACTGGACCTTGTTCGAGATGCCGATGACACCGATGTAGGCGTCGGTCTTTCGCGCCTCGCGGGCCCGCGAGAGCTGCATCAGGATGTTGCTGTTGTCGAGCTTGTCGATCTCGTCGAGGATCACGATCACCGAGTCGAAGAACTCCTCGAGGATCGACCAGATGTGCTGGTAGTACTCCATCGTGCCGACACCACGGACCGGAATGTGCTGGTCGTAGCCGGTCTGGTCGGCGAGACTGAGGGCGAGCTGGCGGGTCGCCCGCGTCTCCGTGTTGGCTTCGGAGCAGTCGACGTAGAGCACGCCACAGCCGATCTCGTTGTCATCGGCGGCGTCCCGGGCCCGCGTCGCGACATGGCGGGAGATGAGACTCTTCCCGGTCCCGGTCTTGCCGTAGATCATCACGTTGTTCGGTGGGTCGCCCCGCGTGATCGCCCCGACTTCGGCGGCGACGGACTGGATCTCGTCGTCCCGGCCGACGATCCGGTCCTCATCGGGGACGTGGCCGACGTGCAGGAGTTCCTTCCGATTGAAGATCGGATCCTGCGACTGGAAGAGGGGATCCCCACCGGCCTGTTCGGTCATGTTGCTGTCCTTGGAGAGTTGTATAATAAAACTATGGAAGGTAGCTCAGACTGATAAGGTATCTCGAGCGGCGTTGAACCGATGTATTTCGAGAGAATCGGCGCGAGCGGGCCGGAGGCCGCATGCAGACTGAACGACGGGGAGACTCCACCGGTGTTTTCGGCCTCTCTTCGACCCCACCCCCACCCCTCGTTCAGAGTGTAACGGCTCGAGAGAGGGGGTGGGGAGGGGTGGTGGGGGAGGGGTGGTAAGAAATGGCGGTGGGTAACCACGGGATTGAGACGGTAACTGCTGTGAGGACGTGACAGTTCTCTCACTGTACTCCCATCTCGAGCATAGCGTGAGTCTGTCTAGCATCCACTGTAGCCGAGATCTACTAGTTAGTATTATATTTTTTGGTATAGGTTGTTGCTGCTGGTAAGAGAACGATTTCTAGACCATCTCTAGTTAGTTACTATGTCTTTCTAGATATCTATCTAGTATCTAGACGTAGACATTCAGAGAGAGTCCACCACAATATGCTAGCTGCCAACTAGATTAAAGATACCACACTCCAAGGCAGCGTACTATGCGAATCGACGCCTACGTCGACTCAGGATAAGGATGCTGGTAGTATTTCGTATCTACACGACAGAGTTTGCTTCCCTGTTCCGCTTTGATCGAGCTCTCGTGTAGAATTACCGCGAGACGACTCAACTGTGGTGATACCGATCGATACGCTGGTCTCCTACTGAATATCCTTCCCACCGTCGTCCCTCACAGGTAGGGGGACACCTTCGAAGCCCTTTTCACTCTGAACGAGGGGTGGGGGTGGGCACACACCCAACTCAGAGTGAAAAGCTGTGGCTCGTAATCGCCGCTTCCCCCGGCTTCCCGCTCGAGTCGTTACACTCTGAACAAGGGGACCGGGGGACGGGGATGGCGACAGTGACGCCACACCGATCGTTCAACGACAACGTAGTCGAGCGCCGTCCGACGACGTCTTCCCAGCCCCTGGGAAGAGACGCTGGGTGAAATACCGTCCGTTCCGAACACACGTCCATGGAAGACGAGACACCGCGGACGGACGACGAGATCAAGCGCGCGGTTATCGACCGAACACGAGAGGTACAACTGGCGGACGGCGACCCGGTCAGCGAGCAACTGCTCGAGGACGTTTCCGTCGAGAACGGGGTCGTCACGTTCACGGTCGTCTTCGATCGGCTCAACCGGCAGTTGAGCGAGCGCCTCTCGGATCAGCTCCGGGGCGCCGGGCTCGCGACCGAGGGGATCGATCACGTTCGCCTCAAGGCGACCGACGCCGAGGCACCCGAGAGCGGTCTTCCCGTCACGGGCGTCGACTCGCTGATCGCGATCGGCAGCGCGAAGGGCGGCGTCGGCAAGACGACTGTCACCGCCGCGCTCGCGCGGGCCCTCGACGAGGCCGGGCTCGACGTGGCCGTTTTCGACGCGAACGTCTACGCCCCCGATATCCCCGGCCTGCTGGGCGCGGAGGGACCAATCCAGAACACGCCCTCGGGCCGACCGCAGCCGATCGACGCCGACGGGATCGAGGTCGTCAGTCTCGACCTGATCGCCGAGGACGGCCCCGTCGCCTGGCGCGGCGCGATGGTCCACGACGTCCTCAAGGACCTCCTCGGGGACGCGACCTGGGACGACCGGGACGTGCTCCTGGTCGACCTCCCGCCAGGGATCGGCGACGCCGTCTACACTCTCGTCCAGCAGGCCCCCCTCGACGGCGCCCTGCTCGTCAGTACGCCGACCGACGCCGGGGCGAGCGCGACCGAGCGGACCGGCGCGCTGTTCACCGCCAACGACGTCGAGACGATCGGCGTCGTTCCGAACATGACCGCGACCGAAACGAACGAGTCGCCGTACGACGGCGACGGCCGCAATCTCGAGGACGCAATCAACGAGGACGCGGTCGCCTCGATCGAACCCGTTCCGTTCGATCCCGCGCTCCGGACCCCGACGGAGCGATCGTTCGCCGACGGCACCTCTGCAGGGGAGCGGGCGATCGCCGACCTCGCCGAAACCGTCGAGTCGTTCGTCGCCGGGAAGGGCGGAACGCGGGCGCCCGAGGACGCGATCGACCTGCGCGGGCTCCCGCCCGAGACCTGTAATCGACAGGCGATCACCGAACTCGGGGTCACCGAGGACGGCCACCTGTCGCTGCTCTGTCGCCACGACCCCGAGCGACTCCGCGAGTCCGTCGCGGAAACCCTCGAGTCCGACGGCAAACGCCTCGAGCGAGCCGACGTCGAGGATCTCGGACAGGAGGGATGGCTCGTCGAGTTCGAGACCGAGCCGCTCGCGCGGTCCGAACCACTGGCCTGAGCCGACTCCCCGGGCGACCGTCCGGAACCCGTTTTCGAGCGATCAGAATCCGTGTCTCGTTCCTTCTTTCGCACCCCGTTATAAACGACCCGCTATACCGTGGTTTCCGGGCCGCTCGTCCCCATTCGCTGGGAACAGCCGCGTCTGGTTAAAGAGAGGCCTCCCAACGATAGCCTGTATGAAATACGGACAATCGGAACCCACGGAACGGCATCCGTGCCGGGCAACGACCGCACCGTCCGTCGGCTCGCTCCGAGCGACGTCCGCGGGGTGGGACGATGTCTGAATCCGAGGACGACGCCGGCATCGAGATGACCCGCCGCGAGCTCGGTGCCGCGGCAGCCGGGGTCGCCGGTGCCTCCGGACTCAGCCTGCTGGGCTACCGCCGGCTCTCGGGCGACGCCGACGAAACGGCCGAGGAGGGACCGATGAACCCCCTCGAGGAGTATCCGGACCGCGAGTGGGAGGAACACTACCGCGACGTCTGGGAGCCCGACTCGTCGTACATGCTGACGTGTACGCCCAACGACACCCACAACTGCTACCTCGAGGCCAGCGTCAAAAACGGCCAGGTCACCCGTCTGGGCCCCTCGATGAACTACGGCGAGGCGACCGACCTCGACGGAAACCAGGCAACCCAGCGGTGGGATCCCCGTGTCTGTAACAAGGGGCTTGCGATGGTCGAGCGCTTCTACAGCGACAAGCGCGTCCAGGCACCGATGGTCCGCGAGGGTTTCGCGGAGTGGGTCGAGGAGGGCTTCCCGCGCAATGACGACGGCTCGATGCCCGAGGAGTACGCCAACCGCGGCGAGGACAACTGGGTCGAGATGGAGTTCGACGAGGCGTACGAACTCGCCGCGGAGGCGATCTACAACATCGCCGAAAACTACAACGGTGACGCCGGCGCACAGCGGCTCCTCGAGCAGGACTACGACGAGCGCGTCGTCGAGGAGACCGACTCGATCGGGACGCAGGTGCTGAAGTTCCGCGGCGGGATGCCCCTGCTCGGAATGATCCGACTGATGGGCATGTACCGCGTCGCGAACCAGATGGCGCTGGTCGACCAGCACATTCGCGACGTCGACGCCGAGGAGGCCGTCGGCGGCGTCGGCCTCGACAACTACTCCTGGCACACGGACCTGCCGCCGGGACACACGATGGTCACCGGCCAGCAGACCGTCGACTTCGACCTCGTGAACGTTGAGTACGCCGACCACGTCATCCTCGCCGGAATCAACTTCCTGACGACGAAGATGGCCGACTGCCACTGGCTGACCGAGGCCAGGCTCAAGGGCACGAAGGTCACCGGCGTCTTCACCGACTACAACGCGACGGCCTCGAAGTGCGACGAGCTCGTCGTGCTCCGGCCGGGGACCGACTCCGCGCTGTTCCTCGGTGCGGCCAAGATCATCATCGAGGAAGAGCAGTACGACGAGGACTACGTCCGCCGCTTTACGGACCTACCGATGCTGGTTCGCATGGACGACAAGTCGCTCCTGCGCGCCAGCGACGTTATCGAGGGCTACGAGCCCGCCGACCTCGAGAAGACGATGGTCGTCGAGGACGACGAGGACCGACCCAACGAAGGGACGACCGGCGTCTGGGAGAACGTCCTCACCGAGGACCTTCGCAACGAGTGGGGCGACTTCGTCGTCCGCGACGAGGAAAGCGGCGAGCTCGAGCCGGTCACCCGTGACGAGATCGGCGACGACTTCGATGTCCCCGCCAGCCTCGAGGGAAGCTTCGAGGTCGAGACCGTCGACGGTGAGACCGTCGAGGTCCGCACCGTCTTCGATCTGATCAGACAGCACCTGACCGACACCTGGGACGCCGAAGCGGTCGCCGAGGTCACCGGAAGCTCGCCGGAGGCCGTCGAGAACCTGGCCGCGGACCTCGCGGACAACCACGAGAAGACGCTCATCCTCACCGGGATGGGGCCGAACCACTACACGAATCAGGACCAGAAGGACCGCGCCGCCTTCCTGCTGGCGTCGCTGACGAAGAACGTCGGCCGCCACGCCGGCAACGTCGGCAGCTACGCGGGCAACTACCGCGGGGCGTACTTCAACGGCCGCGATCAGTGGATCTACGAGGATCCGTTCGATCCCGAGACCGATCCGGACGTGACCGACGTCGACATCCGGAACACGACGACGGCACAGTCGGCCCACTGGTACTCCAACGGCGACCGTCCCCTGGAAATCGAAGGCGAGTACCACATGGGCGACTCCCACATGCCGACGCCGACGAAGCTGCTGTGGGTGTCGGGCTCGAACTCGATCCTGGGCAACGCGAAGGGTTCCTACGACATCATCGAGAACATGCTTCGCAACGGCCGGATCGAGGCCTTCTTCACCAACGAGTGGTGGTGGACGGGAACCTGCGAGTACTCCGATATCGTCTTCCCGGCCGATTCGTGGGCCGAACACAACATGAACGATCTCACGGCCGCCGTGACGAACCCGTTCGTGATGGCGATCCCCACGACCGATATCGACCGGATCTACGACACCCGCAACGACGCGGAGATCTACGCGGGCGTCGCCGAGAAGCTCGGCGAGCTGTTAGAGGACGATCGGTTCGAGGACTACTGGACGTTCATCGACGAGGAGCATACGGCCCGGCCGTACCTCCAGCGGATCATCGACCACTCGAACACCGTCAAGGGGTACGACATCGACGAGATGCTCGAGGAGGCCCAGGAGGGGACGCCGAAGCTGATCCAGACCAGTACCTACCCGAAGAAGATGGGTGGGCGCCAGGCCGTCGACGGCGACCCCTGGTACACGAAGACCGGTCGGATGGAGTTCTTCCGCGAGGAGGAGCTGTTCACCGAGGCCGGCGAGAACATCCCGCTGCACCGCGAGCCGATGGACGGCACGTTCTACGAGCCCAACGCCATCGTCTCCGGTGACGATCACCCGATCATCGAGCCCGATACCCCGGAGGACCTCGGTGTCGGCGATCGCCGCGACGGTGACGCTCGACAGATCCGCAACCGGATCTACACGCCCGAGGAGCTCACCGACACCGAACACCCGCTCAAGGAGCTCGACGAGGGGTACGACTACAGCTACATGACGCCGAAGTACCGCCACGGCACCCATACCTTCGCGAACGCGCTGCCGAACATCGCGGTCTGGTGGGGTCCCTTCGGTGACATGGAGCGCCACGACGAGCGCAAACCCTACTACGGTGAGGGGTACATCGAGATGAGCCCCGAAGACATGGAAGCGGAGGGGCTGAACGACGGCGACTACGTCTGGGTCGACGCCGACCCCGAGGACCGGCCGTACCGCGGCGCCGATTCCGAGGACGAGGATAACTACGCCCGCGCGAAGATGCGCGCCCGGAGCCAGCCGGCGATGCCACGGGGCGTCACCCGTAGCTGGATGAACTTAAACGGTGCCTCCCACGGCACCGTCGAGGCGCACAACGACGAGGACGGCGACGGGATGGCGGTCAACGAACAGACCGACTACGCGTCGCTGTACCGGCAGGGAAGCCACCAGAGCGCGACCCGGACCTGGTTCCGGCCGACCCTGCTGACCGACGACATGGCCCGCAAGAACTACGGCGGGCAGAACATCGACGTCGGCTTCGAGATGGACGTCCACGTCGCCAACGGCGCGCCCAAGGAGTCGTTCGTCAAGATCGAGAAGGCCGAGGACGCGGCTCACGAGGAGGACGAGGAGCAGTGGATGCCCGACCGGAAGGGCCTCCGCCCGAGCAACGAGGACGAATCGATGGAGGAGTACCTGAGCGGCAACTTCGTGACGACTTCCGACGACTAACACAAGGTGATTACCAATGGCTGAAGTATACAACTGGCAGATCGGACGAGAGATGGAGTACCCCTACGGAGAGGCACGACCCGAAAAACAGTGGGGTGCCGTCTTCGACATCAACAAGTGTATCGCGTGCCAGACATGTACGCTGTCGTGTAAGACGACCTGGACCCACGGCGAGGGCCAGGAACACATGTTCTGGAACAACGTCGAGACCAAGCCGTACGGCTCCCATCCCATCGGCTGGGACAAGGAGATCCTCGAGGAGCTCGGCGTCGGCGAGTGGACCGAAGAGGACGGCGAGTACGTCTACGACGGCGACACCATCTTCGAGGCAAACGATATCGACTGGGAGGACATGGAGCCCGACGACGACCCCGGAAACATGCACGGCGAGGGGATCGAGGGCTACCGTCCCGACAGCGAGGACTGGGCCTACCCCAACCTCGGCGAGGACGAGCCGGCCGGCGAGAAGTTCGAGGCGGACACGCACATCTCCGAGGACGAGGAGACCCACCCGATGTGGTTCTTCTACCTCCCGCGGCTGTGTAACCACTGTACGTTCGCCGGCTGTGCCGGCGGCTGTCCGGTCCAGGCCGTCTACAAGCGCGAGGAGGACGGGATCGTCCTGATCGACGAGGAGAACTGTGAGGCGCTCCAGGAGTGCGTTCGGGCCTGCCCGTACGGAAAGTCCATCTACAACCCCCAGGAGGGCGTCTCCCAGAAGTGTGTCGGCTGTTACCCGAAGGTCGAGCAGGGACTCGTTCCGCAGTGTTTCGAGACCTGTCTCGGCAAGATCCGACAGCACGGCTGGGTCAACCCACCGGAGGAGGCCGACTCCTCGAACCCGATCGACTACCTGGTCCACGACGCCGAGGTCGCCCTGCCGCTGTACCCACAGCTCGGCCTCGAGCCGAACGTCTACTACATCCCGCCGATCAACGTGCCGACGGACTACCTCGTCCAGATGTTCGGTCCCCGCGTCGAGGAGGCGAAGGAGACCTACCAGGCCGCCCGCCGCGGCGACGAGGAGTACCGCAAGCTCCGTGGCCTGCTCCACCTGATGGGCTCGACCGAGTGGCGCGTCGAGGAGTTCGAGGTGACCGACGAGGAGGCCATCGGGTACGACGAGGACGGCTCGACGGTCGCCCGCGTCCCGATGGAGGAGCCCCAGTACGAACGCGAACTGTACGACGAGGACAACGACGCCTACCGGCTCGACATCACGTAACCATGACCGCAACCATCCACGTTCACCGCGCACGACTGTACAAGCTCGCCTCGATGGCGTTCGACCGTCCCGGCGAGGAGTTCGAGGAGGCGTTGCTCTCTGGAACGTTCGAGGAGCAACTGCTCGAGTCCGCCGCCGCCCTCGACGACGAACCCCTCGAGGAACACGCCGAAGCGGTCGCCGAGGCGGCTCCGACCAACGAGGACGAGTTCGACGACTGCTACTCGGACTGGGCTGCGCTGTTCGGCTTCGAGGAAGGTGGCAACATCTCCCAGTACCAGATCGAGTACAGCCCGGGCACACTCGTCACCAGCACGGACGTACTGGCCGACATCTCGGGGTTCTACGGCGCCTTCGGCCTCTCGATGGACGAGGGCAACCGCGAGCGCGTCGACCACCTCTGTATCCAGCTCGAGTTCCTCTCGCACCTGGCCCTGCAGACGGCCTACCTCGAGAACGAGGGCGACGAAACCGGTATCGAGGTCCTGACCGACGCACAGGGGAGCTTCCTCGAGGATCACCTCGGGCGCTGGACGGGTCGGTTCCGCGAGACGCTCGAGGACGAGGCCGACGTCGAGTTCTACCGCGCGCTCGCGGTGCTGGTCGATAGCCTCGTGGCCGATGACACCGACCGGTTTGGCGTCGAGCCTAAGCAGTTCGAGGAGACGCCGGCGTCGCCACTCGAGGGGCTCAACGACGGTGAGGGTGACTTCCGCTGTGGAACCTGCAGCGCGACGTCCTCGGGACCGACCGCCGAGATGCCGATGGGCAACCGCAAAGGTCCCTACTGAGCTCCCGTTCGATTTCGGCCGTATCCCGTTCGATCCCGCGTCCGATCCGCAGTCGTCCTTCTCCGATCCGATTCGGCGCTGCTCGATTCGATCTCGAGCGGACTCGTGTTTCGCTGCATCTCCGACCCTGCCCCACATAACTACCCCCTGATAAACGGCCCCGTATATTTTGGGCGTTAGTTGGTACGGATCCCACGGAAAGAAGGGAGTAGAACGACGATGTCCGTGACGAACTACGACCGCGATCCCGCCGACTCCGTATCGCCCCTCTCGACCGAAGACGACGTCGACGTCGACACCGTTCTCACCGCTCTCGAGGACGGCGACTGCCGAACGATCCTCGAGGCGACGACCGACGAGGCGCTGACCGCCGCCGAGGTCGCCGATCGGTGCGAGATCCCCTCCTCGACGGTGTACCGCAAACTCGAGTTACTGACCGACGCGGGACTGCTCGAGGAACGGATCCGAATTCAGATCGGCGGCAAACATGCCAGCGAGTACTGCCAGTGCTTCGACGAGATCACGGTCTCCGTGACCGGCACCGACGGCATTTCGATCGACGCCCCGGGGCAGGGCTCGAGTGCGCTCTCGGACTAACGTCTACGTTTCTACGATGCTCCCGCCGATGACCGAGCGACGGATACACGGATACGTCCCCTTTTCTTCGAATCGACTTCCAAAACAGGGTCACAAGACTACAGGCGGAGTTCCATCTCGTGCTCTCCCCGCCCGCTCGCCGTCGTCTCGAAGCCGGCCGACCAGTAGAGGTTCATCGCGATCCGGTTCGAGCGGGAGACGGTGAGCCAGACGTGCTCGACACCGCGGTCCTGTCCCTGGCCGAGCAGCCCGCGGATGAGCTGTGTCCCGATCCCTGCTGCCTGGTACTCCGGTCGAACGAAGATCGCGAGCTCGAACAGCTCGCCGGAGGGGACCAATACCGCGTGGCCGACCGCGTCGTCCCCGTGGTAGGCGACGGTGTTGTACCCGTCCTCGAGCAGCCCCTCGAGCCACTCGCGGGTTCGATCGTCCGATCTGGGCGGGAGCCCCTGTGACCGCGACTCCTCGTCGAAGTGGCCGTACATCTCGACGAGGGGATCGGTCCCGTCGTCGTACTCGACGACGGTTATCGTCCGGCCCTCGTGATCGTCGGCCGTCGTCGGCGGACGCGGGAACCGCGATCGCTGATCGGACGGGAGGGTCATGAGGTGTACTCGGTGGCGGACGTTCCTAAGCCTGTCCCGGGTTCCCAGCGACTGGGAGCGAGCGAGCATCCGTCGTTTCGGTCGAGAGACTCGGTACCGTACTCTCTGCGGGACGAGCGCGTCACGGTTTTCCCCGTTCGGGCCGAAGCGCCTCCGTATGAAACGCCGTCAGTTGCTCTCGACGACTCTCGCCGCGACGGGCCTCGCGACGATCGCCGGGTGTTCCGGCACCGGCGACCTCGACGGTGACGACGGCCAGTTCCCCTCCCGCGACGTTCCCGGCTACGCCGGGTGGGTCCCCGAGGCGAGCCGAGGAACGGAGACGGGCACGTTTTTCGCCCACCTCGACTGGACGGCCCTCGAGGAACTCGAGGCCGGCGTTCCGAGAACCGACGACGAAACCGAGGCGCTCCTCGAGGAGGCTCCGATCCTCGGACTCCCGATGTACGGCGGGCTGATCGCTCCGTTTGCGGCGTTCGGGATCATGTTCTACCCCTTCTCCGACGACATCCTCCCCGAAGACGGCCAGGATATCGACGGGATCGCGACCGACTCGGTGACCTGGACCGAGAACGTGCTCGTGTTCCACGGAACGTACGACCCCGAACTCTTCGTCGCGCAGTACTCCGAGGAGTTCGAGCAGGCGGACGAACGGGACGGGTACACCGTCTACGTCACCCCCGAGGAGCTGGCCTACGCCGTCTCGGAGGACGCGGTAGTCGTCGCCACCCAGCCCGGCGACGACGACGGGTATCGGCCCAAAGCCGTCGTCGAGGACGCGCTCGAGCGCCGCCTCGACGAGGTCGACCGAACCGTCGACACCGACGACGGTCGCTGGCTCTTCGAGACGACGGGCGACGCCGCGATGGCGTTCGGCGTCTGGAACGTCGAGAGCTTCGACGACGCGCTCGAGCCGGTCGAGGAGCTCGGCGCCGGCGACGAGCCGCGAGCCGACCTGGATGTGGGCGGCAACCCCGTCCTCAACGACGTCGATGAGTTTGTCACTACTCTCGTGGTCGATGCCGAGGACGGCGACCTCCTCGAGACGGAAGCCCGATTCTCGGGGCTCTATCCCGAGGATTCGGTCCCTGCCGAGAGCATGGTCCGGGACCACCTCGTCGACGAGGACGTGCCCCACGAGATCAGCCTCGAGGAAAACCGGGTCCACGCGTCGGCGACCTTCGAGGAACTACCGTCGTAAGCTGTTCGGAAGTTGGGGTCGGGTCGCTCGAGGTTGCTTCCGCTGAGGGATTTTCCGAACGATAGCTATCGGCCTGCTCGAGTTTATTTCAAACGAAAAACAGTGAAATATAGTCCCGGGCGGATTCGAACCGCCGTCATGGGCTGTCTTCCGTGACGGATCGAACCGAGCACGTCCAAAGGCCCATATGATTGGCCACTACACCACGGGACTTCTCACGTCGTTCGAAGCTCCCGCGTACCTCGCGATTCTTCGGAATCGCTCACCACCACGGGACTTCACTCGCGGGATAGACTCCCGCTGCACAATAGTGTTACTTTTCACGGCGAGGGGGTACCGCTATCGAGCCCGCTTCCACGCGACGGTGACAGCTCCGACACAGCGTGACGACGTTGTCCAGGGAGTGTGCGTCCTCGACGTCCTCGAACGACCGGACCGGTCGGAGATGATGTACGTCCGGGTTGCGATCGAGTTCGTCGGCGTTCGCGCCGCAGTGCTGACACTCGTACTCGTCTCGCTCAAGCGCCCGTCGCCGTACGCGCCACCATTCTCCGCCGTATTCGATCGGTCCACCCTCCCACTGGTGGTGCTCCGAGCCGACCACGTTCTCGGAAAGCCACTCTCCGTAGCACTCGAGCGTACAGAAGACGCCCCGCTTTCGCCGTTCGAGACGAGCGGGACGTACCTCGAGAGTCGCGCCGCACGACGGGCACGCTGTCTCGATTCGTTCGCCCTTCTCCGACGGGTTCTCCGGAAGCAATCCATCTGCGGCATCGACACAGTCCGGACAGTACCGTCCCTGCTTGTTGGACGGGTAGTACGAGAACGTCGTTCCGCAGGATGCACACGACGTGGTCTCGGTTGCATCCTTCCAGTTTCCGTTATGTTCTCCCGCGTTCGGGTTACAGTCGTCACAGAACTCGCGGCGCGCCTTCGGATCGTAGAACTCCGTCTCACAGCCGCTGCAGGTCCGGTTCGGAAGCGGATCCCCGTGTACTTTCGTATGATGCTGTCGCATTCCCCGTTCCGACTGGAGGGACTTGCCACACGTGGGACAGTCCATACGGTCGTTGACCCCGCTATCGTACGTAAAGCTAGGTCAATAGACAAAATCGACTGGGATCCGCGAAAATCGGGATCGGTGACGACGTTACAGGTAGTCTTCGTCGGCCAGTCGCTCGATACCCTCCTGCAGGCGCTGCTCGCTCGCGGCGTAGGAGATGCGGGCGTACCCCGGCGTGCCGAACGCGCTGCCGGGGACGGTGGCGACGTGGGCATCCTCGAGCGCGCCCTCACACCACGCCTGATCGTCCTCCGCGACGGGAAGCATCATGTAGAATGCTCCCTTTGGAACGGCGACGTCGACGCCGTGGCCCTCGAGCAGGTCGACGACCAGGTCCCGTCGCTCGGCGAAGGCGGCGACCATGTCGTCGACGGCCTCGTCGGTGTTCTCGAGCGCTTCGATCCCGGCGTGCTGGACGAAGTTCACCGCCGAGGAGACGGAGTGGCTGTGCAGTTTGCCGGCCTGGTCGATCAGCTCCTCGGGGCCGGCGAAGTAGCCCAGCCGCCAGCCGGTCATCGAGTAGGCCTTCGAGAAGCCGTTGACCGTGACGGTGCGGTCGGCCATCCCCTCGAGCGTCCCCAGGCTCGTGGGCTCGACGCCGTAGGTAATCTCCTTGTAGATCTCGTCGGAGATCACCGTCACGTCGTGCTCGACGGCGAGGTCGCGGACGCCCTTGAGCGCCTCGTCGGAGTAGACGGCGCCCGTGGGGTTCGACGGGGAGTTGACGATTAGCAGCTCGGTGTCGTCCGACACCGCGGCCTCGAGGTCCTCGAGGGCGGGGTCGAGCTGGAACTCGTGTTCGGAGAGGTCGACTCGCGAGAGCGAGCCGCCGGCCATCTTGACCATCGCCTCGTAGGAGACCCAGGCGGGATCGAGCAATACGACCTCGTCGCCCTCGGCGATCAGCGCCTGGACGATCTCGTACAGCGCTTGCTTCGCTCCGGGCGTGACGATGATCTCGTCGGTGCCGTGGTCGAGGCCGTCCTCGGCGAGCTTCTCGGAGATCGCCTCGCGTAGCTCGAGGATCCCCGCCGAGGTCGTGTAGCCGGTGTGGCCGGCGTCCATCGCATCCTTGCCGGCCTCGACGACGTTCTCGGGCGTAGGGAAGTCGGGCTCGCCGACCGAGAGGTCGACGACGTCTTCGCCATCGTTCTCGAGTTCGGTCGCGAGCGCGGAGATGGCGAGCGTTGCGGACGGTTCGACTCGGGTCAGGCGGTCGGTGAATTCCATTGTCATCGTTGATCTGGGTCGGGTAGCTCGGCGACGAGGTCGAGCGCGCCGTCGACGGCCTTCGCCGCGTTGTCGACGCGTTCCCGGGCCTCCGCGGCGGACATGCCGGGGCCGGTGACGCCGAGCGTTACGGGAGTGTCACGCTCGAGACTGACGTCGGAGAGTCGCTGTGCGGCCGCGTCGGTGATCACCCTGTCTCTTATACA
>NZ_AOIB01000012.1 GCF_000337675.1 Natronococcus amylolyticus DSM 10524 | reverse complement strand
GTCCGAGCGTGGTCATACTCGAGCGGTCGGGTGGGGAGTTCAAAGAGGTACCGTTCTCGGCGGACGTCGCGGCTCTTTTGCCCAGGACGAGCCATCGCCGCGAACTGAAGCGGGCAGTCGGTCGCCGTTCGCCGGAGTACTCACGAACGTGCCGATCGCGGCCGTTCCCAGCCGAAGAAATCGGCAGCATTGAGAATACTTAAGCGACGGCCCGTCCAACTCACGGCCGATGACGACGCTACGGACGCCGGGGCCGACCCTCGGCGTGGTCGGTGGCGGACAGCTCGGACGAATGCTCGCCGAGGCGGCCGCGCCGCTTGGCGTCGAGGTCGTCGTACTCGATCCGACGCCGGACTGTCCGGCCGCGCTCGTCGCGCGCGATCAGATCGTCGCCGAGTTCGACGACGAGGCCGGTATTCGGGAGCTCGCCGCGCGAGCCGACGTCCTCACCTTCGAGATCGAACTGGCCGACCAGGACGTCCTCGAGCGGGTCAGCGAGGAGTCGGGAACCCCCGTCCACCCCGATCCCGCGACCCTCGAGACGATCCACGACAAGCTCGTCCAGAAACGGGCCCTCGAGGACGCGGGCGTTCCCGTCCCGCCGTTCCGGGCGGTCGAGGACGCCGACGATATCCGCGAAGCGATCGACGACTACGGAGCACCTGTCATGCTGAAGGCCCGGACTGGCGGGTACGACGGCCGCGGGAACGTCCCCGTCGAGTCGAAAGCCGACGCGGCCGAGGCCCTCGAGTCGGTCGCCGGCCCCGCGATGGTCGAATCGTTCGTCGACTTCGAACGGGAGATCTCGGTGATCGCGGTCAAGGGGGATGGCGAGACCGCAGCGTTTCCGATCGGGGAGAACGTTCACAAGGACGAGATCCTCCGCGAGACGATCGTTCCCGCCGGCTCGAGCGAGGCCGTCGAACAACGGGCCCTCGAGGTCGCCGAGGACGTCCTCGAGGTGATGGACGGACGGGGCGTGTACGGAATCGAGCTGTTCGAGACGAGCGAGGCGCTACGCGCCTCTGAGGACTCGAGCGGCGGCGACGTCCTGCTCAACGAGATTGCCCCCCGCCCGCACAACTCAGGACACTGGACGATCGAGGGCGCTCAGAGCTCGCAGTTCGAACAGCACGCTCGAGCCGTGCTGGGCTGGCCGCTAGCGGCGACCGACCTGCGCTCGCCGACCGTCTCGGTGAACCTGCTCGGCGACGTCGAGGAGTCGCGAGACGCCGAACTTCGAAACCTCGACCGAATCCTCGAGACGCCCGCGGCGAATCTCCACTGGTACGGCAAGCGACAGGTTCGGCCGCTGCGGAAGATGGGTCACGTCACGATCGCCGGCCGCGAGGGCGAGACGACCGACGAGCTACTCGAGACGGCCCGGGAGCTCGAGCGATCCGTTACGTTCACCGCGGAGTAACGAGCGAACGGGAAGTGACGGACGGGCCAGCACAATATGTGGTCGTTTCGATATGACGAGCGCGTTCCGTCTGGGGTTCACGGCGAATGTATCTCCGACCCGACGCCGACGAAACGTACCGTTTCTTTGTCGGCGGGTCGTAGTCTCGACTCATGCCCGCCAACTCGGTTTCGGAACTGATCGACCGCCTGCACCGCGAGGCCGAACTGGACCTGCCCGACGCCGAGACCCCCGATGTCGGCATTGTGATGGGCAGCGACTCCGACCTCGAGGTGATGTCCACCGGCGGGCGGCGTCGTGGCGCTTACGACGCCCTCGTCGACGAACTCGGCTTCGAGGAACAGACCGACTACGAGGACCCGCCCGAGGCCCGGTTTACGTTCGAGACGTACGTCACTTCCGCCCACCGCACGCCGGAACTGATGACCGCCTACGCCGAGACGGCCGAGGACCGCGGGCTCGAGGTGCTCATCGCCGGCGCGGGCGGGAAGTCCGCGGACCTGCCGAACATGACCGCCTCGATCGCCTACCCGCTGCCGGTGATCGGCGTCCCGGTCCAGGAGAAGTCCGTCGACAGCGTCATCGGGATGCCGACGGGTGCGCCGCTGGTTGCTGTCGATGCCGGGAAATCGTTCAACGCCGCGCTGTCAGCAGCCCAGATCCTCGCTCGTCAGCACGAGCCGGTTCGGGAGCGGCTCCTCGAGTACCACGAGGGACTTCGAGCGGAGGTCGGCGAGGTCTCCCGGCGGCTCCACGACGACGGCACCGCGCGCTTCTCGAGCGAGTAGCCGACCCACGGCGTCCCCAGTGGAGCCAGCGCGCGTATCCCCGTGGGGGCTATCGATTCGGGGCCGTCCCACGCAGGGATCGCGGATTCTTTCGGTGATGAACGGGTCAGGGGTTGTGCTGACGATCGTTCGGTCGGCTCCTCGAGCGACGAAAACGGATGCTGATGCTCCTACCGGCCGAAACAGCAAGAATCAACCCTTATATGCGTGGGCTCTGAAGCTTCGAACGTTACCGAGATGAATGACTGGATCGCTATCGGCGCGCTCGCGCTCGTGGGACTGCTGATACCGTTCGGGATGATGGCGGTATCGTACCTCCTGCGGCCGAGTGTCCCCGAAACGAGCAAACGTGCCACCTACGAGAGTGGCGAGGTGCCGACCGGCGGGACGCGCATCCGATTCAACATCCAGTACTACATGGTTGCGCTTCTGTTTCTCGTCTTCGACATCGAAACCGTCCTGTTGTTTCCGTGGGCGGTTGTCTACCAAGATGCGCTCGCGGCCGAGGAGTACGGCCTCGTCCACGCCCTCGGTCCGATGCTGGCGTTCGTGGCCATCCTGCTGATCGGGTTCGCCTGGGCGTGGCGCACCGGCGCCGTTCAGTGGGCGCGAACGCCAGAGCAGGTGGAGGCCGGAGCTGATCGATAATGAGTAGTGACAAACCACGCCAAGAGATCTACGACAGTACCGCCCCGTCGACCGACACTCGAGAGGCGCGGATGGGTGCCGGCCCCGACGATCGATTCAACTCGAAGCTTCGGGAGGCGTTCGGTGCGTCGCCGTTCATCCTCACGAAGTTCGACCAGTTCATGAACTGGGTTCGGGGGAACTCGATGTTCATGCTGCAGTTCGGGATCGCCTGCTGTAGTATCGAGATGATTCACACGTACGCGATCAAACACGACCTCGACCGCTTCGGTGCGGGTGTCCCTCGAGCCTCGCCGCGACAGGCCGACGTGATGATCGTCCCCGGAACGATCGTCTCGAAGTTCGGCCCGCGGATGAAGCGGGTCTACGACCAGATGCCCGAGCCCAAGTTCGTCGTCGGAATGGGATCGTGTACGATCTCCGGGGGGCCGTTCCAGGAGGGGTACAACGTCGTCAAGGGCGCCGAGGAGATCATCCCCGTCGACATCCACGTCCCCGGCTGTCCGCCCCGACCAGAGGCGCTGATCTACGGCGTCGCCAAGCTTCAGGAACGAATTCGCAACGGCGAGACCTCGCCCGTCGTGGTCAAACCGTACGAACTCGAGCAGTTCGGCGACCTGCCGAAGGACGAACTTATACAGAAACTCGCCGACGACATCGACGAGGAGGACCTCGTCATGCGGTACAACTGGGCTGATTCGCCATGAGCACGGAACTCGAACGCAACCAACAGGAGATCGGCGTCGAGGTCACCGAGGACGAACTCGAGGCGCTGATTGGCGACCGCGCGCTCAGACGTGACGACCACCTCAACGCGCCGGGCTTTGTCATCCGGCCGGACGACGTTCAGGACGTCCTGTTCGATCTCCGGGACGAGGCGGGGTTCGACCATCTCTCCTGTCTGACCGCCCAGCAGTACGAGGACCGCTACGAGTCGATCTACCACATGAAGAAGTACGCCGACCCGACTCAGGAGGTGTCGATCGTCGTTCCGACGTCGGTCGATAACCCGGTCAGCCAGTCGGCAGAACCCGTCTTCCGCACCGCCGACTGGCACGAGCGGGAGGCGTTCGACCTGGTGGGGATCGACTACGAGGGCCACCCGGACCCGCGCCGGATCCTCCTGCCCGAAACCTGGCAGGGTCATCCCCTCTCGAAGGACTACGACCAGGAGCAGCCACAGGTCGTCACTCTCGCCGAGCACGCCAACCCGATCCAGCCGGATCACCACGACGAGGAGTCGGACACGATGTTCCTCAACATCGGTCCCCATCACCCGGCGACTCACGGCGTCCTCCACGTCAAGACGGTGCTCGACGGCGAGACTGTCGTCGACATCGACCCCGACATCGGTTACCTCCACCGCTGCGAGGAGCAGATGTGCCAGCAGGGAACCTACCGCCACCAGATCATGCCCTACCCGGACCGATGGGACTACGTCTCGGCTGGCCTGCTCAACGAGTGGGCCTACGCCCGGACCGCGGAGGATCTGGCCGACATCGAGGTCCCCGAGTACGCCCAGATCATCCGGACGATGGGCGCGGAACTCTGCCGGATCGCCTCGCACTTCTTGGCGCTCGGAACCTTCTGTCTGGACGTCTACGGCGACTTCAACGCCGTCTTCCAGTACTCGTTCCGCGACCGGGAGGTCGTCCAGGACATCCTGGAGGACCTGACCGGTCAGCGGCTGATGTTCAACTACTTCCGGCTCGGCGGGGTCGCCTGGGACCTGCCCGAACCCCGCGACGAGTTCATCGAGAAGACCCGGGACTTCCTCGACGAACTCCCGGCGAAGATCTCCGAGTACAACGACCTCGTGACGGGCAACGAGATATTCCAGGTTCGGTGTAACAACACGGGCGTCCTCGACCCCGACCTCGCCAAGTCCTACGGCTGTACGGGGCCCGTCGCCCGCGCATCGGGGATTGACTACGACCTTCGGCGAGACGACCCCTACGGCTACTACGAGAACCTCGAGTGGGACGTCATTACTCGCCAGGGCTGTGACAACTACGCTCGCGTCCTCTGTCGGATGGAGGAGGTCGAGGAGTCCGCGAAGATCATCGAACAGTGTCTCGACCTGCTCGAGGACTGGCCCGAGGACGACCGCGAGATCCAGGCAAACGTCCCCCGAACGCTCAAGCCGGATCCGGACACTGAGATCTACCGGGCCGTCGAGGGTGCGAAGGGTGAGCTCGGGATCTACATTCGGTCGGATGGGACCGACAAACCCGCCCGATTCAAGATCCGCAGTCCGTGTTTCCACAATCTCTCGTCGCTCGGAGAGATCAGCGAGGGTGACTTCATTCCGGACCTGATCGCCTCGCTGGGCAGCCTCGACATCGTTCTCGGAGAGGTGGATCGATGATCGAGGGGACGCTCCTTCAGGCCGGTGATACGGTCTTGCTTCCCGAGCGGATCGGCGATCTGACCGGGCTCGACCAGTTCGGCCTCGCCGGAGAGCTGCTCGCGGCGTTTCTCGCCGCGTTCATCGTCGGCAACCTGATGCTGGCGATGACCGGCGTCGCCGGCCCGTGGGCGAAACGGAAGATCACCGCCGCGTTCACGGACCGGATCGCCGTCAACCGACTGGGGCCCGCCGGGCTGTTGATCATCGTGGCCGACTCCGTTCGGCTGCTCTCGAAGGAGAACATCATCCCCGAGAACGCCGACCGACCGGCCTACGACCTCGCGCCGATCGTCGTCGCGTCCTCGGCGCTGCTCGGCTTCGCGGTTATTCCGATGGGGAGCGGTATCCACCTCGCCGACCCCGAGGTCGGCCTGGTGTTCGTCTTTGCAGTCGCCGGCATCGCGAGTCTCGGCCTGGTGATGGCCGGCTACTCGTCGGCGAACAAGTACTCGATGCTCGGCGGCCTGCGGGCGGTCGCACAGAACGTCGCCTACGAGATCCCGCTCGTCGTCACCGGGATGTCGGTCGTTATCTTCACCGGTAGCCTGCAGATGAGCGAGATCGTCGCCGTCCAGAACCAGCCGCTGGTCGATTTCGGCCTGTTCGCAATTCCGGCCTGGTTCGCGATCGTCAACCCGTTCGCGTTCGTTCTCTTCCTGCTCGCGAACTTCGCGGAGGTCGGCCGTAACCCGTTCGACACGCCGGAGGCGCCGACCGAGATCGTCGCCGGCTACCAGACCGAGTACTCCTCGGTGTACTTCGTGCTGATCTACCTCGGCGAGTTCCTCCACATCTTCCTGGGCGGGGCGATCATCGCGACGATCTTCCTCGGCGGCCCCGCCGGACCCGGTCCCGAGGCGCTCGGGATCGTCTGGTTTATCATCAAAATCTGGGGCGTCTTCCTGCTGACCCAGTGGATGCGGTCGGCGGTGCCGCGAGTTCGAGTCGACCAGCTGATCGAGATCGGCTGGAAGGGACTGCTCGTCCTTTCGTTTGCGAATCTCATCTTGACCGCGATAATCGTGGGGATCATCCAATGATCGGGATACTCAAATCGATGGCAACGACGATGAAA
>NZ_AOIB01000011.1 GCF_000337675.1 Natronococcus amylolyticus DSM 10524 | reverse complement strand
CTCGCGCCATCAGAGATGTGTATAAGAGACAGCAGTACAACCTCCACATCGGCCAGTGTATCTACTGCCGGCTCTGCGAGGAAGTCTGTCCAGTCGACGCGATTCTGCTCACCCAGAACTTCGAGTTCACGGGCGACACCAAACACGATCTGGTGTACAACAAGGAGCAGCTGAAGGCCGTCCCGTGGTACAAGGACATCGACCCACTCGAGTCGCGCGAACCCGACCGGGGCGCGTGGATCGGTGAGGGTGACGGGGAGGTCGATTATCAGTAATCGGGCCGCCCGTCCCGAGAACGGGCAGACACTCACAATAATGACATATGAGCTGATCGCGTTCGCGCTATTCGCGTTCGTCACGCTCGCCAGCGCGCTCGGCGTCGTGTTGCTTGCCGACCCGTGGCACTCAGCACTGATGCTCGGCGTGACGCTGGTCAGCGTCGCGGTGTACTACGTGATGCTGGCGGCGGAGTTCGTCGCCATGATGCAGATCCTCGTCTACGTGGGCGGGGTGCTCATCCTTATCACGTTCGCCGTGATGCTTACCCAGCGCGACGACGCGGACGTAGACGAGACCGACGAGGTGGTACAGACATGACCAACGGGCCGCAACTCCGGCTCGGCGAATCGCTGTTGCCCGGGATCCTCGCCGTTGCGCTGTTCGGCGTGATGGCGATGATCGCGCTCAACACCGGTTTCGCCGACGAGATGGTCGGCTTCCCCGAGGGGATCTCGGTTACCTCCGAGATCGGCTACGCGCTGTTCGACTTCACGGCGCTGCAGTCGACGGAGGGGTCGATCGGCAACACCGAGCCGTTCCTCGTTTCGTTCCTGCTGGTCGCGGTCGTCCTCGACGCCGCGCTGGACGCCGCGCTCGTACTCGCGAAACGCGAGACCGAGGGCAAACCGATCGCGGCGCTCTCGAGCGTCTCGACCGGCGACTCGGCGAGCACCCAGCCCGCGGCGACCGACGGTGGCGCCGAGGACGGCTCCTCGCGCTCGAGCGGAGGTGAGCAGCGGTGAACGTTCCCATCGAGTACTTCGTGTTGCTGTCGATGGCGCTGTTCTCTATCGGTCTCTTCGGCATCCTGACGCGCCGAAACGCACTGATGTTCCTGATGTCCGTCGAGATCATGGTCAACGCGGCTAATATCAACCTGATCGCGTTCGCGCTGTATCACGGCAATCTCACGGGACAGGTGTTCGCGCTGTTCGTGATGGCGCTCGCGGCCGCGGAGGTCGCGATCGGACTCGGGATCATCCTGGTGTTGTACCGCAACTTCCGTGACGTCGACGTCACGGTTCCGACGACGATGAGGTGGTAAGATGGAAGGGTTATTCGACTACGCACCGGCAATCGCGCTGTTCCCGCTTGCGGCGTTCGTCATCGCTCTGGCCTTCGGGCCGAAGCTCCCGAAGAAGGGGGCGATCCCGGGCATCGTCGCGACGGCTGGCTCACTGGCCCTCTCGCTCGCGATGGTCGCGGCCGTCGCGGGCGGCGAGGAGGGGTACTATCACACGACACTGTTCACGTGGGCGGCCGGCGACGCCGCTGGCGAGGTCGGCGAGGGGATCGAGTTCACGTTCGGCATCCTGATCGATCCGCTCGCCGCGCTGATGCTCGTGATCGTCTCGCTGATCGCCTTTCTCGTTCACGTCTTCAGTCTCGAGTACATGAACGCCGAGGGCGAGACCGGCCTCCCGCGGTACTACGCCGGGCTCGGCCTGTTTACGTTCAGCATGCTCGCCTTCGTCTACGCGGACAACCTGCTGATGGCGTTCATGTTCTTCGAGCTGGTCGGGCTGTGTTCGTTCCTGCTGATCGGCTTCTGGTTCCGCACCCGCTCGGCACCGTCGGCCGCGAAGAAGGCGTTCCTGGTCACCCGCTTCGGTGACTACTTCTTCCTGATCGGGGTCGTCGCCATCGCCGCGACGTTCGGCACGCTCCAGTTCGCCGGCGACGACTCGTTCGTCGCCGCGGCCGAGGCGGCCATCGACGACGGCGGCCAGCTGTTCGGCTTCGACGCCGAGACCTGGGTGACGATCACCGGGCTGCTCGTCCTCGGCGGCGTCATCGGCAAATCCGCCCAGTTCCCGCTACACACCTGGCTACCCGACGCGATGGAGGGTCCGACCACCGTCTCCGCGCTGATTCACGCGGCGACGATGGTCGCGGCCGGGGTCTACCTGGTCGCCCGGATGTTCGGCTACTACGCCCTCTCGCCGACGGCGCTGGCGATCATCGCCTTCGTCGGCGGCTTCACCGCGCTGTTCGCGGCGACGATGGGCGTCGTCAAAGACGACATCAAGCAGGTGCTGGCGTACTCGACGATCAGCCAGTACGGCTACATGATGCTCGGGCTGGGCGTCGGCGGCTACGTCGCCGGAGTCTTCCACCTGATGAACCACGCCTTCTTCAAGGCCCTGCTGTTCCTCGGGGCCGGCGCCGTCATCATCCTCATGCACCACGAACAGGACATGTGGAAGATGGGCGGGCTGAAGAACAAGGCGCCCGTCACCTACTACACGTTCCTCGCGGGCGCGCTCGCGCTCGCCGGGATCATTCCGTTCTCGGGCTTCTGGTCGAAAGACGAGATCCTCTACGATGCTCTGATCGTCGGCACCGAGCAGCCCCTGATCATGGCGGCGTACGCGATGGGACTGCTCGCCGTCTTCTTCACCGGCTTCTACACCTTCCGGATGGTGTTCCTGACGTTCCACGGCGAGCCGCGTTCGGACGTCGCCGAGGACCCCCATCCGGTCGGCTGGGCGGTGAAGTTCCCGCTGATCGCACTCGGCGTCCTCGCGGTCGTCGCGGGCGTCGCCAACCTCGCCCCGGTCGCGAAGCTGACCGGGCTCGAGATCGAGTTCTTAAACGAGTGGCTCAGTAGCGGCGTCGAGGGGACGACCTACGTCGCTTACACCGACGCGCTCGCGGCGGTGTACGACACCGGCTACATCGGCACCGAGTCGACGACCGTGCTGATCGCGGCGGGGCTGTCCCTGCTGCTCGCCTTCTCGGGTGCCGGCCTGGCCTGGAAGCTGTACAACGTTCCGGAGCCGGTCGCACACAAGGAGCGTCTCGGAAGCGTTCGCGAGACGATCGAATCCAACTACTACCAGGACGAGTACCAGGTCTGGCTCGCGGAGGGGCTGACCCTGCCGCTGGCTCGAGCCGCGGACCGGTTCGACCAGACCGTCATCGACGGCACCGTCAACGGCGTCTCGTCGGTGAGCCTGTTCGGCAGCGATCGGGTCAAGCGGATCCAGACGGGGATCGTGACTAACTACGCAGCGCTGATCGTAACCGGCTTTATCGCCCTGGTTATCGTGCTCGGCGTTCTTGGAGGGTGGTTCCTATGATGATCGAAGCGCTACTCGCGGTGACACTGGTCGGTGCGCTGGTAACGTTCGTCGCGCCGAATCGTATCGCCGGCAAGCTGGCCTTCGGGATCAGCCTGATCCCTGCGGCGCTCAGCCTGTGGATGTTTACGGCGTTCGACGGCAGCGGAAACGCCTTGCTCGACGGCGAACTCGCCTTCGAGTCCCAGTTCGAGTGGATCCAGCTGGGCGACTACACCATCTCGTGGCTCGTCGGCCTCGACGGGATCAGCCTGCCGCTGGTCGTGTTGACGACGGTGCTGACGTCGCTCGCGATCATGAGCTCGTGGACGCCGATCGACGAGCGCGAATCGCAGTTCTACGGGCTCGTGCTCTTCATCGAGGCGAACCTGATCGGCGTCTTCACGGCGCTTGACTTTTTCGTCTGGTTCATCTTCTGGGAGGCCGTGTTGATCCCGATGTACCTGCTGATCGGCGTCTGGGGCGGCCCGCGCCGGAAGTACGCAGCGATCAAGTTCTTCGTCTACACGAACGTCGCCTCGCTGCTGATGTTCGGTGCGTTCATCACGCTCGTGTTCGGCCTCGGCGACGTCACCAGCTTCGCGCTGCCCGAGATCGCCACGGCGATGCTCGAGGGCGGGCCCGACGGCTTCGCCGGCCTCGGCGGCTCGGCGCTTGCCTCGGTCGTGTTCGTCGCGATGTTCCTCGGGTTCGCGGTCAAGGTTCCCGTGGTGCCGTTCCACACCTGGCTGCCCGACGCTCACGTCGAGGCGCCGACCCCCGCATCGGTGCTGCTGGCGGGTGTCCTGCTGAAGATGGGGACGTACGCCCTGCTGCGGTTCAACTTCACGATGTTCCCGGAGCAGGTCGAGGCCTACGCGATCCCGATCGCCGCGATCGCGGTCATCAGCGTCATCTACGGCGCGATGCTCGCGCTGGCCCAGACCGACCTCAAGCGGATCGTCGCCTACTCCTCGGTGTCGTCGATGGGCTACGTTATCCTCGGTCTGGTCGCCTACACCCAGTTCGGCGTCGGCGGTGCGACCTTCCAGATGGTCAGTCACGGCCTGATCTCCGGACTGATGTTCATGGCCGTCGGCGTCATCTACAACGCGACCCACACTCGGATGGTCACTGACATGTCCGGGATGGCCGACCGGATGCCCGTCGCCGTCGGCATCCTCGTCGCCGGCGCCTTCGGCTACATGGGACTGCCGCTGATGAGCGGCTTCTTCGGCGAGTTCGCCATCTTCTTCGGCGCCTTCGGCTCCGGGCTGCTGGCGTACTCGCAGCTCTTCACCTCGCTGGCGATGTTCGGTATCGTCATCGTGGCTGGCTACCTGCTGTTTGCCCTCCAGCGGACCGTCTTCGGACCGTATCACCTGGAAACCGACTACGACGTGGGCCGCGCGCCACTACACGACGTCGCGCCGATGTTCGTGTTGCTCGGCATCATCATCGCCCTCGGCGTCGCGCCCGAACTGATCTTCGACATGATTACAGACGCGGTCGATCCGATCCTGGAGAACGGAGGTGACGCCTGATGGCGGTGTTCGAGCTCCCCGACTGGGCCGCACTCGCCCCGGCGTTGATCCTCGTGGCGACGGCACTCGCGCTGTTCGTCATCGACAGCATCAACCCGCACACGAAGAACCGATCGCTGCTCGCGGGCACGACCGCGGTCGGCTCGCTCGCAGCACTGGGCGTCGCCGTCTGGTTCATGGTCGCCGGCGTCGGCACGCCCACCGCCGCTGGCGGTCGCGGCGTCGTCGAGCTGTTCGGCGGCCAGCTCGTGGTCGACCAGATGGCGCTGTTCTTCATGACCGTCGTCTCGGTCGTCACCGCGCTCGTCGCCGTGGCGAGCTACGACTACATGGGCGACCACGCCTACCAGGCGGAGTACTACTCCCTGATGATGCTCGCGGCGACCGGGATGGCCACGATGGCCGCCGCGAACAGCCTGGTCACGATCTTCATCGCCCTCGAGCTGGCGAGTCTCCCATCCTACGCGCTGGTCTCGATCCTCAAGGACAACCGCGGCAGCGTCGAGGGTGGCCTGAAGTACTTCCTGATCGGCGCGCTCTCGTCGGCGATCTTCGTTTACGGGATCTCGCTCGTCTACGGCGCGACCGGCCACCTCCAGCTCGAGGCGATCGCGGACAACCTCCAGGGTGCCGGCGAGTACGGCGGCCTGCTCGGACTCGGCATTCTGATGTTGATCGGCGGCTTCGCGTTCAAGACCGCCAGCGTCCCCTTCCACTTCTGGGCGCCCGACGCCTACGAGGGCGCGCCCGCGCCGGTTGCGGCGTTTCTCTCCTCGGCCTCGAAGGCGGCGGGCTTCGTGATCGCCTTTCGCGTGTTCACGACGGCGTTCCCGCTCGAGCCGACGACCGCGGTGATCGGCGTCGACTGGACACTCGCGTTCATCATCCTCGCGATCGTCACGATGACGCTGGGTAACTTCGCCGCGGCGACCCAGGACAACGTCAAGCGGATGCTCGCGTACTCCTCGATCGGCCACGCCGGCTACGCCCTGATCGGGCTCGCCGGGCTCTCGGCCGACGGCGGGGAGATCGTGATGGGCGCGGCGATGATGCACCTGCTGGTCTACGGCTTCATGAACACGGGTGCGTTCCTGTTCGTCGCGCTCGCGGAGTACTGGGGCGTCGGTCGCACGTTCGAGGACTACAACGGACTCTCGAACCAGGCGCCGGTCGCCTGTTTCGCGCTCGGAATCTTCATGTTCAGCCTCGCGGGGATCCCGCCGCTGGGCGGGTTCTGGAGCAAGTACTTCCTCTTTACCGGCGCGATCCAGGCGGCGACGGCAAACAGCGCGATGTTGATCGTCGCCGCAGCGCTGGTAGTCAACAGCGCGATCTCGCTGTACTACTACGCGCGGCTGGTGAAGGCCGTCTGGATCGAGGACCCGGTTTCCGGGCGCGACACGCTCGCCCAGCCGACGGGCCTGTACGCGGCGATCATCTTCGCCGCCGTCCTGACCGTCGTCGCGCTGCCGGTGTTCGGCCCGATCGCCGACGCCGCGCTCGAGGCGGCGACCGTCGCGATCAGCTAATCTCGGCCGCGTCGGCATCTCGTCTTCTCGGCACCGTCGTTCTCACCCGAGCCGGTAGCTTTTACCCGACGGGGTTGCAAGCACCGACGTATGGTTTTTCGGCTCGTACTCGGGTGTGGCACCGTCGGTCGGCAGACGATCGGACGGTTGCCCGAGTGCGACAGCCGGCTACTCGTCGTCACCGACGACGAACAGACCGTCGAGACGCTACGCGACGAGAGCGTCCCGGCTCGAGACGCCGACCCGGCCGATCCCGCCCTCCTCGAGAGCCTCGAGAGGCCCGACATCGTCTTCGTCGCCGGGGATCGCACCGATCGCAACCGGCTCGCACTCGAGCGTGCCCGAGACCGGTTCCCGACCGCGTCGATCGTCGCCTACCTCGGCGGGAAACCGACCGAGGAGGATCGGACGGCGTTCGACGAGCTCGCGGACCGGGTCGTCGACCCCGAGCTGGCAATCGGCGACGCCGTCCTCAGGGAGACGACGAGTTCGCCCGCCGACGCCGGGATCCGGCTCCGGCGACACCTCCAGGGACTCGAGGGCCCGCTCGCGGTCGTAATGCACGACAACCCCGACCCCGACGCGATCGCCAGCGCGGTCGCGCTGGCCGAAATCGCCGAGTCGGTCGGCCTGTCGGCAGACCCCTGTTACTTCGGACGGATCTCCCACCAGGAGAATCGGGCGATGGTCAACGTCCTCGACCTGGACCTGCGAAACTTCGAGCCCAACGCCTCTCTCGAGGAGTACGGCTCCTTCGCGCTGGTCGATCACTCCAGGCCGGGCGTCAACGACCAGCTTCCGGAGGATCTCCACGTCGACATCGTCATCGACCACCACCCGCCGCGCGGTCCGGTGCCGAGCGACTACGTCGACCTCCGGGAACACGCCGGCGCGACGAGTACGGTGTTGACCGAGTACTTAGAGCGGTTCGAGCCGGCCCTCGACCGGGCGGTCGCGACGGCGCTTCTGTACGGGATCCGCGTCGATACAGACGAGTTCACCCGAGAGGTCTCGGCGGCCGACTTCGAGGCCGCGGCGACGCTGTGGCCACACGTCGATACCGACGTGCTCCGACAGATCGAACAGCCGTCCCTTGAGGGCGAGACCCTGGAGACGATCGCCCGCGCGATCAAAAACCGGGAGCAGCGGGGTTCGGTCGCGGCCGCGAGCGTAGGCCGAATCGGCGACCGCGACGCGCTCCCACAGGCGGCCGATCGGCTGCTCACGATGGAGGGCGTCGACACGTCGTTCGTCTTCGGCTTCATCGAGGAGATGGTGTTCGTCTCCGCGCGGTCGCGGGCGACCGACGTCGATCTCGGCGAGACCCTGCGGGACGCGTTCGACCGAATCGGCAGCGCGGGCGGCCACGCCGACATGGCGGGCGCCCAGCTCGAGATCGGCATCCTCGGCACCGCCGACGACGAGCAGGTCGACTCGATCGTCAGCGTCGTCGAGGAGGTCATCACGGATCGGTTCTTCGAGGCGATCGAGAGCCAGCCCGGCACGCCGGTCGGCTCCTACACCCAGACCAGCGAGGTGCTGTTCTCGCTCGAGGAGCCCGAGGCCGAGTAGCGACGACGACAGTGCTTTTGCACCGGGGTTGCGTTGGTACGGTATGGACGTAGCGTCGGATCGGACCAAACCCCAGGTCAAAGACTACATGACCCGCGACGTGGCGACGGTCTCGCCCGACACCACCGTCGGCGCGGTCGCGAACCGAATCGCCGAGACCGACAACCACAGCGGCTTTCCCGTCTGCGAGCGCCGACGCGTGGAGGGCTTTATCAGCGCCCGCGATCTGTTGCTGGCCGACGAGGGCGACCCGATCTTCAAGGTGATGACGACGGACCTGCTGGTCGCCCACCCCGAGATGAAGGTCACCGACGCCGCCCGGGTGATCCTGCGCTCGGGGATCCAGAAACTGCCCGTCGTCGACGACGCGGGCAACCTCGTCGGCATCATCTCGAACGCCGACGTGATCCGCAGCCAGATCGAGCGGGCGACCCCCCAGAAGGTCGGCAAACTGGTCAACACGTTAGAACAGATCCACAACGTCGAACTGCGCCAGGAGCGCCGAACGGTCCCCCTCGAGGAGCTCACGCCGACCCAGGGCCGAGTGTACGCCGACGAACTCGAGGGTCGACGGTACGAACTCGAGAACGGGCTGGCCGAGCCCCTCGTCGTCATCGACAACGCCGGCACCCTGCTGCTGGCCGACGGCCACCACCGCGTGCTTGCGGCCGACCGTCTCTCGATCGACGAGATGGACGCCTACATCATCGTCATCGACGATCCGATCGACCTCGGGATGGCCCGTACGGCGAAGAAGGAGGGCCTCGAGCGAATCAGCGATATCGAGGTCGTCGACTACGCGCGCCACCCGCTGGTCCAGACGACCGAACGACTCCAGGGTGAGGAGTAGTCCGAACCGTTCGCTCCGTTGATCACTGATCAGGGTTTTCCCGCTCGGCCGAGTACGCGGTTCGATGACCGATGACAGTTCAGCGAGCGTACTCATTGCGGGAGCGAGCGGTGACACCGGGACGGAACTGCTCGCCGTCCTCCGGCCGACGGATCTCACGGTTCGCGCGACGACCCGGTCGTACACGAACGTCGATCACCTCGAGCGACTCGGCGCCGACGAGGTCGTCGTCGCGGACTTCTTCGAACCCGGCGACGCAGTCGCGGCCGTCGAGGGCTGTGACGTCGTCTGCTGTGCGCTCGGGACGCCGCCCAGCTACCGCCACACCGTCGGCGGGAAACTGGTCGATCGGACCGGCGTCAGCAACCTCCTGACGGCCGCCGTGAGCGACGGAGTCTCTCACTTCGTCCACCAGAGCGCGATCGGGGTCGGCAGCTCGAAGGCGGGACTCCCGTTGCCGGCCAGACTCCTCATCCGTGGCTCGCTGAAGGCCAAGGCCGACGCCGAGACCGCGATCCGTCGGTCGGGGATCGACTACACGATCGTTCGGCCCGGACGACTCACGAACGAGCCGCCCAGCGGCGACATCGTCGTCGGCGAGGGTGGCGACTCCGTCGCGGGATCGATCTCGCGGGCCGACGTCGCCCGCGTCATGGCCGCCGCGCCGTTCACGCCGGACGCGCGAAACCGGACCCTCGAGATCGCCAGCCGGAACGGGCTCTCGGGTCCGCCGAAACGCGTCGTCGAGATCGACTGGGCGTTCGACCGGGTCGAGGCCGACCGCGATCGGATGCGCCTGTAACTGTCACAGAGATGCAAGGAGGACGCCCACGGCTTTAGCCGTGGGAGGAATCCGACAAGCCTCGAATCAAACCACGAGCGATAGCAACCCGACNGCTTATAAAGAGAAGGTTCGATATGTGAAGCACAGATGGCGGACGTGATTCGCACCGTCAAAATCAAACTCGACGTACCCAACGAGCGGTGCGACGACCTCCATCAGACAAAAAACCACTTCCTCTACTGTGCCAATACGACGGCAGAGTGGGCGTGGAGGCACCCGAACGACTACTGCATAACCTCGAAACAGAAAGCCGAGAAAGCCCTCTACGACCAACTTCGTAACGAAACGGAGTTGACCGCAAACCTCGTGCAGAAAGGGATTCGACGCGCTATCGAGGCCACGAAAAGCGGTGTCGCCCGACTCAAGAAAGGTGACAACACGAGTCAACCACAGTTCGACGCGTGGAGCGTCGTCTACGACAAACGCTCTGCGACGTTCCACCGCGACTACGTTTCTCTGTCCACGGTGAACGGTCGCGTCGAGTGTGACTATGTGATTCCCGACGACGCTGAGGAGACACCGATTGGTGCGTATCTGTTGAACGAGGACTACGAGTTCCGTATGTCCACGTTGCAGTACGACCGCCACTCTGAGTCGTTCTATCTCCACGCGCGGATGCGTCGAGCTGAAAGCGAGAAAGAGTCGTCCACGCCTACGTCTGAAAACGCCAAGCACAGAACAGTCCTTGGCGTTGACCTAAACGTGGACGGCTCGCTCGCTGTGACTTCCACGGGTGCGTTCATCGGGAATGCCGACGAGATGAATCATCGACGCCGAGAATTTGAGAAGACTCGGGGGTCGATGCAACAGGCTGGAACGCGGTCGGCACACCTGTCGATTCAGTCGATGAAAGACCGCGAACACCGCTGGATGCAAGACGAACTGCATCGTGCCTCGAACCAGATTCTCGAAGAAGCCCGTAACCATGCGTGTACGCATATCGCGTTCGAAAGCCTGACCGATATTCGCAAGCGAATGGCTGGAGCGAAGCGATTCCACGCATGGGCATTCCGACGCCTCTCCCAGTA
>NZ_AOIB01000010.1 GCF_000337675.1 Natronococcus amylolyticus DSM 10524 | reverse complement strand
GTTTCGGGGAGTACTGGAGTGGGAGACCCTCTGGGAAATCCGATTCGCCGCCACCACTCATACTCATACCCACTAAGCCCGCACAGCAACGGCTGTGTGGGCTTTCCGTATTTGTGCAGTACGAATTTCATTGCCGTTGTCTCCCGTTGGTAATACGAGCAGTGCGCTCGAGCACACCCCTCGAGATCGGTCCGTACCGCTATGTTTAAACGACCGCAGTGACAACAGAGAACCGCGCCAAGGTGGCAGAGTCCGGCCGAACGCAGCGGCCTGCAGAGCCGCCCACCGCCGGTTCAAATCCGGCCCTTGGCTTGCTTCTATACGGTGAGTGACTGGACTAGCTGGCGGACGGATCGTCACTCCATAGTCGCTCCTTCGAGCGTAGTGATCACCACAACGTGCGTTACGAACCCACAGAGCGATCACCCGGTCTCGAACAGATGGCCGTTTCAGACCCAGGACATCACACCACCGGTAGTCGAACCGTTTCGGCAGCACTCTCGAGGTCGTTCCGGCAGGAAGGCGCCGAGTGTACTTTGAGCGTGTGGTTACGGTGACGTCACTTTGCTATCCAACTCGTATGGGTTTCATTACCTGTCGTTCGTGGATTCATTTGTGACAGGAAAGCGGGCCGGGCGCGATTTGAACACGCGACCGTCTGGTTAAAAGCCAGACGCTCTGCCAAACTGAGCTACCGGCCCTCTGTTCTGTACTATCGGCGAGTGCCGGTTAAACGTTTCTTTCTCGGTTTGTGATACTGTGAGCCTCAGTCGAAGTACTCCTCGAGCGCGGCCGTAACGAGCTCCCCGGGAGCGGCGTCTTCGATCGATGCGCGGCGTCGAAGGTCTCGGTAGCTATCGGGAGAGAGGGCAATCTCGATCCGGCCGAGTTCGACATCGTACTCTCTGAGCGCGTGCTCGATCGGTGTTCCGTCGTTGACGGCGCTGGCGACGCTGCGGACCTCTCGGACGGTAAGGTCGCCGTCGAGCGTGGCCCAGGCGAGGAGCAGTCGAGCCTCACCCCCGACGCGAGCGATATGCTTGGCCGCCGTCGGCGCGATGCGGCCGAGTGCGACCTGTTTGCGGACCGACCGTGGCAGGTCGTGAACGCGAGCCCACTTGCGGATGAACGAAACCGTCGCGTTCCCGCCGGTCCGCTCGGCCGCGGCCTTGTACGATCCCTCGCCGCGAACGAGCGCGGCACAGGCGGCGGCACCGCGAAGCATGTACAGGTGGTCATCGTTCGTGTCGCCGCTTGCGAACTGTCGAACGGTCTCGGCGGCGTCGGCGAGGCGGTCGGGATCGTCGGGATCGAACTGAACGGCCTCTCGAGCGTGTGGCCCGGCGACCGATTCGTCACCTCGGATGACGGGTGCGCCGACCGGTGACTCCCGGTCGGTGGGGACGGGTTCGGGAGGCCCGTCTGTGTCGTCCCCCATCTGATTCCGACGACGATCGTCAGTCATGTCGAAGTAGATGGTCCGTGAAGCCAAAAAGAACGAGGTTTTGGCGACACTCGCCAGTCATTCGTCTCGCTTTTCGGCGAGGTGCTCCCAGATTTCTGTGCAACCGGCTCCTTCCTCGATTCCGTCGAGATGTGCGTCGTCCGACTCATCATCGTCTTCGATCGGTTCCGGCTTGCAGTCCGGGGCGTGTGCCATGGACAACCGTTAGGCGCCTGAACGAATAAGTGGCGCTTCAGCCGCAAAGGATACCCGTGCTCACCCGTCTCGGACAATGGTGCCGCTATCTCGGATACTCTGTCGATTCGTCGTCCAGTGAGCCAGCGTCAACAGCGGTGTGTTAGCGCCGATTCCGACGGAGTCTCGAGTGGGAATCGGCGTCCGAACGCCCCGCGACTCTCGATTGGTGGAAGCTCGGGATCCGCCCCTGCCAGCGAGGGACGGAGGACGAGTTCTCGGCTTTTGCAGCCGGAATGTGGAAGAGGCAAGTTCGGCCGGTAAGTCTGGAGTCATAAGAAACGGGCTGGCGCGAACGCAGACGGTCGACTCGGCGTGAGATCTCGAGAGCAAAGAAGGCGGGCTTTCAACCACCGTCCGGTACGTCGAGAACCCCCTCCGATCGACCCGACCGTGTCTTCGGCCACCGCCTGCCCTCGCAGGGAGTCGACTTTTTCTTTCGGCTGGCGGAAGCGCTGGTGGAACAATGACAGTCGAAACCATTCAGGAGCTGTTCGAGCACGGTCTCGAGGACATCTATCACGCCGAACACGAACTGCTCGACGCACTCGAGGACCTCGAGGAGAACACCGAACGCGAGGAGATCTCGTCGGCGTTCGCCGAACACCGCGAGGAGACCGAGGGACAGATCGACCGTCTCGAGGAAGTGTTCGAGATTTTCGGCGAGCCGCCCGAGAAGGAGGAGTGTGAGGGTATCAAGGGACTGATCCAGGAGTACGAGGAGTTCACCGCCGAAGACCCCTCCCAGGAAGTACTCGACTACCACAGCATGGCCGCCGCGGAGAAGACCGAACACTACGAGATCGCGGCTTACGGGAACCTCATCCCGCTCGCCGATCAGCTCGGGATGGACGAGGCGGCCGACCTCCTCGAGGAGAACCTCCGGGAGGAACAGGAGGCTCTCGACGAGCTGACGGAACTGACCGAGTCCTTCGAGATGGACGCGATTCCTGCAGAGTAACACCATGACGGACGAGACCGAAAACGAAACCGACGACGAGACGCAGTACGGCGGCACCGAGGACGAACAGCCCGAGACCTCTATCGACGACGAGGACGACGAGGAGTAACCCTTCTTTCTCGTGGCACCGGTGTACGGGGCCCGTCCCTACTCGAACTGAAACGCACTTCCGTCGCATCGATCGGTGGAGCGTCTGCCGACGCCGACGTACGATTTCGACGGAACGACGGTTCTCGTTACTGGTGGAAGCTCCGGTACCGGACGGTCGTCTGATCGGTTGGGATTCGATCGGCCGGTCGCAAGATCCGTGCTGGCACATAACACATATAATCCTGCTCGAGGTAGACACCTGCGGAGGAACACAGCATGGCAGACGCCAAGACGGCTCGAGCGGAGTGGGGGACGCGGTTCGGTTTCCTGATGGCGATGATCGGCGCCATGGTCGGCGCCGGGAACATCTGGCGGTTTCCGTACGTAATGGGCGAGAACGGGGGCGGAGCGTTCGTTCTTGCCTTTCTCGTCCTGTTGTTCCTGCTAGCGGTACCGGGACTGATGGCCGAGGTCGCACTCGGTCGATACACGAACAAAGGTGTCATCGGCGCCTTCCGAGACGTCCTCGGGCGAGGCGGACTGGTCGGACTCGGTGTGATCGTGCTGCTCGTCAACATCGCGCTGATGTCGTACTACTCGCCGCTGATCGGATGGACGCTGTACTACGCAGTGCACTCGCTGTTGTTTACGTTTACTGCAACCGGGTTCGAGGCCGAGCCGTTCATGGAGACGTTCTTTGCGAATTCGGCCCTGATGATCGGACTCCACACCGTCGTGATGGGCACGGTCGCGGCAGTGCTCTTGCTCGGCATCCGCCGGGGCGTCGAACGGCTCGTCGTCTATGCCGTCCCGGCGCTGGTGATCGCGCTCGCAATCATGACGGTCCGGGGCCTCACACTCCCGGGTGCGAGCGAGGGGATCGCCTTTACGTTCGGAGTCCAGTGGGGGTACCTGTTCGAGGGGTCGACGTGGATCGCCGCGCTCGGTCAGGCGCTGTTCTCGACGGGACTGGGCTGGGGAATCGCCCTGACGGTCGGGAGCTACCTGCGGGAGTACGACGACGTCCCCCTCGGCGGCGGGATCTTCACCGCAATCGGCGAGTCGAGCATCGGTATCCTCGCGGCGCTGGCGATCTTCCCCGTCGTTTTCGCCGTCGGCGTCGAACCCGACGCCGGCGCGGGACTCGCCTTCGTCTCGCTCGTCCAGGTCTTTCCGGAGATTCCGCTCGGTGGACTCGTCGCGGTCCTGTTTTTCGTCGGGTTCTTCCTCGCGACCTTCACATCGGGGGTCGTTATCACCGAGGTCAGCGTCACGACGCTCACCGAGGAGACGAAGTATAGCCGGAAGCAGACGGTACTCGGGGTCTGCGGGCTGATCTGGCTACTCGGCATCCCGAGTGCGTACTCCGCCGATATCCTCGACTACCTCGATTTCGTCTTCGGCAACTGGGGGCTCCCGCTCGCAACACTGGCTATCATTGGCGTCATCGGCTGGGTCCTCGGGCCGGAGCGACTCCGCCTGCTGGTCGTCAACCGCAACGCGGGGATCTACGTCGGCAAGTGGTGGGACCCGGTGATCAAGTATGTTATCCCGGCAGTGATGATCTTCATCATGGCCTACTTCGCCTGGGAGGACTTCGGCTCGCCGGAGATGATCGGCGGGATGCTGGTCATCGTGCTGTTCCCGATCATCGGCTACGGGGTCATGTCGGTCCTCGAGGGCCGCGGCGGCGGTCCCGACGCTGCCGACGTGACCGGAGGTGACGACTGATGGTGCTGACCGCCGAAGTGATCGGGATGCTCGTCTTCACGCTGGCCGCCTTCTGGGGTCTGGCGACCTGGTCGCTCGTGCGAACGATGCGCCAGGAGGGACGCAAGGTCGAGATCCTCGAACAGCAGGATCGGATGGACACCTACTCCCCGGAGGCGCTGGCGGAGCTACGGGAGTGGATCCAGGCTAACCCGGACGATCCGCTCGTCGACGACGCTCGCCGCCGGCACAACGAGTGCATCGAGGCCCTTGAGGAGACCGACAGGCGGTTCTACGACTGGTCGGATAAGGAGATCGACCGCCTCGAGCGAGTCTGAGCGGGAGGGCTTTTGGTACTCGAGGAGGTAGACCGAGTGTGACGACGTCGGCCCCGGCCCCCGAGGAGGAGTACTCGATTCGGCCCGCGGAGCGTGCCGATCTGCTCGCGGTCGTTCGCATCGAGCGCGAGTCGTTTCCTCAACCGTGGCCCTACGACGCCTTCGAGCGCTTTCTCGACGAACCCGGCTTCCTGGTCGCCGTCGACGCCCTGGGCGCGGTGGCGGGGTACGTCGTCGCCGACGTAAACCGTCAGTACGGCCGCAACCGCGGCCACGTCAAGGATATCGCCGTCCGCCCGGAACGCCGAGGAAGCGGCGTCGGCTCCGCACTGCTGTCGCGTATCGTCGCCGTCCTCCTCTCCCACGGTGCCGACTCGATCAAACTCGAGGTCCGGGAGTCAAACGACGCGGCCAAACGGCTCTATCGGAAGTTCCGTTTCGAACCGCTCCGGCGGGTGCCGGGCTACTACGACGACGAGGACGCGATCGTGATGGTTCGAAAGCTCGAGTGATCCGCCGTCGGGAGCGGGGAGGTTTTAGGACCGACGACCCTACCACCGAACATGGGATATCGCTGTCCGGTCTGTGAGACCGAGGAGGCCGACGCCGTCCACCTCGCGAACCACTTCGCGGTCACCGCCTCGCTGGGACGGCCGGATCACGAGGCCTGGCTCGAGGATCACGTCCCCGAGTGGGGCGACTGCAGCCCCGAGGAGCTCGGCGAAATCGTCAGCGAGCACGCCGAGACCGTCGAGATGCCCGAGTTCGACGGTCACGACCACGCCGATCACGGCCGACCGGGCGGGCTCGAGGGGGACCTCGCCCGCCAGAGTCGTCAGCCGGGTCGTGGCTCGATGACGGCCGAGGCGGAGCAGGTACTCCGGGAAGCCCGGGAGCTGACCGAGCAGATGGCAGACGGAACCGACGACACCGTCGACGGCGAGGCTGAATCCGGGACCGAGAACGGAAACGAAAACGCGTAACTGCCGGACCCGCGAGGAGCCACGTATGGAGACGACGGGAACGTTCACGTTCGAGTCGCCCGCGGAAGCGCGCGAACGCTACGAGTCGATCGGCCCGGCAGCACAGACGGTCGTCCGCGAGGTTGCAAAGGCGATGGCGTTCGATCGCGAGGAGTACGACGAGCGCGTCGACGGCGACGTCGTCGAAACCGCCCGCGACGCCCTGTTCGCGAGCTTACTCGAGGTACGAGTCGGTTCCCGCGAGGAGTACGAGGAGTGGTGCGAGCGCTACGACGGCGAGGTGACCGAGGTCGGCCACGAGCGCGTCGACCGCGTCGTCTGGCACGCCGGGCCGGCCGACGAGGCCGTCGCGGCGACGTTCCAGGACGAGCAGGAAGCCGCCGTCGCGACGCTTCGTCGCCAAGCGTTCGGTCGGCTCTACCGGGATCTCTTCGAGGACTGATACGGATTGCTGTAACGATTTACCGGCGCAACCGCCACCCGGGTCGCGGTTGCGCCGGAGGTGACTTACAGTAAACCGTCTGACGACGTCCTCGAGCGCGGAGACGGTATCTATTCCCCCTTCGAGCACACAGCCGTTCTCCATGACCGACATCGACGACTGGGAGCTCCTAGAGGAAGTGACCGAGTACGACACCCCCTGGTACGAGGGCGGCTACGACCGGCTCCGCCAGCCCGACGGTTCCGAGAAGCAGTACTACTGGGCCGACCTCCCGCCCGCGGTCGTCGTGGTCGCCCGGGTCGACGCCGACGTCCTCGAGGACGACGAGAACGGACAGGATCACCTGCTGTTCGTCGAGCAGTACCGGCCGACGATCCGCGAGACCCACCTCGAGCTTCCCGCAGGGATCGTCGAGGACGGCGAATCCTACACGACCGCGGCCGCCCGGGAGCTCGAGGAGGAAACCGGCTTTCGACCCTCGAGCACCGCACTCCTCCAGGAGTACGCGGTCGCGACGGGCGTGTTGCGCCACGACCGGGCGGTCGTCTACGCCGAGGGCCTCGAGCCCGGCGAGCGCGAGCTCGACAACAACGAGTTCCTCGAGGTGACGACGGTGCCGATCACCGAAGCCTTCGAGCGCGCCCGCGAACAGCCGGCCAACGACTCGACGCTGACCGCGCTGTTGCTTGCGAAGGAAGACGGGCTGCTCTGACCGCGGATCGGTGCCGGAACCCGTGGCGCTTATTCGAGCGGCGTTCCAACCCCGGAGCAATGGACGGCGAAATTTCGACGGCGGAGGTACGTGAGTTACTCGAGGACGACGCCGACGTTCGGGTCGTCGACATCCGCGATGAGCACAGCTTCGCGCACAGCCGAATTCCGGGCAGTCAGAATCTCCCGTTTCAACAGCTCTCGGCACGGATCGAGGAACTCGAGGGAGCGGACCACATCGTCACCGTCTGTCCACACGGGAAGGCGAGCGTCCAGGCGGCTCAGCTCATCGGCTCCTACGAGGGGACCGCCGACGCCCGCGTCGAGAGCATGGCCGGCGGACTCGAGGAGTACGGGATGAGGTACGGGCTCGCCCGCGGCGATGACGGCGAGGGCGACGACGCTGCGGACGCCGAGCCGCCGGAGTCGCCGTTCTGAGTTCTGTTCGGCGCCTCGCTCACCGAAGGTTCGAGCCATCGGCTCGCCGGTTTCTCCATCGAAAAAGATCGATCGCTGAGAGACACGGTGCGCGAGTCGTGGAGTTCGGAAGTCGTCTCAGAGCATCGCGGGCTGGATCAGGCGACGTTGAAGCCGCGGTCCCGAAGGAAGTCCTCGATGCGACCGGTATGATTACCCTGGAGTTCGATCTGACCGTCCTCGACGGTCCCCCCGCAGGCGAACTTTGATTTGAGATCCGACGAGAGACTGTCCAGGTCGACGTCCTTCGGGTCGAATCCTTCGACGATCGTTACCTCTTTTCCGTATCTGCGCTCGTCAATGCGGATGTTGAGTTGCTGTTGTCCCTTGGCTACGTCCTCACAGACGCAAAGCTCTTCGGGCAGCCCGCACGTCGAGCAGACTTCCGACATTACGATCGAAAGTACGGAATGGGCATATTAAACACTATCGGGACCCGCGCCGCGTCGGGCGGTCTTTTTAAAACCGATCGAGAAGCGGGAGTCGTTCTCGAGCCAGATCGTCGACGATCGCGATCGCCTCGTTGGCCGCCTCCCGATCGACGCCGCCGCCGTAGGTCGCCCGCTCGTAACAGTGCGCGACCCGCTCTGCGCGCGGGTCCAGCGACTCCGCCGCGGACAGCGCCGAGAGGTACTGTCGGCTCGACTCGCCGCGGCGCCGCGGACGGTACTCGCGGGCTAGCAGTCGCTCGAGCCGGTGGTACGCTCGCTGGGCGTCCTCATCCGGATCACCGCGGCGGCCGTGCCAGTAGAGGCGGAACTCCCGGCGGACTCGTCGGCTCGCGCCGGTTCGTCGAACCCCCGCAGCCAGCCCGATCAGCCCGAGGATTCCGATCGCAAGCTGTTCGCGGGTGATCGTTACGACCTCCCGCGGATCGAACCCGTCGTCGCTTCCGCCGTTCGCGCTCGTGCCGTCGTCCGCGTCGCCCGATTCCGTGTCGTCGGGTTCCGTGTCGTCGGGACCGTCGTCATCGGTCTGGCCGTCGTCGGACTCGTTCAGCTCCTCGTCGTCGGACTCGTTCGGCTCCTCATCGTCGCTCTCTTCCTCCTCGTCCTCGTCGTCGGAGATCGGAACGTCCTCGCTCTCCTCGATATCGACGCCGTCGTGGCCGTCCTCGCGGGCCTCTTCGAGGCGATCGTTGTGCTCGTCCTCGCGGGCGTCGCCGGGCGTCGGCTCGAAGGTGACCCAGCCGTGATCGGGGAAGTAGACCTCGACCCAGGCGTGGGCGTCGAGTCCGCGCACGACGTACTCGCCGTCGTCGATCTCCTGCCCGCTGGTGTAGCCCGTCGCGTACCGGGCCGGGATTTCCTCGGCGCGCAGCATCTGGACCATCGACGTCGCGAAATAGACGCAGTAGCCCTCGTCCATCTCGAAGAGGAACTCCTCGGCGACGTTGCCCGAGGGCTTGTCGACGTCGAGGGAGTACCCCTTCGACGAGCGGAGGTACTGCTCGATCGCGACGGCGGCGTCGTAGTTCGTCTCCGCGTCCGCGGTCACTTCGGCGGAGTATTCTTCGAACTCGCTCGAGGTGTCCTCGGGGAGCTGGAGGTAGTCGTGATCGTCGATCACGTGGTCGGGGTAGTCGGTCCCCGCCCCCCGGAGCTCGTCGGGGTCGGGGTCGACGATGGCGCTCTCAACGGCGTACTCGTCGCCCTCGACGAGTGTGTCTGCGGGCTGGGGCTGGCCGTGGGCCGAGACCTCGGCGTGTCTCACGGGTGGCCCCTCGAGCCCGACCTGCTGGGCCGCGCCGGGGAGCACGCCCAGTTCGGTCTGTGCGGTGACGCGCTGGCTGACCGTCTCGTGATCGCCCGGTGGCCCGTCGATCGAGCCGTCGTACTCCCCGAGGGAGCCCGAGCGGATCCACTCGTCGCCCGCGAAGCGATCGTAGACGCCGGTTCGCCAGTACGATCGTTCTTCGGAGTCGACCGTGAACCGGACCTCCGGCGAGAGATCGACCTGGCCGCTGATTCCGGAGCGCTCGTCGGCGGTGTCGATCGTCCCCTCGAGCGTGCCGTCCCCGCCGCCGGAGACCGTCGCTTCCTCGTCCTCGCCGGGGAGGATCGTGACCGACAGCGAGAGGACGATCATCGCCGCGAACACCACCGCGAGCAGGTCGGTCTGGGCGACCGAGCCGCCGCGCCGCTCGAGCTCACCGAAGCCGACGGCGCCGATCCCGGAAGCGGTTCCGATCAGGGTGATCGTCGTCCCCGCGTCGCCGGTCAGCACGAGGAACAACAGCGCGAGGCCTCCGGGGACGACGGCGACGGCGTAGCGACCGCGCACGGCGAGATACCACGAGAGGAAGGCGGGGCCGGGTGCGAACCCGAGCGTCCAGAGTCCCGCCTCGACCATACGGAGCAGGGGAAGTCCAGTCGCGAGCGCGGCGGTGTCGTCGAGGATCGTTCCGGTCGCGGCGAGCGCAGCGTCGACGCCGACCCCCGTGGCCTCGAGGTAGTAGGCGAAGCCGACGACGACGACGACGATCGCCGCCGCCGTCGCCGTTCGAGGACGGATCGCCCGCGCGAGGACCGTCGCCGCGACGAGCATCGTCCCGACCAGCACGAGCAGCGATCCGGTGCCGCCGACGACCTGGGTCACCTCGCGCAGCACCCAGACGTACGAGCCGATCAGCGCCGCCACGCAGGCGAGTGCGAGCAGTCGGAACGGGCCGGCGCCGACCGATCGCTCGAGGTCGACGTCGACGGTTCGCCCGCGCGAATCGGTGCTCACGCGGCCACCCCCGGGGTGCCGTCCGTCTCCGCGTCCGCGTTCGACGATCCGTTTCCGTCGCTCCGGCTGTCAACAGCCGTCCGACCGTCGGCACCGCGGAGCCGGTCGAACGGGATCTCGTGGCCCTCGACGATGACCGTCGTTCCGTTTGTGTCCGCCTGGACCAGGACATCTGCCTCGGTCCGGCTCCGCTCGTCGAGTTCCTCGGCCTCGAGGACGGCGAGCGATCGGAGCAGCGACCGGTGGTGCCGACGGCCGGTGCTCGGTGGGTGTCCCTCGGCGCCGACGGTCAGGCCGACCCGGACCTCGCACTCGAGCAGGTAGGTCGCGACGCTGGCGACAGCTGCGGCCAGCTCGTCCTCCTGGCCGGGGGTACACTCGGCGGCGACCGTGGCCGCGCCGACGGTCTCGTCGGCGGCGAACTCCTTGACGACGAGTTCGTCGTCCGGTCGCTTGGCCGCGGACTTCCAGTGGACCTCCCGGAGCGGATCGCCGCGCTGGTACTCCCGGAGGTGGTCGAACTCCTCACGGTTGGCCTCCCGTGCGACGCCGGCGAGTGCCTCGAGGTCGCGACTCGCACCGTTCTGCAGGTCGTAGATCCGCGGGTAGGCGAGCACCGTCATCGTCTCCTCGTACTCGAACCGTCGCTCGAAGAGTCCGAACACGTCCCGCACCGCGATCGACACCGGACCGATCCGGTGTTCGCCACGCTCCTCGAGCGTGAGATCGTACTCGAGTTCGGTCTCACCATCGAGGGTCGTCTCGACGGTCGGGTCCGGTGCGGCGAGCCCGTCGCCGACCTCGTCGCGGACGGTCGCGGCGACGCTCGAGTCGGTTTCGATCGCGACGGTCACGGTCCGAGTCTCGCCGAGAAATCCTTCCGGAATCGAGCCTCGTCTGACTCGGGGTCTGTCGGCCCTGACCGTCGTGAGGACGCCGGCGACGACGACCACCACCAGTGGGATGACGACGGCGTCGAGCGAGCGCGGCCCGTACTGCCAGCTCATCACGGCTCCGAACGCGACGACCGCGACGACCCCCCAGCCGCGACTCGTGAGTCTCATTCGACGGTCGTGTACTCGAGGGCGTCGGCGACGACCGACTCGCCGTCCCGGTCCCGGCTCTCGGTCTTGATCCGGTGGCTCAACACGACCGGTGCCTCCGTCTGGAGATCGTCCGGAACGACGTACTCGCGGCCCGCGAGGGCGGCGCGAGCCTGCGCGGCCCGCAGCAGTGAGATCGTCGCCCGCGGACTGACGCCGATGCGGGCGTGTTCGCGGGTGTAGCCCGCCAGTCGCGTCGCGTACGCTCGAACCGGCTCCTCGACCCGGATCTCGGCGACGGTCTCGCGGGCGCGAACGAGCGTCTCGAGGTCGGTCACCGGCTCGAGGGAGTCGATCGGGTGGTGGCCGACGGCCCGGCCGAGCAGTTCGGTCTCCTCCTCGGCGTCGGGATACCCCAGACTGAGCTTCTTCATGAAGCGGTCGATCTCGGCGAACGGCAGCTCGTAGGTCTGGTTGGGTTCGACGGCGTTCTGGGTCGCGATGACGGTAAAGGGATCCGGCAGCGCGCGGGTCTCGCCGTCGACGGTGACCTGTTCCTCGGCCATCGCCTCGAGCAGTGCCGACTGGGTCTTCGGCGGCGCGCGGTTGATCTCGTCGCCCAGGACGACGTTGGCGAAGATCGGTCCCGGATTGAACTCGAACTCGCGGGTCTTCTGGTTGAAAACGTTGACACCGGTGACGTCCGCGGGCAGAAGATCGGGCGTAAACTGGATTCGTCGGAACGTACAGTCGACCGAGCGGGCGATCGAGCGGGCGAGCATCGTCTTGCCGACGCCGGGAACGTCGTCGAGCAGGATGTGTCCGCGCCCGAGAAGCGCCGTGATCACGTGTTCGATCGCGTCGTCGTGTCCGACGATGACGCGGGAGACGTTCGACTCGACGTCCGTACAGAGGTCCTCGATCGTCGAGACGGGGAGGGGTTCCGGTTCGGAGGGAGCGCGGTCGGCCGCGGACTGGGAGGTCGGCTCGCTCATGGCTCGAGACGATCTCCGTCGGGAACCCGCAAGCTACTCATCAGTACGGTATCAGGGAGTTAGAACCATATGTTTTGTGTTGACGGGGACCGGTCAGCGGTCCGTACTCGGACGCCAGCCTAACGGTCCCGTTCGAGCGTCGCCACTACGGGGATATAGCAGTCAGAAAACGATACCTCCGTCGTGACACCTCAGAGCCGTTCGACGTCGTTCGCCCGCGGGCCCTTGTCGGCTTCCACGATCTCGAACTCGACTTCCTGGCCCTCCTCGAGGTCGGGGCCACCGACGTCTTCCATGTGGAAGAACACGTCCTCGTCTGCGTCCTCGGTTTCGATGAAGCCGTAACCGCCCGTGTCGTTGAAGAATGCGACCGTACCTTTCGCCATTGCAAGTTCATAGAACCGCGACAGAGATATAAATGTTCGGGAGGGAGTACCGCACTCGGGATCTCGAGCGATTACCAGGACTTACAGTCCGGACAGACGAGCGCTCCCTCCTCTCGCCAGACGCGTTCGACGGTCGTCTCGCAGCGCTGGCAGGTGTAGGAGCCCCAGGCGTAGGTCGACAGCGCCGTTCCGTACTCGCTCGAGTCGCGGCCGGTTCCCTGATCAGCTTCGTCTCCGGTGGAGCCGTCCCCATCGGATTCCTTGCGTTCCCGCCCGCGTTCGCCGTCGTCGGCCCGATCCGTGGACCCGGTGAACGAGGAGAGCGTCGCGTCGTCGGTCATTGCTCTCGCGTACGATCGGCGACGGGTTAAGTTCGACCGTTCGGTGCCGGGATCGGCACCCCCAAGTACCATCCCTGACAACACGCAGCTATGGACTCCGCCGTAGTGATGAACGTGATCGTGGACAACGTTCGGGAGATGAACGAGTACTTCACCGAGGTCGCGATGGGCGACGGGCTCGCCCCGCTGCTCGTTCTCGTCGGGACGTTGCTGATCGTCTTCTCGCTGGGCGTCTTCGGCGCCCTGACGCTGGGCGCCGTCGGCGACCTCTTTACGTCGAGCTAGAACCGCCCGACTGTTTCGGACTACACAACGCGCTCGAGCGCCTCGCTCGCCCGCTCGATCGAGTCCTCGAGCTCCGGCCCCAGCGGCGAGCCGACGACGATCCCGTCGACGTGCTCGAGGGCGGCCGCGAAGCGGTCTGCGACCGTTTCGGTCGTGCCGGCGATACAGAAGCGGTCAATCATCCGCGGCGTCACGTACTCGAACGCCTCCCCTAGCTCGCCGTTCTCGACCGCGTCGCTGATCTCGCTTGCAGCCTCGCGGTCGATGTCGTGACGGTCGAGAACGGGATCGGCCGCGCCGCCGACGATGAAGGCGACAGGCGGTCGAGCCGCCTCGCGGGCCGCGTCCTCGTCGGCAGCGACGCTGGTGCTGGCGAACGCGAGCGACTCGAAGCTCTCGTACTCCTCGGGACGGTCCTCGAGGCCCTTCTCGAGCTGTCCCGCGGCCCACTCGAGGTCGTCCGGGTGGGCCGCGTTGATCAGTACTCCGTCGGCGTGTTTCGCGCTCATCCGAAGCATGTGGGGGCCCTGCGCACCGACGTAGACCGGCAGCTCGCGGGGCTCGAGGTTGAGCGAGGCGTCGCGGGCGGTGAACGTCCCCTCGTGGGTGATCGTCTCGCCGGCCCAGAGGTCGCGGGCCACGTCGAAGGACTCGAGCACCCGCCGCAGCGGCCGCTCGTGCTCGTAGCCCAGATTCGAGAGCGCGGAACGATCGCCCGCGCCGACCCCGAAGACCCCGCGGCCGTCGCTGACCTCGTCGATCGTCGCGGCCTGGCTCGCGAGCCTGACGGGATGGGTGTCGTAGGGGTTGACGATTCCCGGACCCAGTTCGATCGTCTCGGTCGCCTCGGCCATCTTCGTGAGCGCGACGAACGGGTCGCGGTTGAAGTAGTGGCTGCTCGCGAACGCGACGTCGAACCCCTCGCGTTCCGCGACGCCGGCGAGTTCGCCCATCCGCTCGGGCGCGTGTTCCGGCGTGAGTTCGATACCTCGAGTCGTCTCCTCTGTCGATGTCTCGTGATCAGTCATTGTTCGAATTCCCACTCCCGCAGGGCCTGGCGAACCAGGTCGTCCTCGACGTCTCTGAACAGCTCGTCGCTTCCCTCGAGGTCGCCGAACGCCCAGTCGCGGACGACGACCGCGGGGGTGCCGTCGGCTCCCTCCCCGGTGACGAGGTTGGCCGCGCTCGCGAGTTCGTCGACCACCGACTGGACGGTGACGCCGAGTTCGCGGCCGTCTCGGTCTGGTTCGCCGCGCCAGTCCCGGCTCGCCGACATTCCGGCCCAGCCGAGCGCGACGCCGCGCTGGCCGTGGCGGAACGGTCGTCCGCAGGTGTCGGTGACGACCACGGCGACGTCCTCGTGGCCACGCTCCGCGAGCCCCGCCCGGATGCGCTCGGCGCTTTCCGTCGGCTTCCGGGGGAGCAAGAGGAGGTCGTGGTCGGGAACGTTCGAGCGGTCGATCCCCGCGTTGACGCAGATGTGGCCGAAGCGGGTTTCGGTGAGCATGAACGGACACTCGATCAGCAGTTCGGTGCTCTCCTCGAGGACAGCCTGGGCGAACCGGGGATCCTTCTGTTCGCCCGCGACCGCGCCGATCCGTTCGGCGAGCTCCTTCGCACGACCGCTGACGGGGTACTCCTCGAGATCCGCCGTCCGTCCTTCGGCCTTCGAGACGATCGTGCTCGCGACGGTGAGCACGTCGCCGGGCTCGAGGGCGGCCCGATCGGCGACGAGGTCGGCGATGTCGTCGCCGGGCCGGATCTCGGGCAGATCCGTCACTGCGTGCAGTTCCATACCGAAGCGTGGGGCAGCGCCGCCAAAAGCGCACCGTCACCGGAGCGTTTGTCCGGTCCGAAAGCGACTCCAGGGCTCCCGACCTCGACTCGGATATGACCGGGACTACCGATGCAGACGACGACCGCGACCGTTCCCACGTCGTCACCGCCTTCCTCCGCACCGACGGCGACGTGCTCCTGTTGTGCCGCAGCGACGCCGTCGGTACCTACGCAGGGCAGTGGGGCGGGGTCTCCGGGTTCGCCGAAGGGGAGCCGGACGCACAGGTCAGTACGGAGATCCGCGAGGAGACCGGCCTCGAGGACGACGCCGTCTCGCTCGTCCGCTCGGGTCGGCCCGTCGAGTTCGCCGACACGGACGTCGGGCGCGAGTGGGTCGTCCACCCCTACCTCTTCGACTGCGAGGACCGCGAGGTCGAACTGAGCGAGGAGCACGACACCGCCGAGTGGGTTTCCCCGACCGAAATCGTCGACCCCGACTCGGACCGCGAGACGGTGCCGGAGCTGTGGACGGCCTACGAGCGGGTCGCGCCGACGGTTCGCTCGATCGCCGCCGACAGCGAGCACGGCGCCGCCTCCCTGTCGATCCGCGCGCTCGGGGTCCTCCGGGACCGTGCGGGGTTACTCGTCGCCGAGCGCGACGCCAGCGAGCCCGCGAGCGACCCCGACGAGGAGTGGGACGAGCTCGCCGAACTCGCCCGTCGGCTGCTCGAGGCCCGGCCCTCGATGGTGGTCCTGCGAAACCGAGTGAACCGGACGATGGCTGACGCCGAGGCTGCAGCAGACGGAGCGCAAGCCGGTGCGCCCGCCGTCCTCGAGGCTGCCCTCGCGGGCATCGACCGCGCGCTCGAGGCCGACGCGGAGGCGGCGGCGACCGCGGCCGACTCGCTCGAGGGAAGCGTTATGACCCTCTCGCGATCCGGCACCGTCCTCGAGGCGCTCCGCGCGGGCGAGCCGTCGCGGGTGTTCGTCGCCGAGTCCCGACCCGCACGGGAAGGCGTCGGCGTCGCCGAGGCGCTGGCCGAGGACGTCCCCGTCACGCTGCACACCGACGCGGCCGCGGCCCACCTGCTCGCGACCGAGGACGTCGACCGGGTGTTCGTCGGCGCGGACACGATCCGGGCCGACGGCGCGGTCGTGAACAAGACCGGAACTCGGGCGCTGGCGGTCGCCGCTGCACGGGAGGACGTTCCGGTGACCGTCGTCGCCGCCACTGACAAGCTCTCGACCCGCGAGGAGCTGAACCTCGAGTCCGGCGATCGGTCGGCCGTGTACGACGGCGACGCCGGAGTCGACGTGGCGAACCCGACGTTCGACGTCACGCCCGCCGACTGCGTGAGCGCGGTCGCCACCGAGCGTGGGTTACTCGAGCCGGAGGCGCTCAAGGAGGTTGTCGCGGAGCTTCGCGAACTCGAGAACTGGCGGCCGTAGACGAAGACATCGGTGGACGTTCGAGAGCCGGACCCCGTTCGAGCCGTCGGTGTTCGGCCCGCTCGAGCGGTCCGTTGCGTGGGGTTTTTGCGTGCGACCGGCGTAGGTCGGTCGTGGCGGCCGTGACGAAGAGTTACCCCCTCTGAGCCCCTTGTGACGAGGGATTTTCCCCGAGCCGCCATCGCTACTTCCTTCAGCCGTAGCTGCCGTATTCGCTTTCACGACCGGATGGAGACGTCCTCGAGAGCTCCGGCGCGTCGTAGCTTTATGCTGTTGCTCGTGGTCCGGAGGCGCATGACGGGAGACGATGCGGTAGCGATCGTTACGGGCGCAGCGAGCGGCATCGGAAGGGGGATCGCCGAGGTACTCGCGAATGAGGGAGCGACGGTCGTCGTCGCCGATATCGACGAGGACGCCGCTCGAGAAACGGCCGACGAGCTATCGGGCGAGACGATGGCAGTACCGGTCGACGTGACCGATCCCGACGAAACGAATGCGCTCGCGGAGGCCGTCGTCGACGAGTACGGTCGGATCGACATCCTGTGTGCGAACGCCGGGATCTATCCCTCCGCACCGTTGAACGAGCTGTCGACCGACGACTGGGACGACGTCCTCGACGTCAACGTCAAGAGCGTGCTCCTGTCGGTGCAGGCGTGTCTTCCACACATGAAAGCACGGGAGTACGGTCGGATCGTCCTCACCTCGTCGATCACGGGGCCGATGGTCGGCTATCCCGGCTGGGCCCACTACGGCGCGAGCAAGGCCGCGATGCTGGGATTCATGCGAACGGCGGCGATGGAAGTCGCCGACGCGGACATCACGATCAACGCGGTGTTGCCGGGGAATATCCGGACTGGCGGACTCGACGACCTGGGCGAGGAGTACCTCGACCGAATGCGCGCTTCGATTCCGAAGGGGACGCTCGGAACCCCGGAGGATATCGGACACGCGGTCGCCTACCTCGCCTCCGAGGAGGCGGGGTACGTCACCGGCGCCACGCTCGTCGTCGACGGCGGACAGACGCTTCCGGAATCACAGCTCGCGCTCGAAGAGCTGGAATGAGAGCTTCGGAGCCGGCACTCCGCCAGAGCCACCGCCCCCCGTGGGGACTGGACACAAACTTGATCCTCGAGTCGTTCGTACCGGTCGGCCATGCAACCCGAACTCGAGCGACTGGGCGTTCACGAATCGGTCGAACTGGTGTTTCCGCCGTCGGAGCTCGCAGAGTTCCTCTCCGATCTTCCCGTCGACGTCGCCGTTATCGACGACGACGAGATCGACTCCTGTGACGCCGTCGTTACCCTCGAGCACCGCGACGCGTTTCTCGAACTGGAGTGGGTCCACTCCATTCAGGCCGGCGTTGACCGCTTCCCGTTCGAGGAGTTCGAGGAGCGTGGCGTCCTGCTGACCAACAGTACGGGGATCCACGACCGCTGGGTCGGCGAGACGGTCGCGAGCTACCTGCTCGCCTTCGCCCGACGTCTCCACCGACACGTCGCGAATCAGCAGGAGCGACGCTGGGAGCGACCCGAGTGGGACGACGGTTTCACGCTGCCGGGGACGACCGCGTGCGTCGTCGGTACCGGAACCCTCGGCAGCGGCGTCGCCGAGGTATTGGGCTCGCTGGGCGTTCGGATCACGGGCGTTCGCCGCTCGGGCGACCCCGTCGAGGGCTTCGAGGAAGTCTACGCGAGCGAGGACCTGCTCGAGGCCGTCGCCGACGCCGACTTCGTGATCGTGACGATCCCGCTGACCGAGGCGACCCACCACATGTTCGACGCCGAGGTCTTCGACGCGATGGCCGACGACGCCTACCTCGTCAACGTCGGCCGCGGCCCGGTCGTCGACGAGCCGGCGTTGATCGACGCCCTCGAGACCGATTCGCTCGCGGGCGCGGCGCTGGACGTCTTCGAGACCGAACCGCTTCCCGAGGAGTCGCCGCTGTGGGAGATGGAGGAGGTGATCGTCTCACCTCACTGTGCAGCCTTCTCCGAGGACTACTATCGGGCCGTCGGCGACCTCGTCCGGGAGAACGTCGACCGGGCGGAGCGCGGGGAGTCGTTCCACAACCGGGTCGTCTGACCGTGTCGGGCGTCGGGGTCCGACGCGCGAAACCGGGCGACGCCGAGGCGATCGCAGACGTCCACGCCGCGGCGATCCGCGAGCGCGGCGCGGGCTACGACGAGCGGGAGCTGCGGGCCTGGCTCGCGAACGTCCACCCCGAACGGTATCCGATCGGCGAGCGCGAGGCTGGGATCGACGTGCTCGTCGCAGAACGGGATGACCGGATCGTCGGGTTCGGCTGGCTCGATCGCGATCCCGCCGAGCGCGACGAGTCGACCGCCGAGATCGTGGCCGTCTACGTTCGTCCGGACGCCGTCCGCGAGGGGATCGGAACGGCGATCCTCGAGCGACTCGAGGGGATCGCCCGGGAGGCGGGACTCGCGGAACTCGTCCTCGTCGCCTCGAAGAACGCCATCGACTTCTACCGTACCCGGGGGTACGACCCCGACGAGACGGTCGCACTCGAGATGACCGCGGACGTCTCGCTCGCGGGCCTCCGGATGCGAAAGCAGCTCCCGTAGCGCGGATCGCGGGCGTTCGACGGGGCACAACGCGGAGTTCGTTCGATCGTCACTCCCCTGACGACGGGTCCTCGCGCACCTCGAGCACCTCGAGTTCGATCTCCACCGGAACGCCCGCGAGCTCGTGGTTGAAGTCGACGGTGGCGGTGTCGTCGTCGACAGCCGTGATCCAGCCGGTCTTCCCGTCGTCGGTGTGGACCTGCGTCTCGGTCTCGAGCGAGCCCTCGGCCGGCGAGTCGTCGATCTCCTCGAGCGGGAACTCGACGACCCACTCCTCCTCGTGCTCGCCGAACGCCTCCTCGGGCTCGAGGCGAAACGTCGTCTCGACGGGCAGCTCCTCGGGATCGACTTCGAGTTCCTGCAGCGTCCGCTCGACGCCCGGTACGACCGCCCCCTCGCCGACGCGGATCTCGAGTGGCTCGTAATCGCGGTCGTCGTGGTAGATTCCCGTCTCCCTCGCGAGTTCCGGGTCGGTGGTGTCGAACGGCTCTCCCGTCTCACCATCGTCGACGATACGTCCCGTGTAGTGACAGATCGCGACCTGCCCGAGTTCGACCATCGTCCGTACCGACCACGGTCACGTCCAAGAAGCCGTCGCCGGCCGTCGTCTGCCGAGGGTCGGTATGGGTAGCCTCGAGGATGTGTCCTGACCACGTTCACTCCCTGAGACGCTGGAGGGCAGCCCGCCCTGCGACAGCGACGGTCGCGAGCAGCCCGGTTCCGGCGGCGATCGCGGGACCGTTCTCCCGGACGGTCGAGCCGGCGCCGTCCCCGCTCGAGTCGCTCGCGCTCTCGTTCGTCGCCGCCTCGCCCTCGTCGGCTTCACCGTCGCCGTCGCTCTCGGCGTCCTGATCGTCGTCTTCCTCACCGTCTTCCTCGGTCCCCAGCATCTCGTCGGGACCGATGTCGAGGTCCGAGAGCGCCTCGCGGAGCGTGACGATCTCGAGATCTCGGGCTTTCGCCTCCTGGATGGCGAAGCGGACGCGCTCTTCGGTCGTCTCGTCGAACTGGCTGTGGCCGACGACGATCCCGAGGTAGTCGCCAGCGGCGACCTGGTCGTAGAACGCCTCGATCTCGGACTCGGTCGAGGACTGGCCGTCGATGCTCGTCCGTCCGAGATCGTACGGGTCGATGTCGGCGATTCCGTTCAGCCCGTCCCCCTCGCGGTTCGCAAAGCCCGCGTAGTGTTCTTCGACCAGCTCCTCGACCAGTCCCTCGCTGCGGCCGAAGGGGGAGACGAAGTAGTCGACGTCGACGCCCATCTCCTCGAGTTCCGCCTTCGAGCCGACGACCTCCTCGCGGATCCGCTCGTCGGTAAAGCGGACGAACGTCTCCTCGGCCGCGAACGACTCGTCGATTGGCTCCTCGAGCTCGAGATAGAACCCCTCGTCGTCCTCGCCGCCGCCGGCGATGACGTTCTCGACCGTTCCGTCCTCGTTCCCGACGACGATCGGTTCGTCCTCGTGATCGCCGAGGAAGCTACCGTCGACCGAGAGCCGCTCGTCGTCCGGTTGGGCCGGTGCGGTCAGATAGAGGTTGCCGACGACGTCGTGACTCGCCGTATGGGACATGATCTCCCACCCTTCCGACTCCATCTCGCGGAGGTGTTCCGGAAGCAGCCCCCACCCGGTGTCGACGTACTCCGTGACGGCCGCACAGCAGGCCGGCACGCCTTCCTCCTGGTGAACCGGGAACGTCTGGTCCCAGTCCTCGCGCCAGCTATCGTCGTAGATGAACACGAGCCGTCCGTTCGTCTCCCCGTTGTTGCCGTCGCTGGCCGCGGTCGTTCCGGCGCCGACCAGCGCGAGCAGGCTCGCCGCACCGAGTCCAAAGAGTCCGCGTCGGGTGGTCCGCACCTCGAGGGCCGAGACACTGGCCCCTCGATCGTCGTCCATACTCGAGGACGTTCCGTTCGGGCTATTATTATCGTTCGATTAAGCGCCAGGAGTACTCGAGCACCGTCCCGAACCGTGTCGGAGGCCAACACGGCTCATCTGCACCGGGGGTCGAAGCGGAGACGTCACCCGAACCCGGGAGAGCGAACGAGACGGGAACCCGATCAAAAGAACTTGAAGAGGTCGTCCCGGCCCTGCTCGTGGAGGTGGTCGCGAACGGCCTCGTTCAGGGGATCGATCCGCCCCTTCTTGGCGGTGATCGGCGCGATCGTCTCCTGCCACTGCTTCCAGGGCGGGAGCAGCCCCAGCCGGTCACAGAGCTCGTTCAGTCGCTCGTCGCGGTCGTCGACCTTGTCCATCTTGTTGACCGCGACCACCGTCGGGATATCGAGTTCGCGCAGGAAGTGGTACATCTCGACGTCGTAGGGGATCTCGTCCGGACCCGAGTGACGGTCGATGATGTCGATGACGCTCTTGCCGTCGACGACCAGGATCCCGACGAGGACGTTGTCGGCGTACTCCTCGAGGTAGCGGACGATGTCGGTCTTGATCTGCTCGCGGCGGTCCTCGTCGACGCCGCTCATGAAGCCGAAGCCGGGGAGATCGGTGACGACGAAGTCCTCGGCGGTCCAGTCGAAGTGGTTCGGCTCGCGGGTGACGCCGGGTTTGCCGCCGGTGTCGAACGTGTGGCCGGTGATCTCGCGCATGAGCGTCGACTTGCCCACGTTCGAGCGACCGACGAGGGCCACCTCGGCCTCGCGGTCGGGACGGGTGTCGAACATACTCGATCGTCGTCGCGCCGCGGTTTATACGTGGCGCGACGGCTCCGCGAACAGCGCTCCCGGCGCGTCCACCGTGGTGTCGAGGTGGCGACAGAGATCCCACAGCGTCGCGCCGTTGCTCGTTACCACCGGAACGCCGAGTTCGGCCTCGAGATCGCCGACCGCCTCGAGCGACTGGTAGTTCGTACACGAGAGAAACACGGCGTCGATCGACGCGGCGAGGTGGGCGTTGACCACCTCCAGCACCTGTTCGTGCGCATCTTCCGGCTCGAGCGTACCGATTTCCGTATTCGCTTCGATCCCCCGACCCTCGATCGCGACGACCTCGAAGCCCGCCGCCTCGAGGAACTCGCGTTCCTTCGCGTCGAGGTCGGCGGTGTAGGGCGTGACGACGGCGATCCGCTCGGCGTCGAGGGCCTCGAGGGCCCGACAGACCGACCGAGCCGTCGCGACGGCCGGAACGCCCGCGGCTTCGCCGATCTCGGCCTCGAGTTCGGCGTCGAAGCCGGGGCCGTGGAGCAGGCTGCCGGTCGTACAGGCGTAGGCGACGGCGTCGACGTCGGCGTGACCGAGCAGCTCGCCCCCTCGAACCGCGTCGTGGCTCATCTCGTCGAGCGCGTCGACGGTAACCGACTCGAGGGCCATCCGCGCCGCGTGGACGGTCGTCCCCTCGGGGGCGAACTCGCGGAACTCGGGTTCGGCCGTCGTATTCGAGGAGGGGACGATCAGCCCGAGTCGGACGGGTCGGTCGGAGTCGTCGTCGCTCACGGCTCCTCACCGTCCGTGACCGCGCCGTCGGCTCGATCCTCCTCGAGCGCGTCGGGATCACGCTCGTCGGGGTCGCCGTGGCCGCCGCCACCGGGCGTTCGGACGGTGATCGTCGTCCCGGCCTCGACGTCGACGGTCGTCTTCGCGGCGACGGGCTCACCGTCGATCAGATTCTCTCCGACGGCGCCGTCCTCGCCGCCCGCAACGCCGTTCGGCGCGTGGCGTCGGCGCTCGGTCAGCAACGAGACCGTCGCGTCGGTCTCGACCGTGAGGGTACGTTCGAGGCCGAGCCCACCGCGGAACCGGCCGCGACCGCCGCTGTCGGGTCGTAGGGCGTAGCGCTCGACCCGGAACGGGTACTCCGTCTCGATCGATTCGACGGGCGTGTTGAGCGTGTTCGTCATCCCGACCTGAACGCCGTCCATGCCGTCTGCGTCGGCTCGAGCGCCGAAGCCGCCGCCGATCGTCTCGTAGTAGGTAAAGGAGCCGTCGCGGGCGCCGACGGTGAGGTTGTTCATCGTCCCCTGGCTCTGGGCGGGGACGCGCTCGGGTGCGGCCTTCGCGAGCGCGGCAAAGACGACGTCCGTCGCTCGCTGGCTGGTCTCGACGTTGCCGCCGACGACCGCCGCGGGCGGGGTCGGATTCAGCAGCGACCCCTTCGGCGCGGCGACGGTGACGGGCTCGTAGCAGCCGTCGTTCGGCGGGATCTCGGGGTCCGTGACGCAGCGAACGACGAAGTAGACCGCGCTCTTCGCCACGGCCAGCGGCGCGTTGAGGTTCCCTTTCAACTGACCCGCGGTCCCCGCGAAGTCGACGGCGACCGACGCGCCGTCTATCGTTACTGACGCCCGGATCTCGACGTCCTCGTCGGTGATGCCGTCGCCCTCGAGGACGTCCGTCGCCTCGTAGGTGCCGTCCGGAAGCTCGCGAAGCTTGGCGCGCATTCGGTCGCCGGAGTAGTCGATCACGGCGTCGAATCCCGCGAGGACGGTCTCGCGGCCGTGTTCGTCGAACAGTGCCTCGAGGCGCTCGGCGGCCCGCTCGTTCGCCGCCAGCTGCGCTCGGAGGTCGGCCCGCCGCTCTCTGGGGTTGCGGACGTTCGCGAGTACGAGCGCACGGACGTCCTCGCGGACCTCGCCGCCCTCGACGAGCTTCGTCGGCGGGAGCCTGAGTCCCTCCTGGTAGATCTCGCGGGCGCCCGCCGGCATGCTGCCGGGGGTCATCCCGCCGACATCGGCGTGGTGGGCCCGCGAGACGGCGTAGCCGACGATCTCTTCAGTGACCGTGATCGGCGACACCATCGTTACGTCGGGCAGGTGGGTGCCGCCGGCGAACGGGTCGTTGAGGACGAACACGTCGCCGGGTTCGGGATCGTACTCGCGGACGGCGTCGACGGCTTCGGGCATCGCACCCAGGTGGACGGGGATGTGTTCGGCCTGGGCGACCATCCGCCCCTCGGCGTCGAACAACGCCGTCGAGCAATCCCGGCGCTCCTTGATGTTCGGCGAGTAGGCGCCCCGAATGAGCGTCTGACCCATCTCCTCGGCGACGCCCTCGAGCTGGTTGCGCAGTACCTCCAGGGTGATCGGGTCGATCTGTGTGTCGCTCATCGAGAATCATCCTCCGTCATGACGACGGTTCCGTCCTCGAGCACGTCGCCCGCCCAGCCGGGCGGGACGACGGTCGTGCTCTCGGCCTGTTCGAGCACTGCGGGCCCATCGACGACCGTCTGAGACTGGAGGCGGTCGCGCTCGTAGACGGTCGCGGCCCGTGGGCCGTCGACGTCGGGGAAGTACGCCTCGCGCGTACCGAGACGGGGATCGCCCCCTCCCTCGTGACGGACGGTCGGCGAGGCGCCCTCGACTGTGGCCGACGCTCTGAGCGTGACGATCTCGACCGACTCGTCCATCCGGTAGCCGTAAGCGCGCTCGTGGGCGGCGTGGAACCGTTCGGTGACGGCCTCGAGGTCGACGGCGTCGTCGACGGGCACCGTGAGTTCGAAGCTCTGCCCGGCGTACCGGCAGTCGGCGGCGCGTTCGATCCGCGCGGCGCCGGGGTCGGAGGCGTCCGCGAGCACGCGCTCGACGAGGTCGTCGTAGACGGCGTCGACCCGGTCCGGCTCCGCGTCCGCGCGGGCGAGCTGGACGGTTCGGGCGGCGTCGTAGCTCTCGTCGGCCGCGAGCAGCCCGAACGCCGAGAGCACCCCGCCGGGCCGGGGGACGACGACGCGGTCGACGCCCAGCGAGTCGGCCAGCGCCGCGGCGTGCATCGGGCCCGCGCCGCCGAAGGCGACCAGCGCGAACTCGCGGGGATCGTGGCCCCGCTCGACGGTTACCGACCGAATAGTGCGGGTCATCGTCGCGTTCGCGACCCGGTAGATTCCCCGTGCGGCCTCGAGCGCGTCCTCGAGGCCGGCCTCGTCGGCTAGATCAGCGAGCGCGTCGCGGGCGGCCTCGACGTCCAGAGTCATCTCGCCGCCGAGCGCGGTGTCGGGGCCGATGTAGCCGAGCACGACGTTGGCGTCGGTCACGGTCGGCTCGGTGCCGCCCTTCCCGTAGCAGACGGGGCCGGGTTCGGCGCCCGCGGATCGGGGGCCGACACGGAGTGCGCCGCCATCGTCGACCCAGGCGATCGAGCCGCCGCCCGCGCCGACGGTGTTGACGTCGACCATCGGCGTGCGAATCGGGAGGCCGTCGATCTCGGCGTCGGTCGTCCGCTCGGCCTCGCCCTCGCGGACGAGGCTCACGTCGCTCGAGGTGCCACCCATGTCGAACGTGACGAGCCCCTCGACGTCGGCGTCGTCGACGGTGGCGGCGGCGCCGACGACGCCCGCCGCCGGCCCCGACAGCGTCGTCGTCACGGCGTGGTCCCGAACGGTCTTGGGGTCGGCGATCCCGCCGTTGGCCTGCATGATCTGCGGGGCCGGAATCCCGGACGTTTCGGCCTCGTCGACCAGTCGGCCGACGTAGCGGTCGATCGCGGGCCGGACGTAGGCGTCGACCGCGGTAGTCGAGGTGCGCTCGAACTCGCGGAACTCCGCGAGCACCTCGTGCGACGCGGAGACTGGTACCTCGAGCTCCTCGCGCAGGATTTTGGCGACCCGCTGTTCGTTGTCGGCGTCGGCGTAGGCGTGGAGCAGACAGATCGCGACGCTCTCGACGCCCCGTTCGCGCAGGGTCGCCGCGAGCTCCCGCACCTCCTCGGGATCGACCGGGCGCTCGACGCCCTCGGCGGTGGTCCGCTCGTCGACCTCGAACCGCCGCCGTCGGGGGACGAGCGGCTCGGGTTTCTCCGCCTCGAGGTCGTACAGATCGGGCCGATCCTGTCGGCCGATCTCGAGGACGTCCCGGAACCCCTCGGTCGTCACG
>NZ_AOIB01000009.1 GCF_000337675.1 Natronococcus amylolyticus DSM 10524 | reverse complement strand
GTCGACGGAGAGGGCGACGTCGGTGAAGGTGCCGCCGACGTCGACGCCGATCCGGGTGGCATCCGTGTGTGCTGGTTGCGTGTCCGTGCGTTCGTCGGATATCGGTGTATCGTTCATAGTCACTGAGAGTTCGTCGCGTCAGAGGAAGCCGAAGAGAACGTCGAGTCCGTCCTGAACGATCAGGACGTCGTAGAGCGTCTGGACGCCGATGCCAACGACGACGAGGGTGACGAGCCCGCCGAGGATGTTCTGGAGCGTGCTGTTCGTATACTCGCCGAGCAGTGCCTCGTTGTTCATCGCATAGATCAGAAATAGGGCGATGATCGGCAGCAGGAGGCCGTTGGCGACCTGCGCGAAGACGATCACCTGTACGGGATCGAAGCCGACCGCCGAGAAGACGACCCCGACCGAGAGGATCGTCACCCAGATCGCCCGGAACCGGGTCGATTTCAGATCGCGTTCCCAGCCGAGCGCGCCGGCGGTCGCGTAGGCCCCCGCGAGGGGCGCGCTCATCGCGCTCGTGAAGCCGGCCGCGAAGAGGCCGATCGCAAAAAAGGTCAGCGCGTAGCCGCCGAAGACGGGCTCGAGCTGGTCGGCCATCTCGCCGACGTCGGCGATCGTGGTTCCCTCGGGGAACACCGCGGCTGCGGTCACGACGATCGCCGTCGTGATCAGCCCGCCGACGACGATCATTCCGATCGTGTCGGTTCGACACTCCGCGAGGTCGTCGGGGCCGTCCCAGCGTTCCTGGACGGTGCTCGCGTGCAGAAACAGGTTGTAGCCGACGACGGTGGTGCCGACGAGGCCCGCGATCAGGTACGCCGATCCCTCCGGAATCGTCGGGACGAGGCCGCCGGCGAGCGCGCCGAGGTCGGGACGGACCATAATCGCGTTGAGCAGGAACGCCCCACCCATAACGGCGACGAGGCCGATAAACACGCGCTCGATCAGCTTGTAGTTGCCCGACCAGAGCAGGGCGCCCGCGACGATCCCGATCAGCGGCCCCCAGACGTTCTCGCTGACGCCGGTGATCGTCGCGAGGCCTGCCGCGCCGCCGACGATGTTGCCGGTCTGGAACGCCGCCGTGCCGATCCCGATCGCGCTGACGACGAGCAGGACCGACGCCCACTTCGCCAGCGGATTCGAGAATTCGTCCCTGAGCGCCTCGCCGAGCCCCTCGCGCGAGATCAGCCCCAGCCGCGCGCTCATCTCCTGGAGGACCATCGTCGCCAGAATCGAGAAGGCGATCGTCCAGACGAGCACGTAGGCGTACTCCGCGCCGATGACGCTCGCGGTCGTGACGGTTCCCGGACCGACGAACGCCGCCGCGACGAGCGCGCCCGGTCCGATCGCTTTCAGCCTGTCTACTATACCCATGGTGAGTGTACACAGTATCCGCTCTCCGAGAGCAGCATAAGGGTTGTTGAGCGCGGATCATACGGCTCCGTCGATGTGGCCGCTCGAGCAGTCCGTCGTATGACCGAGTATGAACTCGTGTGAGGGGTCCGGCTACGCGTCGCTCGAGCGCTCGGCGACGATCGTCTTCGAGACGCCCCGTTCGATCTCGAGTTCGATCGGCATCGAGGCGGTGCTGCGCTCGATAAAGCGGGTCATGAACCACTGGATCGCCTCCGAGGGGAAGACGACGTGGTAGACCCCGCCGGCCTCGTCACGGACCTCGAGGAAGCCACAGAAGGAGAGCCACTCGAGGAGTTCGTCGATACCCTCGAACCGCGCTTCGTACTCCCTCGCGTGGTAGTCCGAGACCCGGTCGGCCGCCTCGACGAACGCCGGATCGGGATCGCCACCCGCATAGAGGTGCTCGAGAAAGGCGTGCAGGAAGTCGACGTCGAGCAGGACGTGCTCGCCGGAAGAGAGCATCTGGTAGTACTGTTCCAAGTTGTCGCTCGGTCGCCCGCTCGCGGCCTCGAAGTTCGCGGCGTAAAACGACAGCGCGCGTCGGACGACCTCGCTCTGTCCTCTTCCAGTCTCGCCGGCGAGCGTCTCGAGGGCCGCCTTCGTCTCGTCGTCGAGCGAGACGGTGACGCGGTGTGCCATAGCGTCCGGGAGGAACGCGAGACGGGTATAGTTCACGAACGATCGGGTGTTCGGCCCTCGGTCTCCGAATCACGCGACCCGGAAATCGCCGTAGCGGCGAAACCGACCGACAGCATACCGAAAGTGTCCGGAGTTATGACCCCTGGGGTCGACGTACCAGCTGTGCGGCTCGTACAGCTGACGGTTCCGACGGGAAAGCGACAGACGATCCTCGAGACACTCGACGATCGAGGGATCGACTACGTCGTCACCGACGAAGAGAGCGACCGGGACTACACGGCGGTCGTCTACTTTCCACTGCCGGCGCCGGCCGTCGAGCCGGTGCTCGACGAGCTTCAGGAGGCGGGGGTCGGGGAGGACGCGTACACGGTCGTCGTCGATGCGGAGACGGTCGTCTCTCGACGGTTCGAGGCGCTGCGCGAGGAGTACGAGGAGGGCGACGTCGAATCGGATCGGATCTCGAGACAGGAGCTCCAGACCGAAGCGGAGTCGCTGACGCCGACGTTCGGCGTCTACTCGACGATGACGATCATCAGTGCGATCGTCGCGACGGCCGGACTGCTGCTTGACTCGCCGGCGGTCGTCGTCGGCTCGATGGTGATCGCGCCGCTGATCGGTCCGGCTCTCGGTGCCAGTGTCGGCTCGGTGATCGACGAGGAGGATCTGTTCGTCGAGAGCGTGGCCTACCAGTTCATCGGCATCATCTTCGCGATCGGTGCGGCGGCCGTCTTCGCCTGGTCGGTCCACGTTACGAACATCGTCCCGCCCGGCCTCGAGCTCGCGGAGGTCGACGAGATCTCCGAGCGCCTCGCGCCCGACCTGCTCTCGCTGGCGGTCGCGCTCGGCGCCGGCGTCGCGGGGATCGTCAGCATCGCGACGGGGATCTCCGTCGCGCTCGTCGGCGTGATGATCGCCGCAGCGCTGATTCCGCCCGCCGCGGCTGCGGGGATCGCGATCGCCTGGGGCCAGCCCGCGGCCGCGATCGGTTCGACGGCGCTCGTGTTCGTCAACGTGCTCTCGGTGAACCTCGCCGGCCTGCTGACGCTGTGGTATCTGGGGTACCGACCGGAGAGCCTGTTCGAACTCGGTCCGACGGAAAAGCGGGTCCGAAAGCGCGTCGTCGGGCTCGTCGTGATCGTGCTCGTCTTCTCGGTGTTTCTCGGGGCGATCACCTACTCGTCGTACCAGGCCGGCAACTTCGAGGAGAACGCCCGCGAGGAGGTGATACTCGCACTCGACGAGGAGGAGTTCGAGCAGTACCAGTTCCTCGAAATCGAGGTGCTCATGGACGAGGACTATCCGATCCAGAGTCCCGAGCGGGTGATCGTCACGATCGGCGGGCCGCCCGGCGAGACCGCGCCCGGACTGGCATCGGAACTCAATCAACGGGTCGAGCAACACGCCGACGGTGACGTCGATATCGAGATCAGGTACGTCAACATCGTCGAGGAGTGAGCGTCACTCGCTCCGCTCTCGGGCGCCGTTCTCGACCCTCAACGGCTCCGCAGCCGCTCGAGCGCCGATCCCCGATTGGAGCCGGACGATCGGTCGGCGTCGGTCCCGCCGTCCGCCGCGGTGCTTTCGTCCTCCGCCTCGTCGTCACCGCCCCGACCGAGCCGACGCCGGACCCACGCTCGCGGCCCGCCGATGCGGTTGACGAGGTACGTCGGGAAGTAGAGCACGAGCAGCCCAAAAAAGAGGAAGCTCACGCCCCAGGCGTACCGCCCCGCGAAGAGGTAGTTCGCCGCGAGGAAGAACAGCGGCCCGGCCAGCGAGAAGCCGGCCGCGGTCTGTAACATCCAGAGGATTCCCGGTCCCTTCATGACGTTACTCCTCGAACGGCAGTTCCGGTTCGTAGCCGATCGCCTCGACGGCCGCGTCGAGGACGGTCTCGACGTTCTCGCCGGTCTCGACGCTCATCTCGTAGTCAGCGGCGACGTCGGCCGTCCAGTGTTCGGCGCGGTCGATCTTGTTCGCGACCGTGAACACGGGCACGTCCTCGAACTGCGCGGCGATGGCGTCCCGAAGCTCGAGCTGGGACTCGAGGGGGTAGCCACACTCCCCGCTCGGGTCGAGGACGACGAGCATGCAGTCGGCGAGGTGTTCGATCGCGCTCACCGCCTGTGACTCGATCTCGTTTCGATCCTGCGGCGGGCGGTCGAGCAGGCCGGGCGTGTCGACGATCTGATAGCGGATGTGATCTCGCTCGAAGTGACCCAGCCCGATCCCCTTCGTCGTGAACGGGTATGAAGCGGTCTCGCCGCGGGCGTTCGTGACGTCGTTGACGAACGACGACTTCCCGACGTTTGGGTAGCCCGCGACGACGATCGTCGGCTCGTCGGGGTTGATCTCGGGGAGGTCCCGCAGGTCGTTGCGCGACTCGTTGATGTACAGCAGCTCGTCGTCGATCTGTTCGACGATGTCCGCGAGCCGGGCGAACGCCTGTTTTCGATGTTTGCGTGCGGTGTCGATGTCGGTCTTGCGCAGCTTCGGCTGGTACTCCTGGTGGATCTCGCGGGCCTTGCGGCTGGCCCACATCGTCTCCGAGAGGCTCTGACGCAGGCGGTCCACGTCGACGATCGCGTCCGCGATCTCGTAGTAGAACGGGTCGACGTCGTCCTCGTAGGCGAAGTCCGGCCAGGCCGTGACGACGTTTTCCAGATTGTCGGAGATGATGTTCGCCGCGGTCTGGAGCATCGACTGCTGGGCCTCGAGGCCGCCCTTGGCCTTGCCGGCCCGCGCCGCCCGCGAGAACGCCTTGTCGATCAGCTCTTCCGACGTGGGCGTGGTCGGAAGGTCTTCGAAAATCATGCCTTCAGCTAGAACCCGCGGTCGTAAAAGGTCGTTCGTTATCCCGCGGCCGTCGTGGAGGCACTGTCCGACGACCCGACGGGCCATACCCCGCAGTATCCACGCCGAGGGCTTATGTCCGCTCGCGTCCGACGGATCGGTATGACAGACTGGCGCTCCGTCGTCATTGGCTTTCTCGTCATCACTATTCTCGGGATCGTCGGACTCACGCTGCCGGGTGTCGGCCAGCTTGCCGCGGGGCTGATCGGCGGGTTCGTCGCCGGTTACCTCGCCGGCGGCGGGCTCGGACGCGGCTTCTGGCATGGGCTGCTTGCCGGCGCCCTCGGCGGGCTCGTCGCCGGCGTGCTCGTTGCGCTCGTCGTCGGGGTCGCCGGCTGGGCCGGCGGCCCGATCGGCGGCGCCATCAGCGGCCTCGCCGGCCTCGGGATCTTCCTCGTCGCGCTGGCGCTGTCCTTTGTCATGGCCCTCGAGAGCGCGATCGCCGGGGCCATCGGCGGGTTCTTCAACTCCGGCTCCTCGAGCGACCCGGGAGCTTCAGGGCGTCGGGTGTAGATCGGCCGCTCGAGCGACGAGTTGCGACGAACGTCGCGGGAACGGACGCCGTGCGGAAACTGATCGTCTGGGTTCAGGAGGCGACCAGGCGGGAAAACCGGTTCCAGACCCCGTGGAAATCCGAAAATGCGGTGCCGAGATCCGTTGAAAACGAGGGATGGGGGATCTCGACTGGAAGCTACCTGGGCGCGTTGCTCCCGTGGACTCGCGTCAACTGGAAGCCATCTCGCGGCAGCTCTCGACGCAGTTCGGAAGGATCTCGGCGCAGGCCTGGCAGTGGTCGTGATCGTGGCCCTCACACTCCTCGGCGCACTCCTCACAGAGGTCCGCACAGAGCTCGCCCAGTTCCGCGTGGTAACTCGAGTTACGGGCCATGAACCGCGCGTGCAGCGAGGCGATGTCGGCCACGTCCCGACAGAGCCGGACGCAGCGGGCCATCTCCTCGCCCTCGTCGAGGCAGGCGTCGGCACACCACTCGCAGACCTGCGCAGCCTCGAGACAGTTGTCGATACACTCCTGCATGTGGTCGTCGGCGTGTTCGATCTGTTCGACTGCCATGCAGGCACCCTCACACCGATCGGGACAATCAATCTGGGCCGGGCGGCTGCAAGCGTCGGCCTCGTTGGGCGTTCGTCTAGCGCCGCGCCTCGAGTTCGGCCTCGAGCTCCTCGAGATCCATGTCCTTCATCGACAGCAACACGAGCAGGTGGTAGACGATGTCGGCGGCCTCGTAGGCGATCTCCTCGCGGTCGTCGTCTTTGGCCGCGAGCACGAGTTCGGTGCTCTCCTCGCCGAGTTTCTCGAGCACCGCGTTCTCCCCCTTCTCGTGGGTGAACAGCGACGCGGTGTAGGAGTCCTCGGGCAGCGTTTCCTTGCGATCCTCGATGACGGCGAACAGGGCTTCGAGCGTGTCGTCCATTCAGAACTCACCGGAGACGTCACGGATCGATTCGAGGTGCTCGAACTTCTCCCTGTCGTCTCGGCCGTCCTCGAAGACGTCCTCGGTGACCTCGATCGGTGCGTTCGTCCGGGCGGCGAGCGCGAGCGAGTCGCTCGGGCGCGCGTCGATCACCGTCTCGCCACGGGCGGTCTGGAGGTGGAGGTCGGCAATGTAGGTGCCGCCCCGATCGTTCGCCCCGGATTCGATCGCGCTGACGACGACGCGCTCGATCCGGCTGCCGAGTTCCTCCATGACGTCGAGCAACAGGTCGTGGGTCAGCGGCCGGCCGATGTCCTCGGCCTCGAGGCCGCGATCGATGCTTACGGCCTCGTTGAACCCGATGAAGATCGGGACGACGTCGTCTTCGCTCTCGAGTTCGAGAACGACCACTGGAACCGGACCCTGGGGTGTTCCCGCGACGCGGACGGCGTCGATCGCTGCGTTCATGTTCGGCTCGACGCGCGGCAGGGGAAAAACGTGTTCGGCCGCACATGCTTGCACGGCCGAGCGCGGTCGAACGATCGTGGTGGTCGACCCGGCGCTACGCGGGCTCCTCGAGCGCCGGCCCGATCGACTCCTCGTTCTCGAAGAACGCCAGCCCGTGGAGGCGACTGTCCGGGGTCAGCTCGGGATGGAAGGCGGTCGCGACGACGGGACCGTCACGCACCGCGACCGGTCGCCCCTCCCAGCGCGCGAGTACGTCGGCGTCGCCGACGTCGTCGACGGCGGGGGCGCGGATGAACACCGCCGGAAACGGCTCCTCGAGGCCGTCGATCTCGAGGGGTGCCTCGAAGCTGTCCTTCTGTCGCCCGAAGGCGTTGCGCTCGATCGAGGCGTCGATCAGTTCGAGTTCGTCGACGCGGTCGTCGTTCGCGTCGCTCGAGGCGACGATCAGGCCCGCACACGTCGCAAGCAAGGGTTTCCCGGCGGCGACGTGGTCCCGGATCTCGTCGGCGATCCTCTCGCCGTGGACGAGCCGCGAGATCGTCGTCGACTCGCCGCCGGGCATCGCGAGCAGGTCGCAGTCGGGGACGATCCCGGAGTCACGGATCTCGCGGACGGTAACCTCCCGCCCGTGGGCTCGCGCGGCGCGTTCGATCGCGTCGGCGTGTTCGTCGACGTTGCCCTGAACGGCGACGACGCCGGCTGTCAGTGACATGGCTGTCGGGTACGGAGCGAACGGCCAAAAACGACGCGTCACGGTGACGTCTCGAGCGCTCCGGCGCCGCGGCTACCGAGACGCTCGTCGGGAACGACGGGCGAGGATCAGGAGACGAAGATCAGCAGCTGGACGAGCACGCCCAGCATGATCCCCGTGGCGATAACCGTCTTCGGGTCGATACGGATCGCGTTCGAGTCCTCTGCGTCGAAGTACCGGACGAGTCCGGCACTGGACATCAGCCCGCCGGAGTTTTGTCCTCTGTCCATACGTACACCATCGGGTTGGGCTGAACTAAAGCTTTCGACGATCGAACGGGTTCGAGGAGACGGCCCGCTCGCTCGCCGAGTCGACCGTCGGCGGGAGACGCTGCTCGAGGGGTCGTTCGCCGATTGGATCGCGCGACGGCGGCGGGGATCGGCCCGCGGCGTCCGTGACACCGGCGTGAACCCCCGAGTGGGAAACCCTTATGCGCGGCGCGTGGCAAGTACCCCTGATCACATGTCCGTCACGCTCAAGGACTTCTACGCAGACTGGTGTGGCCCCTGCAAGACCCAGGATCCGATCCTCGAGGAACTCGAGGACGACTGGGATGGGCGCTTCGATGTCGAGAAGGTAAACGTCGACGAACAGCAGGACGTTGCCAACGAGTACCAGGTTCGCTCGCTGCCGACCCTGATCATCGAGAACGACGACGGCGTCGTCGAGCGGTTCGTCGGCGTCACCCAGCGCGAGGACCTCGAGGACGCCCTCGAGGACGCCGGCGCGTAGTCCGTCGATCAGCCGACGTTTCTTGCGTCGTTTTTCCGCCTATAGTGGACCGTGAAGCTTTGCTTCTCTCTCGAGTCGAGAGGCGGTGAGCCGTCATCAGATTGCCGAGGGCATTTCAATGCCTGAAATAACAGGCCGTGGCTGGATGGGGACAGCGTTCACAGCTACGTACATGTCGAATGGCGCCGGTGGACTACCAGCCACGCTGGAGATCTTACTCGTCGAGGACAACCCTGGGGACGTGCGGCTAACGAAGGAGTCGCTGCGAGCGACGCCGATCGACCACACGTTCCACGTCGTCGACGACGGGAGCGACGCGCTCGACTTTCTCCACCGCCGTGGAGAGTTCGCCGACGCACCCCGTCCCGATCTCGTCTTGCTCGATTTCAAGCTCCCGCGGCTGAACGGCGACGAGGTCGCGACCGAGATCGAGGGAACGCCCGAAATCGAGGAGATCCCCCTGGTCGTGCTGACCGGCCACCCCGCACAGGACCGGGTGCTCGGGCTCGACGAACTGCCTATCGACGACGCGATGACGAAACCCGTCGACGCCGACGGCTTTCTCGAGACGCTGCGCTCGCTGGAAACGTCGTGGTCCCGAACCGAACTCGAGACCGAATCCACGCCGGCATCAGAATCCGAGTCAGAGCGCGCCCGCTAGTCGAACTTCACGCCGACGTCGTGGAGGTCGTCGTTGTACCGTGCGATGTTGATCACGAGCGGCGTGACGCTCTCGACTTCCGCCGCGTTAGCCAGCGGGCCGACGTCGAGCGCCCGGAGCCCCTCGATCTCCTCGGCCAGCGCGATCACTCGCCCTTTTGCGTCCGAATCGTCGCCGACGACGAGCGTGTCGAGATCCAGCTCGAGCTCGAGGTCCGTGAGCGCGCCGGCCGCGAGGTTGTGGAAGGCCCCGACCACGGGAACGCCGTCGGGCGCGCGCTTCGCAACGAGTTCGGTGACGCTGCCGGCACTCGGTGGATGGTAGTGAAGTCCGTCGTCGTCGCCCTGCATCCCGACCGCGGGCGTCACCAGCACGGTGTCCTCGTCGAGGACGTCCGCGACGGCCTCGACCGTATCGCCGACGTAGTACGGCGGGACCGAGAGCACGACGACGTCGGCTCGATCCGCGGCCATCTCGTTGACAAACCCCTTCACGCTCGACTCGGCGCCGATCGCCTCGAGAACGTCCTCGTACTCCGCGACCGCGTCGCGGGCCTTCTCGGGATCACGGGAGCCGATGAGGATCTCGTGGTCGGTATCACGCGCGAACCGGAGCGCGAGCCCCTCGCCGATGTCGCCGGTGCCGCCCAGTAGTGCGATTCGCATACGCGCCTCTCGGGACGGCAGCCGAATAAAACGGTGGGGGGTCGGCCGATCTCGCCGGGTTCTCGGGCGCCAGTTCGTAATCAGTAGTCGCCCTGGTTGCTGTAGATGCGTTCGTGGCTGTGGGTGTAGATCTCGACGATGTTGCCCCACGGGTCCTTGCAGTAGGTCATTCGGTAGGGCTGGTCGGGGAACAGCTCCCAGACGTCGGTGTGGTGTTCACCGCCGCTGTCGGCGATCTCGGCCGCGAGGTCTTCGATCTCCGGATCGATGACGCAGACGTGAAAGTAGCCCGCCTCGGACGGCTCCGGATCGGGGCCCGACTCGGTATCGTCGAACTCGAAGAGCTCGATCGCGACCTGGTTGCCCGTCGCGACGTGGGCGATCGAGACGGTGTCGAACTCACCCAGTACGTCCGCACAGAGCCTCCCGATGTGGTCCTCGCCGTGGTCGACCTCGACGGGACCCATAATTGTCTCGAAGCCGAGCACGTCCTCGTACCACTCGAGCGCCGCCTCGATGTCCGGAACGGTGACGCCGACGTGTGCCACTCCACGGGGGTAGCGAGCCATATTCAGTGGTGGCGTCGCTCGCGGCAAGTGCGCTCGCCCGGCAGCTGACACCTCGGTATTAGGGCGCGTCGTGATCCTCGGGGTTCATCGCCTCGCCGACGTTGCCGTCGTAGGCGTCCCGTTCCTCGATCTCCCGCATCCGCTGGTTGAGGCGGTCCTCGAGGGCCTGGCGGCGCTCCTCGTCGACGTCGCCGTCGGTGCTCATCGCCTCGAGGTCCCGCTTTGCCGTCTGGAGCACCGAGATCGCCTCCTCCTGCTCGAGGTCCTCGACCCGGCCCAGATTCCGTTCGACGTCGTCTAGCGTCGTGTCTGTCATACGCGCTCTGTTCGCCCGGTAGCGTATTGAAAGGCAACCCGGCAGGCGAACGCTGAGAGCGTTGTCGTCGCCGTGGATCGGTGTAGAGGAGGCGGATCCGCTAATTACGCATACGTACCTTTTTCTCGTCGGGTTCGCTCGCAGGCCTCGCTCACCTCTCCTCGAAAAATCTACGCTAAAAAGCCGCCTTCGCGGGCTTCGCCCGCTTCGGCGGGGAACCGCTCGCTTCGTCTTCGCGCGGCATAGCCGCGCGAACGATCCGCGGAACGGAACGTTCCGCGCTGCTCGCGGATGGTGGCGGTGATATCAGCTTCACCTTTGCTGAACGCAAGTTGCACAGCGACCCGAACGAACCGCACTGCCAACCACTGATAGGGGCCGCCGCCGTGGTCGTCGGTATGCACACTCCCGCCGTCATCGCCCACCGCGGTTACGCCGGCGTCGCTCCCGAAAACACGATCGCCGCCGCCGTCGATGCGGCGGGACACGAGGGAACCGCGATGCTCGAGGTCGACGTCCAGCCCGCCGCCTGCGGGACTCCGGTCGTCTTCCACGACGAGCGCCTCGAGCGAACGCGGGACGGTCGACCCGTCACCGACGCCTCGGGGTTCGTTTGGGAGACGTCCCTTGAGACGCTCGAATCGCTGTCGGTACTGGGAACCGACGACTCGATCCCGACGCTGTCGGCGCTGCTCGAGGCAGTCCCCGAGACGGTCGGCATCAACGTCGAGCTGAAGAACCCGGGGGCGGCCGACCTGCGCGTCGGCGAGTCGCTGCCGGCGGACGCCCGGGAAGAACGGCGGGAGGTGTGGCACCCGTTCGTCGAACGGGTCCTCGAGGACTGCGAGGACTTCGACGGCGAACTCCTCTTCTCGTCGTTCTGCGAGGGTGCGCTCGCCGCCCTTCGAGATACTGCCGACTACGCGGCCGCGCCGCTCGTCTGGGACGACCTCGAGGCCGGCGTCGAAATCGCCCGCCGGTACGACTGCGAGGCGATCCACCCGCCGCGGAACGCGATCGCGGGGACCGCGCTCGCGAGCGAACCCTACTACGGGCTCCCGACGAGCGAGCCCGAGATCGACATCGTCGAGGTGGCCCACGAGGAGGACCGTGCGGTCAACGTCTGGACCGTCGATAGCTGGCTCCAGTTCGACGACCTCGCCGCGGCGGGCATCGACGGAGTCGCCGCGGACTACCCCGGGCTCGAGGCGGGAACGGGAGCGAGGACGGATGCGGGACTCGCCCGGTAGCTCATCCTTTTCGAGCGGGTAGGTCCTCGTTCGCCGGCCCCTCGAGGACCTCGCCGTCGGGTTCGAACCGCGAGCCGTGGCAGGGGCAGTCCCAGCTCTCCTCGGCGTCGTTCCACTCGACGAGACAGTACATGTGGGTACAGACCGCCGAGACGGCGTGGAGCTTCCCGTCCTCGTCTCTGGCGCAGGCGATCGGCTTCCCGCCCTTGCGGACGATCTTGGCCTCGCCGGGCTCGAGGGCCGTGAGATCCGGCGTCACGAGCGTTTGGAACCAGTCGGTGACGAACTCGCTCGCCGTGTCGGCGTTCTCGGTGAGGGTCTTGCCCAGCGAGGCCTTCGGCGTCAGCCGGAGGGGATCGAACAGATCCAGTTCGGGCACCGGCTCGCCGTCGATGTCGGCCGCCAGCAGTCGCCCCGCGGCGGTGCCGTTGGTCATCCCCCAGCCCCGAAAGCCCGTCGCGACGGAGACGTTCTCGGTCCCCGCACCGGCGCGGCCGATGAAGGGCACCTTGTCGACGGGCTTGTAGTCCTGGGTCGACCACCGGTAGGCGACCTCGTCAACGGGAAACCGCTCGCGGGCCCACGACTCGAGCCGACGGTAGCGGTCGGCGGTCGAGCCGCCCTGCCCGGTCTTGTGGTTCTCGCCGCCGACCAGCAACAGCTTCTCCCCGTCGTCGCGGTAGGTGCGAACGGAGCGGTAGGGGTCGCCGCTGCGGTAGTACATTCCTTCCGGAGGATCGCCGTCCAGACGGATCCCGAGGACGTAGGATCGTTTCGGGTGCATCCGGGCGAAGTACCCCGCCCGATCACGGATCGGAAACCCCGTCGCGAGCACGACGTGTTTCGCCCGGACGGTTCCCCGCTCGGTTCGGACGAAACAGGGCGTCCCGTCCTCGAGATCCGTCACTCGAGTCTCCTCGTGGAGGTGCGCGCCGTCGTCGGCCCGGAGCTCGTCGGCGATCGCGAGCAGGTACTTTCGGGGATGGAACCAGGCCTGGTCGTCGAACCGGACCGCGGCCTGGGCGCGCTCGAACGGCGGGACGGAGGTGACGTAGCTCGCCTCGAGTCCCGCCGCGCGGGCGGCGTCGACCTCCCGTTCGATCTCGTCGGGCTCGTTGCTGTAGAGGTAGGAGGGCTGGCGTTCGAACCCGCAGTCGACCCCCAGCTCCTCGATCCGGCGCTCGACCCGGTCGATCGCCTCCTCCTGGACGGCGGCGTACCGACTCGCCTGCGCCGGGCCGAACTCCCGGCGCAGGTGGTCGTAGATCGCCCCGTGCTGGCTGGTCAGCTTCGCGGTCGTCTTCCCCGTGATCCCCGTCGCGACGCGATCCCGCTCGAGGACGGCGACGGTCAGATTCCGCTCGCGCAGCTCGATCGCCGTCGAGAGCCCGGCGATGCCGGCGCCGACGACGGCGACGTCGACGCTGCGATCGCCCTCGAGCGGGTCGGGATCGGGATCGTCCTCGCGGGTGCTCGCGAGCCAGACTGAGGTCGCCTCGCCGGGGAGGTCGCCGCTTGCGAAGTCGGACATCGGAATCTGCGGGTAGTACGGCGAAGGCGGGGAAAAAACGGATGGGGGGAGCTGCAGGCCGCGCGGTCTCGGACGCTCAGTCGGCCAACTCCTACTCGAGCAGGTCGGGTAGCTCGTTGACCGACTCGAGGACGGCTGCGGCGTCCTCTCGCTCGTAGGCCCGGCGGCCCTCCTCGCCGGTGAGCCCGCCCGTCAGCACGCCGACGCCGCGGTACGTTCGATCGGGATCGGCTTCGCTCGCGTTGGTCGCCGTCCGCACGTCGTCCAGGGTGTCGCCGACGAAGACGACGGCGTCGGCGTCGAAGCGTTCGGCGAGGACGGTCAGCGCCCGCGGGTGAGGTTTCCCTTCTTCCCAGTCGTCCATCGTAAAGCGGTGCTCGAGGGGGATCGCCTCCTCGAGGCCGACCCGCTCGAGGGCGATCTCTGCTTCCGCGGCGGGACGCCCGGTCAGGACGCCGACGTCGTAGCTCTCGAGGAGCCGATCCCGGGTCTCGGGCTCGAGGACGACGGGCTCGTCGTGGATGAACCCCCGCGTCTCGAGGTCGGGGTCGGCGTCCTCGAGGCCCCGGTAGAGCTCGCTGCCGAGGTAGAGCTGCTGGAAGACGTCCCGGAGTTGCTGGCGGTCCCACCGATCGGTCACGCGCTGGGTCGCCCGCGCGCCGATCGCCTCGCGGACGACGCTCTCGGCGGCCTCGAGTCCGCCACCGCGCTCTGCGATCCCGTCGGTAAACTCGTCGATCGATGCGCGGTACCCCTCTCCGGTCGCCAGGACGTACAGCGCCGCGGCGTAGGTCAGCTCCCAGTCGTTGTTGAACCCGCCGGCGTTCTTGAACGCCTGGATGTCCTCCTTGCGGATCGTGCGGTCGTGGACGTGCTCGATCGACTCGAGGATCGCTCTGCGGTAGGAGTCGGCGACGTCGACGAGCACGCCGTCGATGTCCAGGACGACTGCGTCTGCGTTCATACGGGGACGAACGCGCCCCCGGGAATAAAGCCGGACGGTTCAGATCGCGAGCGCGTCGACGATCGCGAGCGCGAGGACGAACAGGCCAACGGCGTAGAGGACGTGGGCCCAGAGCCACGAGAGGACGTTGACGACGTAGAGCAGCGCGACGACCGGGAGGCCGAGCAACACGGCCGGCGATCGTCGCCACTCCCGTCGGGAGCGAGTCCACAGCGTCCGCGCGTCGGTCGTGCTCGGGAAGGCAGCCATCCCGACCGAGAGCCCGATCCAGCCGAGGACGCCGGCGACGACCGCGTACTCGAGGGGGGCCGTCAGAACCCCCCCGGCCGCGGAGACGGCGAGGACAGCGCCGACGAACGCGGCGACCGCGACGAGCGTGTTCAGCAGGAACGGGGCGACGCTGATCACGACCGACTGGCGGTACCGATCGGGCGTGGCATGGCGAACGTATCCCGGTGGGTTCCCGAATCGGAAGTAGACGGCCTCGATCACCCTGACGCCGACGAGCCGACAGGCGCTCGCGTGGGCGAACTCGTGGACGACGACACCAGGAAGGACGAACAGGGAGATCGCGATCCGAAGGAGGAATCCCAGCCCTCGCAGGACGACCGCGAGCGCGACGAGGAGCCCGAGGACGGCGAGGACGGTAGTGGCGGGTGGCAGCGATTCGACGGCCATCGTTCCCGCTACTCTCACGGACCCGTGTAACTCCTTCGCGTTCTAACGGGGCGTGCCGTCACTGCGGGCGACGTACAGCGTCCCCTCACGAACCGTCCGTCGTTCGACCGGTATCGCGGGCTGGTCGCCGCCCAGCGTCGTAAACAGGAAGTCGGCGCCGACGCGCTCGGCGACCTCGAGCGTCGGCCGATGGAGCTCCGGGGGCAGGTTCCGGGCGTAGATCGCGTCGGCACCCTCGTAGACCTCGAGGTCGGGGTCGACGACGTCGTCGGTGACGAACTCGACGGCGCCAGGGATCGCTCGCGGGGTGATGTCCGTTGCTGTCACGGAGACGCTCGTCTCGGCGAGGGTCGCCGCCAGATCGGTTCGGCGTCCGATCCCGACCTCGACGACTCGGTCGTAGGCGGCGAGGTGCGTCTCGAGCCTCCCGGGTTTTCTGCGGGAATCGGCCATGGCGGGACGTTTATGCTACCCGCGATCATAGCAGTTGTCATGCTCGTCGATATCGTGCCGGTCGGCAGCGTCTCCGCGGAGGTCAAGCGGGCGGCCTCCTCCGCGTTGCGATCGGTCTACAACTGCGACGTCACGGTCAACGACTCGCAGTCGGTTCCGACCGGCGCGTACGACTCCGGCCGGAACCAGTACTGCGCGGAGACGTTCATCCAGCTCGCCGAGCGGGTCGGCCGCGGCGAGAAGAACATCGCTATCACGCCCCACGACCTGTTCTACCGGCGTCGCAACTACGTCTTCGGCCTCGCCTACCTCGACGGCAGCGGCAGCGTCGTCTCCACGTACCGCCTACAGACCTCGAGCGACGGCGGCTTCTCGAACAAGAGCGCCAGCGAGATCTTCGAGAACCGCGTCCGCAAGGAGATCGTCCACGAGATCGGTCACACCTACGGGCTCGAGCACTGCGACAACAACCGGTGCGTAATGAACTTCTCGCCGACCGTCCGCGAGGTCGACATCAAGGAAGAGAATCTCTGCGGAAGCTGCCAGCGACACGTTCACTGACGACTCGCGACCGCGTCCTCAGGAGCCACCTTCGTTCTCGAGCGGCCCGTCTCAGTAGTTTCGATCCACCGCTCCGAAACGGCCGTCCAGTCTGACGATCCTTGGCCGGTACTGAAAACTGCTGAACGGCCGTTCAGGCTGCCGTACGTGTTCGTGGTTGCGATTCTCCGGGAACACGTTTATTTCCGTTCCGTGTAGATGTATCCGTATGGTAAAACAGCAACTCGAACTCGCGCTCAGTCGTGCACGGTACGCAGCCATCGGCGCCGCCGTCGGCGCCGGCCTCGGCGGCCTGTTCAACAAAAACGCCGCGAGCTCCGGTGCGGCGGTCGGCGCCCTCGTCGGCGCGACGGTCGGCGAGAGCCGCCTCTCCGCTCAGTCGCGCCTCGACGAACTGCGAGCGCGCAAGGACGAACAGTTCGGCGATGTACTCTCGAAGTCGAACAACGAGTAACTCCTCGAGTCGACTTACGGCGAGTAGTAGTACTCGCCTTCCCGCTTTTGCTCGCGATCGAGCTGTGACTCCGGCTTGTTGATCCGCGGACGCGAGGTCCGTTCGTCCCGCCGGAACGTGATCTCGAGGTTCGAGAGGAACTCGTTCATCCCCTCCCGCATTGGCTGGGGCTCGCTGGCGTGGCCCTCGACTGCGGGCTCGCCCTCGAAGACCATCAAGCGGTCGGCCAGCAGGTCGATCGTGTAGATGTCGTGATCGATGACCATCACGGTGGCGTCCTGCTGTTCGGCGTAGCGCCGGATGGCGCTGGTGGCCTGGACCCGCTGTTCGACGTCGAGGTGGGCCGAGGGTTCGTCGAGCAGGTAGAGATCCGCCGACTCCGACAGGCAGGCCGCGATGGCGACCCGCTGGCGCTCACCGCCGGAGAGATCCGAGAGGTTCTGTTCCATGATCCGCTCTAACTGCAGCGGCTGAGCGATCTCGGTGTTCCAGTACGAGGAGCCGAACTGGTCCGTAATGGAGGAGAGGAAGGCGTCGACCCGCATGTGCTGGTCGATGGTGACGTACTGCGGCTTGTACGAAATATCCAGATCGAGGTCGGCGTCGCCCGCGGTCGGCTCGAGGTTCCCCGTCAGCAGCTTCGCGAACGTCGACTTCCCGATCCCGTTGGGACCGACAATGCCGAGTACCTCGTTGCGGTGGATCTCGCCGCCCTCGATCTCGAGGGAGAACTCGCCGTCGCCGTAGCTCTTGGTGAGGTCGGGGTAGTCGACCAGCACGTCGCCGTGGGACGCGATCCGGGGGGCGTGTTCCTCGAACTCGATGCGGTCCTGTCGGATCCGCATGTTCTCGTTGTCGAGATACCCCGAGAGATACTCGTTGATCCCGTTTCTGACTGACTTCGGCGAGGTGATAACACCGTAGGCGCCGGGTTCACCGTAAGCGACGTGGAGGGTGTCGGCAAGCAGGTCCAGGATCGCGAGGTCGTGTTCGACGACCAGCATCGATCGGTTCTCCTCTTCGGCGAGTTCGCGGATCAGCCGCGCCGCGGTGACGCGCTGGCCGATGTCGAGATAGGGCGTCACCTCGTCGAGGAAGTAGAAGTCCGTATCCCGCGCCAGCGTCGCCGCCAGCGCGACCCGCTGGAGCTCCCCGCCCGAGAGGTCCTCGATCGCCTGGTCCATGACGGGACCGATCTCGAGGCGTTCGACCAGCGAGTCCAGCGCCCCGCGTTCGTCCGTTCGCTCGAGCAGCTCGCGGGTGTTGCCGTCGAAGCTCTCGGGAATCTGGTCGACGTACTGGGGTTTGCGGGCGACGGTGACCTCGCCGTCGCGGACGTCAGCGATGTAGTCCTGCAGTTCGGTCCCGCGGTAGGCCTCGAGCACGTCGTTCCAGCCGACGGCCTCGTCGCGGCCGAGGTTGGGCTGGAGTTCGCCCTCGAGGATGCGAACGGCGGTGGTCTTCCCGATCCCGTTCGGGCCCAGAATACCCGTTACCTTCCCCTCCTGGGGTGCCGGCAGGCCGTACAGCGAGAAGGCGTTCTCGCCGTAGCGGTGGACGGGATCGTCCTGGAGCTCCTGGGGCAGGTTGATGATCTCGATGGCGTCAAACGGACACTTCTCGACGCAGATGCCACAGGTCTCGCCCAGACAGATCTCCTCGGAGATGTGGATCTGGTCGGGCTGGCCCTGGTCGGCCTCCTCGCCTCGGAGGGTGATACACTCCTTGCCCGTGCGGTTCGGTGGGCAGTAGTTCTTGCACTCGTAGCTACACCGGTCGGGCTGGCACCGATCTAAGTCTACGACGGCGATGCTGTCGTCGGCCATCTCAACCCATTGCCTCCGTCGTGAGGAGGATCCCCAGAACCACGAACCAGAACGAGAACGTCATGAACGTGATGAACAGGTAGTGTTTCACGCCGAACTCGTCGTCGCCGTAGATGTCCGTGAAGTCGTAGAGGACGAACTGGACGAGGATCGCCCCCAGAACGAGCAACAGTCCCCGCGTGTCGGTCGCGGCAGCGCTGGCCGCCTCGACGGACGACACGTCACCCGCCATCGCCAGCGAGGCGAACGCCGCACCGACGCCGAGCAGCGCTGACAGCGCCGTCACGCTGATCGAGCGGATATGCTCGCGTCGGTCGCTAATCGATTCGGTCGACATGGCTCGAGTTCTGTCGTCGGTGGTGAAAAGGGGTTCGCATTGTGGAGCGAGCCAGCGCGTTCACTCGGCCTCGAAGGAGTCCGTCGCCGTCTCGCCCGTGTCGGTTCGTGTGAACGTCACCTCGCTGGGGCCGGGGTCCGTTGCCTCGACGCCGACCGAGACGACGATCTCCTCGCCGCCGGTCCCCCTGTCGTTGACTTGGTAGACGAGTTCGCCATTGTTTCGCCAGACGTCGCTGTCTTCTCCCGGCCCCTCCTCAACGACGACGTCTTGGTCGTACTCGAGGCCGTCCACATCACCCAGATCGATGCGGACCTCGTCCTCCCACGGAGCGAGCCCATCGTTGGGTGTGAAGCTAAACGTCTGACGGTCGTCTCCTGGGCGAACGTCGCCGGCTTCGACGTCGAGGAACGGTTCGTCTCCGGCGCCCTCGCCATCGATTCCGAACTGAGCCGTCCCGACGTCCCCGGTTTGCGACCGCGTGAACGACGCTTCGTAGGGGCCGCCGCTGCCGTCGGTTGCGTACCCTCCGATCTCGAGAACGATCTCGTCGCCGTGGTCGTCGTCCGAGTCAACCTGGTAGACGATCGACTCGCCGCCGGATCCCCAGACCTCGCCGCTCCCCTCGATGATTTCGAGGTTATTCTGGTCCCAGAACGTCTCCTCGTAATCGACGCCGTCACCCTGGGCGTCGCCGAGATAAATCTCGATCTGCTCGTCAGGCTGTCGGTTCTCGGCGAGCGTGAAGCCGACTTGCTGGCGTTCGTCGCCCGGACTTACGAACCCGGAGACGTCGTCGACGAAGACCGAGTCGAAACCGTCACCGGGATCCGTTCCACCTGGCGGTCCTGGATCGGATTGTCCGGGACACTCTCGATCGATCGCGAACGATCGCTCTAGGTCCTCGATCGAGATCCCGTTCCCGCTAGCGGAGTCGACCGCGACCTCGAGCTCCGTCTCTCCACTACCCGTTCCGGGTTCGCAGGTCATCGCGTAGGTCGTCTCCTCGCCCGGCGAAAGCGTGTCGTCGAAGCCGCTCGCCTCCTCGAGTCCAGACCCTCGAATCGTCACGTCGGCGTCGATCGACAGCTCCTCGTCGGCGTTGTTCGTCATCACGAGGACCGTTTCGGCGTCGTTCTGATCGCTGACGACGGTGTCGACCGCCTCGATGCCGAGGTACGCCTCCTCGTCGTCGGCAGTCCCGACCGAAACGCCACGGTCGGCAGAGATCGAAACGAATCCGAAGGTCGGCCCCGCGAGCAAGACGACGCCGAGAACCACACAGAGTATCGCCAGGGATTTGCTCGTTCGCATGTTACGGTGGGCGTTCTACCTCTCCCAGCCGCATCCGCCGGTTCTGAACGACGTGGACGATCGACGACGCCGCGAACAGCCCGACCACGAGGGTCGTCCAGCCGAGCGCCGGAATCGTCCCGGTCGGAACGACCTCGAGCCACAGGCCACCCATTACGATCGACGCGATCACGGACAGTCCGAGATAGTAGACACCCCACGGGACGCTGTCGCCGGGAACGATATCGAGGTAGACGTCGAGTTCGGCGGCCTCCTCGGTGAGTTCGATCGTCCGGTCGTCGAAGACGACCATCCCGGCCCGCTCGAGGGTCGGCAGGTGGCTCTGCTGGAGGGAGGTGTAGACGCGCTTTCGCTCGGCCGCGGTCAGCTCCGCGATCTCTTTCTCGAGTTCCCAGGCGGCGACGTGTTCGGCGAGGTCGCCGAGCTCGACCGGTCCGTCCTCGCGCTTGCAGTAGTGGATCGCGTACCGCCGGCGCTGGTTCGAGAGCAACCCGAAGATTTCGCCGCGGTCCGGCGTCGGCTCGTCGAGATCCGTCTGCGCCTCGCCGGCGGCCCTGTTCGTCGCCATTAGAACGTCAGTACAGCGCACAGTACCGACTACCGATAGATAAGCCTACTGGCCAACGCGTTCGTTTCACGGTTCGTTCCGGAGCTGAAACGGTATGATGACCGTTGTGGTCCGCTTCTGGGAGGGCCTGAATAGATAATAACTATCTAAATTGACTTTCAGGGTAATAAATACAAAGTGTGTGGGCCGTATAGCTCGAGACAGGAACCGTCCGCGACCTCGCTCGGGATCACGGTCGCCGGTCGGCCAGGAAAATTCTACCATGAAACTCAACCGACGAAACACGCTCATCGGACTCGGAACGATCGTTGCCGGCGGCGGCGCAGCACTCGGCACCGGTGCGTTCAGTACTGTCGAGGCGGGCCGAGACGTAAACATCGAAACGGACGGCGACGGTGCTGCACTTCTAGAGCTGCGCATCGAGAGCGAGACCCTGAGTGGAGACGAAGACGACAACGACGTCATCGAATTCGATCTCGATAACCTCAATGAGGACGCAACGACGAGGTTCAACGACGCGCTCGCGATTGGATATAATGGAGACGAGGACGACGTCACGTACTCGATTGATATCGAAGATGAAGACGAAAATGAAGGCCAGGATCTTCTCGACGTGGATGGGGAAGCGATGTACTTTGAGGGAGACGAACCCTTCGAGGTCACAGGATCAGATGGGGGGGACGAGATTTCCCTCGACGTCGTTTTCGATCTCCGGGAGAACGACGAGAGCGATATTCCCGAGGAAATCATTATCACCGCTACAGATGATAGTTCTGACTAACGAACGTAAGTATCACTGATCGGTGGACGCTCCAACTCCCGGCCCAACCGGTGAGAGCTGACGGCGATAGCCGTCATCGTACGCTACGATCCCGACTCCTGCCGAGCGGAGAGCTGGCTCCAGTTTCAGGTTACGAGACAGGATTTCAATAGAACAGATATGGTGTGGAATAAATAAGAATGCGATCCGTTGCTGCCCGCGTTACGGCTGGAGCCCTCGTTCTCGCCGTCACCTTGCTCGTCGTCGGCCAGCTTCTCGGCCAGCCGATCCTGCTGGGCTACGTCGCGACGGGGAGCATGGAGCCGACGATGGACGCCGGCGATGGGTTCGTCGCCATACCGGACGCCGTCACCGGCTCGCCTAGCGAGGGCGACGTCGTCGTCTTCGACGCCGAAGAGCTCCACGGCGGCGAACTGACGACCCACCGAATCGTCGAGGAGACGCCCGAGGGGTACGTGACGGCGGGCGACGCCAATCCCTTTACCGATCAGGGCGGCGACGAGCCGCCGGTGAGCGACGACCAGATCGTCGCCGTCGCCTGGCAGCCGGGCGGCGAGGTCGTGACGATCCCCTATCTTGGAACGGCGATAATGGGCGTTCAGGGCGCCCTCGAGTCGGCATACGGGACGGCCGCGTCGGTTATCGGCGTCTCGCCGGCCGACAGCCACGGAATGGGTTCGGCGCTGGTTGGACTCGGCGTTGCGCTGTTCGGCGTGGGACTCCTCCTCGATCGAGTGGGTGTTACGCGACGCGAGACGGCGCGGTCGACCTCCCGGGAGAACGTCTACGCGTTCTGGGGGACCGTCGCGCTCGTGGTGTTCGTGATCGTCGCGCTGGCGACCGCGGCGATGGTAGCTCCCGCCGGCACCTACGAGTACGAGGTCGCCGTCACGGAGTCACCGACCGACGATCCCCAAATACTGGCTCCGGGCGAGACGGGCGAACTGACTCGAGAGGTCGAAAACGCTGGCTACGCCCCGGTGGTCGTCGTCCACGAAACCGGCGGGGGGCTCGAGGCCGAGCCCGGATCGCAGACACTCGGTCCCCGCTCGGAGAGCGCAACGACGCTGTCGGTATCGGCGCCCCAGGAGACCGGCGAGTACACCAGCCACGTCGGAGAGTACCGCTATCTGACCGTCCTTCCCCCTTCGCTGCTCGTCTGGTTGCACGGAATCCATCCCCTCGCCGCGATCGCCGCCGTCGATCTTGTGCTCGTCAGCGCCGTCGTCGGAACCGTCATACTTCTGTTCGGGCGGGGCGACTTCCGGATCCGAAGCCCCGGTGATCACGTCCCGCTCTCGACGCGGCTTCGGCGTCGACTACGTCGGTGGCGGTAGGTAGTCGGGGCCGCTACCGTTATCACGATCGGGACTCTTGCCATGTGTATGAACAGTTCTCCCGAACGACCTGTTCGCTCGAGGGACACTCGGGCTCGGATACGGGGCGAACACCGGGAGAGAATGCTGGGTGGAGGAGAGCGTGATCGATAACCCACGTCTGGATCTGGTGATCGCGGACCACGGTCGATCCCTCGCGATCGCTCTCGCGCTCGTGGGGGTGCTCGCACTCGTCGGCGCCGGCTGGGTTGCAGCGACACCGGGGACGTCGACGACGACCGAGGAGGTCGATCAGGAGACCGTTGCAACCGAGGTGACGACGAGCGCGACGATCGTCGAGGACGGCCCCTGGGAGGCCGGTACGGAACTCGAGGACAACCCCGTCTACACGCTGCCCGAGGCGCCGGAGCTAACCCTCACTACGGAGACGTCGGTTCCGAGCGACGACGCCGAGGTCGTCCACGAGGTTCACGTCCGCCACGAGGCCGAACACGAGGAGGCGGTCTTCTGGGAGGAGACGGTACGGGAGGAGCGGACCGCCGCAACTATCGAGGACGACGTCGCACGGTCGGAGACGATGATCGACGTCGACGCGCTCGCGGCCGAACGAGCCGACGTCGAGGCGGAGTTCGACGACGTCGGAACCGTCCGAACGGTGCTCGAAGTCGTCACCATCTACGATACGGGGACCCACGCCAACGAGCAGACGCTGTCGAGCACGCTCGAGCTGACCGAGGACGCCTACTGGCTCGAGGAGTCGGAGCTGGCGGAGTCGACCGATCACAGCGAGACGGCGCAGGTCGAGGTCGGGGAGTCGCCGAACGCGGCGGCCGTCGCCGGACTGGCGGCGCTCGGGCTGCTTGCGCTCGCCGGAGCAGGAGTCGTTCACACACGACGGCCAGTCGACGCCGATTCGGCTCGCCGGTCCGTTCACGAACGCCGCTACGCGGAGTGGATCTCGGCGGGATCGATCCCAATGTGGGTCGGCGACTACCACGTCGAGCTCGATACCCTCGAGGACGTCGTCGACGTCGCTATCGATACGAACGCACGCGTCGTCCACGACCGACAACGCGGACTGTTCGCGGTCGTCAACGATAACGTCGTCTACTACCATTCCGAACGCGGCAAATGGGAGCGAACCGCCTGGCCGGAGCTCGAACTCGGCAATACGGCCGCAGAGACGAGCGACGGATCCGCGATTCCCGCCGAGGAGTCGGTCGGCGAACTTCCGGATCCCGACGACGACGACGCCTGGGAACGGATTTGATCTGCCCATCGACCGAGTCGTGGCCGGATCCCCGTTCCCGACGACCGTTTTTGAGGAGTCCCCGGGTCAGACTGACTGATCGGTCAAATAGTCGAGATTTTGCGGCATAGAACCCATAGCACCATTTTACTCGCCCCGTGTGGGCGATATATTATGTCGAACTCCGTCCCTGTAAGGCTCAACTTTTATACTACTGGGAGCTTTCGAAACGTAATATGACCGCGACTGACGGCGAGGACCTCGAGGATCTGCCACCGAGCGCGAAGCTCGTTTTCAAGGTTCTCGAGTACGACGGTCCGCTCACGCAGAAACAGATCGTCGAGGAATCAATGCTCTCGGCTCGGACCGTCCGCTACGCCCTCGAACGCCTCGAGGATATTGGCATCGTTGACGAGGATATCTACTTTGCGGACGCCAGACAGAGCCTCTACCGCCTCGAGGAACCCGTCGCGGCCGACGGCAGCGGCGTCGAGGAATCCCCGAAGAAGGACGCCTGCTGCGCGGAATAGACCGGAAACGGCAGGATTATTTTTCAGTGGTGATCGCCTCCGTGTATGGACAAGGAGCGATTGCCGCGGTGGGGGTGGCTGCTGGCCGGACTGTTCGTCATGTCGATCCTGGCACAGATCCTCAACCAGCTCGTGTTGTTTCCGGCCGGGCTGCCGGAGGCGTACCAGTCGATCACGGTCATCACGCTCATGTCGCCGGTGTTGATCTACGTCGGCGTCTGGTACGACGAGAGTCGCCAGCACTACTGGGACCGATCACAGGAGCGGATCGTCGGCGACCTGGCGTTCGTCGTTGCCGGCGCGGCGCTGGGTTCGGCGATCGTCCTGGTCGCCATCGTCGATCTCGGACTGCCCCAGATCGTCCAGGACATCGTCGCGATGGCCGTCGGTTTCATGCTCTCGTGGGGGCTGTTCTGGTGGCGGAACCCGGACGTCTACCTCGAGTAGCGGATCAGGGATCGACCGACGCGAACCCGTCGCGGTTCGCGATCTCCGGTGTGTGCGGCGTCGTCCGCTTGTGCGCCGTTTCGGCGAACAGCGAGACGATCTCGCGAGCGAGGTCGGGTTCGATTCCGAGGGCGTCGACCGCCTCCTCGAGGGATTCGTCCTCGTCGACGAGGCGGTAGAGCAGGGGATCGATGACGTCGTACGGTGCGCCGAGCTCGCCGGCGTCGGTCTGGGTGGCCCAGAAGCCGGCGGTCGGCGTCTTGCTGATGATGCGTCTCGGAACGCCGAGTCGCTTGGCGAGCGCCCAGACTTCGGTCTTGTAGAGATCCCCGATCGGATACATGTCCGCGGCACCGTCGCCGTACTTCGTGAAGTAGCCCAGCAGGAGCTCCGAGCGGTTCGCTGTTCCGACGACGAGCCGCGAGCCGCGGTTCGCGGCGTAGTACGCACAGCACATCCGCAGTCGCGCGATCACGTTTCCGACCGCGCGGTTGCGCTCGTTTGGTCGCTCGGCAGACGCCGACTCGAACTCGGCCCCGATCGTCTCCTCGAAGGCTCCCAGCAGCGGCTGGAGCTGGATCTCGCGGAACTCCATGCCGAGCCCGTCGGCGATCGTTCGGGCCTCGTTGACCTGTGTCCGGTCGCTCTTGTGACAGGGTAAGCCGAGCCCAAGCACTCGGTCGCTTCCCAGCGCCTCGACGGCCAGCGCGGCAGTCACTGTCGAGTCGATCCCACCGCTCATTGCGACGACGATACCGTCCGCACCGGCGTCGGCGACGGTCCGGCGGAGGTCGTCGGTGATCCGGTCCCGAACGGCCTCGAGGGCGTCCCGATCAGTAATGAACGGTCCGACACCGTTCTCGAGCTCCGAGTAGACGAACGTTTTCCTTTTAGCACCCATAGTTGAATCACGTGGTATTGATCTACAACTACCCAGACATTTGTCTTTGATAAGTGCTTTACGGTTATACAGCTAGTATCCTCTGTATGAGTGGTCGTAGCACGACTGTGAAGTGGAAAAGCCGTTCATCCATCTCAACATCGCCGAAATAACTGGACGAAGCCAAATTCGATTCGCGAACAGCGGTCCGTATCGTTAAGGTCAAGCTATCGAAAGAGGGGGCCCGTCTCGACCACTCGCTCGCTGACTCACGGGCGTTGCCCGTCCGTCCTTTCGGGGGCGTTGCGCCGCGCTTTCGTTCGCTCGCGGTCGGAGTCTTAGGAGGGAACGACCGTGATCGGGTCCTTCTGATCGATCGCCTGCTCGAGGTCGTCGGCAATCGCGCTCCCTCGCGAGACCTGGATCTCACCGCCGCGACTCACCGTCGCGGTGAAGAGGTAGTCGCCGCCGGCCTGGACCTCGACGGTCTCGCCGTGGCTGCCGTCGACGGGGATGACGATGTGCCTCGAGGTGATCTCGGGTGTGACCATCTCGCCGGGCTGGGAGCTGGCAGTGTTTCCGCCGGCTCCGCCACCGCTACCACCGCTACCGCCGCTTCCGGCTCCGTAGTTCGGGTTCTCGTCGTGGGTTCGGACGTCGATATCGATTCCCAGCCGGTTCTCGATGTCAGTGATTCGGCCGCCACCTTTGCCGATCACGCTCGAGATATCGTCCTCTTCGACGTAAGTGACTGCCTTGTCCTGGCTCTTGAGGTCGACGTCGACGTACCCTCGCGCGACCGAGCGGATCTCGCGTTCGATCTCCTGTTTGGCGATGCGGTCGACGCCCGACTCGCTGCCGGGGCCGCCCTCGTCGTCGTTGAGCGGGACGGTGACGACCTGGCGGTTGAACGTGTAGATCTCGTAGTCGGGTTCGCCCGTCTCGAAGTCGGTGACCTGGATGACGGGCCGGGCGAGGTCCTCCTCTGTGAGCCCCGCGGGGACCTTGACCTCCGTTCTGACGTCGTAGACGGTGTTGACCTCCCCGGCCTCGATGTAGACGACGGTGTCGACGACCTGGGGGATCATACCGAGTTCGACGCGGCCGACGAGTCGCTGGAGCGCGTCGATCGGTCGGGTCGCGTGGACGACCCCGATCATGCCGACACCGGCCAGGCGCATGTCCGCGAAGACCTCGAAGTCGTCGGTCTTGCGGACCTCGTCGTAGATGGTGTAGTCGGGCCGGACCATCAGCAGGGCGTCGGCCGTCTTCTCCATCTCCCCTGCGAGTTCGGTGTACTGGGTGATCTCGGGGCCGACCTGCAGGTCCCGAGGCTTCTCCATCGTCTTGACCGCGTAGTCGTTGTTCGAGATGAAGCGGGCGACCGCCTGCGCGAACGTCGACTTCCCGGCGCCCGGCGCCCCCGAGATGAGGACGCCCCGCTGGCGCTCGAGCAGTCGCTCTTTGAGCTCGTCGGCGTTCTCGTAGTCCTCGATGTCGGTCTGGGCGATCGGGCGGACGGCGGTGATCTCGATGCCGTCCGAGAACGGGGGTCGGCCGATGGAGATCCGGTAATCCCGGAACTGGACGATCTTCATCCCCGGCTCCGAGAGCTCGATGAAGCCGTCGTGGGACTCCTTGGCGCCGTCGACGATCTCGCGGGCGTACTCGTCGATTGTCTCCTCGTCGAGCGGTTCGTCGGCGATCTCCTCGTAGCGCATCTCGCCGAGCTCGCCCCGCTTGGCCTTCGGGACGGCGCCGGCCCGCAGGTGGACGCTCATCGTCCCGTCGTCGAAGAACTCCTCGACGGTCAGCGTGCCGACCTCTCGGACCTCCGGCGAGACGTGCTCGACCTCGAGGCCCTTCGCCTGGGCGACCTCGGCCTGGACGATGTCGCTCGTCAGGAACGTGGCGCCCAGCTCCTCCGCGAGGTCGCGGATCAGCGCGTCGATCTCACCCTCAGAGGCGTGGCCGCGCTCGATGGCGTTCGGTCGGTCGCCGACGTACTCGAGCGAAATCGCGCCCTCGTCGGCGAGGTCGGCGAGCCGCTGGAGCTCCGAGAGGCCGTCCCAGCCGCTGTCGATCCCGTCGTTGGCCTGCGCCTCGAGTTCCGCGACGACGGCTTCCGGCACCGAAATCGTCGCTCCCTCGAACTGCCCGTCTTCGATCGTCGCCGAGACGCGGCCGTCGATGACCACGCTCGTATCCGGCACGACATTCATACCGGATACTGGGTCCCGAACGCCAATAAGGGTGTTCAAGCACACGAAAGGCGCGTCAACCGACCGCACGACTGCGGTGCAGTCAACTACCCGGAGCTGAAAGGGACGCCCATGTCGGTCACCGATCTGACCCGGGAGCTCGTACGGACGCCGAGCCACGAGGACGAAACCGTCGCAGGCGACCTGCTCGAGGAGTGGCTCCGCCGTGAGACCGCGGCCGAGGTAACGCGAGACGAGGTCGGCAACGTCCTCGCCAGGAAGGGTGCGGGCGAGGAGACGCTCGCGCTCGTGGGTCACCACGACGTTGTCGCGCCCGCCGACTCACAGGTCGTCGCGGGCGGCGACGAGTACGTCGTCGAGGAACGGGACGGCCGACTGTACGGCCGGGGAACGGCGGACATGAAGGGAGCGGTCGCCGCGGCGGCGATCGCGTTCCGCGATGCGGACCCTGCCGGCAAACTCGTCTTCGCGAGCTTCGTCGGCGAGGAAGTAGGTGGGGTCGGCGCCCGCCACGCCATCGAGAACGGGTTCGCGCCCGACTACGCGATCGTCGGCGAGGGATCGACCGGATACTCGGCGCCCGGCGTCACCGACGTCGCCGTCGCCCACAAGGGCCGCCGCGGGAGCACGATCACCGCTCGAGGCGAGCGGGCCCACGCGAGCGAACAGGAAGCAGGAGCGAACGCCATCTACCGAGCGAGCGACGCCGTCGACGTCGTTCGGAATCTCGAGGCACCGACGGTCGAGGTGGCCGGCGAGCGGCTCGCCGGCAGCGTCGTCGTCACCGAAATCGAGGGCGGAACCGCGATGAACGTCGTTCCCGACCGCTGCGAGCTGACGGTCGACGAGCGGACGGTGCCCGGCGAGCGGGCGACTCTCGAGCGGGTCGAGGACCTCGAGGGCGTCGAGTGGACGATCGATCAGGACCTGCCGCCGATGGAGTGTGACGACGAGGCGTTCGCGGAGGCGGTCCTCGAGGCGGCCGACGGCGCTCAGTCCGACTCGCCGAAACTCGTGACGAAGCCGCATGCGACCGACGCCGGCTGGCTCTCGCAAGCGGGAACTGAGTGCGTGATCTGTGGCGCTTCGGAACCCGGCGAGGCCCACACCGATACGGAGAGCGTCTCGATCGCGGTGCTCGAGCGCTGTGTCGACCTCTACCGTCGCGCGGCCGAGACGTGGCCGCGCTGACGTCGCTGTCGCGCTGCCTTCTCACTCGCGGTCGGTCGTATCGTCAGTTTCGCCGGTCGGCGCGGAGACGTCGGCGGAATCGGTCGACGGTTCGGATTCCTCGTCGCTTGCCGGTTCCGCCGCGTCATCCTCGCCGCTGGATTGCTCCGCCGCGTCGCGTTCGTCCGGGCTGTGCTCGTCGCCAGCGTTCGCGTCGCGTTCGGTGACGTTCTCGCTGCCACACTCCGGGCACGCCTGCTCGGTGTAGAACGTGTTTCCACACTCCTCGCAGCGGTACCCCGCCTCGTCGGCGGCCGCCTCCTTCGCCTCGTGCGTGAACTCGCCGACCTTGCGGCCGAGTTTCTCGAACAGTCCCATTGGTCACGAATTGGCGATCGAACCGGATAACTCTTCACCGTCGGTGAGCACGACGCCGCGCTCGTATCCCGAAAAGCGAGTGCGTGCGTCACGCGATGCAGTAGGACGATCAGGCGCCGGGGACGCCGGCCGCCTCGAATCCGGTGAGCCCGACGAACGCGAGCACGTACAGCACGACGAGCACCGACAGCCAGGCGACGACGGTGATCGTGAGTGCCGCGACCCAGCCGCCCGGATACCGGGAGTTGATCACGGCGAGGTACGCGAGGAACACCAGTATCGGGCCCAACAGCGGGATCCACCCGAGGAAGAACCCGACGACCGCCCAGACGATCGCCCCGACGAGGGCGGTGATGAACGCGTAGGTGTAGTCCTCGACGTCCACGACGAACTTCGCCCCGAGGAAGATCCCGAGGGCGCCGATCAGCAAACTGACGATGAACACGACGAGTGATGCGACGACCATTGCATCACGTTACTCACCAGTCTCGACAAACAGTCCGTGGCTTGCAGTTCCCACAGATGTATCATTCTCGAGCTTTTTTCGGAGAACTGAACTCGAACCGCTACGGCGAGTCGGTTCCGAAACCACGACGTTGATGGCACTTCCGTAAGTATTGCGAGCTAATGGCAACCGACCAGGCTCAGAGCGAGCAGCGCGGCGAGACCTACAATCAGTTCGAAGAACGCATTACACGCATCTCGAACGTCGGCAACGCGGCCGGAATCCTCCGTTGGGACCAGGAAGTCGTCATGCCCGAGGAGGGGACGCCCGCCCGCGCACAGCAGCTCTCGGCGCTGTCGTCGATCAGCCACGAGCTGCTGACCGCTGACGAGACCGGCGACCTGCTCGAGTCCCTCGAGTCCGCGGAGCTCGGGGACGAACAGCAGGCCGCGGTTCGGGAAGTACGACGTCAGTACGACCGCGAGACGAGCGTTCCGCAGGAGCTTGTCGAGGAGATCTCCGAGACCTCCGCTAACGCCCACCCGACCTGGAAGCAGGCCAAGGAGGAAGACGACTTCGAGCAGTTCGCGCCGACCCTCGAGAAGCTCGTCGAACTCAAGCGGGAGTACGCCGAGCACATCGACCCCGACGCCGACCCCTACGCCGTGCTCTTCGCCGACTACGAGCCCTACCTGGATCTGGAGACGGCCGAGCGGGTGCTCGAGCGCCTGCGCGAGGAGCTCGTTCCGCTGATCGACGCGATCCAAGAGAGTGACGTCGACCTGGCGACCAACACCTTCGCGGGCGTCTCCGAGCCACGCTCGGATGGCTCGGAAGACGGTACGTCTTCCGTAGAGTTCGACGACGACGATCAGGAGGCGCTGGCTCGCGACGTCCTCGACGCGCTGGGCTACGACTGGGGTCGCGGTCGCCTCGACACCGCACCGCATCCGTTTTCCTCGGGCACGCAGTTCGACGCCCGCGTCACCACTCGCTTCGAGGAGGACGACCTGCTGGGTTCGCTGACCTCGACGATCCACGAGTTCGGTCACGCCAACTACACGCTCGGACTTCCCGACGAGGCCTACGGAACACCTCTCGGGGACTCCCGCGACCTGACGGTCCACGAGTCCCAGTCCCGCCTCTGGGAGAACCACGTCGGCCGCTCGCAGCCGTTCTGGGAGCAGTTCCTGCCGACCGTCGCCGATCGCTTCCCGGAGCTCGAGGACGCCACCCCGGAGGAGGCATACGAGGCCGCCAACCAGGTGTACGACGACAACCTCATCCGAGTCGAGGCGGACGAACTCACCTACCACCTCCACATCGTGATCCGCTTCGAGATCGAGCGCGACCTCATCTCGGGCGACCTCGACGTCGAGGACGTCCCCGAAGTCTGGAACGACAAGTACGAGGAGTACCTCGGCGTCCGCCCCGAAACCGACGCGGAGGGCTGCCTGCAGGACATCCACTGGTCCCACGGCTCCTTCGGCTACTTCCCGACGTACTCGCTCGGCTCGGTGCTGGCCGCCCAGCTGTACGCCGCCGCCGAGGACGATCTCGGCGATCTGGACGACCGCATCGAGGCCGGCGAGTTCGACGACCTCAACGGCTGGCTGCGCGAGCAGATCCACCAGCACGGCTGCCGATACACCACGCCCGACCTGATCGAAGAGGCGACCGGTGAGGAATTCACGGCCGACTACTTCCTCGAGTACGTGAAATCGAAGTACGGCGAACTGTACGATCTCGACGACTACTGAGGTCGTTCGTCGGGATCGTTTCTCGCTTCTCGGAACGAGTATCCCTATTCGGTGTCGATCGGTGTTCGTGCGATCGGGAACGCGACGACGTAGCTCCGCCTCCGAAAGCAGGTCCACGGACGCGGCGCGAAATCCCCCAGCTGAAGCCGTGGGTGGCCTCAGTCGGCCGTCTGTTCGGCCTTCAGGGTCGAAAGTTCCCGCGCGATAAACCGCCGCTTCGTGAGGACGAACCCGACGGCGATGAGGACGAATCCGAAGACGGTCGAGGGGTAGATCTCGTCGCCGAGATAGAGCCACCCGACGACCGCGGCGATGGCGGGCGCGACGTACGAGACCATGTTGAGTTCGACCGGACCGAGATTCTCGAGCAGGGTGAAGTACAGGAAGAAGCCGAGCACGCTCGAGACGATCACGAGAAACGCCAGCGAGCCGATCGCCTCCGGGTGCGTCCACGCACCGACGCTGATCGGTTCGCCCATCGATGCGCTCACCGCGTGCATGAGGATCGCTCCGCCGAGCATCGCCCACGCCTGCATCGTAAGCGTGGGAAGCGACGACTCGATCCGTCGCGAGAGGACGCTTCCGAGCGCCATCGCCGAAGCGGCACAGAAGATGAGACCGGTAGCGACGACGTCCGAGGACAGCAGATTTGCGGGGTCGGGCCGTGCGATGACGACCACGCCGGCGACACCGAGCAGAAGGCCACCGACGCCGATGGGGGTCAGCGAGTACTCTGGGACGAACACTCGCGAAAAACCGGCCGAGAGAATCGGGGTGAGACTCACGATGATCGCGGCCGTCGCGGCGGTCGTGTACTGCTGGCCGGTAAAGAGGAACGCGTGGTACGCGGCGATGAGAAACACCGCACCGACGGCGACCTCCGCCCACTCGTTTCGCCCCCGTGGACGCCACGCGGCCTCCGTGTGATAGACGTACGCGAGGAGCAACACCGCGGCGAGATCGTATCGAAACGCGGCGAGCAACACCGGCGGGAAGTGCAACAGCCCGGCGCTGATCGCGACGAACGTCGTTCCCCAGATGAGACAGAGGGTGAGAAACAGACCGCCGTTCCGGTATCGGGTCACGGATCGGGTGTTCTCCGCACCCGTGCTTGAGCGTACCGAACTGCTCTGCGGGTCGGTTCTCGAGTTCGTTGGAACGAACCCGACTCTTGGATTCACTGCGCCAACTCGCGCCTCGATCCGAGCGTTTAGTATTCCCTACTGTATACTTCGAACCGAAACATGGGAGCCGCTGACGAAACCCACGACACCGACGCTGCATCCGACGCCTATCGCGCCCTCCTCGAGCGGTCCGAAAAACTCACTGACGTCCAGATGGCCTCGATGGCGCTGGGCTGGGACCAGCGCGTGATGATGCCCGGGGGCGGGACGCCCGCTCGCGCCGGCCAGCTCTCGACGCTGTCGGGACTGGGCCACGAGCTGCTGGTCGACGACGAGGTCGGCGGGTGGCTCGAGGAGCTCGATTCTGTCGACCTGAATGAGAGGCAGGCTGCCGTCGTCCGCGAACTCCGCCGGGAGTACGACCGTTCGGCCGAGGTTCCCGCGGAGCTGGTCGAACGGCTCGCCGCCCACCAGGCCGAGACCCAGCAGGTCTGGCAGGAGGCGAAAGCCGCCGACGACTTCGAGCGCTTCGCTCCCGCACTCGAGGAACTGATCGACCTCCACCGCGAGCGGGCGGCCGCGATCGACCCCGATGCGAACCCTTACAGAGTGCTGTACGAGGACAGCTTGCCCTACCTCCCGCTCGAGACCGTCGAGGGGATTTTCGACGAGCTTCGCGAGGGGCTCGTCCCGCTGATCGAGACGATCGAAGCGGGGGGCCGAGAGCTCCCGTCGCCGTTCCGGGATCCGGAGTACACGTACGACGAGGACGACCAGATGGCCCTCTCTCAGGAGGTCGTCGACCTGCTCGGCTACCCCCGCGAGCACGGCCGTCTCGACACCGCGCCGCACCCGTTCATGTCGGGCAACCAGTTCGACGCCCGGATCACCACCCGGTTCCGAGAGCACGATCCGATCGACGCGCTGATGGCGACGATCCACGAGTTCGGCCACGCGAGCTACCAGCTCGGACTGCCGAAGGAGAAGTACGGCAACCCCCTGGGCGCCTCGCTCTCTTCCGGCGTCCACGAGTCCCAGTCGCGGTTCTGGGAGAACCACATCGGCCGCACGCGAGCGTTCTGGGAGCTCTTCCTTCCGACGATGAAAGCGCAGTTCCCCCACCTCGAGGACGTCACCGTCGACGAGGCCTACGCTGCCGTCAATCGAATCTACCCGGAGAACCTGATTCGCGTCGAGGCGGACGAACTCACCTACCACCTCCACATCATCCTCCGCTGCGAGATCGATCGGGCGTTCGTCGAGGGGGACCTCGACGTCGCCGAGATTCCCGAGACGTGGAACGGGAAGATGGACGACTACCTCGGGGTCGTCCCCGAGACCGACACCGACGGCTGCCTGCAGGACACCCATTGGTCGTACGGCTTCGCGGCGTTCCAGGGTTACACCGTCGGCAGCGTGCTTGCAGCCCAGCTCGACGCCGCGATCCGCGAGGACCTCGACGTCGACGGCCTGATCCGCGAGGGCGAATTCGAGCCGCTCTGGGAGTGGATGACCGAGCACGTCCATCGCCACGGCCAGCGCTACCCCACCGAGGAGCTGATCGAGGTCGCGACGGGCGAGCCGCTCACCGCGGAGTACTTCCTCGAGTACGTCGAGCCGAAGTACGGCGAGCTGTACGATCTCGAGAACTACTGACGAACCCGAACCGGACACATTCGAGCCCTCCGGAAACGCTTAGGGGGCAACGGCCGTCCGACTCGGTACGATGACCAACACGCTCGAGCAGCAGACGGCGATCGTCACCGGGGCGAGCGCGGGGATCGGCGCGGCGACCTGCCGGGAGTTCGCGGACGCGGGGGCGAACGTCGTCCTCGCGGCCAGAAGCGAGGGCGACCTCAAGGAGTTGGCCGACGATCTCGAGAGCGAGTACGGCGTCGAGACCCTCGTCGTCCCGACGAACGTCCGCGAGGAAGCGGACGTCGACGCCCTGATCGAGGAGACCGTCGATCGCTTCGGCGGATTCGATATCCTGGTGAACAACGCGGGCCTCTCCCGGGGGAGCGAGATCGCCGAGATGAGCACCGAGGAGTACGAGACGATGCAGGAGACGAACGTCGACGGCGTCTTCTACGCGACCCGCGCGGCGATCCCGCACGTCCGCGAGCGGGAGGGCCACCTGATCTTCCTCGGGAGCTTCGCCGGGCAGTATCCTCGCTCCTTTAACCCGATCTACGCCGCCTCGAAGTGGTGGGTCCGGGGGTTCGCCAAGAGCGTCGCGGCCCAGGTCGGCGACGACGGCGTCGGCGTCAGCATCGTCAACCCCGCGGAGGTCCGCTCCGAGTTCGAGACCACCAGCGGCGAGACGTTCGCCGAGGCGTTCGACGAGAGCGAGGCCAGCGAGCCCGAGGAGGTCGCCGAAGCGATCCGGTTCGTCGCGAGCCAGGACCACTCGAGCGTGAGCGAACTCGACATCAATCGGCGAGACAAGTTCGCGGACCGGTTCTAATAAAAGGGGCTGGGAGTGCCGGCTCCAGTCTTACCCCCGAACGGACCTACTCTCAGGTATGCGCATCTCGATTCCCGGCTTCGACGGCGTCTACTTCGACACCGATGCGGAGTCGTCGGCGCTGACCCTCGCCTTTACCGCGGCGGGTCGCCGCGCGCCGAAACCGCAGGGGTACGCCGTGCAGCTGCTGCCGTACCTCTGGTCGTTCGACGTCGACCTCCGCGAAGTGCCCAACGATCACCCGATTCAGTACCTCCACCCGGAGGGCGCCCAGAGCCTGGGCGAACTCCCCGCCGAGCGAGGGGTCCGGCAGGCGGGCACCGAACTCGAGACCGTCCTCCGATTCGCGTGGGCGGTCAACGACGAGCTCGAGTCNCGACCACGACGGCGTCACCATCGAGATCACCGACGGCAGCGTCGGCGTCGACGGGGAGGAACTCGAGACGGACGAGTTCGACATCGACGAAGAATCCTCGGAGACGACGATCGACATCGAGGACGATCCGACCGAACAGCCGGGCGACTCGGCGGACCCCGACCACGAGTTCGGTGACGACTCCGAGCGGGATCTCGACGAGTACTGATTTCGTCGCTTCGCCGGGGCCGCAGCTTTTGATCCTGCCGTTCCTACGAGAGGTATGCGAATCGTTACGACGCTTCCATCGGCGACGGAACTCGTCACCGCGCTGGACCTCGAGCCCGTCGGCGTCTCCCACGAGTGTGATTATCCGCCGAGCGTGGCGTCGCTTCCCTCGATCACCCGATCCCGTATCGACGCCGACGCCTCGAGCGAGGAGATCGACCGCCAGGTGCTCGAGATCGGCGAGACCGACGACGGCGTCTACGAGGTCGACGTCGACCTGCTCGCGGAGCTCGACCCCGATCTGATCGTCACGCAGGGGATGTGCGACGTCTGTGCGGTCGACGAGGCGGTGATCGCCGACGCGGTAGACCGCATCGAGGCCGATCCCGATGTCCTGACGGTCGACCCCCACACCGTCGAGGACGTGCTGGACGACCTCGAGCGAGTCGCCCGCGCGACAGGCCGCGAGGAGCGCGCTCGAGCGGCTCGAGCGGAGCTCGAGGACCGAATCGATTCCGTTCGGGAGCGAACGGCCGATATCGCGAGCGAGGAGCGACCCCGGGTCGCCATCTTCGACTGGACCGACCCTGCCATGATTGCGGGCCACTGGACGGCCGAACTGGTCGACTGGGCTGGTGGCGAGTACGGACTGGCCGACGTCGGCCAGCGCTCGACGCCCCGCGAGTGGGAGGCAATCCTCGAGTACGATCCCGAGCTCGTCGTCGTCGCTCCCTGCGGGTTCGACCTCGAGCAGACCGCGGCGAATCGGGCTGACCTCACCGAGCGCGAGGGGTGGGACGAGCTCGCGGCGGTCCGCGAGGGTCGAGTGTGGGCGATGGACGGCCACCACTACCTCAACCGGCCCGGACCGCGGCTCGTGGACACCCTCGAGGCGCTTGCGCCGATCGTCGAGCCGGAGCGATTCGACGGCCCGTCCGAGTCGGTCGCCGTCCCGTTCGACGAGCTCGAGGGGCTCGAGGCCGACGGGAACGATTCGTCAACCGAGCCGCGAGCGGATCCGACTCCGTAGTCGTGCTGGCACTTCCTGAAAGCGTTCACGACGAGTTCGTCGACCGGGCTCGTGACGGGCATCCGCTCGAGATCTGTGGCATCCTCGGGGGCGAGTACGAGTCGAACGGTCGAAGCGAGGTCCGGTCCCAGTACGCCGCCGAGAACGTCGCCGAGCACCCTCGAACCCGGTACCGGATCGACCCCGAGGAACAGCTCGAGATCTTCGATCGCCTCGAGGATCGGGGCGAGGAGATCGTCGGCTTCTATCACTCTCACCCGCAGGGCCCACCCCATCCCAGCGAGACCGACGCGGCCGACGCGACCTGGCCCGATCGGTCGTACGTCATCGTCTCCCTCGACCCTGTCTCTTATACACATCTCTGAGCG
>NZ_AOIB01000008.1 GCF_000337675.1 Natronococcus amylolyticus DSM 10524 | reverse complement strand
GAGATGTGTATAAGAGACAGAGATGACGGAACTCCCGTGGCCCGACGAACCGGCCGACAAATCGGCCGACGAACCGGACGAGCGAGCACGCGCGATACAGGACCTCCTGTTCGCCGTCGCGTTCACCCCGTTACTCCTGTTCGTCTCGCCGGTACGCGACGTCCCGTCGGCCGAGGCCGCGCTGATCGCCGTCTGCAGCGGCGTCGTCGCCGGAGTCGCGGCGAGTCTCCTTACCGATCGTCTCGCGCTCGAGCGTCGCGACGGCCTCGCGACGACCCTCGCCGCGGTGGTCGGGGTGGTTGTGCTCGCGACGTCGCTGTGGGTAGTCGTCCCCGTCGCGCACACGCCTACGCTGCTGCTGTTCGTGCTCGTGATCCTCTGGGCCAGTGCGCTGACCGCTGCGACGCGCGTTTTCGTCCTCCCGGCCATCGCCGATCCGAGCTAATCCGACGCGCCGTCGTCCCCCTCGAGTTTGGCCGCCCGCTGTCGCAGCTCGGCCGCCTCCTCGCCGAACTCGGTGATCCGATCCTGGAGCTCACGGCCGACCTGATACGTGAAATCGTCGGGCATCAGCCCGCGCTGGATATCGATCGTCACCATCGTGTCGCAGTCGTCGACGATCTCGGGCGCCCACTTTCCCGCCGCGAGTTTGGACTCGTCGGTGACGACGGCGTCGCCGTCCTCGACGTCGATGAAGGCGGTGACGGTGTTCCAGATCCTCGGATCGCTGGTCGTCGCCTCGTCGAACAACCCCTCGAGTCGGCTCTCTTTGACCGGTTCGTCCCGCAGTTCGATGACGAGATCCTCGAGCGCGTCGGCGATCGCCTCGTTCTCGGCGGCCTGTTCGCGGAGTTCCTCGGGATCCGGCTCGTCGCGTCCGGATCGGCTCATCGGTTCCCCTCCGTCGCGATCGGTCCGTCAGTCATAGGCGTGGCTACCCGCTTCGGGACCGTAAACGTACGCTTCCGGGTTGGGCGATAGGTCCTGTCAGTCCCGTTCCCGAAGGACGTCCGGCACCCACTTCCGGTTCGGATCCTCGGTCCGGTTCATCCAGTCGACCAGTCGCTCCCGCATCGCCTCGCGGACGTCGGCGTAACCGGGGTGGTCGATCAGGTTCTGCAGCTCCGCGGGATCGCCCTCGAGATCGTACAGCTCGTCGATATCGGGGCCGTTGTAGACGTACTTGTACCCTCTCGTTCTAACCATCCGCTGGGTGTAGAGCCCGAATTCGTCGCCGTGGTACTGCGCGAAGACGGAGTCGGGGCGCTCCTCGGGATCCTCGCCCTCGAGCAGGGGAACGAGGCTCCGCGAGTGGAACGACTTCGGAACCTCGAGACCGCCCATCTCGAGGAAGGTCGCGGCCAGATCGTGGAGGTGAACGGGATCCTCACAGACCGAGCCGGGCTCGACGACGCCCGGCCAGCGCACCTGTAGCGGGATCCGGTAGGTATCGTCGTACATCAGCGGCCCCTTATTGAACTGGCGGTGGCCCCCAACGAAGTCGCCGTGGTCCGAGGCGTGGACGACCGCGGTCTCCGCCTCGAGTCCGTGCTCCTCGAGGCTCTTGAGGATTCGCTCGAGCTGGTCGTCGATCATGGTCACGAACCCGCGGTACTTCGCGACCGCCTCGGCCCAGGTGTCCCAGTCGAAGTCGGCGACGCCCCGGTAGTGCAGGAAGTTCTCGTGGACCCGGGGTTTTCCGTCGAACGTCTCGGCGTAACTGTCAGGCCGTTCGACGTCTTCGGGGTCGTACATCGAGGCGTACGGCTCGGGGACGACGTAGGGGTGGTGGGGACCGTAGAAGTCAGCCCGGTGGAAGAACGG
>NZ_AOIB01000007.1 GCF_000337675.1 Natronococcus amylolyticus DSM 10524 | reverse complement strand
TCGCTCGAGAGCCGATCCATCGTCGGGGTCTCGACGGACGGGCCGTCGGGCGCGGAGTAGTCGTAGCGCTCCTGATCGGTGAGGACAAACAACACGTTCGGACGACCGTCGGCGTCTGCCATCGGGCGTCGTACGGCGAGCGCGCAGTTAACGGTGGTCCTCGAGTCCCGGGAACCGCTCCCGTAATTCACGGGATTGAACCAGATAATTCAAGATCCCGTACTCGAAACTCCGGATGTGCCAGTCGCGTACTGCGAGGAGTGCGAGTGGAGCCGTCGCGTCGACGACGACGACGACGGCGAGCTCAACGAGGTGATGATCCGCCACTACGTCGAGACCGGTCACTCGGTCGAGCAACGCGAGCTCCGGGAGTCGGATCGGGAACTCGAATCCTAGCAAGGGTTGAGCAGACGGGTTCTTCGTTTAGTCGGAGTCATGCTTCGAAATCGATCGATTCGTTCACATAACGCGTGCAGACGTACCTTTTTCTCGTCGGGTTCGCTCGCGTTGCTCGCTCACCACTCTCTGCTCACGGGCGCGAAGCGCCCTCTGTTCACGGACGCGCAGCGTCCGTTCACACGGTATGCGAGACCGTTGGTCTCGCACTATTCGCATGGTCAGTGGGACCAGCGGTCCCACTCGACTCCAAAAATCTACGCTAAAAAGCCGCTCGCTCCCGATGGTCGCTCGCGGGTGCTGTGCTTGAGCCGCACCGCAACGGTATCGGCTTCGCCCGTACAGAACACGTGTTTCAGCGACACTCTCGAGCGGAACTCTGCTACGTTCGTCTATCAGCCAGCTTCGCGTAGGCGTCCCATGAGGGATCGACACGCGGATGTTCGAGCCGTTCGCCGTCGGCGAGGACGCCCCCTTCGTCGCCGTCGGAACTCGCCTCGACCCGCCCGATGTCGGCCACGACGGTGCCGCGGTCCTCGAGTGCCTCGCGAACCGCGTCGACGCCCGCGGGGTCGACGGCGATGACGAGCGAGCCGCAGCTGGTCGCCGCCCAGGGGTCGATCTCGAGGTGCGCACAGACTTCGGCGACCCCGGGACGTATCGGGACGGCGGCGCGGTCGATTTCGAACCGCGCGCCCGCACCCGTGGCCATCTCGTTTAGCGCGCCCGCCAGCCCGCCCTCGGTGACGTCGTGCATCGCCCGAACGGGTCCCGCCGCGGCCGCGGTGAGGGCGTCCCGGACGCAGTGGACCTCCTCGAGCCGCTCCTGGGCGTCGGTGATCACGCCGTCGGGTAGCTCGAGCTCCTCGGGGAAGAGCGTGCTCAGGAGCCCGACGGACTCGACGGCGGGACCGGTCGTCAGCAGCAGCCGATCGCCCTCGCGGGCGCCGTCGGGACGGACGATGGCAGCGTGGTCGCCGACGCCCATCGCGGTCGCCGCGCCGATCCAGGGGTGGGAGGGGTCGGAGTAGCGGGCGGTGTGGCCGGTCACGACGGCGACGCCGAGGTCGGCACACTCCTCGTGGATCGTCTCCCAGACGGTTCCGAACGCCTCGTCGCTCATCGCCTCCGGAAGCGTAAAGCAAATCGAGAGATGCGACGGCGGAATGCCGCTGACGGCGACGTCCGCGAGGATCAGATCGAGCGCGAACCGGGCGGCGCGCTCGAGGCCGAGTGCAGGGGGGATCGAGACGGGATCGGTGGCGGTCACCAGGGCCCGCCCACCGACGTCGATGACGCCGAAGTCGACGCCGTGGCTCGGCCCCAGGGCGACGTCGTCGCGCTCGGCGCCGAGGTTGGGTGCGATCCGCGATTCGAAGAACTGCCGATCGATCTTGCCGAGGTCGCTCACGATCGGTGAATGCGGGGACGGGCTCTTAGCGACAGCGGTTCGCGGAACGAACGGTCGCATCCCCTCGTTCCGGAAGCGGTCGGTTCGCCGCGACCGATCCTAACTCCGCAGCAGTCCGCCGTCGATCGGTACCTCGGCGCCGTTGACGAAACTCGCCTGCGGACTCGAGAGGAAGGCCACGACCTCACCCAGCTCTCGCGGATCGCCGATGCGATCCATCGGGATGTCGTCGGCGAGGTCGCCCAGTCCCGACTCGTAGTCGTCGTACTCGCCGCGCTCGACGCGGGCGTCAACGAGCTCTTCGATGCGGGGCGTTTCGATCGTTCCCGGAAGAACGGCGTTGGCCCGGACCTCGGGGGCGAACTCTCGCGAGACCGTCTTCACCAGGCCGATCACGCCGCGACGGACGGAGTTCGACAGCAACAGACCGTCGGCTACCTCCCTGACCGTTCGGGAGGTGATGCAGGTGATCGTCCCGTGTTCGGAGTCACGCAGGTGTGGATGTGCCTCCTCGATCGTCCAGACGACGCTCATCACCAGCAGGTCGTAGGCCTGATACCACTGCTGTTCGCTGGTCTCGAGGAAGGTCGTGCTCGGCGGGCCGCCCGCGGAGGTAACGAGGTGGTCGAGCCCGCCGAAGGTCTCGACCGTCTCGCTCACCAGTCGCGAAACGTGGTCGGGATCGGTAAGGTCGGCCTCGACGGCCAGCACCTCGCCCGCGGCCGTCTCCTCGAGTTCCTCGCGGGCGTCCTCGAGTCGCTCGGCGTCCCGGCCACAGATCGTTACGTTCGCACCCGCCTCGGCCAACGCCTGTGCGCTCGCGAATCCGAGTCCGCTCGAGGAGGCCGTCACTAGCGCCGTCGTGTCGTCGAGATCCAGTTCCATGTCGCGACCGACGTCGTCCGGATACAAAGCCCTCCGGACTCCGGCACCGCGGTCACTCCTGGTGGCGAACCCGAACGACGCCCTCGGAGCTGACGCTAACGGTCAGCGGCGCGGACACCTGTCGACCCGTGATCGCGCTTCCGGCGGCATCGCTCACGACCTTCATCAGGTCCGGGGCGGTGTGGTCGACCTTGACGCCAGCTTCGTCGCAGGCCTCGTAGACGAGCTGTGGAACGTCGTAGAGGTCGGTCCCCTCGGGAACCCGAACGCGGACCGGGGCCTGTAGCGCCTCGGCGAAGGCGACGGTCTCCCTGGCCTTCGCGACGTTCTCTCGGGCGCTGGCCTCGATCGAAGAGACGTTGGCCCGCGAGGTTCCCAGCGCGTCGGCGATGTCGGCCTGGGAGACGTCCCGTTCGCGTAACGCGAGCACCTGCGCCTGGCGGTAGGTCAACACGCTGTTCTCGGGATCGAAACCGATCTCCTCGAGGACCGTCGCGACGTCATCGATCACGACGATCCCCTCCGTCGGCGCTCGGGTGGGCCCGCGTCGGCATACGAGACACTAGCCGGTTGGGGATGAAAGCTTCCACGGTCACAGGCGGGTCCGCGAGCCGTGCCGTGGTTCGAACGAAATCGAAACCTGTCTCTTATACACATCTC
>NZ_AOIB01000006.1 GCF_000337675.1 Natronococcus amylolyticus DSM 10524 | reverse complement strand
CCATCAGAGATGTGTATAAGAGACAGGAGTTCGAGTTTCTCCGCGCGTGCGTGGTTGCTGTGGACTCGGGTGATTTCGACTCGTGCCCGGGCCTCCGGCAGGACGCCGTCGACCATCACGATGAAGCCGTCCTCGGTGCGACCGACGCCGGCGCCGCTCTCGTGCATGTCGACGACGTCGACCACGACCTCCTCGCTGGGTTTGACGGGCTGGGTCTTCAGATCCTGGATCGGCTGGTTGTAGTGGTTACACCACTCCTTGCCACCCCGATCGCCGTAGTGTTGACAGCCCATCCCCGAGATCCGCTCGGAGAAGCTCGGGCAGTCATCAGCGAGTGGACAGTCTGCCATGCGGTATACTACCGGTGGCGCCGTTAAACCGTTTCCGTCTCGAGATCCGGGCTGGGACCGTCTCCCACGGGATTCGCCCGCCGAGAGTGTGATGGGTGCACGACGAGCGGAGGATTCGTGGGACGAACACCGAATCAACTGGTCGTTCGTGAGGCGGTGTTTCGAAAACGTTTACGGGAGGGGCGCCCGATCGATAAATGATGAAGATCCTCGTTACGGTAAAAGAGGTCTCGACCGTCGAAGACGAGTTCGAGATCGAAGGCACGACGATCGCCGACCAGTACCTCGGCGCCGACCTCAACGAGTGGGACGACTACGCCGTCGAGGAGGCGGTCCAGCTCCAGGAAGCGGGCATCGCCGACGAGGTCGTCACGGTAACGATCGGCCCCGAGGAGTGCGAGCAGACGATCCGCCAGGCGCTCGCGAAGGGTGCCGACCGCGCGATCCGCGTCTGGGACGACGCCCTCGAGGGCGTCGACCTTCTCGACGTCGGCGCCAAGACCGCGATCCTGCGAGCGGTCGTCGAGGCCGAGGACCCCGACCTCGTCCTGACCGGCGTTCAGTCCGGCGACGACAACTGGGGCGCCACCGGCGTCTCCCTGGCCGAGGAGCTCGGCTTCGAGTGGGGTGCCGTCGTCAACCACCTCGAGCACGACCTCGAGGACGGCACTGCGTCGGTCCGGCGCGAGCTCGAGGGCGGCGTCGAGGAGCTGACTGAGATCGAACTCCCCGCGGCGCTGACGATTCAGACGGGGATCAACGAACCCCGCTACGCCAGCCTGCGAGGCATCCGACAGGCCCAGCGAAAGGAACTCGATGTCCACACGCTCGGCGACCTCGGCGTCGACGAGGGTGCGGTCGAGGGTGCCGTGACGGTCACGGACATGTACGAACCGGAAAGCGAGACCGACGCGACGGTCTGGGAGGGAAGTCCGGAAGAGACCGCCTCGGAGCTCGGTGAACTGCTCCGCGAGAAGGGGGTGGCACCATGACGGATATTCTTGCGGTCGCAGACCACCGCCGTGGCGAACTGCGCGATGTCAGCTACGAGACGATCACCGCGGGTCGCCAGCTGGCGGACGAAACCGGCGGCGACCTCCACGTCGCCGTCATCAGCGGTCCCGTCGGCGAGTTCGCCGAGAAGCTCAACCGGGAGGGCGTCGACGTCGTCCACACCGTCGAGTACGGCGAGGAGTTCAACCACGACGTCTACGCACAGGTCCTCGCCCAGCTCTACGACGAACTCGCACCCCAGTACGTCGTCGCGCCCAACAGCGTCAACGGCCTCGACTACGCACCCGCCGTCGCGAACGCTCTGGACCTGCCGATCGTCACCGACACCGTCGGCCTCGAGACCGACGGCGAGACGCTGACCGCGACCCGCGAAATGTACGGTGGCAAGGTCGAGACGGCCAACGAACTGACGGGCGACGCCGTCGTGACGATCCGCGGTGCCGAGTGGGCCGGTGCCGAGGGCACCGGTGACGCCGAGATCCAAGAGTTCCACGCCGAGATCGACGAGGACACGATCCGCTCGACGGTCACCGGCTTCGAGGAGGTCGGCGGCGGCGACGTCGACATCAGCGACGCCGANCACGCCGAGATCGACGAGGACACGATCCGCTCGACGGTCACCGGCTTCGAGGAGGTCGGCGGCGGCGACGTCGACATCAGCGACGCCGATGTGCTCGTGAGCGTCGGCCGAGGGATCGAAGAGGAGGAGAACCTCGAGCTCATCGAGGAGCTGGCCGACGCCCTCGACGCGACGGTCTCCTCGTCGCGACCGATCGTCGACAACGGCTG
>NZ_AOIB01000005.1:66333-204182 GCF_000337675.1 Natronococcus amylolyticus DSM 10524 | reverse complement strand
GTCACGCCCGACGTCTACATCGCGATCGGGATTTCGGGCGCCGTCCAGCACGTCGCCGGCATGAAAGGGTCCGAGACGATCGTCGCGATCAACACCGACCCCAACGCGCCGATCATGGACATCGCCGACTACGCGATCCACGACGACCTCTTCGACGTCGTTCCCGCGCTGACCGAAGAGTTCCAGTAGCCGATCGATCGGCCAGCGGTTCCGGCGGGCGCGTCTCGCGACGGGAGCTCGAGCGAGCGTCGTCGACAACCGTCACCTACTTTTTCGCCCTCTCCTAAGCGCGGGTAATGGAACTTCTGGAGCGCCGACGGGCGCTGATCGAGGAGCGTCTGGTCGCGGTTGTCGACGGGGTCGAACCCGAGACGCTCAACGAGGAAGTTCGCCACGTCGCGCTCTCGGGCGGTAAGCGCGTGCGACCGATGGTGACGCTGCTGGCCTGCGAAACCGTCGGCGGCGAGCCCGAGGACGCCGTCGACTTCGGCGTCGGCATCGAGCTCGTCCACAACGCCTCGCTGGTGATCGACGACATCATCGACCGCTCGGACCTGCGTCGAGGGACCGCGAGCGCCTGGGCCGAGTTCGGCTACGGGCCGGCGATCATCACCAGCGACGGCCTGCTCGGGGAGGCGTTCGCCCTCTTTTCGGCGGATCCCAAGGCTACCCAGGTCGTCGCCGAGGCGATGGTCGAACTCGGCGTCGGCGAGGCGACTGAACTCTCCTCGCAGCCGACCAACGAGGAGGAGTATATGACCCTCGCGAGACGGAAGACCGGTGCCCTGTTTCGGGCGGCGGCCGAACTCGGGGCGATCGCCGCCGACTCCGATCCCTTCACCGTTGAAGCCCTCGGCGAGTACGCCGAACGCGTCGGCGTCGCCTTCCAGATCCGCGACGACGTTCTCGACGCCGTCGCCGATCCCGAGGAACTCGGGAAGCCGACCGGCCACGACGCCGAACTCGAGCGTCCCTCGGTCGTCCAGGTGACCGATCTGAGTCCGGCGGAGGCCAATGCCCGCGCCCGCGAGGAGGCCGATAGGGCGATCGACGCCTTAGAGCGGGTCGACACCGTCGACCGCGAGGCCCGGGACTACCTGCGCGAGCTGGCGGATTTCGTTGTCGAGCGCGACCAGTAGTTCCGCGTCGGCCGGATCGCTCAGGCGCTGTCGGGTCGGTGTGGCTCCTCGCTCTCCTCCTCCGAGAAGTGTGATTCGGCGACCGCGAACGCGAGCGTGCTTACGATCCCCAGTAGCGTTCCCGCGGTCAGTGCCGTTGCGAGGAAGGTGAGTCCGACGGCGTCGAGGAAGTACGCGCTCACCGCGTAGAGCACGATCGCGATAGAAATGACGTAGAAGGGCGCGTTGAGGTAGCGCCACTCGAGGCGGCCCGCGATGTACTCGTCGGTGATCTGGCCGAGGCTCGTGGTGACCCCTGCGGCGGCGAACCACTGGACCGAACCGTACAGCAGTGCGGAAAGCATGACGGGGACGCCGACCTCGCCGGCCGCCTCGGCCTGGACCCGCTCGAGTTCGTTCGCCCCGCTGACGCCGCCCAGAACGAGCAACGCGGTCGCGACGACGTAGGCAAGGATTGTCGTTCGACCGGCGTACAGCGACCGCCTCGCGCTCTCGACGGCGTCGTCGAGACGCTCCCCGAGGCCGAGCCCCCGTGAGATGAGGTAGAGCCCGAGCAGCGTCGAGGTCACCCCCAGAACGACCCCGGGCATCTCGAGGACGGTCCCGATCAGCGCCAGCGGATAGATCAACAGCAGGATCCCGAGCGGGATGAGGACGGTTCCGCGGGTCTCGGGATCGTTCAGCACCTGTTTGAACGTGTAGTACATCGACTCGAGGTTCTGGGCCTGTCTGACGACGACGCGGCGCACGCCGTCGATCGGCACTCGAGAGCGGATAACGGGGATGACGGACTCGTCCTGTGCGCCGTCGGTGACGACCAGCGCGGTGACGTCCTCTGCCGTCGAGAGGCTCGCGAGAACGGTGTCGACCTCGTCGCCGACCTCGCGGTTGGCGTCAACGTCGCCGTCCTCGTTGCCCGTGACGATTGCGACCTCGACGCTCTCGTTTCGGGAGGTGAGGTCGTCGTAGATGTGGACGCCCTGGAAGGCGACGTTGACGTCCGAGTCCTCGGGATCCGCGGTCGCCAGCGCGACGGCCGCCTTCTCGACGGCGTCGCGGCCGATCACCGGCGTCGTAAAGTCGGTCTTGCGGCCGAGGTCGTCGTCGAGGTCGACACACAGGACCAACAGCATCGCTTCGTGGTTGGACACCGCGGTATTTCCGTCTTCTGGGAGCGACGGAATCCGCCGCGCGCTCGCCTCGTTCGGCCCGTGTGAACCACGGACAGGATCGAACGCCGACGTTCCGCACAGTTTTTGGGGCTCGGCCGGCTACGTTCCTCCGAATGATATCGAAGGGCTGTGAGCAGTGCGCGAAAGGCGGCAAAATGGTGCTGTTCGTCTACGGTTACTGCGACCAGCGCGACTGCTTTTACTGCCCGCTCGGCGAGAACCGCAAGAACGTCACCGACGTCTACGCAAACGAACGGCAGGTCGAACGCGACGAGGACGTCCTCGAGGAGGCCCACCGGATGGACGCCCTCGGGACCTCGATCACCGGCGGCGAACCCCAGGAGGCCCTCGAGCGAACTTGTCACTACCTCGAGCTTCTCAAGGACGAGTTCGGCGAGGACCACCACACCCACCTCTACACGGGGATCACGGGCGGTCGCGAGAACATGCGAAAGCTTTCAGAAGCTGGACTCGACGAGATCCGCTTCCACCCGCCGTACGAGCTGTGGGGCGACATGCACGGCACCGAGTGGGAGGAGATCCTTTACATTGCTCGCGAGGAGGGGCTTACCCCCGCCTTCGAGATCCCCGGTATCCGCGCCGAGGAGGAGTTCCTCGAGTTTCTCGACGAGGGCGCCGCCGACTTCTGTAACGTCAACGAGTTCGAGATGTCCGACGGGAACTACCGCCGGATGCAGGAGGAGGGGTACGAGCTCAAGGAGGGCCACATGAGCGCCGTCGACGGCTCCCGCGAGCAGATCCTCGAGGTGATGGGCGACCACGAACGGGTCTACTTCTGTACGTCCGTGTTCAAGGACGCGGCCCAGCACCGCCGCCGACTGAAGCGGGCCGCCCGCAACGTCCGGCGGGAGTTCGACGACGTCACCGACGACGGCACGCTCGTCTACGGAAAAACGTACACCGATCCCCGGCGATTCGCCGAACTGGGCGTTCCCGAGGAGTTCTACACTGTCAAGTCCGACCACGTCGAGATCGCCTGGTGGCTCTTAGAGGAGATGATCGAGGAAGGCGACCTCGAGGACGGGGAGATCGTCGAGCAGTACCCGACGTACGACGGGCAGGTCGTTGAGCGGACGCCGTTGGCATAGAGTGCCGCGAGTGAGCGCAGCGAACGAGCGGCTTTTTGGTGCAGATTTTTCGAGGAGGGTGAGCGGGGCGAACCCGACGAGAAAAAGGTGCACGTGGCAGGTCGTTGAGCGGACGCCGTTGGCATAGAGTGCCGCGAGTGAGCGCAGCGAACGAGCGGCTTTTTGGTGCAGATTTTTCGAGGAGGGTGAGCGGGGCGAACCCGACGAGAAAAAGGTNAGTGCCGCGAGTGAGCGCAGCGAACGAGCGGCTTTTTGGTGCAGATTTTTCGAGGAGGGTGAGCGGGGCGAACCCGACGAGAAAAAGGTCCACGCGGCAGATCGTCGAGCGAACCCCACTGGCGTAAGCCGCAGTTTGTGGCCGGAAGCGGGACTCGAGCGATAGTGAGAGTCACGCGACCCGGGGGAGGGCAGGCGGTTGGCCGGTGTACGGCAAGCGACCGTAGAGAACGGACGGTTCTACCGAACGCCTCGGGGATCGGCTGTCCGTCCGGAAATCGTTCGGACTCGAGGTCGTCCGGTTCCGAAGGGACCGACGAGAACTCGGATGCGTTTTCCACCCCGCGTCGTGCGTCGAACCCACGAACGCCCTCCGGTTGCCGAGACCGTTTCCACCGGTGCCGGACCGCAGGCCTGCGAGCCGTGCGAACGGCAGGGGATCGCGAACGAAGCTAACTCTGCCGACGGCGCTCTCGAGCCGAAAACGGACCGTCAGCCGAGTTCCGTCGGATCGACTTCCGGCAGCGTGATGAGGTTCTCGCGGCCGATCCGGAGCTTCTCGATTTCCTCGTCGTCGGCCATCTGTGAGAGCAGCTGGGAGACCTTGGCGTTCGACCAGCCGGTCTCGGAGACGATCGAGCCCTGTTTCATCCGACCGCCGTTTCGCCTGAGCAGCCGGAGGACCCGCTCCTCGTCGCTCAACAGTTCGGGGTCGACTGCCTCATCCGACTCATCCGCCCCGGATTCCTCGGCGTACGCGAACGTCTGGCCCGACGATTCTCGAGAGGGTGACTCGACACCGCCAGTCAACGCTCGAGAACCGTCGGCATCGACCGTGCCCAGTTCGGCGTCCCGCTCCGAAGCGCTGCTCGGGTCGTCCCGTCGGGTCGGCGGCGACCCTCCGCCGGTTCGTTCCCCTGCGTTCGACGGGAGGAGCCCGGAGACCCACAGCGCCGGCGACCACTCGGAATCCGAGGACCACCGCGCCAGAGCGTAGCTTCCCGTTCCGATCAGGATCGCGAGAACGAACGCCCCACCGAAGAGCAGTTCGGCGCTGGCGGGGTAGAAATCGGCGCCTCCGGACGAGCCGTCGTCGGCTCCGCGGAGAAAGGTCGCCTCGAGTTCGTCCTCTTCGAACTGGTGGGGGCCGTCGACGATGAGCGCGCTATTCTGTGGACTCACCGAGAGGTTGTAGTCGTGAAAGCCGTGGTCCGAGGGCGCCTGAATCACGAGACGTTGCTCCTCGGCCAGCGCCGAGAGCCACGGCCCGTCGTCGCTCTGGAACGCGTCCCCGACGTGGATCTGCGTTCCGTCGACTGCCGCAAACTCGGTCCAGATAAACGAGTACGAGAGGATGCCGACCGTCGATCCCGACTCGTTCGATCTGTCGTCGTCCGCGGAACGGAGCTGCGGGTCGTCCCAGCCGGCGTCTTCGATCGTCATCTCCCGGTCGGTCGCGTCCGCGGCGGTCTCGACGTGGGGTTCGAACAGGCTTCGATCGTAGACGCCCTCGTCTTCGTCGGTCGAAACCGTCTCGGCGTACTCGAGGAACGCCTCGGCCTCGCTCTCGTCGGTCAGGAGAAACCGGCTCTCGATCGTCCAGACCGCGTCCCCGCTCTCGGTGACGTTGATTCGGATTTCCTGGGCCGGATCCGCGCTCTCGAGCATCGAACCGTCGTCGACCGCGGGCTGTGTCGCCTGCACCGAGGGCGTGCTCGCTGGTTCCGACGCCGTCGCTGTCGATCCGGTGGCGGCTGCTCCGAGGACCGAACCAGCAAGTACCACCACCAGTACGACCGACGCGACGATCGAAACCCGCATACATACCACCAATACTCTCAGAGTAAAAAACACTTTCTATGGGTGAATAAAAAATCACAGCGGTGCTTGAAGCGTTTCCGGTCCTCTCGAACGGTCCCGAAACGACGGTCGGCCGATCGTATTTTATATCATGAGTTCTTATGCTGTATTGATGAAGGGTGTGATGGCCGTCGTTCTCGCAGGACTACTCGTCCTCTCGGTGCCCGCAATGGCCGTTTCCGCGGTCGATGGGGAACCGAACGAGACGGACGAGATCGTCTTCGAGGCGGACGAGGCCGACCAGGGAGCGACGTTCGTCGAGGCGAACGGGACGTCGAACCGACTCGATCCCGGCGAGGAGCAGCGAAGCGAACGGGTCGAGCACGGCAGCGGTCTCGGCGCGTCGCTCATGGCCGCGGACGACGAGCTCAGAGTCGACGCCGAACAGGAAACGCTCGTCCGAAGCGGGTTCGACAACGCCTCCGACGAGGAGCGCGAAGAGCGGGTCCGGGCGGGGTACGATCGGCTACAGGAGCGGATCGACGAACTCGAGGACCGCGAGCGAACGGCGGTGCAAGCCCACGCGGCGGACGAGCAGTCGACGACCGAACTACTCCAGACGTTCTCGCGGAACTACCACGAGTCGGCGACGGTCGAGCGTGCGCTCGACGATCTCGTCGGATACGCGAACGAGGTTCCGGGGTACTCGCTCTCGACTCGAGACGACGCGAGAAAGCTGGAGATGCACCGCAGCGATACCCGATCGCAACTCGAGACGGCGAGTCGGTCCGACGGTGGCGGACAACCGCTGGCCGTTCGGACCGCCGAGACCGGCTACACCCTCTCGTTGCTGGATGGGAACTACGTCCGGGAAACGACGCGGTTCGACAGCCGGAACACGACGCAGCCGAACCAGTTCGACGACATCACCGACGCGCACGGAACGGCCCAGGAGCTGTATCCGTGGGTGTTCGGAGCCGACCACGAGAGCCACTCCTCGGACGCCGTCGAGAGCAGGACGGGACAGCTGTACCGGATTCAGGCGATCCACGACCAGGGGCAGCTAACCACGTATCTCGACGGCGGGACGGGCGCGGCCTACCGGGAAGTCCAGACCCTCGACTATCGGCAGCTGCCGACGATCAACAACAGCCAGTGGAACGACGACGGGCTCGTGCTCTCGATCAACGAAACCGCGGCGAACGGACCGGCCGAAGTCGTCGTGACGGACGCCGAAACCGACGAGCCGGAGCCCGCCACGGTTTCGGTCGACGGCGAAGAAATCGGCGAGACGGGTTCGGACGGCTCGCTGTGGCTCCTCCCGCCCGACGGCGAGTACGACCTGCGAGCGGAGACCGACGACGGCAGCATCGAGGGAACCGTCTCGAGTAGCGACGCGCCGAGCGACGGCGAGTAGCGGCCGTAACCGACTCTTTATATAGGGAGACGAGGCCAGAGAGCGCCGTGATACTGGGACCGACGCTCCGAGCCCACCGATCCGACGACCGCGGGGTCAGCCCCGTGATCGGCGTAGTGCTCCTGATCGGCGTTACCGTGGCACTGGCGGCGGTCGTCGCGGTCGGTGCCGGCGGGCTGAGTCCGACATCCCCCAAGAACCCGGTCGCGTTCGACCTCGCGGCCGACGGGAGCAAGGGGACGATCACGGTCGAACACGTCGCTGGCGATCCGATCGACGTCGAGGAGCTCGCGCTGACGGTCGCAGTAAACGGTGAGCAGCTCTCCGAGCAGCCACCGGTTCCCTTCACCGGTGCTACGGGCTTCGACCAGGCACCGAGCGGTCCATTCAATTCGGCGAGCGGTTCGACCTGGAGCGCCGGTGAACGCTCGACGCTCTCCGTCGCGGGAACCAACACGCCGACGATCAGCTCCGGTGACACGGTTTCCGTGACCATCGCCGTCGACGGCCAGCAGGTCGCCGCGCTCGAGACGACGGCTGACTGACTACTCGGGGGCGCGGGCGACGGTCGTAATCGCGACCTCGGGCTCGTACTCCGGCCCCATGAAGGCGTGTCTGACGTCCTCGAAGCCGGCTGCCTTGAACATCCGATCGGCCTCGTACTCGTCGTAAAACAGCATCATGGCGTCGGCGAGACGCTGTGCGATCGGGTTTTCGGGGTAGTTCGGCCCGACGACCAGCACCTGGCCGCCGGGTTTGAGCACGCGGCGGAACTCACGGAGCGCCAGTATCGGGTTCGGCCAGTACTCGATCGAGCCCGACGACCAGACGACGTCGAAGGTGTCGGTCGCGAACGGGAGTCGCTCGGCGTCGCCCCGGTGGAAGTGAACCGGCGGCGCTCGCTTGCCAAACTTCGCGTAGGCCTGCTCGAGCTGGTGTTCGCTCTGGTCGACCGCGTACACCGCATCGACGTGCTCGAGCAGTCCCTCCGTGGCGAAACCAGTGCCACAGCCGACGTCGAGCACTGTGGCTCCGGGCTCGAACTCGAGCAACTCGAGGGCCTCGCTGCGCATCTGCTCGTTCCAGATAAACGGATTGATGCGGTCGTACACCTTCGAGAGGTACTTATAGAACAGCCGAGCTCGGGCCTTGTTCTCGAGGACTCCCATTGGAGAGGGGTTTTGATCCGACGGCAATATGTCTGCTGTTCCCGGTTGATTCGGCGCGGGACAATCGCTGACTACCACCGATCTGCGTCGCGATCGAACGCGATACTTTCGCAACTACCATATACGCGTTGCCGCAAACGTTCGTTTGCTTAGAATATGCCGAGGCCACAGGTTCTCGAACGAATCAAGTCGGCGGAAGAGGAGGCCGACGAGATCGTCGCACAGGCAGAAGACGACCGCGACGAGCGGATAGCCGAGGCCCGGAAACGTGCCGAGGAGATTCGCACGGAAGCGGAACAGGAAGCGCGGGATATCAAGGAGCGCCGCCTCGAGGAGGCGCGCGCCGAGATCGACGAGGAGTGTGAGCGCGTCCTTCGTGAGGGCGAACAGGAGCGCGAGGCGCTCGCCGAGCGTGCCCAGAGCCGGGTCGACGAAGTGACCGACTACGTCGTCGAACTGTTCCAGGAGGACGTTCATGTTCAGACCTGAGCGGATGAGCAAGGTCTCGGTGGCCGGTTCGAAGGGCGTCATGCCCACGGTCATCGAGACGATTCACAACCTGAATCTGGTTCATCTCTCGGACTACGACGGCTCGTGGAAGGGGTTTGACAACGGGACGCCGATCGAGGGGGCCGACGACGCCTCCGAGAAGCTGGTTACCGTTCGCGCCCTGGAGAGCACCCTCGACCTATCGGCCGACGAGACGACCGTGGGTTCGGTCGACGACGGCTGGGAACAGCGACTCGAGGAGACGCGGACACGGGTCAACGAACTCGACGACGATCGCAGCGAGATCCGCGAAGAGCTCCGGCAGGTCGAGGAACGACTCGACCGCGTCGAACCCTTCGCGGAACTCGAAGTGGATCTCGATCTGCTCTCGGGCTACGAGACGGTCGACGTCGTCGTCGGCGAAGGACCTGCCGACGAGATCGAAGCCGCCCTCGAGATGGCCGACGAAATTCGGGCGTTCGAGACGTTTACTGGCGGTGACGTCGTCGCCATCGTCGCTGCACCCGCCGAGGGCGTCGATGCCGACGACGGCCTGATCGACGACGCGCTCGTCGGCGTCGAGTTTACGCGCCACGAGATCCCCGAGACCGACCGGACGCCGGGAGCGTACGTCGCCGAACTCGAGGAAGAAAAACAGGAGCTACAATCTCGCACCGACGAGATCGATGCGGAGCTCGAACAGATCAAGGCCAACCAGGGGGGGTTCCTGCTGGCGCTCGAGGCGGAGCTGACCGTCGAGGTCCAGCGTGCGGAAGCGCCCCTGCAGTTTGCGACGAGTGACCGGGCGTTCATCGCCGAGGGCTGGATTCCCACCGAGCAGTACGAGGAACTCGTTGCCGCGCTGCGCGATACGGTCGGCGAAAGCGTCGAAATCGAGGAACTCGAGCGGGCCGAGTACGACGAGCACGAACACGGTGCCGTCGAGCACACCGACGACACGGAGACGGAAGCCGACGCCGACGCGGACTCCGACGAAACGTCCTCGCCCAAACAGAAGGCAGCAACCGACGGCGGACAGCCTACACGCGCCGATGGCGGCGGCCACGGCAACCGTGCCGTAACGATGGACAACGAGCCGCCGGTCAGGCTCGACAACATCACGCCGGCAAAGCCGTTCGAGCTGCTCGTGAAGATGGTCAGCCAGCCCAAGTACAGCGAGCTGGATCCGACGTTTTTCATCTTCCTGACCTACCCGTTCGCCTTCGGCTTCATGATTGGTGACATCGGCTACGGGATCCTCTACATGCTGATGGGCTGGGGAGCCTGGAAGATCTTCGACTCCGATGCCGGCAAGGCGATCGGAACCATCGCCATCTGGGCCGGTGTGTTCACGATACTCTTCGGTTACCTGTACGACGACTTCTTTGGCGTCTACATGAGCGATGTCGGCATACACCTGCCGCTTGCCGGCGTGCTCACCAAGGGCCTCCAACATCCCGAGAGCTGGGCGATGCTGTGGATCGTCATGAGCGTCGTGTTCGGGGTCATCCACCTCAACATCGGCCTGGTGCTGGGCTTCATCAACGAGCTCAGCCACAGCCTGAAGGCAGCCGTCATGGAGAAGTTCTCCTGGATCCTCGCGATGAACGGCCTGTTCCTCTGGCTGTTCAGCACCCACGGGGAGGGCCAGAAACCCGACTTCCTCGTCGGGACCGAGAGCGTCCTCTACGAGACGGACCAGTTCGCACTCGGGTTCGAGGGACTTCCGGAGGTCGTCGGCCTTGCGGGGATCGCGATGTTGGTCGTCGGTGTCGTCATGGTCGGCAGCGCCGAGGGCGTCGCCGGCCTCCTCGAGACGCCGGCCTGGGCGTTCGGTCACGTCCTCTCGTATCTCCGAATGGTCGCCGTCCTGCTTGCGAAGGGTGGGATGGCGTTCGTCGTGAACCTCCTGGTCTTCGGTGCTGCGGCCGACGAGACCGGATACATGGAGTTCGCGTACTTCGGCGCGCCGGCGGCTCCCGAGGCCGGTGAAGTCGTCTTCGAAGGGCTCGTCTGGATCGGGTTCGACGGCGGCCCCATCGTGATGGCGCTGGCACTGATCGGCGCCGTCGTGGTGTTCGTCCTCGGCCACATCGTGGTCCTCCTGCTGGGGATCACCGCAGCCGGGATCCAGATGCTTCGTCTGGAGTACGTGGAGTTCTTCCAGAAGTTCTACGACGGCGGCGGCGAGGAGTACGATCCGTTCGGCCACGACAGCCAGTCCGACGGTCAGCCAGCTCCACAGGCGGACTGAGCGCACTGCTGTCGACCGTTCTCGTCGTTTTTTCTCTTGATCTGAGACGATTCGTATCGATACCTTTCGGAGACGAACGATTGACGGTGAATTTTATCGTGGTAATAGGTACCGTCTCTGCCTGAGTCGGTGGTACAGCACGGCTCCGTCGATTCGTTTCGAGAGTTTTATAGGGTGTGCAGAGACAGATACGCTTGTTCGGAGCAATCGATCCACAGAGGAAGTATATAAGCCATGATGGAAGAACTTGTACTCGCGACCGAGACCGTGCTACAGAATGGAACCACCGAAGAATCGCCGTTCCTGACCGATTCGGGTGCAGCCGCCCTCGCCGTCGGTCTGTCGGCGCTCGCAGCCGGATACGCCGAGCGTGGTATCGGGGCCGCTGCAGTCGGCGCAATCGCGGAAGACGACGACCTCTTCGTGCCGGGCCTGATTATGACAGTCCTGCCGGAGACGCTCGTTATCTTCGCGCTCGTCGTCGTCTTCGTTATCTAAGCATACCCCCCTTCTCCCACCAATGAGTTTGGACACAGTCGTCGAGGATATCAGAGAAGAGGCCCACGCGCGTGCGGAGGAACTCCGCGAAGAGGGCGAATCTCGCGCCGAGAAGATCATCTCGGAAGCCGAGGATGATGCCGACGAAATCCTCGAAGAGGCCGAAGGAGATGTCGAGCGCGAGATCGAGCAACTGCGTGAACAGCGACTCTCCAGTGCCAAACTGGAGGCGAAACAGAAACGCCTGGAGGCCAGACGCGACGTCCTCAGTGACGTCCGCGAACACGTCGAGTCCGAACTCGCCGACCTCGAAGGCGAGACCCGCGAAGAACTTACGCGGGCGCTCGTCGAGACATCCAGCGTCGAGTTCGAGAACGCAGACACCGTCCGCGTCTACGGTCGTGCCGACGACGAGGAGCTGATCGAGTCGGTTCTCGAGGAGTACGACGGCTACGAGTACGCCGGCGAATACGACTGTCTCGGCGGCGTCGTCGTCGAAAGCGATCAGTCCCGCGTTCGGGTCAACAACACCTTCGACTCGGTGCTCGAGGACGTCTGGGAGGACAACCTTCAGGAGATCAGCAACCGGCTCTTCGAGCAATGAGCTCAGGCGCCTCGAACACGGAGTACGTCAGCGCTCGCGTCCGCGCACGAAAAGCAGCGCTGTTTACGGACGAGGATTACCGCAAACTCGTGCGTATGGGGCCAAGCGGGATCGCGCGCTTTATGGAGGAGTCGGAGTACGAACGCGAAATCAACGAACTCGGTGCGCGGTTTTCGGGTGTCGACCTGATCGAACACGCCCTCAACCGCAACCTCGCGAAACACTTCGGAGACCTGCTCGAGTGGTCCGAGGGTCGGCTGTACGATCTCATTGCCCGGTACCTCCGAAAGTTCGACGTCTGGAACATCAAGACGATCATCCGTGGGATCTACACGGGCACACCTGCCGAAGAGTTCCAGACGGACCTGATTCGTGCCGGCGAGCTCGACGATGCGACGCTCGACCGCCTGCTCGAGGTCGAGACGATCGAAGACGTCGTCGAACTGCTCGACGGGACGACCTACGCCGAGCCGCTCGGGGACGCCCGCGAGGAGTTCGAAGAGACGAACACGCTCGTCCCCCTCGAGAATGCCCTCGATCGGGAGTTCTACGTACACCTGCTCGACAACCTCGGCCGCCCACAGGAAGGGCCGGAGGCCAAATACGTCGAGTTCCTCCAGGCCGAAATCGACTTCAGAAACGCCCGAAACGCCCTGCGACTCGCCCGCAGTGGCGCGGACCTGGATCCGGCCAGCTACTACATCGAGGGCGGTGTGCTGTTCGACGAGTCCGAGCTCAACCAGCTCGTCGCCAACCCCGACGAACTCGTCGACCACATCGCCGACAGCAAACGCTACGGCAACCGGCTCTCGGAGGCGCTGTCACGGTTGCGCGATGCTGATAGCCTTATCCAGTTCGAGCACGCAATAGATGCTGCACTGCTCGAGTACGCCGACATGCTCTCGAGTATCCACCCGACCTCCGTGTCGGCCGTCCTGTCGTACATCCTCGCGAAGGAACGCGAGGTCGAGAACATCCGTGCGATCGCACGCGGTCGCGAGGTCGGACTTTCAGAAAGCGAGATCGAGGAGGAACTGGTGATCCAATGAGCCAGGAAATCGCAGTCGTCGGCAGTCCGGAGTTCACCACCGGGTTCCGACTCGCGGGCGTTCGCCGCTTCGAGAACGTCCCCGAGGACGAGAAGGAAGAATCGCTCGACGACGCCGCGACGGCCGCCCTCGAGGACGAGGGAGTCGGGATCGTCGTCATGCACGACGACGACCTCGAGTACCTCTCGCGGGGCGTTCGTCAGGACGTCGAAACGAGCGTCGAACCGGTCGTCGTCACGATCGGGAGCGGAACCGGCGGCGGCGGACTGCGCGACCAGATCAAGCGCGCGATCGGTATCGACCTGATGGAAGAGGACGATCAAGAGTAAACTATGAGCCAGGCAGAAGACATCGAATCCGTCGACGAAGACGGTGTAATCGAAAGCGTGAGCGGTCCCGTCGTGACCGCCACGGACCTCGACGCCCGGATGAACGACGTCGTCTACGTCGGCGACGAAGGACTGATGGGCGAGGTCATCGAGATCGAAGGGAACCTGACCACGATTCAGGTTTACGAGGAAACCTCCGGCGTCGGCCCGGGCGAACCCGTCGAGAACACGGGCGAACCGCTCAGCGTCGACCTCGGACCCGGGATGCTCAACGCCATCTACGACGGCGTCCAGCGTCCCCTCGACGAGCTCGAGGAGAAGATGGGCTCGGCGTTCCTCGACCGCGGGGTCGACGCACCCGGCATCGACTTCGAGCGCGAGTGGGAGTTCACCGCATCCGTCGCCGAGGGCGAGATCGTCGAACCCGGTGACGTCATCGGGAAGGTTCCCGAGACGGCGAGTATCACCCACAAGGTGATGGTACCGCCGAACTACGAGGGCGGCGAGATCACCTCGATCGAGACCGGCGAGTTCACCGTCGACGAAGTGATCGCCGAACTCGACTCCGGCGAGGAGATCACCATGCACCAGGAGTGGCCCGTCCGCCGGGCCCGCCCCTCCGACGAGAAGGAGACGCCGACGGAACCGCTGGTCTCCGGCCAGCGAATCCTCGACGGCCTGTTCCCGATCGCGAAGGGCGGGACCGCGGCGATTCCCGGTCCCTTCGGTTCCGGGAAGACCGTCACCCAGCACCAGCTCGCGAAGTGGGCCGATGCCGACATCGTCGTCTACGTCGGCTGTGGCGAGCGCGGCAACGAGATGACGGAAGTCATCGAGGACTTCCCCGAACTCGAGGACCCGAAGACGGGCAAGCCGCTCATGTCCCGGACGTGTCTCATCGCGAACACGTCCAACATGCCGGTCGCGGCCCGCGAGTCCTGTATCTACACGGGGATCACCATCGCGGAGTACTTCCGCGACATGGGGTACGACGTCGCGCTGATGGCCGACTCCACCTCCCGGTGGGCCGAGGCCATGCGTGAGATCTCGAGCCGGCTCGAGGAGATGCCCGGCGAGGAGGGCTACCCCGCCTACCTCGCCGCGCGGCTCTCGGAGTTCTACGAGCGCGCCGGCAAGTTCCAGCTGATCAACGGCGAGGAGGGATCGATCTCGGTCATCGGCGCCGTCTCCCCGCCCGGCGGGGACTTCTCGGAGCCGGTTACCCAGAACACGCTGCGTATCGTCAAGACGTTCTGGGCGCTCGACGCCGACCTCGCCGAACGACGCCACTTCCCGTCGATCAACTGGAACGAGTCGTACTCGCTGTACCGCCAGCAGCTCGACCCGTGGTTCCGGGAGAACGTCGCCGAGGACTGGCCCGAACGGCGCCAGTGGGGCGTCGACGTCCTCGACGAGGAGGGCGAACTCCAGGAGATCGTTCAGCTCGTCGGCAAGGACGCGCTGCCGGAGGACCAGCAGCTGACCCTCGAGGTCGCTCGCTACCTGCGCGAGGCCTGGCTCCAGCAGAACGCGTTCCACGACGTCGACACCTACTGCGAACCGGAGAAGACCTACCGCATGCTCGGCGCGATCAAGACGTTCAACGACGAGGCGTTCGACGCCCTCGAGGCCGGCGTTCCCGTCGAGGAGATCCAGGACGTCGACGCCGCACCCCAGCTCAACCGAATGGGCGTCGCCGACGACTGGAACGAGTTCATCGACGAGCTCGAATCGGACCTCAAAGAGCAGATCAGAGCACTGTACTAACATGAAAGAGTACCAGACAATCACGGAAATCAGCGGTCCGCTGGTGTTCGCCGAGGTCGACGAACCCGTCGGATACGACGAGATGGTCGAGATCGAGACGCCGCAGGGCGAGACCCTGCGCGGACAGGTCCTGGAGTCGAGCGAGGGGCTCGTTTCGATCCAGGTGTTCGAGGGAACGGGCGGTATCGACCGCAACGCCTCGGTCCGGTTCCTGGGCGAGACCATGAAGATGCCCGTCACCGAGGACCTGCTCGGCCGGGTGCTCGACGGCTCCGGGAACCCGATCGACGGCGGCCCGGAGATCGTCCCCGACGATCGCGTCGACATCGTCGGCGAAGCGATCAACCCCTACTCCCGGGAGTACCCCGAGGAGTTCATCCAGACCGGCGTCTCCGCCATCGACGGTATGAACACGCTGGTCCGGGGCCAGAAGCTGCCGATCTTCTCCGGGTCAGGGCTGCCCCACAACGAACTCGCACTCCAGATCGCCCGCCAGGCGTCGGTGCCCGAAGAGGAGGGTGACGACGAGGAAGGGTCGGAGTTCGCGGTCATCTTCGGCGCGATGGGGATCACCCAGGAGGAGGCAAACGAGTTCATGCAGGACTTCGAGCGCACGGGCGCACTCGAGCGCTCGGTCGTCTTCATGAACCTCGCGGACGACCCGGCGGTCGAACGCCAGGTCACGCCGCGGCTCGTACTCACCACGGCCGAGTACCTCGCCTTCGAGAAGGGATACCACGTGCTGGTCATCCTGACCGACATCACCAACTACTGCGAGGCGCTGCGCGAGATCGGTGCGGCCCGCGAGGAGGTTCCGGGCCGGCGTGGCTACCCCGGGTACATGTACACCGACCTGGCCCAGCTCTACGAGCGCGCGGGCCGGATCGAGGGCAATGAGGGCTCGGTGACGCAGATTCCGATCCTGACGATGCCCGGCGACGACGACACCCACCCGATCCCCGACCTCACCGGTTACATCACCGAGGGACAGATCGTGATGGACCGGGACCTGAACAGTCAGGGGATCGAACCGCCGGTGAACGTTCTCCCAAGCCTCTCGCGGCTGATGGACGACGGGATCGGCGAGGGGCTGACCCGCGAGGACCACGGCGACGTCTCCGACCAGATGTACGCCGCCTACGCGGAGGGTGAGGACCTGCGTGACCTCGTGAACATCGTCGGTCGCGAGGCACTCAGCGAGCGTGACAACAAGTTCCTCGACTTCGCCGATCGCTTCGAGACGGAGTTCATCCAGCAGGGGTACGACACCAACCGTTCGATCGAGGAGACGCTCGATCTCGGCTGGGACCTGCTGTCGATGCTGCCCAAGGAGGCCCTCAACCGGATCGACGAGGAGCTCATCGAGAAGTACTACCGTGAAGATGAAGCCGAGACCGCCGAAGTCGAAGCCTAACGCGGCGAAAGACTGCGAACGCGGTTGCAGCTGTAGTTTCGATTTTTCGACGGACGTCAGACGCAGCGATAGCACCGATTGTTCGGAGATGAGTGTCTCGATCGTTGGAAGCAAAACGATCATAACGATCGTTGCTTGAGGTTGGTCTATGCAGAAGCCACTGCTCGTCACGGAGTTTCTCGACCGGGCACGAACGCACTATGGCGAGACGGAAGCCGTCGTCGGGACGGACGGTGAGCGGTTCACCTACGACGAACTCGGCGAGCGTGCCGATCGGTTCGCCGCGGCGCTGCAGGAGCGTGGTATCGAGAAGGGCGATCGCGTCGCGGTGCTCGACCCGAACACCCACTACCACCTCGCGGCGGCCTACGGCTCGATGCAGGCCGGCGCGGTCCACACGCCGTTGAACTACCGGCTCACGCCCGACGATTTCGCGTACATCCTCGAGGACGCCGGCGTCGACGCCGTCTACGCCGACTACGAGTACGCCGACCGAATCGAGGAGATCCGCGACGAGGTACCGACGGAGACGTTCATCACGAACGACGTCGACGCCGTTGAAGGGGGTGAGGCCGCCGAAGGCGGGCGATCCTCGTCGGACTCGTCCGACGGTGACTGGGAGGACTTCGAGCAGGTCCTCGAGGACGCTTCGCCCGAGTACGACCGTCCCGAGATGCACGAGGACGAGATCATCACGATCAACTACACCTCGGGGACGACCGGCGACCCGAAGGGCGTCTGTCGGACCCACCGCGGCGAGACGATCCACGCCTACCTGGTCGCGGTCCACCAGAACCTCACCGACGACGACACCTACCTCTGGACGCTGCCGATGTTCCACGTCAACGGCTGGGGGCACATCTACGCCGTCACGGGGATGGGCGCGAAACACGTCTGTACCCGCGGGGTCGACGCCGAGTGGCTCTTCGAGACGATCCGCGAGGAGGACGTCTCCTACCTCTGTGGAGCACCGACGGTGTTGAACATGCTGATCGACTACTACGGTGACAACGCAGTCGAGACGACGGGCGCGAACGACGTCCGGATCGCGACCGCGGGATCGGCGCCGCCGGAGGCGACGCTGCGGACCGTCGAGGACGAGTTCGGCTGGTACCTGAAACACGTCTACGGCGCCACCGAAACCGGGCCGCTGATCACGACCTCGGACGCCCGGCGCCACTTCGACGACGACAGCGACAGCCGGTTCGCGGTCAAGAAACGCCAGGGACTTGGCTTCATGGGCACCGAGGTTCGGGTCGTCGGCGAGGACGGCGAGGACGTTCCCCGGGACGGCGAGACGCTCGGCGAGGTCGTCGTCCAGGGCAACCAGGTCATGGAGAAGTACTGGAACAAGCCCGAGGAGACCGAGGAGGCCTTCTCCGACCGCGTGGAGGGCTACTACCACACCGGCGATCTCGCGACGATCGACGAGAACGGGATGATCGCGATCCAGGATCGCAAGAAGGACATCATCATCTCCGGCGGGGAGAACATCTCGAGTATCGAGCTCGAGGACACGCTGTTCGACCACCCGGAGGTCTCCGACGCTGCTGTCATCCCGTCGCCGAGCGAACAGTGGGGCGAGACGCCGAAGGCGTTCGTCGTGCCGGAGAGCGGCGACCCAGACGAGCCGGGCGTCAGCGAGGACGACCTCGTCGCGTTCACCCGGGAGCACCTCGCGAACTACAAGACCGTCCAGCGGATCGAGTTCGTCGAAGAGCTGCCGACGACCGCGACGGGGAAGGTCCAGAAGTACGAACTCCGCGAGCAGGAGTGGGACGACGAGGAGGGGATGGTCGGCCAAGGATAGCGGATCCGACCGCTACCGACGGTTTCGGGTTGTGCGGGGACCGTTTTCCCGACTGACCCCGGGTTCCGTCCGAATTCTCCTGCCACAACTGGTAGTTCGGGAGCACGACCTGCGACTCCGCAATCGTTACCCGACTGGTCGTCGGCATCGAACGTATGGCACCCGTTCGGGCGTCTACGTTCAATGTCCGATACGACGACCCGGCGGACGAGTACCCGTGGGACGAGCGTCGCTCGCGAGTTCTCGAGACGCTCGACCGGATCGGTCCGGATCTGCTGGGCTGTCAGGAGGCACTCGCCCACCAGTACGACGACCTGCGGGCCGGCCTCGAGGCGTACGACTGGCACGGCGTCGGCCGCCGGGACGGCGAGCGCGAGGGGGAGTTCGTTCCGGTCGCGTGGCGACCGTTGCGGTTCGAGTGCCTTGAGACGGGTGCGTTCTGGCTCTCGGAAACGCCGGCCGAACCGAGCGTCGGATGGGACGCGTCCCTGCCCCGGGTCGCCACGTGGGTTCGCCTGCGGGACCGGGAGCACGATGAGACCGTCTGGTTCTGTAGCGTCCACCTCGACCACCGCGGCGAGCGGGCACGCCTCGAGTCCGCACGACTGCTACGTCGGCGGGCAACGGACCGCCTCGAGGAGGGGGACGTGCCGGTCGTGACCGGGGACGCGAACTGCACGGTCGGATCGGCACCCCACCGGACGCTGACGATGGGCCCGCTCGTGGATGCCCGTCGAGTCGCGAGCGAGCGGTCGGGTCCCGCCGGAACGTTCCGCGGGTTCGACGACGGCATCGGTGACCGGATCGACTACGTGTTCGTTCCGTCGACCGTTGACGTAAGGCAGTATCGAACGCTCTCCCCGAACGAGACGACGCCCCGGTCGGATCACCTGCCGGTGGTCGCCGATCTCGAACTTGAGGACTGACGTGCCCGGTCACGTCGCGAGTGCGGCCGCGAGAAGCCGATCGCTCGAGCCGGCAAAACTGTAAACAGTTATCCGACTGGGAGCGCAAATCCTCCACAAGATGGCCAAGGACGTCAAACCGACCCGCAAGAACCTGATGGAGATCGAAGACCGGATCGAGCTCTCCGAGCGCGGGCACGGGACCCTGGAGAAGAAGCGGGACGGGCTGATCATGGAGTTCATGGACATCCTGGACAAGGCCCAGGACGTCCGCGGCGACCTCGCCGACGACTACGAGGACGCCCAGAAGAAGATCAACATGGCCCGGGCGATGGAGGGCGACGTCGCGGTTCGGGGCGCCGCCGCGGCCCTGCAGGAACACCCCGAGATCACCACCGAGTCGAAAAACATCATGGGCGTCGTCGTCCCACAGATCGAGTCCTCGCGCGTCTCCAAGAGTCTGGATCAGCGCGGCTACGGGATCATGGGCACCTCCGCGCGCATCGACGAGGCCGCCGAGGCCTACGAGGACCTGCTGGAGAGCATCATCCTCGCCGCCGAAGTCGAGACGGCGATGAAGAAGATGCTCCGCGAGATCGAGACCACCAAGCGGCGCGTCAACGCCCTCGAGTTTACGATCCTCCCCGACCTCTACGAGGGCCAGGAGTACATTGAGCAGAAACTCGAGGAGAAAGAACGCGAGGAGACCTTCCGCCTGAAGAAGATCAAGGACAAGAAAGAGCAGGAGGAAAAGGAGGCACAGCAGGCCAAAGACGACGTCGAGGAAACCAGGGAGGCCGCGACCGGCGACACCGCAGGTACCGAGTCCGAGGAGATGGGCCAGTCGACTGCCGGCAGCGTCCCCGGCGGCGACTGAGCTATATGGCCTGTTCGGCGTGTGGCTCCGACGCGACGATCGCACTCTCCCTTTCTGCCGAGTATCGCGACTACGCGCCGTCGAACGCCGCGGTGATCGACGTCTGTACGCAGTGTCTCACGGTCGATCCGATCGAAGGTACTGCCGATTCGGTTATCGAACCCGACGACGAGCCCGACTTCTCCCGGATCAGCGACGCCCTCCCGACTCGCCCGGAGCGAGCGATTCCGCTCCTCCTCGCGATCGATCTGTCGTCCTCGCTGGCGACCAACCGATCCGCGATCGAGTCGCTGCTCGAGGACGTCGAACGTGCCGGCACGGACCCGTTGCTGGCGATCGATCGACTCGTCGCGGATCCGACCCTCGAGCCGGCGGTCGACCTCGAGCGACGACGCCACCAGCTCGAACAGCTGCTGTACTAGAAGGGGTTCCCGAAACTACTTCGCCGTCGGCGTTACGTTGTTGCTGACCGCCTGCTTGACCTGCAGCGCCGCGCTCGCGGCCAGTCCGCGGGCGACCTCGTCGCGTTCGTCGGCCGAGATGAGTTCCTCGGTCGGCTCCTCGAGGTCGGGCTGGAAGCCGGCGCTGACGGGATGGCCGATCGGCGGCTGGACGGCGACGGTCACCTGAAAGCCGGCCTGGCCGCTGGCGACGTCGGCGTCGACGATGTACTCGTTTGGCAGGAACTCGCGGGTTCGGGCGGCGATCCGCGACACGTCGCGGCTGAGCGTCCGCCGCTGGGTGCTCGAGAGCTCCGGAACGTCCGCCGCGGCACGCTGACCAGCACCGGTCTCGCCCGGCAGCCCCGCATACGGCGTATTTCCGTTCATGAGAAGTTGTATCCTGTGTATAGGGGCCACAGGTGAAAAGCGTTCGCCTTCGGGCAGCTCAGCAGATCGGCTCGCTCTCGCCGTAGACCGCGAGCGCTAGTGCCGTCGTGTACGTCCCGGCGTCGGCTCGGCTGCTCTCGACGACGACGCTCGGTTCGTCGAAGGGCCAGTCGCGCAGCTCCTGGCCTGCCTCGAGCCCCTCACGGACGCGGCGTTCGACGTCGTCGCGATCCATCTCGCCGGCGGTCTCGTAGAACAGCCCCGGCCCGCCGTCGACGGACTGGTTCCACGCGAGTGCGGCACTCGCCCGACCCGGCCCGGCGGTAGTCGCTCGAGCCTCGACGATCGTCAGGCGCTCGCCCGCAGGACCGAGGTTGGGCGCGGTGCCGACGGCTTCGACATCGGTATCGGCGGGGATCACCGAGGACACCGAGACGAGGTTGTAGTTCTCGACGCCGGCGCTAGCGAGTGCGGCGTCGTAGGAGGCCATCTTCGTGGGTCCCGAACCGGTACCCCAGACGACTCGGATCATGCTCATGGCTGGGGTAGGGGTCGCGCGGCGTAAGGCGTTGCGATCCGCGCGCACAGAAGACACTTGTGCGAGAGGTCGTACAGTTGAGGTGTGAGCCGGTCTCGCCTGAGTAGTCTCTTCGGGCTCGCCGTCGGATACCTGGCATACGCTGTCTCCGGACTCGCGCTTCTGGCGGGACTCTACGTCGGCGTCGCACACGTCGCAGCCCCGGCCGCCGGCTCCGGGGGGAGTTTCGGAACCGCCCTCGCAGTGCTGATGGCCTGTGGCGGCCTCGCGATTTTCGCGTTCGCGTTCGCAAAAGCGGTGTTTCACATGACTCGACACCCGAGCTGGGCGCTCGACCTGAGCGGGTCCGACGACTCGATCCGGTATCGGTGAACGACACGAACAGAAAACGAGAGGGATCGCTACTGGTAGAAGTAGCCCGCCGACGAGATCACGTCGCTCGAGTCGTCCTCCTCGATCTTCTCTAAGGCGTCGAGGAAGTCCTGCTGGCGGACCTCCTCGCGCTCGTTCCGGATCGCGAACATGCCGGCCTCGGTCGCGAGACTCTCGATCTCGGCGCCGGAGTAGCCGTCGGTCTCCTCGGCCAGCGCGGCGAAGTCGACCTCGTCGTCGACGTTCATGCCGCGGGTGTGGATCGCGAGGATCTGCTCGCGACCCTCCTGGCTGGGTTCGGGGACTTCGATGAGCCGGTCGAATCGACCGGGACGGAGGATCGCGCGGTCGAGCATATCGAAGCGGTTGGTCGCGGCGATGATACGGATCTCGCCGCGAGCCTCGAAGCCGTCCATCTCGGAGAGCAGTTGCATCATCGTCCGCTGGACCTCGGCGTCGCCCGATGTCTTGGACTCGGTTCGGGTGGTGGCGACGGCGTCGATCTCGTCGATGAAGATGATAGCCGGCTCGCGTTCGCGGGCCATCTCGAAGAGGTCACGAACGAGCCGGGAGCCCTCGCCGATGAACTTGCGAACCAGTTCCGAGCCGGCCATCTTGATGAACGTGGCGTCGGTCTCGTGGGCGACGGCCTTCGCGAGCATCGTCTTCCCGGTGCCGGGCGGACCGTGCAGGAGCACGCCGCTTGGCGGGTCGATGCCGACCTCCTCGAACAGCTCGGGGTTCGTCAGGGGCTGCTCGACGGCCTCGCGGACCTCCTGGACCTGCTCGTCGATCCCGCCGATGTCGGTGTAGTCGACCTCCGGTCGTTCGGTGATCTCCATCGCCTGGGCGCGGGCGTCGGTCTCGGCCTCGAGGATCGTCTGGATCCCGAAGGAGTCGTTGACGGCGACGCGGTCGCCGGCCTCGACGCGCTCGAGCAGCCGCGGGGAGACGTCGGTCAGGACCTCCTGGTTGTTGCCGTGCTGTTTGACGATGACCTCCTCGTCGATCACGTCCTCGACGGTCGCGATGTATAGCGACGAACTCTTCAGCGTCTCGTTCTCGCGTTCGACCCGGTTTGCCTTCTCCTGGAGGCGCTGTCTGCGGCCCTCGGCATCGTCGAGTTGCTCCGTGAGCTGCTCGTTGATGTCGACGAGATCCTCGAAGTGGTCGCGAAGCGCATCGAGCCGCTCGTCGTCGGGGAGATCGGGGTCGATCTCGCGGTGTGGTCGGTCGGGGATAGACGGGCTTCGAGACATCTGTTATAGGTCGATTAGTTTTCGACGATAAATGTGCCTTTGGGTCGCGGTGGGATTGTGCGGCGGATTCCGTCGCCCGAGGGCGGACACGACGGTATCCGCGCTCGAATCAACACCCCGTTACTCGAGCTCGAGTTCGGAGACGGGGTACTCGAACAGCCGCTCGTCGGTTTCGGCGCAGGTGATCGCGATGACGTCGTGGGAGCGACAGCAGGACTCGACGGTTTCCTCGCCCATGACGACCTCGCCCCCGGCCGTCGGGCAGGTCTCGAGGAACAGCCGCAGACTGTTGAGCAGTTCGCCCCTCGCCCGCGGGTCGTAGTCCGTCCAGTCACTGTCCCACGACTCGAGAACGCGAGCGGCGGTGACGTCGGCGACGAGGGCGGCCCTCGAGGGCCACTTGCCGAGCAGCCTCCCGTCCCGCCGGAGCGTTCGCGCGTCGCCGCCGTGGCCGGTGATCTCGAACGCACCCTCCTCGGCGTCGAATCCGAGGGCTCCCGCGGCATCGGTCCCCTCGAGCGCGTCGGCGTCGATCCGATCGAGCTCCTCGCTCCAGGCGCTCTCGAAGGGGTCGGTCAGACAGAGGTCGTCGATCTCCTCGCAGGGTTCGACGATCCCCTCCTCGAGGAAGTAGGTCTCGGGTTCGGGGGGTTGCGGACGGTCGGACGCGTCCACGGTATCGGTGGCCGTGGAAGCGGCGTCGGAATCAGCGTCCGGCCTGTCGGCGTCGCTGTCGGTCTCGGTGGCGCCGGTTCCCAGCTCTGCACCCGTCTCATCGGCTCGAGATTCTCCCGCGACGAGCCCGCCGCGGATCTCGGGCTCCGGCGTCTTGCCGAACAGCCGGAGTACCCGCTCCGGCAGGTACCGCTTGGTCAGTTCGGGCGTCCCAGGAACGAGATATCCCCGGAGATAGATCGCGGCGGTCGACGCTCCGACGACGGCGGCAGCCGCGATTCTCGACCTGCGTGCGACGGCCGTCCCGATCGCGCCCGCGATAGCGAGGTTGAGTACCGTACACGGCGTACACCGGTTCTCGCCGGTGTACTCCGGTTGCCGGAGGCGATCGACGATGGTCTCTCGCATTCGCCCGTAGCATCTCCCGGTGATCGTATCGCTCTTTCGGTGGTTTCGACGACGGCGAACGGACACCCGCTCGCGCCAGCTCGTCGGATCTCGAGGACGAACGATATAACGGGTCGGGCCGTCTGGGTCGAAGCGTGAATCGGGAACGTCGGCGACCGCTGATCGTTGCCTCGCACGGAGTCGCCGGGATCGCGCTGGTCGGCTACGGACTCCTCGCGGGCGAGGTACTCGCCGTCGGCTTCGGGGCGGTACTGGTCGCGATCGGAGTCGCGTACCTCCGGCTCGATCTTCGAAACGAGCGGTAGCGTCGAAAGCGGCCTACGCCAGCAGGTCCTCGAGCTGCTCGAGCCGTCGGCCGTAGGTCTCGAGCGCGCGGTCGACGGGTTCGGACGAACTCATGTCGACGCCGGCGATCCGCAGCAACTCGAGGGGGTACTCCCGGGAGCCCCGTCGGAGGAAGTCGAGGTAGTCGTCGGCGGCCTCGTCGCCGTTCTCGTCGATGCCGTCGACGATCGCCAGCGCGGCGGAGATCCCCGTCGAGTACTGGTAGACGTAAAAGGCCCGGTAGAAGTGAGGGATGCGCATCCACTCGCGGGCAATGCGGTCGTCGACCTCGGCCGGCTCGTAGTACCGTTCCTTGAGCCCGCCGTAGATCTCGTCGAGGCGGTCGGCGGTCAGCGGCTCGCCTTCCTCCTCGAGACGGTGAGCCTCGTGTTCGAACTCCGCGAACAGCGTCTGGCGGTACAGCGTCGAGCGCACTCGCTCTAAGAACTCGTTGAGCACGTGTTTGCGGAAGTGGGGGTCCTCGACGGTCTCGAGCAAGTGATTGGTCAGCAGCGCCTCGTTGACCGTACTCGCGACTTCGGCCACGAAGATCTCGTAATCGGAGTAGACGTAGGGCTGTTCTTCCTTCGCGAGTTCGGAGTGCATCGAGTGACCCAGCTCGTGTGCCAGGGTGTACATCGAGGCGATGTCGTCCTGGTAGTTCATCAGGATAAAGGGCTGGGTGTCGTACGTACCGCCCGAGTAGGCGCCCGCCTGCTTGCCCTCGTTCTCGTAGACGTCGACCCACCGGGACTCGAGACCCTCAGCGACGCGGGACTGGTACTCCTCCCCGAGGGGTTCGAGGGCGTCGACGACGTACTCCGCGGCCTGATCGTACTCGATGTCGGGCCCCTCGTCGGCGGTCAGGGGCATGTACAGATCCCACATCTGCAGCTCGTCGACCTCGAGGGCCTCGCGTTTGAGTTCGGCGTGACGGTGGAGCTTCTCGAGGTTGTCATTGACGCTGTCGACAAGCGTGTCGTAGACCTCGACGGGAACGTTCGGGCCGTCGAGAGCGGCCTCGCGGGCGGTGTCGTAGTCGCGGGCCTGGGCCATCTTGACGTCGGCCTTGACGCTGTTCTTGTAGGAGGCGGCAACGGTGTTGCGGACGTCACTCCACTCCTCGAAGTAGGCCTCGTAGACCTCGCGTCGGAACTCGCGGTCGGGGCGCTTGAGCAGGTTCGTAAAGTTGCTCTGGGTGATCTCGACGGGCTCGCCCAAGGGATCCTCGACCGTCGGGAACGACATATCCGCGTTCGAGAGCATGTTGTACACCTCCCCCGTCGCTCCTGTCACCTCACTCAGATCCGCCAGTAGGGCCTCGACCTCGGCCGATCGTGTGTGGGGTTTCATCCGCAACACGTCGTCGACGTAGTGGTCGTAGGTCTCGAGTTCGGGAACGTCGTCGACCATCGCGTCGAACTCCTCGCGGGTCAGCGCCTGGAGTTCGGGCTCGATGAACGACGCCGCGGACTGGGCGTCGGCCGCCAGCGACTGCGCTCGGGCGGTCATCGCCTGGTACTCCTGGTCGGTCGTATCCTCGTCGCGTCGCATTCGGGCGTACGAGAAGACGGTCGCGACTTCCCGCATGATCTCGTTTCGAAGCTCGAGGACGGCGTACAGCGTTTCGGCGTCGTCGGTCGCCTCCCCCTCGTAGTCCGCGAGTTCGTCGACCCGCTCGGCGACCGCCTCGTAGGCGGTCTCCCAGTCGTCGTCGGTCGCGTAGATGCTCTCGAGATCCCACGTGTACTGCTCGTCGATCTCGGAGCGCTCTGGAACGGAACTCATGGACGAACGTTCGGAATGAAGCTGGTAAAGGGTATCGAAGCCCCGCGTCGACCACCCGACGGCTTTTGATCGTCGCCGCGAAACGGCGGAGTATGGACGACACCGGCGGATCGACGACTCGCGAGCGCGACCCGACCCTCGAGCGAGCGCTCGGCCGCGCGTGGGCCGACGACCGAACCTGGAACCTACTGAGTCGACTGACCGCCCTGCCCGACCGAATGGGCGGCTCCTCGGGCGAACGGCGAGCCGCAGCGTTCGTCCGCGACAGTCTCGAGGAGGCAGGGGTCGCCGACGTTCGGATCGACGAGTTTTCGATGCGACACTGGCAGCGAGGGACGACCGAGTTCGCGGTCACCGACGTCGATGAGGGGACGGACGCTCCCGCAACCGAGCGCAGCTTCGAGGCGATCGCCCTGCCGTACTGCCCGCCGGGTGACCTCGAGGGGCCGCTGGTCGACGTCGGCTACGGCACCCCCGAGGAGATCGACGAGGTCAACCTGCGGGGTGCGATCGCGGTCGCGAGCACCACGACGCCCTCTGATCGGCGGTTCGTCCACCGGATGGAGAAGTTCGGTCACGCGGTCGCCGCGGGCGCTGAGGCGTTCGTCTTCGCCAATCACGTCCCCGGTCAGCTGCCACCGACGGGCGCGTTGAAGTTCGACGCCGAGGCCGCGATCCCCGGCGTCGGCGTCAGCGCCGAGACACACGACTGGCTCGTCGAGTACGCAACGCAGGACGCTCAAGCCCGACTGCGCGTCGACGCCTCGACGACGGACGGCACGAGCCGGAACGTCCACGGAACCCTCGGTCCCGAGACCGACGAGGAGATTCTCCTCCTGGCTCACTACGACGCCCACGACATCGCCGAGGGAGCGCTGGACAACGGCTGCGGGATCGCGACCGTCGCGGGCACCGCGTCGATCCTCGCAGCACTCGAGGACGATCTCGAGTGTCGGGTTCGAATCGCCGGCGTCGGCTGCGAGGAGATCGGGCTGCTGGGCGCCGAGGCCCTGGCCGAGGACCTCGACCTCGAGTCGGTCCGGGCGGTCGTCAACGTCGACGGTGCCGGCCGCTTCCGGAACCTACAGGCGCTCTCTCACGCCTCGGAACCGCTGGCGGCGCTCGCCGAGGACGTGGCCGACTCGGCCGGCCAGCCGATCGTCCACGACCGGGACCCTCACCCGTTCAGCGATCACTGGCCGTTCCTGCGGGCTGGCGTTCCCTCGCTGCAGCTCCACAGCGAGCCGGCCGACGGCGGCGAGCGGGGACGGGGCTGGGGTCACACCGCGGCCGACACCAGAGACAAGGTCGAACCGCGGAACCTGCGCGAACACGCCATGCTGATCGCACTGCTGGTCCGGGAGCTGACTGGGGCTGAGGTCCCGCGAATTGCGGCCGACGAACTTCGGGAGCGCTTCGAGGACCAGAACTACGTCCCCGGGATGCGGGCGGCCGAGGTCTGGCCGTCGGCGTGGGAGTAGCCGACCCGCTTCGGCGGGCGAGCATATGCAGGCTGTAGCGGTTTGTCCGCAGTTGGCAAAGATCGAGGGAGAACATGACATTCGATCCACCAGTTACGTGTCCTGTCTGCGAGGAGGTTCTGGAGCTAGATCGGGAACTCGAGGACCATCTCGTCGAAAAACACACCCAGCGTGAGGTCGCTCGGTACGTCGTCTCCCGGGAGGATCGAACCGAGCCCGAAGCGCTCGTCAGGTGACGGCCCTCGAGCGGTTTCGTTCTCACCCTCGCATCTCCGCGTCGACGGCGGTTCGGACGACTCGTGCAACGCCCAGCATGGCGACAAAGCAGCCCGCGAACGTCAGCGTCCCGAACAGAAACAGGCCGATCGCGATCGGACCGCCCTCCGACTGGGCGAACAGCGTCGAGATGACGAACCGATAGCTCAGGAAAACGAGGACGACGCCCGCGGCGACGTAGATCGACGCGCGCCAGTAGGCGCCGTACTCCTCGGGAGAGAGCTCCATATGCCGTCGATCGAACGCGGAGGCCAAAAAACGCTCCCCCGCGCAGGGTCGAACGGGAGTTATCGCAGACCGTCCCGGAGCTGTCCCGCAACCCGCGACCCGGTCCGGCGCTCGACCCGGCGACGATCGAACACCGCTCGAGCGCTCGCCGCGGCGTCCTCGTCGACCTCGAACGCGAGATCCGGATAGTCGACGTCGGCGAGCACGAGCGGTTCGGGCGGAGCGGGCGCGATCCCCTCGTGACCGGGCAGCGACTCGGGCTCGAGCGCGCGCTCGAGGTCCGCGAACGACCGCTCACCCGTTCCGACCGATTCGGCGAGCGAGACGAGTCGCCGAACGAGCTCGCGGGCGAAGCCGCCGGCCGAAACGGTGACGACGAGATAATCGCCGTCCCGCATCGCCTCGAGGGTCGGCGAGCGCTCGGTGTTGCGGTCGTCGGGCGTGAGGTTGTGGAAGTCGTGCGTGCCCGACAGCGCGTCGCAGGCGGCTCGAAACCGATCGTCGTCGACGGCGGCTCGGCCGTCTCGAGCGGGCTCGTTCTCTTCGCCTCGGTTCGCGGGCGGTGCGTACAGGTGATACGTGTACTCGCGTCGGGTCGCGTGGTGGGTCGCGTGGAAGCCGTCGGCTGGGTCGGCGGCCGCCCACGCCCGAACGTCGGCCGGGAGTTCGCCGTTGAACGCACGTGGCGTCAACCAACTGGGCGCCTCGAGGCCGACCGTCTGCGCGAGCGCGGAGACACCCGCGTCGGTTCGTCCCGCTGCGGCGTAGCCGGCCGGTTTCCTCGCGTCGGACTCGAGGACACCGTGGGCACGGAGTGCGTCGAACAGCGCGTCCTCGACGGTCGGCACGTCGGGCTGGCGCTGGAAGCCGTAGTAGTCGCTGCCATCGTAGGCGATCCGGAACGCGCGCAGTTCCATCGACTGGATCCAGCGGTTCCGGGGTGTTAGCCTCGTCGGAGCGGTGCCGTGGACTCCGTGCCGTTCGGCGAGACGTCGGACCGGCCTCGGCGGTCCCGGGAGTCGGTCAGTCGGCGTCCTCGAGCGCGTCGACCAGCCGACACAGCTCCGAGACGGCCGTGTCGACGAGCGCTTCGCCCTTCTCTGCGGTCGCGACGGTCGGATCGCCGATGTTCCCGGTAGGCGTCAGTTCGTCCATATCCTCGGCCGTGAGCGACCAGCCAACCTTGTTGTCGCCGAGGGCGTCGTACTCCGTGAGCGGCAGCGACTCCACGGGCGGGTCGACGCGCTCGGCGGCGTCCATATCGACGAGCTCGGGCAGGAGCTCGAGCATGATGCTAGTCTCGAACTCCGAGGCGTGAAAGGAGACCTCACCGGTGCGGATCTCTTCGGCGACCTCCGCGAACAGGTCGACCAGCGGCGCGTGGAACGCCTCGAGGCCGTGCTCGGTCCGCAGTTCGCGGACGACGATCTCGAGTTCGGGATCCTGGGCGAGGTAATGGCCGTTGAGCAGGACGACGTTCTCGATCCCCCAGCGGCCCGCGGAGGCACAGACGTCGGTGACGTACCGCTGGAACGTCTCCGAGGAGAGCGTGAACGTGCCGGGCTTGAACGTGTGGTGGGGGCTGACGCCGTACCAGATCGGCGGCGCGAGCAGGGCGGGGCTGCGCTCGGCGACGCGCTCGCCGATCGCCTCAGGCATGTAGACGTCGACGCCGAGGGGGAGGTGGTGGCCGTGTTGTTCGGTCGTGCCGACCGGGAGCAACAGCGTCGAGGTTGACTCGAGGGCCGTCTCGATCTCCCGCCAGGTCATCTCGGCGACGCGATAGGGGTCGTCGGCACCGCTCGGTTCGTCTGTCACGCCCGTGTCTCACCGCCTGGCGACTAAACGGATTCGGTAGGTTCGGTTCCGATCTCGGCGGACCCGGACTACGGTCCGTCCTGCTCGGGTTCGCTCTCGATCTGGGGGTGAATCGCGTCCCAGTCGCTGGGTCGGACCGGTCCCTCGAGCAGCGGGTCGTCGGTCTCGAGCATCCATCTGATGAGGTCGTCCCGGAGGCGATCCCTGACGTCCTCGTGGTCGGAATCCTCGGCGAGGTTCTCCTGTTCGTGGGGGTCTGCCTCGAGGTCGTACAGCTCGACGTAGGGACGTTGCTCGCAGTAGTACTCCTCACGGACCTCGCTGCCGGCGGCGCTCTCGTAGATGTCGCGGGTGAGGTAGACGCCGGGTAGGTGCCAGAAGTTGCGGACGTACTTGTAGCGGTCCGTGCGGACGGCCCGCACCGGGTTGTAGCGGTCGTGCCAGGTCATCCCCGAGAACAGCTGCTCCCGGGGCTCGTACTCGTCCTCGCCCTCGTCGAGGAGTCGGTCCCGAAAACTTCGCCCGGCGACCTCCGCCGGAACTTCGACGTCGGCGAACTCGAGCAGCGTCGAGAAGACGTCGACGTTGCTGACGAGGTCGTCGACGACGCTCGGCTCGAGTTCGTCAGGGTAGCGCATCGCCAGCGCAGCGCCGATACCGGCGTCGTAACAACAGCCCTTCGCCCGAGGGAACGCCAGCCCGTGCTCGGTCGTGAAAACGACGAGCGTGTCCTCGGCGAGCCCCGCGTCCTCGAGGGCGTCGAGCACCGTTCCGACACCGTCGTCGAGCGCCCCGAGCATCCCCTGTACTTCGGCGATGTCGCTGCGGATCCCCGGTCGATCGGGGAGAAACGGCAGCGGCTCGACGCGCTCCGGATCGGGCGTCTCGTAGCGCTCGGCCTCGAAGCCGAACCAATCCTCCTCCTCGACCCGGTGGAGTTCGAAGAAGCCGACGGAGGCAAAGAATGGGTCATCGTGGTCGCCCGCCGAAAGCACCGAGGCAACCTCCTCGCCGACGTCACGGGCGCGGGCGGTTTCGTGGACCGACGGCGGCGTGTTCACCCGCAGGGACTCCTCGACGTGTTCGTGGTCGTAGCCGAGCCGGTCGGGATACTCGGTGATATGCTGGAGGCCGAATCGGTGGGTCTCGTAGCCGGCCTCGCCGAGCAACTGCGGAAGCAGGCGTTCGTCGGGGCCGATCTCCCAGTCGCCGTGGGCGAGCCCGAGCATCCCGTTCTGGTGGGGGTGGCGTCCGGTCATCAGGCTCGAGCGACTCGGCGAACACTGGGGAGCCGTCACGAAGTGGCGATCGAAGCGGACCCCCTCGTCGGCGAGTCCGTCGATCCGCGGCGTGTCGACGGCCGCCCCGTAGCAGCCGAGGTAGCGCCCCAGGTCGTGGCAGTGCATCAAGAGGATGTTCGGCGGGGCCATTGCTCCGGCGTACGCAACCGGGTCGAGTAAGCGTTGGGCCGGCTACAGCCTGATCGGTCGCCGACGGAGACGGTCATTCGGCCCGATCCGAATCCCTGAATCCCCTGCATTAGCCGGGTCTGGCGCCTTCCCGACGAGAGGCGGAGGTGATATAGTCATGAGCGAACCCAACGAGCGTGACGGAGAGTCACACACTAACGTTCGGAACGTCGTTCTCGTCGTTCTCGACACCGCTCGAGCGAGAAGCGTCAGTCCGGAGACGGCACCGGCGCTGACGACGCTCGCCGAAGAGGGGACGAGCTTCGAGAACGCGTTCGCGACCGCGCCGTGGACGCTGCCCTCACACGCCTCGATGTTCACCGGCTGCTACCCGTCCGAACACGGTGCCCACGGCGGGCACACGTTCCTCGACGACGATCTTCGGACGCTGGCGGAGGCGTTCTCTGAGGGCGGGTACGAGACGGTCGGCGTCTCGAACAACACCTGGATCACAGAGGAGTTCGGCTTCGACCGCGGGTTCGACGACCTCCGGAAGGGCTGGCAGTACATCCAGTCCGACACCGACATGGGCGCCGTCGTCAGGGGCGAGGACGCCCGCGAGAAGCTCCAGGCAACCCGCGACCGACTGTTCGAGGGCAACCCGCTCGTCAACGCGGCGAACGTCCTCTACAGCGAGGTGCTCCAGCCGACCGGCGACGACGGCGCCTCGCGGTCGGCCGACTGGATCGGCGACTGGCTCGAGAGTCGGGGCGACGACCCCTTCTTCCTGTTCTGTAACTTCATCGAGCCCCACGTCGAGTACGATCCGCCACAGGAGTACGCCGAGCGCTTCCTCCCCAAGGGAGCGAGCTACGAGGAGGCCACGGCGATCCGACAGGACCCCCGCGCCTTCGACTGCGAGGACTACGACCTCACCGAGCGGGAGTTCCGGCTCCTCCGGGGGCTCTACCGGGCCGAACTGGCCTACGTCGACGATCAGCTCGCTCGGCTTCGCGAATCCCTCGAGGCAGCCGGCGAGTGGGAGGACACCCTATTCGTCGTCTGTGGCGACCACGGCGAGCACATCGGCGAGCACGGCTTCTTCGGCCACCAGTACAACCTCTACGACACCCTGATCAACGTCCCCCTCGTCTGCCACGGCGGTCCCTTCACCGGCGGCGGGCGACGCCGGGAGCTGGTCCAGCTGCTCGACCTCCCCGCGACGTTGCTCGAGACCGTCGGGATCGACGATCCGGAACTGCTCGAGCAGGGCCACGGTCGGTCGTTCCACCCCGACAGCGACGGCGAGCGACGGGACGCGATCTTCGCCGAGTACGCCGCGCCCCAGCCCTCGATCGACCGCCTCGAGGCCCGCTTCGACGAGATCCCCGACCGCGTGCGGGCGTTCGATCGTCGGCTCCGGGCGATCCGCACCCACGACGAGAAGTACGTCTGCGGCGACGACGGCTTCGAACGCTACCACGACCTCGAGGGCGATCCCGACGAGCGGACCGATCTCGCGGCTGACCGCCCCGAGCGGGTTCGGGAGCTTCGGAAACGACTCGAGGAGCGCTTCGACTCGCTCGAGGCGTCCGAGGCAGGCGGGGAGGTCGAGATGCAGGCCGGAACCAAGGAGCGACTGGCGGATCTGGGGTATCTGTAACAGTCGGTGAGAGGGAGCGTTCGGCGTACTAGTCGTTCAACCGGGATGAACGGTGACCGTCCACAACGGTACGCAGCTCGTGTTCGCTTCCGGCTCGGAGCGTGAACGAGAACGTCGCTCCCTCACCGGGTTCGGAGTCGACCCAGATCTCGCCCCCGTGGCGCTCGACGATACGCTGGCAGAGCGCCAGCCCGATACCGGTCCCCTCGTACGCCCCGTGACTGTGGAGGCGGTCGAATACCGTGAAGATACGGTCCTGATCCTTGGGATCGATACCGATCCCCTCGTCGTCGACTGAAATCACCCAGTCGTTGTGTCTCCGGTCGGCGCTCACGTGAATCCGCGGCGGCTCGTCTCCGCTGTAGGTGATGGCGTTGTCGAGCAAATTCTGGAACAGCTGTCGGAGCTGGCTGGCGTCGCCCTCGAGACGCGGCAGCTCCTCGACCGTCACTTCGGCATCGCTTTCGACGATCCGAACGTGGAGATCCTCGAGCACGTCCTCGAGGACGGCGTTCAGCTCGATCGACTCGACCGAATCGTTCCGTGTATCGACCCGGGAGTACTCGAGTAGCCCCTCGATCATGTCGCGCATCCGGTCGGCACCATCGATAGCGAACTCGATGAACTCTTCACCGTCGTCGTCGAGATCGTCCCTGTATCGGCGTTCGATGAGTTGGAGATAGCTCGAAACCATCCGCAAGGGTTCCTGGAGGTCGTGGCTGGCGGCGTAGGCGAACTGTTCGAGGCGCTCGTTGGACACCTCGAGTCGTCGCTCGAACTGCTTGCGCTCGGTGATATCGGCCAGGGCGCCAGGGAACGACACCGGAGTACCATCGTCGTCGTACTCGACGTGGCCGCGCGCGACGACCCACCGGAGGTTGCCGTCGCCGTCCCAAACCCGATACTCCTCTTTGTACTCTTTACCCGATTCGATAGCGTCCTCGATCTTCCGTTTAACCCGGTCGCGATCGTCCTCGTGGATGGCCGAAATGAACTGGTCGAACGAGACGCCCTCGGTGGCCGCCTCGGGATCGATCCCGAACGTCTTGGCGAACGACGCGCCCGTGACCATCCGGTCGTCGGGAATGTTCCACTCCCAGGTCCCGACGGCGCCGGCTTCTGCCGCCGCCTCCAACCGCTCTTTTGCATCCTCGAGATACCGCTCGCGTTCGACCCGCTCGGTTACGTCGTTCGCCGTACCCAACCATCGTGTGATTTCGCCGTTCTCATCCAGGAGCGGCGTAGCACGCGAGACGATCCAGGCAACTGTGTCGTCTTTGCGAACAATTCGGTGTTCCAACTCGAAGCTGCTTTTCGTGCGAATGGCTTCGTCGATGGTCCGCTGAACGCGCGGCTGGTCTTCGGGCGGAACGTACTCATCGACCCACGACGGCCCTTGCTCGTCGATGTCCGCGAGGAAATCTGCCCCCTCTAAACTGTGCACCTCGCTCCAGTCTGCGTTCGTACTGAACACCGCATCCGACGTGGTAGTGACCAGCGCCCGGAAGCGTTCTTCGCTCTCGCGCAGTTGTTCGTACGCCTCCCGTTTTGCCTGTTGTAGCAGCTCCTGTCCGCGCAACACGATATCCGACGCGAGCTGTGACTCCGCCGTGTCCGGTACCTCTAGCCGCTCCTGGTCGCCGTCCGCCTGGAGTTCCTGGACGATCGGAGTGACGTCCTCAACACTGTGAATAATGTAATCGATCTCGCCCGTCGTGGTGAGCACGGGTGAGTTAGTCGGGCTCCACCAGCGCTCTTCGAACTCGTCGCGGTCGGACGTGCGGTCGGGGATCGGATAGTGCGTCACCGGCATAACGTCGGCCTCTCCGGTCTCCGCTACTCTCTCGAGGGACTCGCGCAGGTTTTCGACGCCCTCGGCTGGATCGTCGGGATTGTTCGGAAAGATCTCGAACAGCGACTTACCCAGGATCTCCGCCCGATCGGTCATCGTCGCGTCCAGATAGGCATCGCTCACGGCCACGGCTTCGTAGTCGCCGGGCTGTACGATGAGATAGTTGCCGGGGACGTTCTCGAACAGTCGACGAAAGGTCGATTCGGTCGTTTCCGTTTCCGCCTGGTTGCGCTCGTCAGTTTCGCGAACGGTTCCGACCGCTCCCTGTGCGGGATCACTCGCGTCGAGTGCGTTCACCCGCACTTCACAGCGAATCTGTTCCCCCTCGGCGGTCTCCAGGGTGAGCCCGAGCGGCTCGCTTCGCTTGGAGTCGTTCGCTCGGAGACGGCTGATCTCCTGTTCGATCGTCCCGCTGTCGCCGCCGAAGAGCACGGACACGTGCTCGCCGAGCAGCTCCTCTCGTGTGTATCCGGTTATCTCGACGATGACGTCGTTGACCGAGACGAGGTGGCCGTCGACGTCGAGTCGATAGATCCCGTCGTCAACCGCCTCGACGAGGGTACGATAGTGCTGGAGGGCCTCGGTGTCATCCATCTCTCCCCAGAACGTCATTTCGGAAGACCCGGCCCGGTCACTCATGTGTTTGCCAAAGACCCTCTACCCGGATAAGGTCCGTGCTCGGACCGTTCCCCGTACTGTTCGGCAGTTTGAGACCGCCAGTACCGCATCGATAGCCTCGTCGTCACGTTACCGTCACTCGTCATGGTCGATCGCTACGCTTTACAAACCGAGCCCGGCCTATTCGTCGTTCGCGTTATGTGCTCTTGGTAACTCGCCGAATGATGACGGCCCCTTGCTTCGTCCGCAGCCCTCTCGGCTCCGCCACCGAGCACCGTTATAGTCCTGTCTCTTATACACATCTCTNTTATAGTCCTCCGTCGTCTTACGGAAAGATGTGTCCGATACCCGCGCGGAGACGAGCAGTTGTCGGCTCTGTGGCGGCGACGTCGACGGCGACGAGCGGTTCTGCTCGAGGGGCTGTCGGGAGATCCACGAGACTCTCGGCGAGCCGCCCGAGGACGGCACCGACGAGCGGTCCGCCGACGCGACAGGCTCGAGCGCCCCGCCCGACGACGCAGCCCGCGCGTTCTTCCGGATCGACGGGATGTACTCCGCGCTCTGTGAGGCCTACCTCGAGTCGATCGCCGAGAAACGGGAGGGCGTTCTCGAGGCGAGCGCGAGCTACGTCAGCGAAACGGTGCGGGTCGACTACGATCCTGCGCTGACTTCGGCCGACGAGCTTCGGGTAACTCTGACCACGACCGGGTACACGGCCTACCGCCGGGAGGGGATCGCCGGCGGGAGCGCCGAGGACAGCGGGGACGACTCGAGCGAGACCACCCACCGGTCTCGGGAGATGACGGGGCTTCGCAAGCGACGCACCGACGACGTCCTCGAGATGCGCTACGTCGTCGGGATCGTCTTCGGCTCCTTCCTGCTGGTGCCGTACGTCACGATCCTCTACCCGGTCTATCTCGCGGACGTCGTCGACTGGCGGTTTCTCGCACCGTACGAGGGGGCGTTCGCGACCCTCGACGGGCTGATACTGCTGCCGCTGTTTCTGTCCGTCACCGGCGCCGTCCTCTACCTGAGCGGGATGCCCCTGCTTCGGGGAGCCTACGTCAGCCTGAAGCTCCGCCGGCCGAACACCCAGCTGCTGGCCGCCGTCACCGTCGTCGCCGCCTTCGCCTACGGCACCGTCTCCCTCGCACTCGGCCGGAACGATGTCTACTACGACCTGACGATCCTGGTCGCCGCGACAGTGATGGCGGCGCTGTTCTACGAGGCGACGGTCAAACGGCGGGCGCTAGCCCGACTCACCGACCTCACCGTCTCGGACGTCGGCGAGGCGCGCCTGCTCGAGGCCGACGGGACGACACGGACGGTGCCGACCGAGCGGCTGGCCGCGGACGATCGGCTGCTCGTCCGCGAGGGCGAGCGGATCCCGGTCGACGGCCGGCTCGCGGAGGGGAGCTGCACGGTCGACGAGGCGGTCGTCACCGGGGAGTCGCTCCCGGTGGCGAAGCGGGCGGGCGACGACGCCGTCGGTGGCTCGCTCGTCGTCTCCGGCGCGGCGGTCGTCGACGCGGCCGACAGAACCGAGAGCAGCCTCGAGCGCCTCACCGAGACGGTCTGGGACCTCCAGAGCGCGACCCACGGCGTCGGCCGGCGGGCCGATCGACTCGCCGCGCGTGCGACCCCGCTGGTCGTCCTCGCCATGGGGGGCGTCGGCGCAGCCGCGCTCGCGCTGGGCTGGGACGCGCCGACGGCCGTCACGGCCGTTCTGGCGGCCGCGATCGTCGCGAGCCCGTGGGCGCTCGGTCTCGCGGCCCCGGTGTCGGTCGCGACGAGCATTCAGGAGGCCCTGGATCGGGGGATCGTCGTCTTCGACGAGACGGTGTTCGAACGGCTCCGCGAGGTCGACGTCGTCGTCTTCGACAAGACGGGGACGCTGACGACCGGCGAGATGCGGGTGCTCGAGGCCGACGCGCCACCGGAGCTGCTCAGAGCCGCGGGCGCGCTCGAGGACCGGGCGGCCCATCCGGCCGCGACCGCGATCCGAGACGCCTTCTCCCACGGGAACGACGCCGAAGACGGCGAGGACGGAGCCAACGCGGGGGAAACGACCGTCGGCGACGGTGCCGGCGTTCCGCCGACGGTCCGGGAGTTCGACTCCCACGAGACGGGCGTCGAGGGCATCGTCGACGGACGACGGGTGCTGGTCGGCCACCCGGACCTGTTCCGCGAGCGGGGCTGGACGCTCGAGGACGAGCTCGCCTCGCGGGCTGCGATGGCTCGCGAGAACGGACGACTTCCGGTCCTCGTCGGCGCCGACGGTCGCGCGAGCGGGCTCGTCGTCGTCGGCGACGAACCCCGCAGCGAGTGGGTCGAGAGCCTGACCCGGATCCAGGAGACGGGCGTCGAGGTCGTCGTCCTCACTGGCGACGACACGGCCGCGAGCGCGTTCCTCGAGCGTCGGGCCGATCTCGAGGTCTTCGCGGATGTCCCGCCGGCCGGCAAGACCGCGGCGATCGATCGGCTGGCGGCCGATCGACGGGTGGCGATGGTCGGCGACGGGACCAACGACGCGCCCGCGCTGGCCGCGGCGGATCTGGGGATCTCGCTCGGCGGCGGAACCGCGCTCGCGGCCGACGCCGCCGACCTCGCGATCCTCGGAGACGACCTGGCCGGCGTCGAACGGGCGATCTCGCTCGCTCGAGCCGCGGGGGATCGCGCCACCCAGAACCTCTGGCTGGCGCTTTCGTACAACGCGATCGCGATCCCGGTCGCGCTGGCCGGGCTGTTGAGCCCGCTGATGACGGCGGGCGCGTTCGCGGTGACCACGTCGCTTGTCGCCGCGAACGCCTCGCGACCGCTGCTCGACCGGTAGCGCTCGAGTGCGCGGAGTAACGGAGGGTTTCCCCTCGAGATCGCGAAGCGGCAACCGGGCGGGGCAAGGCCAACCTACAGGACGGAACGCCCGCATCTCGCGGATGAATGGCCGACGACACCCTCGGGCGACGACGGAGCTACGGGATCGTCGTCGCCGCGACGCTCGCCTACACCTGCCTGATGTTCGTCTGGTTCTCGCTGCCGGCGTACCTCTCGACGATCATCGCGGAGCTCGAGCTGTCGGGCACACAGGCCGGCGTCGTCACGGGTGCGGTGCCGTTGACCTACATCCCGCTAGCGCTGTTCTCGGGGCTGGCGGTCGATCGGATCGGTCCCGGCCGGAGCCTCGCGGCCGGCGCGGCGATCTTCGGCGTCGCGCAGGCGGGTCGGAGCGTCGCCGAGGGGTTCCCGTCGTTGCTGGCGCTCACCCTGCTGCTCGGAGTCGGCGCGACCGCGATCACGTTCGGGCTGCCGAAGCTCGTCTCGACGCTGTTTCCGCCGAGCCGGACGGGGTTTCCGTCCTCGATCTACCTCGTCGGTGCGTCGGCGGGGACCGCGCTCGCCTTCGGGGTCGGACGGCCGATCCTCGGCCCGTGGCTCGGCGGCTGGCGTCCCCTCTTTCTCTGGAGCGGGCTCGTCGCGATCGGCTACGGGCTCGGCTGGTACCTCCTCGCCCGGCGGCTGGGGCTCGACGACCGCGCCGCGGCAAAGGACGCGAACGAGAACGACCACGGCGACCGATCGCCCCTCGAGTCGATCCGCCGGGACCTCCGGCTGATCCTCACCCACCGGGAACTGCAGCTCGTAGTCGTCGTCGGGACGATGTACCTGCTGGCGAGCCACGGGATCCAGGGCTGGCTCCCGACGGTGCTCGAGGCCCGGGGCGTCTCGCCCGGGCTCGCGGGCCAGACGACGAGCCTCTTCGTCGCGGCCTACGCCGTCGGCATCTTTACGGTACCGGCGCTGGCCGACCGCTACGAGGCTCGCCCGTCGGCGCTGATCGGCTGCGGTATCGTGTTCTGTGTTGGGATAGTCGGTATCGTGCTCGCCGATCGGATGTGGGTCGCGCTCCTGGCGAGTATCGTCGTCGGCGGGCTCGGCGTCGGCGGGCTCTCGCCGCTCGTTCGAGCGATCCCGCCCGCGCTCGAGGGGATCGGCGCGCGGCTGACGGGCACTGCCGTCGGCTTCATCTTCGCGGTCGGCGAGATCGGTGGCTTCCTCGGTCCGGTGCTGATCGGGACGAGCCACGACCTGACAGGCTCGTACGCCCCCGGACTGGGACTGATCGCAGCGGCGGGGATCGTGGTCGCGGCCGCGGGCGCGGCGCTGCGTCGCCTCGCCGACTGAGGTCCGAGGGACGTATGCAGGACATCGCCTGAAGAGGCTCCGGTTCCTAACGCCAGTATGGCCAGTATCCGTATCGGTTCGGCGTTCGGCATTCCGATCAAGCTTGGCGTCTCGTTTCTCCTCGTCGTTCCGCTGTTAGCCTACCTCATCGGCGTCCAGATGGAACTTACCGTCCAGTTGCTCAACGACACCTTCGGCGCGGGGATCGATCCGGCCCCGCTGACCGACGGCGCGACGCCGTGGCTGCTCGGGCTGGCGGCCGCGCTCGGGCTGTTCGTCAGCGTCTTCTTCCACGAACTGGGACACGCGCTGGCTGCCCGCCGCTACGACCTCGAGACCCAGTCGATCACGCTGTGGTTCCTGGGCGGGCTCGCCCAGTTCGCCGAGATGCCCGAGGACTGGCACAAGGAGTTCGTCATCGCGATCGCGGGCCCGATCGTCAGCGTCGCGGTCGGTGTCGTCTGCTACGTCGGGTTCGTCCTGCTGCCCGCCGAGTTCCCGGCGGTGCTGTTCGTGCTCGGCTACCTGGCGATACTCAACGTCGTGCTGGCGATCTTCAACATGCTCCCGGGGTTCCCGATGGACGGCGGCCGGGTGCTCCGGGCGCTGCTCTCGCGGAACCGCTCCCGACTGGAGGCAACGCAGATCGCCGCCGGCGTCGGGAAGGGGTTCGCGCTCCTGCTGGGATTCGCCGGCATCATCACCCTCAGCATCTTCTGGATCGCGATCGCCTTCTTCATCTACATCGCCGCCTCGAGCGAGACCCAGCAGATCTTCGTCGAGACCGCCTTCGAGGGGTTGTCCGTCGCGGACCTGATGACGCCCGCGGCGCGGCTCGATACGGTCACGCCCGAGTTTCCGCTCGATCGGCTCCTCGAGCGGATGATGCGCGAGCGCCACACCGGCTACCCCGTCCTCGAGGACGGCGAGCTCGTCGGCATCGTCACCCTCGAGGACCTCCAGGAGCGGGCTGACGACGCCGACGACGTCGTTGCGGACGTGATGTCGACCGACCTCGTCACCGCCGCGCCTACCGACGAGGCGACGTCAGCCCTGCGGACGATCCAGCGGGAGGATATCGGACGCATCCTCGTCGTCGACGACGACGGCTCGCTCGCGGGGCTGCTCTCGCGGACGGACCTGATGAAGGCCCTGGAGATCGCCCAGCGGAGCCGCTCGATCCCGGCCGAGCCGCGGTCGCTCGAGCAGTGAGCGCCCGCCGCGGCCGCAGCCGCGACTCCCGTCGGCGACGGTTCGACTGCCGGGCGTAGGTCTTTGGGGCGCGTGCTCGTGGTACGAGCGAACGCGGCGTACGGTGAGCACCATGGACAGCCACAATCCGGCGACCGGCGAGCGACTCGAAACGTACGACGACCAGGACGAGGACGACATCGAGGAGATCCTCGCGAGCGCGGACGACGCGTTCGAGTCGTGGGCCGAAACCCCGATCACGGAGCGCCAGCAGCTGCTCGAGCGGGCGGGCGACCTCATCCGGGAGCGCGAGGACGAGTACGCCGAGCTGATCAGCGAGGAGATGGGCAAACCGATCGCTGAATCCCGCGCGGAGCTCGAGAAATGTGCGTGGGTCTGTGACTTCTATGCCGAGCGGGCCGACGAGTTCCTCGCCGACGAGGCGCTGGGCAGCGAGCCCCACTCGCGGACGTTCGTCTCCTACGAGCCGCTGGGGGCCGTTCTCGCGGTGATGCCCTGGAACTTCCCGTTCTGGCAGGTGTTTCGCTTCGCCGCACCCCACCTGACCGCGGGCAACGTCGGCCTGCTCAAACACGCCTCGAACGTCCCGGGGTGTGCGCTGGCGATCGAGGAGATCTTCGAGGACGCGGGCTACCCCGAGGGAGTCTTTTCGACGCTACTGGCCGGCTCGGACGCGATCGAGGACGTGATCGCCGACGACCGCCTCGACGCGGTGACCCTCACCGGCAGCGAGGGCGCCGGCCGCGCCGTCGCCGAGCAGGCCGGGAGCGAGCTGAAGAAACACGTCCTCGAGCTTGGCGGGAGCGACCCGTTCGTCGTCTGTGCGGACGCCGATATCGAGGCAGCAGCCGAGACTGCAGCGACCGCCCGGACGATCAACTCCGGCCAGTCCTGTATCGCCGCCAAGCGATTCATCGTCGTCGACGACGTCTACGACGACTTTCTCGACCGGTTCGTCTCGGGGATGGAGGCCCTCGAGATCGGCGACCCGCTCGAGTCCGACACCGACATCGGCCCCCAGGCCCGCGAGGACCTCATGGACGACCTCCACGAGCAGGTCGAGGACAGCGTCGAGGCCGGCGCGACCCTCGAGTGCGGCGGCGAGCCCCTCGACCAGGAGGGCCACTACTACCCGCCGACGGTGCTCTCGGAGCCCCCGCGGGACAGTCCCGCGGCCGACGAGGAGGTGTTCGGCCCGGCCGCGGCCGTCTTCCGGGTCGAAGACGAGGACGAGGCGATCGAACTCGCCAACGACACCCGCTACGGGCTCGGCGGGTCGGTCTGGACCGAGGACCTCGATCGCGGGGAGCGACTCGCCCGCGAGGTCGAGGCCGGCTGCGTGTTCGTCAACGAGCTCGTCAAGTCCGACCCGCGCCTGCCGTTCGGCGGCGTGAAGGCGTCGGGACACGGCCGCGAGCTCGCCGAGGCGGGGATCCACGAGTTCGTCAACCGCAAGACCGTCTGGGTCCAGTCGGCCGGCGCGGACGACGGCGTCCCCGACACCGAGTAGCCGTCGGCCGTCCCACGAAGGTACCAGACTCATAGGTCCCGGGCGAATCGGGTGAGCCGTGCCAACAGCATCCGATCTACTCGTCGACTGCCTCGAGGCCGAGGGCGTCAAGTACGTCTTCGGGCTCCCGGGCGAGGAGGTCGAGGACCTGCTCTTCTCGCTTCGCGACTCCTCGATCGAGTTCGTCCCGACCCGCCACGAGCAGGGCGCGGCGTTCATGGCCGACGTCCACGGGCGGCTCACGGGCGACGCCGGGGTCTGTCTCTCGACGCTCGGGCCCGGCGCGACGAACCTCATCACGGGCGTCGCCGACGCCCAGCTCGACAAGAGCCCCGTCGTCGCGATCACCGGCCAGGGCGGGCGCGAACGGCTCCACAAGGAGAGCCACCAGGCGCTGGACGTCGTCGACGTCTTCGAGCCGATCGTCGAGTGGAACGCCCAGATCGCCGAGCCCGAGATCGTCCCCGAGTCGGTCCGCAAGGCGTTCAAGCTCGCCGAACTCGAGAAGCCCGGCGCCACCCACCTCGAGTTTCCCGAGGACGTCGCGAGCGAGGAGATCGACGAAGAACCGATCCCCGTTCGCGATCCGATTCGCCGTCCGGACCCCGACGATACGTCGGTCGAGCGGGCCGCGGCGTTGCTCGAGGACGCTGAACGACCGCTCCTGCTGGCGGGCAACGGCGCGGTCCGCACTCCGGCGGCAGACGGCATCCGCGCGCTCGTCGACCGCCTCGAGCTGCCCGTCGTCGCGACCTACATGGGCAAGGGGGCGATCTCGGACCGCGAGCCAGCCTCGTTGCTGACCCTCGACTCCGGGCCGAACGACGAGGCCGCGCGGGCGATCGAGCGGGCCGACTGCGTGATCGCGGTCGGCTACGACATCGCCGAGCACGACCCCGAGGGGTGGAACCCCGACTGCGAGAAGCCGATCGTCCACGTCGACTACGAGCCCGCGGAGGTCTATCGTCACTACAACCCCGACGTCGAGATCGTCGCCGACGTCGGCGCGACCCTGGAGGCGATCGGCGATCGGCTCCCACCGGAATCGTGCTCGCTGTGGTGTCGCGACGCCCACGATCGGATTTTCGAGGCGGCCACTCGAGCGCCCGAGGACGACGACCCGGTGACGGTTCGCAACGCCCTCCCGCTGCTCCGGGAGGCGATGGCCGACGAGGACGTCCTCGCCTCCGACGTCGGGAGCCACAAGATGGCCATCGCACAGTCGTACCCGACCTACGAACCGAACACCTGCGTGATCTCGAACGGGCTGGCGAGCATGGGGATCGCCGTTCCGGGCGCGCTCGCGGCCGACCTCGCGACCGATTCGAACGTTGTCGCGGCCACCGGCGACGGCGGCTTCCTGATGAACGCCGCCGAGATCGAGACCGCGAGCAGGCTCGACTGCGGCTTTACGATCGTCGTCTTCGTCGACGACGACTACGGGCTCATCTCCGAACAGCAGGTCGAACACCGCGGCGAGTACACCGGCACCGCGCTCTCGAACCCGGATCTGGTCGCGTTCGCCGAGAGCTTCGGGATCGACGCCTATCGGCCCGAAGACTGGGACGAAGTCGAGCGAGCCTTCCGGGAGGCCGTCCCGTCCGACGAGCTCTCGCTGATCGAGGTCCGACTCGAGGCGTAGTCGACCGGCGAGCGGCGGTCACGCCGTTGGTCGGCGAATCGTTCGTGGACCGAGGTTTCTATTGCCGACCATAGAGTTTACTACAGCGAAAGGATGGAGGAATTATGGCGATCGAGGCCGCCTTCGACGTGTCGGGGGAGTGGTTTCCGCTGACATGCGTGTTCGAGGAGTTCCCGGACGCGATGGTCGAACTCGATCGGATCGTCCCGACGAACGGAGAGACGATACCGTACTTCTGGCTGCGCGGTCCGAACGTCGCGTCGTTCGACCCGGACGCGGTCTCACACCCGGATCTCGGGGCGATCAGCGTCGTCGAAACCGTCGGCGAGGAGGCGCTGATGCGGGTCGAGTGGGATCCCGACCGGAAGACCCTCCTGACGATGTTGCTCGAGTCGCCGGTCGTCCTCGTCTCCGCGGTCGGCACGAGGCGACGCTGGTCCGTCGAGATCCGGGGCGACGACCGCGAGGCCCTCGCCGCGTTCCAGTCGGCCTGCCGCGAGGCGGGGATCCCGATCGATCTCACGCGGCTCCAGCCGCTCTCCTCGCCGCGGGCGGACGAGAGTGACGTCCTCACGCCACCCCAGCGCGAGGCGTTGCTCCTCGCCTACGAACACGGCTACTTCGACTCGCCGCGACGGATCACCCAGACGGAACTCGCCGCGGAACTCGACATCACGCGCCAGTCGGTTTCCTCGCGGTTGCAGCGCGGACTCCGGCGACTCGTCGGAACCACGATGTTCGACTGAACCGACGTGGCACATATAAAAAGGATGCTGCACACGCAGCAGTACGCTCAACCGTTCGAAACGCCGCCGTACGGTAATGGCAGAGGGATTCGAGTTTATTTTATCCATATACTCGTGGGGAAAACTGAGACGGGGGTCGCGGCGAACGAGAGTGGCAGTCGCCCGCCAGACGTCGAGGAGCGGGGACGAACGGTCGGTCGTCCGAGGAGGGCAATGATTCCCTCGCGGGAGGTGTTGCTGGTCGAGGACAATCCCGGCGACGTCCGACTCGTCCGGGAGGCGTTCGAGGCGACCGACGGCGATCACGAGCTTCACGCGGTGCCGACCGGCGAGGACGCCTTGCGGTTCCTCGAGCGACGAGCCGAGAACGGCGACGAAGCGCTGCCCGACCTCGTCCTGCTGGATCTGAACCTGCCCGGGACCGACGGCGGGGCCGTCCTCGAGCGAATCAGGGAGTCGCCGGAGCTCCGACGGCTTCCCGTTATCGTGCTGACGAGCTCGGAGGCCAGCGGGGACGTCGAGGCGTGTTACCGACGGGCCGCCAACGCCTACCTGACGAAACCGATCGCCCCCGACGACCTCGTCTCGATGATCAGGAGCGTCGAGACGTTCTGGTTCGATCACGTCCGACTCCCGCCGCAGTAGGCCGACCCGTTCCGGCGGTATCTCTTTGCCCGTTCGCGCGTTCAGGGCGGAACGTGTTCCACGGCGAGGAGTTCTGGCTCGTTCGCTTCCTCTTCCAGCGCGGGCTGGCGCTCCTCTATCTGCTCGCCTTCCTCGTCGCCGCCGTCCAGTTTCGCCCGCTGGCCGGCGAAAACGGCCTATTCCCCCTCGAGTGGTACGCCGAGGGTGCCTCGTTTAAGGAACAACCGAGCCTCTTTTATTTCGTTCCCAGCGACCGCGCGATCGGGATCGCCGCCTGGACCGGGGTCGGTCTCTCCGCGCTGGCGCTGTTCGCCGTTCCCTACCAGCTTCCCGACGGCTACGCGACGCCCGTCTCGATGGCGCTGTGGGCGACGCTGTGGCTGTTGTACCTCTCTTTCGTCAACGCCGGCCAGCTCTTCTACGGCTACGGCTGGGAGTCGATGCTGCTCGAGACCGGCTTCCTGGCGATCTTCCTCGGTGCCGGCTTGGCCTCCCCGCCCGCGGTCGTCTTCCTGCTGCTCCAGTGGGTGCTCTTCCGAAATATGTTCGGCGCGGGCCTCATCAAGATCCGCGGCGACGACTGCTGGCGCGACCTCTCCTGTCTGGACTACCACTACGAGACCCAGCCCATCCCCAACCCCGTGAGCTGGTTCGCCCACCACCGTTCGAAGCTCTTTCACCGCCTCGAGACCCTCGGTAACCACGTCCTCGAGCTCGCGGTGCCGTTTCTCTACTTCGCGCCCCAGCCCGCCGCAGCCCTCGCGGGCGCGGCGACGATCGGCTTTCAGGGCTGGCTGATGGTCACCGGGAACTTCGCCTGGCTGAACGCGCTGACGATCGTGCTGGCGATCGCCACCTTCAGCGACGGGATCCTCGAGACCCTGTTCCCGGTGACGGCGCCGGCGACCACGGCGACGCCGCTGTATCTCGAGGCCGCGGCCGTCGTGGTGGCAGTGGTCGTCCTCGCGCTGAGCGTCTATCCCGTCCGGAACATGCTCTCCGAGCAGCAGACGATGAACACCGCCTTCGACCCGCTGCACCTGGTCAACACCTACGGGGCGTTCGGTTCGGTCACGCGGGACCGCTACGAGCTCGTGATTCAGGGGACGAGCGACGAGCGAGTCACCGACGATACCGAGTGGGAAACGTACCGGTTCCGGGGGAAGCCGACGGATCCCGAGCGACGGCCGCCGCAGATCGCCCCCTACCACCTGCGACTGGACTGGCAGCTCTGGTTCGCGGCGATGTCGCCGACTCCGCGTCGCAGCCCGTGGGTGTTGCGACTCCTCCGACGGCTGCTCGAGGAGGACGAGTCCACGCGCTCGCTGTTGGCCGAGGACCCCTTCGAAGGCGCCGAGGAGTCCCCCGAACACGTCCGCGTGCTTCGCTATCGCTACCGGTTTACGACCCCCGAGGAACGCGCCGAGACGGGCGCGTGGTGGCACCGGGAACGGGTCGGTACCTACGTCGATCCGGTTTCGCTCGAGGAACTGCGCGTTCGGCGGTTCGGTCCGTAGGGCGAACTCCGCGCCGAAGAAACGGGTGGGCGAACGTCGTCAAAACTGCTCGAGGTATCGATTACCCCGTTTAGTGAGATGTTTACGCGAAACGACGCGTGTGAGGGCGTCACAATCGGGACCGGTGAAACGGGTAACCGTCGACTAACGTCAGGAAACAACTACATAACAATACTTGTGACTTCCGTCGTTAGTAACATGAGCGAGGAGATCACCGTCGGACTGACGGACGGGCGGGAGATCACGGTCGACGAACTGACGGTACTGGACCGGGACAACGGTTCGTGGATCCGGTGTGTGCGATCCGAGCCGAGTCGGCGGATGGAGTTCGACGAGACCACGACGTACTACCACCTCGGACGCGACGTCGACTACGTCGTCGCGGACGGCACGGACGACCACGAGGTAGACGACGTCGTCGACCGCCGACCGAACCTCGCCGCGGTGCCGACCGACGCCGCTCGCCGATGATCGAGCTTCCGAGTCTCAGCGTCTTGCTGATCGGTAGCGGCGCGTATCTCGTGGCGGTCGCCGCCGTCCTCCGGTCGCTGGGTCGAACGCGGACGCTTCACTGGCGAGCCGAGCGCTCGAGCGAGGGCCCAGCGGAGAACGAGGTCTCGTCGTAGCTCGCGGTCGGGTGCGAAGCATTGGCCGGCCGATCAGGTACGCCGCCGCTTACTCTTCCCGCCGGACCGGTGGGGTTTTCGAGAGGTACTGCCCCCAGAAGTCGCGGTTGTGCGCTACTCGTCGGTACCCCTGCTCGCGGAGGCGCTCGTAGTCCTCGAAGTTCCGGAGGAATCCGACGGCCTCCCGCACCACGCCGGCGTCGTCGACTCGAGCCATCCCCTCCTCGAGGGAGGCGCCACAGGAGTAGACCTCGTCGTCGGTCACGAAGTGCGAACAGTCCTCGTAGTTCTCGGGCAGTCGCTCGCGGAGCTCCGGGGTGAGGTCGGTGAAGCCGACGATGCGGACGTCGGCTCGGTCGTCGAAGAACTCGGCCCACCACGTACAGAAGCCGCAGTCGTCGTCGAAGACGAGCGTCGGTTCGGTCATCCTATCGAAAATATTCGGGGTCGGCTCACTTAGCTTCTCGCCCGACGGGGCCGGGATACTTGGCTCGGGCAACCAACCGGTCGGTATGGAGCGATTCGTCGGACTGATCGTCGCCGGCGGGCTCGCCCTTATCGCCGGGCTCTGGCTGCTCGCGCTCCTCGAGGCGGGAGCTGTGGGCTGGGTACTGGGACTCGCGCTCACGATCCTGGGGACGGGCGCGCTGGGTGTCGGAATCGCGAGCGAGCTCGAACTCGAGCCCGGACGGTAGCTGTGACAGATTTCCGTGTCGCTCGAGCCGACAGTCACCGCGCCGGAACGTTCTTGGCGCCGACGGCCGATGCCGAACCATGAGCGTCCGGTCACTGACCGAGCCCGAGGTGCTGGCCGACGCCAAGAGGGGACTCTTTCCTGACGATGGTGGGCCCGCCTACGCGGTCGCAGACACGCAGTTCTCCCGCGAGGAGTGGCTTCCCGGACGGGCCGTCGACCCGGATGTCAGGGACCGGCTGGCGCCGTTCAACCACGTCCGGATCGGCGGCGGCTACCCGGATCTCGTCGGCGTCGGCCGGCTCGAGCCGGAGTTCGTGGCCGTCGACCGCCTCGGCGACGAGCCGCCGCTGGTCGCCGTGGAGGCGAAGGGGTACGCGAGCGACGGTGTCGACACCCAGCGCGGGATCGTCCAGGCCTACGACCGCCTCGGGGAGGCCAACGCGGCTTACCTCGCGGCGCCCGCATCGGCCGTTTCCGAGACCGATCGAACGCTGGCACGGGAGCTGAACGTCGGCGTCCTCGGCGTCGAGTCCGACGGCGGGGTGGCGCCCCTTGAGGTGCCGCGCGTGGTCGGGAACAGGACGACGACCGAGGCGACGGCGATCCGGTTCCAGGCGAGCGCGCAGGGCGTCGCGAACCAGTCGTTCGGCCTGAACCACCCCAAGAACTACCTGGGGTATCCGCTGGCCCACTACGCCGACGGCGACACCGAGACGCTGCTGACGACGTACGACGTCGTCGGCGCTGTCGACGACGCCCGGCGAGGCGCCGTGTTTCTGGGACTGCTCGAGGCGGCGCCGGGCGGAGCGGAACTCACCTCGCTCGGCGAGGAGGTCGTCCGGTTCGCGAAGCACAACTACGGGTCGTGCAAGGGCGCGCTCTCGGAGTTCGAGGCGTGGTACCGCTCCCGGAAGCGGTTCGTCGACCTGGCGCCGGCCTGGGGACAGCTCGCGCGCCGGGTCGTCTTCGACTACCCCGCGACCGAGCTGCTCGTGACCGAACTCCAGGGGCTCCACCGGGACGGCAGCCGCGAGCCGTCGCTCGTCGAGTTCGTCACCTACCTCCACGAGCTCCACCCGACGTTCGCCGTCGAACTGTTCGTCCGGGGCGACCGGAGGGTTCGGCGCCGCGCGCTGACGACCGACGGCGAGCTCCGCCGGGAGGCCCTCGAGGACGGCGCGACCTACCACGCGCCGACGGTGTTCCAGCTGAAGACGATGCTGTACCACGTCGGGATCCTCACCGAGCGCGGCCGCGAGCCACACCGGCTCGAGCCGACCAGCGACGTCTGGGCGCTTCGCGAGTCGGTCTGAGACGGACCGGTAGGGTGCTCGTACCGAGACGACCGGGTTCGTCGATCGGTGCCACACCATCGCTGCTCGGGAAACCGGCCTCGAGAAGATCGAGAAAGCGCCGTCTAGGGGCGGTTCTCCGGCCCATACTTATGTCGCCAAGAGTGTCACCGGCGATTATGCGCTTCGACGGGTGGACGGACGGATGGTGGGAACCGAACGTGAGGACGAATCAACTGGGTGGTCGACCGTGACCGACGAGTACCCGATCGCGACGGGGGGTTCGTTTCCGGGCAAGGAACGGGTGCTGGCCGAGTTCGAACGGATGCTCGACGGCGACGCGCGGCTGACGATGGGCGACCACTGCCGAGCGTTCGAACGGGAGTTCGCCGACTACGTCGGCCGCGAGTACGGGATTGTGACCAACTCGTGTACGTCGGGCCTCGAGACGGTCTTTCGCGCGCTCGAGGGTCGCGGCGAGGAGGTGATCGTCCCGATCCAGACGTTCGCCGCGAACGCCTCGTCGGTGCTGACCGCGGGCTACGAGCCCCGGTTTGCCGATATCGAGCCCGACGATCACAACATCTCGCTCGAGTCGGTCGCCGAGCTGATCGGCGACGACACCGCGGCCGTGGTGGCCGTCCACTTCGCAGGCAACGTCTGCGAACGGACGGCCGAGCTCCGGGACCTCTGCGAGGCCCACGACGCCGTCCTGATCGAGGACTGCTCGCACGCCCACGGCGCGACGATCGACGGCCGGCCCGCGGGCAGCATCGGCCACGCGGCATGTTTCTCGTTCTACGCGACGAAGGTGCTGACGACCGGTGAGGGCGGCATGGTGCTGACCGACGACGACGAGCTCGCGCGACGGGTGGCGGCGATCCGCAACCGGGGGCTCGATCCCGACGCCGACGACCCGCGGTTCACGGAACTCGGGAGCAACTACCGCCTCTCGGAGTTCGCGGCCGTCCTCGGGCGCAGCCAGCTCGAGCACGTCGAGGCGTTCGTCGCCTACCGCAACGAGATCGCCCGGATCTACGACGATCGACTGTCGGAACTCGCCGAGCAGGGGATCGCCGAGCCGATCTCGCCGCCGCCGAGCGTCCGCTCGAGCTACTGGCGCTACCCCGTCGCGCTCGAGGCCGGCTGCGACCGGACTCGCGTTCGGGACCGCCTCGAGGCCGAGGGGATCACGATCGACTGGGCGTACGATCCGCCCCTGCACCGCCAGCCGTTCGTCACCGACCGCTACGACACCGACGGCGTCGCGTCCGAGGGGACCGCAGCGATGGGACGACACGTTTGCCTGCCGATCCACCGGGACCTCTCGCTCGAGGACGCGAAACACGTCGGCGAGCGCGCGGTCCGGGCGATCCGTCGGGCGCGGTCGGAGCCGACGACGGCCGCAAAACAGGGTTACGAGAGTCGGTAGACGGCGGCCTCGTACGGTCGCAGCTCGATCGTCCCGCTGAACGACGGCTCTTCGTCGTAGTTGCCGAGCAGCCGGTTCGCGACCTCGTCCTCGAGGCCGAGTTCGATCTCCGCTCGCTCGCCAAAGAAGTTACAGACGACGAGCAGCCGTTCGTCCTCGAGGCTGCGCTCGTAGGTGAACACCTCGGGATGGTCGGCACACAGGAGTTCGTACTCGCCGTAGACGAGCGTCTCGTACTCCTCGCGGAGAGCGAACAGCTCCCGGTAGTAGTGCCAGATCGAGTCGGGGTCCGCGCGGGCGGCCTCGACGTTGATCTCGTCGTAGTTGTCGGTGATGCCGATCCAGGGCTCGCCGTCGGTGAAGCCGGCGTTGTCGTCGTCGGTCCACTGCATCGGGGTCCGGGCGTTGTCCCGGGAGCACTCCTCGAGCACCGGACGGACGTCCTCGAAGGAGTCGTACCGGTCGCCCTCGAGGGCCTCCTCGAGGAAGTTCTCCGCCCAGACGTCCTCGACGTCGGCGGGATCCTCGAAGCTCGTGTTCGTCATCCCGATCTCCTGGCCCTGGTAGAGAAACGGCGTCCCTCGGAGGGTACAGAGTACGGTCGTGAGCATCTTGGCGGACTCCTCGCGGTACTCGCCGTCGTCGCCGAACCGGGAGACCGTTCGGGGCTGGTCGTGATTGCTGAAGTACAGGCAGTTCCACCCCTCGTCGGCCAGCGCCTCCTGCCAGCGGCTGATGATCTCCTTGAGCTCGAGCAGATCGAGGTCGACGGGATCGTACTTCCCGCCGTCGCCGCGGTCGACGTTCATGTGCTCGAAGTGGATCGCCATGTTGAGCGCCCGATCGTCGCCGATGTACGCCGAGGCCTCCTCGGCCGCCATCCCGACCGTCTCGCCGACGGTCATCGCGTCGTAGTCGGCCAGGGCCTCCTCGTACATCTCCTCCAGGTACGACTCGAGGTTCGGCCCGTTGACGTAGTGTTCGGCCCCGACGGGGAGGCCGTCGATCTCCTGGTCGCCGTCCGGCAGCCCGTCGGGTTTGGAGATGAGGTTGATGACGTCCATCCGGAAGCCGTCGATCCCCTTCTCGAGCCACCAGCGCATCATCTCGAAGACGTCCGCACGAACGTCGGGGTCCTCCCAGTTCAGATCCGGCTGGCTCTCGTCGTAGAGGTGCAGGAAGTACGCCTCGCGCTCGTCGTCGTAGCGCCAGGCCGACCCCCGGAAGAACGACTCCCAGTTGTTCGGCACCGGGCCGTCGGGCTCGCCTTCCCGCCAGACGTAGTGGTCCCGGTACGCCGGCTCGCCGGCCCGCGAGCGGACGAACCACTCGTGTTCCTCGGAGGTGTGGTTGACGACCAGGTCCATGATCAGGCGCATGTCCCGGTCGTGAAGCTCCTCGAGCAGGTGCTCCCAGTCGGCCATCGTCCCGAAGCGGGGGTGGATCGCCCGGTAGTCCGCGATATCGTAGCCGTTGTCCGCCATCGGCGACTCGTAGACGGGGTTGAGCCAGACGACGTCGACGCCGAGCGCCTCGAGGTAGTCGACCTTCTCGACGATCCCGGGGATGTCGCCGACGCCGTCGCCGTCGCTGTCGTTGAAGCTGCGTGGGTAGATCTGGTAGACGATCGCCTCCTTCCACCACTCGCGTTCGGACATGGGGACGGCTACCCACCGGTGGGTATAGTAGCTGTGGCTCCTGGCTCGAGGGAGTGGCGAAAACGGACGCCGTCTCGGTCGGGCTACGCGTCGTCCTCGTCGGAGTCGGCATCGGGGTCAGTTTCGTTCTGTCGCGATCCGTCCTCGGGGATCTCCTCGGTTTTCTCGTCGTCAGTCATACGTCGGAACCATCGGACCGACGGTTCTGAAGCTTCGCCCGGAGTTCGACGGGTCGGGGCTCGGAGTTTTAGTCGAAAGCAGTCGATGTCGGGATCGCGACCTCGAGAAGCCTCATGGGAAATCAGCCAGATGGAGTGGCTTCCGAACAAGTCATTTTAATAAAGGTTCCCTGACCATCTGTCACACAGTAATGGACGAAACGGAGGTGGCGGAATACGCCCGACACAGTCAGACGATTATCGACGATGCACCCCAGATGGACGAAGCTAATACGAAGGCTGCTGTTCTGCGTGATTTTTTGGATCTCCTTGGGTGGGAGATACCTGCTAATACTAAGCTGGAATACTCTGTTAAAGTTGGCACACGGTCCTACAAGGTTGATTATGCGCTCCTCCTCGAGGGGGCTCCGGTCGCATTTTTCGAAGCGAAAGGAGTTGATACGGCTCTGAGCAGTAATCATCGTGAGCAACTCGGCACCTACATGAAGAACGAGAACGTGAATTGGGGAATTCTTTCGAATGGCAAGCAATATCAGTTCCTCCGTCGCGAGGTCGTCGATACGAACGTAAAGGTGCAGGTCCTCGCAGAGGCCGATCTCAAGCGATTGCCCGAGCAGATTACTATCCTGCGAGCGTTCACCAAAGACGCGATTCAAGCAGGCGATTCGGAAAAAATAGCTAACCGTATTGAGGAACTGAAAGCTGCTCGAACAAGCCTTGAGAAGAACAAGGATGATCTCTCAACTGCTATTACTGAAATACTGACGGAGGATGTTTCGGACACGATCTCTACGTTGGCAGAGCCGAGAGCGAAGGAAATGATCGACGACCTTGTTCAGGAGATTGACGCCGAGATCAATACAGACCGAACTCGGTCACAAAGTGAAGAAGTCGATACGTCATCAGTTGAAACAGACGGTTCAGATGAACAAGGTTATATTGTCAAAATCCACAACGGCGGAGAGACTCTCACTACGTTTAGTGATACTGTGCAGAGCGACGTGATGGCAGGGGTTGTGAATTATCTGCTCGAGAACTACGATCTGAGTTCGGAGATAGAACCGTTACCGTACATTCCAGGCAGAAAAAAGGCAATTATCAACGACGAACCTTCTTCACCACACGACGAGCAAGCGATGAGAAATCATCGCGAATTGAGTGGTGGACACTACCTGGATACTCACATGAGTGGGAAGAATAAGAAGAGGTACCTACAACGTTTCGCTGAGATGTGTGGGCTTGACGCATCTTTCGCTGGAGAGTGGTGAACACCTCTCTCCACCTGTAGAGCACGGGGCGCGACGGGATTGTGAACTACGCGAACGGCTCGCTTCGCTCGCCGTTCTCTACTTCAAATCCCGTTTCCCGTCGCTGCCGCTCGCGAATTGCTCGCGGCAGAACGACGGGCGCGACGGGATTTGAACCCGCGACATCTTGGTCCGGAACCAAGAACTCTGTCCACTGAGCTACGCGCCCTCGTGTCTACAGATAGCGATACCGATCGTATAACGGTTGCTCTTTTTTACTGCTTACAGCGACGATTCGGCGTCGGGGACGTCGGTAACCGCGCCGTCGGGCGACGCCGGCTCCGACAGGGCGATCTCGAGCCCGCCCTCGCGGGAGTCGACGGTAACCAGCCAGCCGGCGTACCGGAACGACAGGGATCGGAACCCGGAGCTCGGGTTGGAGATCGAATCCAGCGTATCGGGGTCGATCGCGTCGTAGAGGGGCTCGAGCGCGATCGGATCGACCTCGTCGACGCGAGCGACTAGCTCGACAACCGCCGTACTCGTCCGTCGATCCTCGGTTGCAGCCACACTCGTCATCGGTCGGTGAGAGGTCACTACTAACGGTGAGCGGACCGGGAGTAAAGAAAATGACTGAATATTCCAGCACTGAGATGACGGTGAAAATGAGTGTTCTCTCGACGGATCGATCGCGCAGCTCTCCGAAACGGCCTCACGTTCGGCGAGGAACGTCGTGGCGGCCGAAGCCGTACCGAAGCCGACTCGCCAGCCGCCTCGAGAACCGTCCCTCGTCGGCTCGCGAACCGAACCGCTCGGAGAGGGCGGTGTAGATCAGCGGTAGCGGCACCTCCTGCTCGAGAGCCTCCTGGACGGTCCAGGTGCCCGTCGAGCCGCCCTCGATGCGGTCGGCGACGGTGCCCAGGTCGGTCCCTTCCTCGCGGAACGCCTCCTCGCAGAGCTCGAGCAGCCACGAGCGGATCACGGCGCCGTTGTTCCAGACCGAGGCGACCGACTCGAGGTCGAGGTCGTACCGGCCCTCGTGGAGCAGCTCGAACCCCTCGCCGTAGGTCTGCATCAGGGCGTATTCGACGCCGTTGTGAACCATCTTGACGTAGTGTCCCGACCCCGCGGGCCCCATTCGGCCGTGACCGTCTGGACCGGTCGCGACGGCGTCGAAGACCGGGACGAGTTCGTCGTAGGCCCACTGCGGGCCGCCGACCATTAGCGAGAAGCCGAGTTCGGCGCCCGCCGGCCCCCCGGAGGTGCCGCAGTCGAGATACGCCGCCGAGCAGGCCTCGGCCCGGCGCACCGAGTCCTCGAAGTAGGAGTTGCCGCCGTCGACGACGACGTCGTCGCCGCCGAGGTGGGGATCGAGATCGTCGAGGGTCGCGTCGACAGCCTCGCCCGCGGGGACCATCAGCCAGATCCGTTTCTCCTCGCCGAGTCGGTCCGCCAGGTCCGATACCGAGTCGGCCGGCTCCGCGCCAGCGTCGGCCGCGGTGGCGACGGCTGCCGGATCGAGGTCGAAGGCGACGACGTCGTGGCCCGCCTCGAGCACCCGATCGACGACGATCTGTCCCATGCGTCCGAGTCCGATAACGCCCAGTTGCATGCGTTCGGATGGGCGGGGCCGCGAGGTAGTGGTTGTGATTCGTGGCGGAGGCGACGCTCGAGAACGAAACGCGAGGCAGAAGTCGCCGCGGCTGCAGCGAAGCCGACCGCCGGCGTCAGTGGATCGGTTGCTCGAGGCGAGCCCAGCCGATCGCGTCGAGCACGACGATTCGACCGTGGTGTTCGACGTAGACGCCGTTGTACTCGCCCCGATCGGCCTCGTAGTACGGCAGCGAGTCCCGGATCGTGTCGACGACCGACCAGGCACCGTCGCGCTCGAGGGTGACGTGTTCCCACTCTTCCCGGGCGTCGTTGCGCACCGCGCGCTCGAGCGCCCGTCGGGCGCCCGGAATCTCCGCGAGTCGGCGGGCCGATGCGTCGATAACGGTTGCACCTGCGGGAACCTCGTCGACGACCCTGGCGCCGAGGTTCGCTTTCGAGCGTCCCGTTTCGGTCGGCGAACGGTCGTTCTGAAGGACGTACCCGGCGGCCGCGGCGGTCCCCACCGCGAGCAGCGACAGGGCCATCCCTTTGCCCCTGAACATCATACACATACCTCTCAGTAGCTAACTAAGTATCTTTCGTAACAATCTTCTTTACAAATATATCTAGGAAGGAATTACATGTCTACGACACGGCCGCGGCGACGTTGGTCGTGATCGCCCCGGCGACGACCAGGAGGAGGACGGCGACGACCGCTCCCGCCCGGTACAGCGGCAGGGCGTTCGCCGCGGGTTCGCGGAGCTTCTTCCCGTTGAGTCCCGACTCGAACCGTTTTGCGCCCACCTCGACGAGCCCCGCGAGGACGAGCCAGAGGGCGACCATCGCGAGCACCAACTGCCCGTTGATCGTGTTGAACAGTCCCTCGGCCGTGTAGCGGGTTCCCGCGAGATGACCGCCGCTGAGCAGCAGGACGAGCGCGCTCACGCGCGAGATCGACGTCAGTCTGCTCGAGATCGTTTCGAGGGGTTTCGTCGAGTTGAACGCGCCGTCTCGGGCCAGCGGGAGGACGACGAACGCGACGTAGAAGACGCTGCCGGCCCAGAGCGCGGCGAAGACGAGGTGGGTCGTCTGGGCGAGAAACGTGTCGACCATATCGGAAGCTTCGCGACCGACGGTATCAGCGTTCCGACTTCTCCCGGCTACTCGAGCCAGTCGGGGAGCCATGCGACCAGCCGTCGCCGAACCAGGACGTAGCCGAGCGAGACGGCGAGGCCGCCCGCGACGACCGAACCGACCCAGCCGTCGAAGACGAGCAGCGCCGGCACCGCGAGTGCGAGTGCGAGCGCGCCGTCCTCCGGCGCGCCGTCGTAGCGGACCCACCGTCGCGCCCGGAGCCACCGACCCCGGACGTGGTCGTAGACCGCGCGGTCGCCGACGTCGGTCCAGGGGTTCATTTCCGGTCCGTCGCCGAGGACGTCGCTCGCGGCGTGGAGCCAGGCGGCGACGACTGCAGCGGCGACCGCGACGACGGGACTCGAGGGAACCGCCACCGCAGCGCCGACGGCGAGCGCGGCAACGGGCAATCCGGCGACCGGGAAGTGCAGGCTTCGGCGGTGCTCGAGGACGAGATCGAGATCGGGTGCGAGCCCGCCGACGATCGCACCGACGGCGAGGGGACTCGAGAGCGTCGGAACGGCGGCGGCGACCGGGGCGGCGAGGGCGAGCCCGGCGAAGACGTGGGTGGTCGCCATCATCTCAGCGGTCCGGCGACCCCGTCGGGGTTCGGCTCTCCGTGCTCCGATCGTAGACGATCACGACGGTGAGCGCGGCGCCAACCCNGGTCGCCATCATCTCAGCGGTCCGGCGACCCCGTCGGGGTTCGGCTCTCCGTGCTCCGATCGTAGACGATCACGACGGTGAGCGCGGCGCCAACCCAGATCCCGATCCAGAGGGCGATCGCGGGGCCGGCCGCCCCGATCGTCCCTTGCTGGATCGAGAGCAGGGCGAGATAGCCGAGCAGGGCCGTCGCGAGGGCGAGGACGGGGACGGCGATTCCGAGGACGAGCCAGCCGACATACCGCCATCGGCTCGACCGCTCGTGTCCGCAGTCGGGACAGCGAGCCGCCGCTCGAGTATGCTGCGATCCGCACTGTTCGCACGGCTCCGTCCCGGACATCGCGTTCGAGTTCGTCGCCGGTCGCCTTCGTTCTGTCGGCCGCGAAACCTGTTTTCAGTCCGACCGCTCCGGTGCGAGTCCCTTCTCCTCGAGCTCCGCGATTGCCCCGTCGGTCTTCTCGAGTTCGTCGAGGCCCATCCCCTCGAGGACGTGGTCGGCTTTTGTGAACTGGATCTCCGAGTAGTCGACGAGCTGGACGCGGTTCCCCCACGGATCGTGAAACTCGAGGCCGGGGACGTCGAGGCGCTCGACGACGCAGTCCTCGAGCCGCCGTTCGGCGGCGTCGGCGTCGTCGACGACGAGCCCGAAGTGGCGCTGACCGTCCCGGTCGGTATCGTCGCTTTCGGCGAGCGCGATGAACTGATCGCCCATATCCAGAAAGGCCTTCGAGTCGGACCGGCTCCGGAGTTCGAACGCGAACAGATCCTCGTAGAACTCGAGTGCGTCGTCGATGTCGCCGACCTCGAGGGCGACGTGGTTGATGCCGACGAGCGACGGTCGTTCCGTTTCGGCGTCAGTCATGTGCGAACGGTCGTCGCGGACGGCCGTCAATCCCCTGCCGGCAGCCCGGCGACTACTCGAGGTTCTCGCCCTGATAGCTGCCGTCGTAGGCGCCCTCGTGGTTGGCCTCGGCGAACACCAGCTGGGCGATGCGGGCGCCGCGGGCGATCTCGACGTCGTGGTGGACCTGCAACAGCCCCTCGCCCCGGCCCTCGTAACCGGCGTCCCACACCGCGGTGTTCAGCATACAGGAGTTGCGCATCAGCGACGAGCGGGGGTAGACGAACCCAACGTGACCCTCCGGGATCTCGATGCGCTCGCCATAGCGGGCGACGTAGGCACCCTCGGGCAGGTAGTAGGTGTCCGGCGCCTTCTGCTCGAGCTCCTCGAGCGGGCGGGCCACCCGGTCGCCGATCTGCTTGCCGTCCCGGCCGATCCGACCGGGCTCGAGCTGTTCGAAGACGACGTCGAGGGTGAGGTCGACGCCGTTGGGCTGGATCTGGTCGTCGCTCGTCGGGGAGACGTACTCCGCGACGAAGGCGCCGGAGCGGAACATAGCGTCGATACGCTCCGGAGTTGAAAAAAGGGTATCCGTTCGGATCGGCCGTGGCAGGGCGTTACGGGACACGCTCGAGGAGGTCGCCGTCGGTCGGCTGCGCGCGAGTGTACGAACGGTCAGCGGCGTGGCAATACTTACGCGAAACCCCGTCGAATGCCCGGAAATAACACGGACGTTCCCGATAGAAACACGCTGGATTTATCAAGGCGGAAAGCCGAAATTCGGATGCTATGGGACAGACTCTCACCGAAAAGATTCTCGACGACCACCTCGTCGAGGGCGAACTCGAGACCGGCGAGGAGATCGGGATCGAGATCGACCAGGTACTTACCCAGGACACGACCGGAACGATGGTCTGGCTCCAGTTCGAGGCGATGGGACTGGACGAGGTCCAGACCGAGATCGCCGCGCAGTACTGCGACCACCAGACCTACCAGTTCGACTTCAAGAACACGGACGACCACCGCTTCCTGCGTTCTGCAGCCGGCACCTACGGGGCTCACTTCTCTCGCCCCGGTAACGGTATCTGTCACAACGTCCACCGCGAGAACTTCGCCGCGCCCGGCAAGACGCTGCTCGGCTCGGACTCGCACACGCCGACCCCCGGCGGCCTCGGCGAGCTCGCCATCGGCGCCGGCGGGATCGACGTCACCGTCGCGATGGGCGGTGCGCCCTACTACATCGAGATGCCCGAGATCGTCAGCGTCCGACTCGAGGGCGAGCTCCCCGAGTGGGCCACCGCGAAGGACGTCATCCTCGAGTTGCTGCGACGCCTGAGCGTCAAGGGCGGCGTCGGCAAGATCCTCGAGTACACCGGTCCCGGCGTCGAGAGCCTGACGGCACCGGAGCGGATGACGATCACCAACATGGGAACGGAACTCGGCGCGACGACGTCGATCTTCCCGACCGACGAGCAGACCGAGGACTACCTCGAGCGCGTCGGCCGCGGCGACGAGTACGTCGAGCTCCAGCCCGACGACGACGCCGACTACGACGACGAAATCGTCGTCGATCTCTCGGACCTCGAACCGCTGATCGCCACGCCGTCGATGCCCGACAACGTCGTTCCCGTCAGCGAGGTCGAGGGCGAGTCCGTCGAGCAGGTCATCGTCGGCTCCTGTACGAACGGTGGCTACGAGGACATCCTCCCCGTCGCGAAGATGCTCGAGGATCGCCAGACCTCCCTCGAGACCGAGACGATCGTCGCCCCCGGCTCCAAGCAGGCCTCCGAGATGCTCGCCCGCGAGGGCTGGGTCGCGGAGATGATGGCCGCCGGCGTCAACTTCTCCGAGGCGACCTGTGGTGCCTGTATCGGGATCGGTCACGTTCCCGCCTCCGACTCGGTCTCGCTGCGGACCTTCAACCGCAACTTCGAGGGCCGCTCGGGTATCGAGGACGACAACGTCTATCTGTGCTCGCCGGAGGTCGCCGCCGCCGCGGCCCTCGAGGGCGAGATCACCGATCCGCGGAACCTCGACGACGTCGAGGCCCCCGGCGTCGAGCTTCCCGACGAGTACGACGGCTCGAAGACGGACCTCATCGCCCCCGACGAGGCCGTCGACGACGAGCTCATCAAGGGTCCGAACATCGGCGACGTGCCGATCCGCGACGAGCTCGGCACCGACATCTCCGGTGAGGCCCTGCTCAAGATGGAGGACAACATCACGACCGACCACATCATTCCTGCAACGCAGGACATCCTGATGTACCGGTCGAACGTCCCCAAGCTCTCCGAGTTCACCCTCTCGCGTGTCGACGACACGTTCGCCGACCGCGCGCTCGAGGCCGACGGCGGCTTCCTCGTCGCCGGCGAGAACTACGGTCAGGGTTCCTCGCGCGAGCACGCCGCGCTTTGCCCGATGTACCTGGGCATCGAGGGCGTCCTCGCACAGAGCTTCGCCCGGATCCACCGCGCGAACCTCTTCAACTTCGGTATCGTCCCGCTGACGATCGACGAGGACACCTACGACTCGATCGACCAGGGCGACGATATCGAGATCGTCGACGACGTCTACGAGGCCGTCACGAGCGGGCAGGAGGAGTTCACCGTCCGCGTCAACGGCGAGGAGTTCACCGCGACGCTCGACGCCTCCGAACGCGAGCGCTCGATCCTCGCGGCCGGCGGCAAGCTCTCCTGGACCCGCGACCAGGCCGAGGACAGCGGCGCCGCACCCGCCGACGACTGATCCCAACGCGGGACGCCGATCTTTTGTTTTCTGGCTCCGTAGCTCCTCGAGGAGTTATAATCTTGATCGAACGCTCTAGGTTCGAGTTGCTGCTGAGGTCTCTCATCGCACGGCATTTTATCACAATGTACTAGCCGAAGGAGAACGATAATAAGCAGGGAGATGCGTTTGTCGTCACGTATGCGTAGTCAACACAGCGTTTTCGATACGAGTCGAAGTCCCAGTGCGGTCGGGAATATCCGTGGCCAGCCCCTTTCGGAACTCGTGCTCAGCCTGCTCGACAGCGCCTTCGCCGGCGTCTTCTGTGGATCCGAACAGAGGAACCGATATGGGGAACACCCGGTACGCTGAGCAGGCCGCCCCCGTATGGGTCGAGTACGCCGCCGCATCCGATAGCCACGCCTCCGGACACGTCGTTCTACAGTGACCAACCACTCTCGAACGACGTGTCCGGCTCCGCCAGCGACTGGTGTCCCGGACGTGCTGGACTGGATGGCAGGTACGACGACGAGCCGTGGCTCCAGCCCGGTGCTCGTCTGACTCCCTGGACTAACCGGCAGCGCTGATCGTTGTTCGCTCCCGGCGGACCTCGCGTCCGGCCTGTAGGGCCCCCTTCACGCAATTATTTCATATTATATATCGGTGAATTTAATACACCCAACGCCACATTCCCAACTGTATGTGGGAATCCACTCACCATTCGCAGCTGAGTAGTGCGGTGAACTACAGCGGTCCGACCCTCGAAGAACAGGTTCGCAGCTTGCTCGACAGCGCGTTCGCCGGTATCTTCTCGCCAGCCCAGGAGGAGCACTATGACTGCTAAGACACCGACAGACGAGTCCGAGGAGCAGACGGAAGAACCAGCCGCGGAGCCGCTTACTGACGGCGGAGTCACGAACAACGGAACCAAGACCACTGGCGGCGGAATCGCCATTCGTGGTGAGAGTATCAAGGACGCGGAGCTGACGCGCAGCGAACTCATCCTCTCCTCGTCACTGCCAAAGAAGATCTGGCTCCGCCTCCCGTGGTTGCTGGTTGCACTTGCTGGTGGCCTCCTCGCTGGCGGGGTTATCGGTGGCGCTGAAGGGTCACTCGAGGCAGCCGAGATCGCGCTGCTGGCCGTTTTCGTCCCGGTGATCATGGACATGGGTGGGAACGTCGGTACCCAGGCGTCCACGATCTTCGTCCGCGGGCTCGCAACTGGCCACATCGATGACAAGAACGCAATGAAACACCTCGCTCGAGAGGGCGTTTTTGGCGTCGTCATCGGCCTCATTATCGGTGGCATCGCCGCAGCCATCGCGCTGGTCTGGCAGGATAACGCAGCGCTGTCGATGGTGCTGTTCACCGCTCTGTTGACCGTCTGTACGGTCGCCAGCGTGTTCGGGTACCTCATCCCGTGGGCCGCACACAAGCTGGGATTCGATCCCGCTGCGGTCTCCGACCCCGTCGTGACGACGTTCAAAGACCTCACTGCCGTGCTGATCTACTTCGGCCTGGCAATCTGGCTGCTCCCGGGAGCACTGTAATCGGTAGCCGACACGGTTTCAAAACTCGTCTCCGACGAGTTTCGGATCGCTGACCTCCCGATCACCGCTGACGAGGCGATCGACCGTCGAACGGAACGGACGATGCTGTATTAGCTGTCCGTCGTCGACGTCGACGAACTCGGTGGGGTCGCCAAGCGTGACGGCCTGCTGAACGTCGCACGATGTCGAGGACGTCGTGACGAGCGCTATTCTGACGGGTGATCTGTGTGAGGGGGTCGGCGATGAACCGAGTGTCCTCGCTGGAACAGCTGGATTCTGGGTGTACCGGACCTGGCTGATCCGGCCTCGAGCGCACACTCCCGCAATACGAACATAAACTGAACACGAAATCATGGCCCGAAAACACTACCAGGATGAACTCGAGGCGCTCCGTGAGGCGGTAATCGAGATGAGCGACCTCGTCTACACGCAGTTCGACCGCTCTGTAACAGCCCTCGCTGATCACGATACGGAGCTAGCCCGACAGGTCGTCGAGAGCGAAGAACGAATCAACGAACACTATCTCGAAATCGAGCGCAACTGCATCGACCTGTTGGGACTTCAACAGCCGGTTGCCGGCGACCTCCGCTTCGTCGCCGCGTCGTTCAAGATCAGCACCGATCTCGAGCGGATCGGCGACATCGCGGTCAAGATCGCCGAACGAACCGAAGCCGGGCTCCCGACGATGGACACCGACGTCGATATTCCATCGATGGCCCAGGAAAGCGCAACGATGGTCGCCGACGCGAGCGACGCCTTCGAGGCAGCCGACGCGGAGGCGTGTCGGGAAATCATCGCTCGCGACGACCAGATCGATCAGCTCGCGAAACACGCAAATCGGCAAATATTCGGCGAAACGGTTACCCTCGACGCCGAGACCGTCGATCCGGATGAGTACTACGAGGAGCTCCTCCGTCTCCTGCTCACCGTCACTGACATCGAGCAAGTCGCCGACCACGCGGCGAACATCGCCGCTCGGACGATCTATATGGCCACTGGGGACGACAGTTACCTCGAGTAACACCACCGTATCGGTGTTCTGAACAACTACTCGAGACCGGATTCAGCGATGTCCCTTCTGGCTTCGACACGCCAGGGCGTCTGGCCCCTTATCTACGAGTATCCCTGCTGGCGCCGACGGAGCGACCGAGAGTCGCGCGTCCCGGCTTACGTGGCGTCTACCCGTCGGCACGCCGTCGCATCTCTGGGTTACGGACGCCGTAACTACACGCTCCGACGGCTACGGCCGATCCATGTGGCCCTGGGGACACCTCGGCGTGGCCTACCTCCTGTACTCGCTGTACGCCCGCGGCCGGTTCGGACGGCCGCCGCGAGCCGAACCCGCCCTCGCGGTCCTGGTCGGCTCGCAGTTCGCCGACCTGATCGACAAGCCGCTGGCTTGGTGGGTCGGCATCCTGCCAAGCGGCCGCTCGCTCGCCCACTCGCTGTTCTTCGCGGCGGCGTTGATCGTCGTCGTCTACGCCGTCGGGTTCGCGCTCGGCCGCGTCGAGACAGCCACCGCGTTCGTCGTCGCACACCTCTCCCATCTCCTGGCCGACATCCCGCCGCGGGCGTTTCTCGGGTATCCGTTCGAGACGGAGTTCCTGGTCTGGCCGCTGCTCGAGCAGCCGACGTTCCGGTACGGCGAGCGGCTGTTCGAACCGCCCGCGGTCGTCGAGCTAGTCGTCGGCCCGTTCACGAACCCCGCGATCTTCTTCCTGTTCGAGTGGGTGCTGTTCGGGGCGGCGATCGCGCTCTGGTACGTCGACGGCTGCCCGGGACTGGGGTACGTCGATCCCAGTTCCCGTCGCTGAGTTCGATCATCGGGTCGAGAACGAACAGCGTCTTGTGAACGCAGCCGATAGCTCGAGCGAATGTCCTCCAATCACGCGAACGCGGGCTACCGACGGCTGTTCGACGGCGAGGGACTGACCTTCGGTGCGGGGTTTCCCCTGACCGGGGCGAACCGCTCGAGGCCCGACCCCGAGGCGGAGATCGAACTCGCGACTCTCGCCGAGGAGCTGGGGTTCGACGGCCTCTGGGCGCGGGACGTTCCCACCTACTGGCCGAAGTTCGGCGACGCGGGCCAGACCTTCGACACCTGGCCGTGGCTCTCCCACGTCGCCGCCCACACCGACGAGGTCGCGCTGGGAACCTCGAGCGTCGTCCTCCCGCTTCGTCATCCGTTACACGTCGCGAAGTCGGCCGCGACGGTCGATCGGCTCTCGAACGGGCGGCTCGTGATGGGCGTCGCCTCGGGCGACCGGGACCCGGAGTACCCCGCCTTCGGGGTCGACCGCGAGGCGCGAGGCGAACTGTTTCGCGAGGGATGCGAGGCCCTGCGGACGGTCTGGCGGGAGGACTACCCCACCCTCGAGGGGCGGTGGGGTCGGCTCGAGGGCGAGCTCGACGTCGTTCCGAAGCCGACGGAAGGGACGATCCCGCTGCTGCCGACCGGGAACTCCCGGCAGGCCGACGAGTGGATCGCCGAGCACGGCGACGGCTGGCTCTTTTATCACCTCCCCGAGTCGACCCTGGAGAGCTACATCGCACAGTGGCGCGAGGCGACTGCGGACAAACCGTTCGCGATCGCGGTCCGAGTCGAACTCGCCGAGGATCCGACCGCCGATCCCGAGCCGCTGCACCTCGGGTATCGAGCCGGCGTCGAGTGGTACCGCGACTACTTCCGCCGGCTCGAGTCCTACGGCCTCGATCACGCCATCATCGGTCTCCAGAACGAGGACCGCGAGCGCGGGCTCGAGCGCTTCGCCGACGAGATCATCGACGGGCTGTAGGCCTGTGACGGACGCTACGTCGGGTACCGATCGATCCACGGTCGCCGTCGCTCGAGGGCGGCGCTGGCCGCGAGGACGTCGGCGTCGCCGAAGCGTTCCCCGGCGAGCTGGAGGCCGACGGGGAGCCCGTCGACGAACCCCGCGGGGACCGAGGCGGCGGGATGGCCGGTGAGGTTGTACGGCTGCGTGAGCACCCAGCCCCGTCGCGGGCCGACGTCGACGCCGTCGATCGTTTCGGGCGGTTCGCCGTGAGGGAACGGGGTCGTGGCCAGCGTCGCCGACGCGATCAGGTCGTACTCCTCGAAGCAGTCCTGCAGGTCGTCGAAAACCCGCGAGCGAACGACGTCAGCGCGGGTGAGCTCCCGAACGGTCGGCGGTTCCGCGTCCAGAACGGTCTCGACGAACGCGTGGTGCAGTCGGTCGCGGTCCTCGTCGCGCGGATCGAAGCCCCGGTCCTCGAGGTCGTCGAGGGTCGCCTGCCAGCGGACGGTCGCCATCGTGTAGAACGCCTCGAGGATCTCCTCGCGGTCGTGGGCCAGCCTCGGATCGACCGCGTCGACGGTCGCACCGGCCCGCTCGAGGGCTCCGACGGCGTCGTCGATCGTTTCCCGGACCGCGGGCTCGAGCGGGTAGATCCCCAGATCGGGACTGTAGGCGATCCGCAGGTCGTCGATCGGTCGGTCGACAGCGGCGAGGTAGTCGTCGGTCGCGGGCACCGAGTGGGGGTCGTCGCGGTGAGGGCCTGCCATCGCCGTTAGCGCGAGCGCGGCGTCGTCGACGGTGCGGGTCATCGGGCCGACGTGGTAGAACGGCGTGTGACTGGCGAAGGCGTTGGGCCGATCCACGTTCGGCACCAGTCCGTACGTGGGTTTGTGTCCGTAGACGCCGCAGGCGCTCGCGGGGATGCGGATCGAACCGCCAGTATCGGAGCCCGGCGCGAGCGGGACGAGGCGGTCGGCCAGCGCCGCCCCCGCCCCGCCCGAGGAGCCGCCGGCGGTGCGATCGAGGTCGAAGGGTGTGCTCGTCGGGCCGGCGACGCGGTTGTCCGTCGTCGTGCCGACGCCGAATTCGGGCGCGTTGGTTTTGCCGACGACGATCGCACCCGCAGCCTTCAGGCGGGCGACGTACGCCGCGTCGGCGTCGGCGACGCGATCCTCGAGCAGCCGCGAGCCGTGGGTGGTCTCGACCCCCGCGACGTCGTCGATATCCTTGACGGCGACGGGAACGCCGTGGAGCGGGGGCAGCGGCTCGCCGTCCTCGATCGCGCGCTCGGCCTCGACGGCCGCCTCGCGGGCCGACTCCTCGGCGACGGTGACGAACGCGTTCGTCCGCTCGTTTCGCTCGCGGATGCCCTCGAGGTGGTCCTCGACGACCTCGACGGGGGACAGCTCGCCGTCCCTGATTCGTCTCGTGATCCCGGCCGCGGAAAACTGCGTGCTATCTCCGCCCATAGTGACCGTCACACGAACGGAGGGATAAGCCTGGGTCCGGCGGCTTCAACCGCGGGCGGATCGCGCCGGTTCGAGACGAAGGGGTCTCGGCGACGCCCTCAGAACCGGTCGATCGCGAACGGCTCGATCGGGTGGTCGGTCTCGCCCTCGAGCGCCAGATCGGCGAGGAGCTCCCCGATGACGCTGGCGAACTTGAACCCGTGGCCGGAGAAGCCGGCGCCGACGGCGACCTGCGGGCTCTCGGGGAGCGTATCCAGGACGAAGTCGTCGTCGGGGGTGTTGGTAAAGAGGCAGGTCTGGAGCCCCATCGTCGGTCCGGCGCCGTCGGGGAAGTACCGTTCGGCGAACTCCCTGAGGAGCCACTCGTCGGTCTGGGTCGGCTCGCGCTCGAAGGCGTCGGGATCGACGACCTCCTCGCGGTGGTTGTACCGGCCGAGCTTGAGCCCCGGGACGTCGTGGACGGGAAACCCGTAGTACCGGCCCTCCGGGACCTCGAGGTTCCAGACCGGGAACCGCTCGCGCTCGAAGTGGTCGGGTTCGGTCGGCTGGAACCACGCGAGCGCCTGTCGCTCGGGGACCAGCACCGACTCGAGGGCGTCGACGAAACGTCCCGCCCACGCGCCGGCGGTGACGACGAGCCGATCGGCCTCGTAGCTGTCGTGGTCGGTCTCGACGCGGACGCCGTCGCTCGTCGGGCGCCAGTCGACGACGCGCTCTCGGGCCCGGATCGTCGCCCCCGCCCGGTGGGCGCGCTCGACGTGGCCGACGGTGCAGGCCTCTGGCTCGAGGAACCCCCCGTCGGGCTGGTAGATCGCCTCGTACCCTTCCGGAAGTCGGTAGCCGGGGTAGCGCTCGGTCAGCTCGCTGCTCGACAGTTCCTCGTACTCGAGGCCGTGTTCCGCACAGGAGCGTCTCGAGCCCGCGACCAGTTCGCCGTCGGCGGGCCCGGCGTCGACCGATCCCGTGCGGTAGAACAGTCGCCGGTCGGTCGCGTCCTCGAGGTCGTCCCACAGCTCGGCGGCCCGCTTCGCGAGCGGGACGTAGGCCGGGTCCTCGGCATAGGCGAGTCTGAACATCCTGGACCGGCCGTGCGAGGAGCCGTAGTCGTGGGGGACGTCGTAGCGCTCGAGGCCGAGGACGTCGGCGCCTCGCGTCGCCAGGTGGGCGGTCGCGGCGCTCCCGATTCCGCCCACCCCGAGGACGATAGCGTCGTACCGATCGGTCATGGGTTCGTCTACGGAGCGGGGTTCGAAAACAGTTAGCAGTCGTCGGTCGTCACTCCCGCCGAGCGCGCTCGCGGATCCGGCGCTGCTGGCGGCGTTCGGTGACGTGACCGATCCCGTCCGCCAGTTCCTCTCGAACCTCGTCCTCGAAGGCGTCGGCGTCCTCGAGGAAGCCGTCCGAGAACTCCTCGACCAGTTCGTAGGTCCACCGGTCGCTAATCGCGCCCGCCGGAAGATGATCGTCGCGCAGGCGGTCGGCCAACTCCTCGTGGCCGGCCTCCCGAAGCTGGTCTTCGGCGTCGCCGATTCGGTCCATGGCGTGGCCGAGTTCGTGGTGAAACTGGAGCAGGTTCCCGTAGGCCCGATGGACGTACTCGATGCCGAGCTGGAGCTCGTGTAGAGCCGCCTCCTCCGTTTCGCTCAGCTCGAGGGCCTCGAGATCGGTGTCGGTATCGTGTGCCATCCGTCGTTGGGACGGCGACCGACGTAAAAGGCGTTTCAGGTCCGGAAGCCGGTTCCGGTTCCCGTACTCGGGGCGTTACCGGAACGGCTCGAGTTCCGGTCCGGCACCGCATCGGTCCCGGATCCGGCGTCGACGATCGTCCCCGTCGCCGGCATCGCCAGCACGCTCACCAGTCCGCTGATCGACCCGGTGTGGTTCGCCCCGCGGCGGTGCTCCCGACAGAGGCGACAAACCTCCTCGTACTCGATACCGGGAAGCGCCCGGATCGTCGCCTCGTGCTCGCGGACGAACGTCGGGAGCCAGTCCTCTCGCAGCGCGGCCGCGTTCGTCCCGTCGCTCGAGTCGCCGACGCGCTCGCGGTAGAGCTGGCCGAGCCAGTGGAGCGCCCGCGGCCGGGAGAGCGAGACGCCACTCTCGTTGTGGGAGATCGCCGCGAGGTCGGGCGCGAGCCGCGACACCGCGCGGTTGACGACGTTCCGTCGCATCGCGTCGGACCGGGGTAGCTCGAGCGAGAGTTCGATCAGCCGGCGATCGAGAAACGGGTAGACCGTCGGCAGCACCTGAACGTCGGCGTACCGGTCGAAGGAGCTCTCGTTGGTCAGGGGGTACCAGAAGTCGACTCGTCCGAGCTCCGCCATCGACGGGTAGTCGACGCCGTGGTCGCGGACGCCCTCGGTGGTGTCGGTCAGGGATCGCTCGAGCACCCGACGAGCGGACGGGACCGCGTCGGTGTCGACGTACGCCGGAGTCGCCTTCGACCGCGTCTCCAGGAACTGCCGCCGATTCTCGGCCGCCCGTCCGACCGGGAGCGTGATGTCGCCGAGCGGCGTCGAGAGCCGGCGGTCGGGGAGGGTCCACCCCTTGAAGAAGACGTCGGCGTACAGCCCGGAGACGAGGGTGTCGACGTCCCCGCGGATCTCGTCGGCGACCGCGAGGGTTCGCGCCTCGTTGAACCAGCCGATCCCGTTGCCGTGTCGGCCGTACGCCTCGAGCAGCGCCGGGGTTCGGTCCGGGTCGAGCTCGAGTCGCGTGAACGGAACGTCGATGCTTCGGGCGACGCGGGCCGCGATGGACGACTCGTCACCCGACGTCGTCGAGCCGGTAGTGAAACCGTACGTCCGGTCGGGATCGACCGTCGCCGCGAGGAGCCGGGAGTCGCTGCCACCCGAGAGCAACAGGCCGTGGGTTCGTTCGGACCGAACCCGGTCGTCGACGGCGGCGGCAAAGCGCTCCAGGAACCGATCGACGAACCGATCGGCGGACAGCGACGTCGGCTGCGGGGTCGGGTACCAGTAGCGGTCGTGTGCGATCGAGCCCTCGTCCCCGAGTTCGACCGTCGTGATCGAGGCGGGCGGCAGCTGCGCGATTCCCTCGTAGAGTGTCTGCGTTCCTCGGACCCGCTTGTGAGCGAGGTACTCGACCAGTCCGGACGGATCGAACGCGGCCGGAACGCCGGGGTGGTCGACCAGCGACTGAACGGCCGTCGAGAACAGCAGCCGGTCGCCGCTCGAGTGGTAGTACAGTGGCCGACTGCCGAGGAGATCCGTCACGAGCCGCAGCCGCCGGTCCGCGTGCTCGAGGACGACCGCGACGAACTCGCCGTTGAGTTCGGTCAGCGCCTCGAGCCCGTCGGCGGCGTACTCGCGTGCACAGAACTCCGGCGTCGAGACGCCCGCAGGCCGTCTCCGCCGCGAGCCGTCACCGAGACGACTGTAGACGGTTCCGGAGACCAGCAGCGTCGCGTCTCGCTCCGGAACCCGAACCGGCTGTGGGGTCTGTCGGTGTGTCGCCGCGAGGCAGGTCAGCCCGGCGCCGTCGTGTCTCCCTGCTTCGCCGACGTCACCTCGGCCGACCCACTCGGCCATCGGCTCGATATCCGGTCTCTCTCTCCCGAACGCACCGCAGACCCCAACCATTACGAAAAGTCTGGTGTAGAGGGGGTATTACACTTCGGCCTACCAATCCAGGTGCCGTCCGCTACGACTCCGTCTGCGGGCCGGTTACACGCCTGCTGGTTGTCAGTCTCGACACGGCCGAAGGAACACGGGGAGTACGCCGGTAACCGGTTACGAGAACCCGTCTCAGGCGTCGGCCCGAAGCAGGGTCGTGAACTCCCGAGCGAACGACTCGACGTCGTCCCAGTCGGTGTACTCGTAGTCCCGGGCAGTGTCGGTGTCGCCGCTGGCCCGGCCCGCGATCCAGCGCATGACGAAGCGCTTGAGCCGGCCGTACTCGCTGTACTTGAGCGCGCCCGCGACCGCCAGCGTGCCGTCGGGGTTCCACCCGGTTTCGTCGAGGAACGCCTCGAGGAGCTCCGCGGCGGGAGCGCGCTCGCCGGGATCGTCGTGGGCTGCCGTGAGACTGACCGAAAAGAAGGCCGACGGTCGCCGGTTCAGGGTCTCGAGGTGGTCCCGAACGAACGAGCCGACGTAGCGCTGGTGGGAGCCGCCGTGGATCGACGCGCCGACCACGATGCCGTCGTAGGCGCCGGGGTCGAGCCCGTTGGGCGGGTGTTTCAGGTGTGTGAGGGTTACCTCGTGGCCCTCGCCACCGACGACGTCGCCCATCCGCTCGGCGATCGCCTCGGTCTGTCCCTCGCTCGTGCCGTAGCAGATCAGGACCCGGGTCATCGACAGTCACCTCGAGCGGTCGGGGTGAGGTCGTCCATACGTGTTCTCCCACCCGCAGTTGCATCAAGGCGCAGGTGCCTCTCAGAGCGACAGCTCCTCGCCGAGGGACGGCGCTTCCGCGGCGATTCCCTCTACCCGAAGCTCGTCGGCAAAGTCCTCACAGCGGTCGCCGTGGTTGATCAGTATCCGAGCGTCGGCGTAGGGTGCGAGGAACTCGAGCAGGCCCTTTCGATCGGCGTGTGCGGAGAAATCGTACTGCTCGACCTGTGCACTGACTCGCATCGAGCGCCCGTCGATCACCGCACTACCGGTCTCGTACAGTTCGCGACCGGGGGTGCCCTCGACCTGATGACCCGTCATGGCGATCTTGTTCGTCGGGTGCGAGCGGATCGCCGGCACGTACGTCATCGCGGGGCCGCCGTGGAGCATCCCGCTAGTCGTGACGATCACGGTGTTTTGCTCGGCGATCCGTTCCCGTTGTCCATCCCGCCCGTCGACGAACCGGGCGTTGCCCTTCGCCCGCCGGAGCAGGTCGGGATCGCGCAGAAAGTCGCGGTTTCGCTCGCGGAGAAAGAGTTCGGTGACGCGCTTTCCCATCCCGTCGACGTAGCACTCGAGGTCGTACGCCTCGCAGATGCAGAGCACCTCCTGAGTGCGACCGATCGCGAACGCGGGGACGACGACGGTGCCGCCCTCCCAGAGGGTGGTCTCGAGGCTGTCGACGAACGATCGCTCGATCTCTTCTCGGGGCGGCCGGCTCACGTCCGAGTAGGTGCTCTCACAGATCACGGCGTCAGCGTCGGGACGGGCCACGGTTCCGGAGAGCAACTGCTGGTCCTCAGTGTGGAAGTCGCCGGTGTAGAGCAGCCGCGTGTCGCCGTCGGAGACCAGCACGTGGGCGCTCCCGGGGACGTGACCTGCGTCGAAGAAGATGACCTCGTAGCCCGCGGCCTCGAAGGACTCGCCGTAGCCGTGAGTCTCCGATACCTGTGCGAGGCGAGCGATCTCGGTCTCGGTGAACGGGCAGTTGTACGTTCCCCCGTGAAGTTTGAGGGTATCCCGCGCGAGCACCGTCGCGAGGTCGTACGTCGGCGGCGTCCAGTGGATCGGCGGGCGGGCGTCGCCCGCCAGCAGGGAGGGGATCGAGCCGACGTGGTCGAGGTGGCCGTGGCCGACGACGACCGCGTCGGGGTCGGCGTCGTCGATCGGAAACGACGGTGGGTTCCCCGAGTCCATGCCGAAATCCAGCAGCAAGGAGTCGTCGATCAGCACCGCGCTGCGACCGATCTCGCGAGCCCCGCCCAGAAACCGAACGTCCATACCCGGTCTTTTCCGCTCGAGTCGCTTGCCTCCGTCGGTTCGCCAGCCGCCGTCAGCGGTCGTCGCCCAGCGCCCGGCCGACGAGAAAGAGCAGGGCGAAACACAGCACGACCATGGCGGCCTGGGAGATAGCCCCAATCGGGCTGTCGACGGAGCCGCCCGTCGCGAGCGTCCAGGCGTCCGCGAGCCCGCGCGTGCTGCCCGCGATGCCGAGCAGCGCCAGCAGGCCGTAGCCGTAGATTGGGAGCCGTCGCCGACCCGTCGCGCGGCCGAGCCAGCCGATCGCGACGATGGCGATCCCGAAGAACGCGGGGATGAGCGCCGTGACGCTCGCGAACCCGGTTCCCACGTACGCGACCACACCGAGCAGGATCAGGAGGACGCCGATCGCGATTCCGCCGCCGAACAGCCCCGTCTCGTCTGTCTCCATGGCTGATACGAGTTCCGGCGGGGTAATACTGGTTACGCTCGAGCCTCGCCGACGAAACGAGCTTTCCCGAAGCGCGAGCGCTCAGGAGGAGCCGTTCGACCGGGCCTCACCGGCCGGCGGATCGCTCGAGGGGGCCGTCCGCTGGAGGACGCCGATGAGATAGACGTCGAGCAGGCAGACGATCAGGACGGCAAGCGGGATCGCGACGTCGGCGTAGCTGACCGACTCGAACTGCAGGGCGGTGACGACGAACGGGTCGCCGAGCTCGAGGGCACCCGAGATCGATCGGGCGCTGAGAAAGCCGAGCGCGAGGACGTAGAGGGTGAACCAGATCGACCCCCGCTTCCACTGGCCGAGATACCAGTGGCCCAGGCCGGCGATCAGCGCCGTGAGGAGATAGGCCGGCCAGAACGGTCGTCTGCGATCGGTCATACCCGACAGTTCGGGACGGGGCACAATCGGTGTTTCCCCTCTGACACGGGTTGTCGCGGCCGACGGTCAGTCGCTCGGCTCCGCATCCGGCCCCGCGGGCGAGGCGTCACCGACGACGTTGTCGGTCCAGGTCCCCCGCAGGAACCAGGCGGCGGTGACGATCGCCGAGAGGACGTAGGAGACCGCGATGGCGTACCAGACGCCGATGACGCCCATGTCGAGGACGACGATCGCGATCGCGGCGATCGGGATGCGGTACAGCCACAGCTCCTGGATCGACAACAACATTGCGGCGCGGGTCGACCCGCTGCCCCGGATCCCGCCGAGCATGATCTGGAAGGCGCCGAGGAAGAGGTAGGAGGGTCCCGCGATCGTGATGTAAGCGGCGCCGTAAGCGATCACCTGCGCCGACTCATCGCCCTCGATGAAGATCGCCGTGATCGGTTCGGCGAACTGGTAGGCGACGCCGATCACGACGGCGAAGATCGAGAGGACGAGCGCCCCGCTGAGCGTGACCGCCTGCTTGGCGCGGTCGACCTGCTCGGCACCCAGGTTCTGGCCGACGACGGTCTCGGTTCCGCGGGCGAGCCCGAGCGCCGGCAGGAACATCAGCGACGAGAGCCGGTTGACGATCCCGTAGGCGGCGACCGCCTCGGTGCCGGCGACGGCGATCAGCGCCGTGAGGACGGTGATCCCGAACGCGCGAAACCCCTGTTCGGTCGCGATCGGGCCGCCGATCTCGAGGATCTTCCGAACGGTCTCGCTCTCGAGGCGGAGGTCCGACAGCGAGGGCTCGAGCCCGACCCGACCCGAAAACAGCAGGTAGAGGCCGACGGTCGCGGCGATACCGCGGGAGAACACCGTCGCGACGGCGGCGCCCGCGACGCCGTACCCCTCGAACCCGGTCGCCTCGTAGAGGGTCGTCTCGAGGCCCGCCAGCCCGACCCAGGCGAACATGGGGTTGTCCTGAAAACCGAGGATGAGAAACGGGTCGATGACGACGTTGATCGCGACGCTGATCACCATCAGGTACAGCGGCGTTCGCGTGTCGCCCCACCCTCGCGAGAGCGCGTCGAAGATGAAAAACCAGAACATGAACGCGACGCCGACGAAGATGATCCGGGTGTAGGTGACGGCGTAGGTAAAGGCGTCGCTGCCCGGCTCCGCGCCGATCAGGCGAATCAGCCAGGGCGAGAGGAAGTAGCCGACGATACCGAAGACGATCGCGATGATCGTCACGAACGAGAGGGTCTGGCCGGCGACGTGAGAGGATCGCGTGAAGTTACCGGCACCCTTGTGCTGGGAGATCAGCACCGTCCCGGCGACGGTCAGGCCGCCGCCGACGCTGACCATCAGGAAGACGATCGCCCACGAGTACGACAGCGCGGCGACGGCGTCGCCGCCGAGCCGACCGACCCAGTAGGTGTCCGCGAGGTTGTAGCCGACCTGCAAGAGCTGGCTGGCGACGATCGGCGCCGAGAGAACCATTAGCGGCTTGAACAGGTCGCCGTCGGTGACGTTGACCGAGCGATCGGTGCCCTTGCTCGACCTGCTCACTCCCGATCACGCTCGGCCGGGTCATCGTCGGTACTCTCGTCCGCATCGCCGTTTCCGCCGTCACCCAGGTCGGCGGCGAGGCGGTGTTGCTGGTCGGGCTCCGGAAGGGTACTCGGATCCCGATCGGCCGGGAACGACGCGTCCTCGGCGAGCAGGTCGTCGAACACCCACGTGGCGGTCCCCCTCCGGACCTCCTCGAGGTACTCGTCGCGGCCGATCGTTAGCTGACGGATGCGAGCCCCGTCGAAGGCCGCGATCAGCAGCGCCGCGGTCTCCTCGGGATCGTGTTCGTTGAACTCGCCGGCCTCGAGCCCGTCCCGAAGGATCTCCTCAAGGACCGCCCGAAGCTGATCGTCGCTCTTGCGGAGCTTCTCGCGGAACGCCTCGTTGTACGGCGCCTGCGTACGCAACTCGAGCATCGCGACGTGGAACGACTGGCGATCGTTCTCCTCGGGACCGTAGAGGAACCAGTCGACGAACACTGCCAGCCGTTCGACCGGCGGGCGGTCGCGGGTCTCGGCGACGCGCTCGTCGAAGCGCTCGAAGAGGAACTCGAGGAAGTCGCCCAGGATGTCCTCCTTGGAGTCGTAGTGGTAGAACAGCAGCGACTTGCTCTTGTCGGTCCGGTCGGCGATATCCTGTGCCGTCAGCTCCGTGTAGCCGCTCTCGCAAAGGGCCTCATACACTGCGCGCATGATCGACGCGCGAACGTCGGGATCGGTCACTAACTGACTAGTTAGTCAGCACGGATAAGGGTATTTCGGTTCGAAGGGGTGTTTGAGAGTTACACGCTCACTCCTGGTACCGGCAAATCCCGAACGTCTCGTAACCGCCAAAGGCGATCTCGAGCGAGCCGATCCACCAGTTCCAGCGTTCGGGCGGGCCGCCGTCGGGGGCGTCTTCGAGCTCCTCGAGGACGATTTCCGTCGTGAGTCGGATCCTGGTGTCGGCCTCGTAACGCCCGGAGTCGGCGAGGTCCGTGGCCTGGCGAGCGACGACGCGAGCGGCGCCGCTCGAGCCGCCGAACTCCTCGCGCAGTCGTCGCTCGAGGCGGTCGCGATCGATGCTCACGGGAGCCGGTACGCACCGAGGGCGGTAAACGGCACCGAACGCGGGCGGGCGGGTGTCGCGTCGAGACCGTGTTTCGATGTGTTTTTGAGCGCGCGCCGTTTTTCACCGGGCATGGCAAGTTTCACAGTCGTCGTCGGCGATCCGGACTCCGGATCGACCTACCAGCTCGAAGCGGAGGAACAGGACGCAAACCGGTTCATCGGCAAGTCGATCGGCGAGGAAGTCGACGGTGGTGCCGTCGGTCTCGACGGGTACACCCTCGAGATCACCGGCGGCTCCGACGAGGCCGGCCGCCCGCTCAGCCCCGACGTCGGCGGCCCCAACCTCGAGGAAGTGCTGATGAAGGGCCGACAGGTCGGCTACCACCCCACCCGGGAGGGCGAGCGCCGGCGCGTCACGGTTCGCGGCCGCGAGGTCTCCGACGCCGTCGCACAGATCAACGCCTCGGTCGTCGAATCCGGCAGCAGCGAGATCGACGAGCTGCTGGGCGGCGACGACGAGTAACTTCCCCCGTTTCTCTACGATGGCAGACAGAATCTCGAGTGACCACCCGTCAGTCCGAACCGTTCGCTCGACGTGTACCGAGACGGCAACGGGAACCAAACTCGACGTTCCGGCCGAGGATCGCGAGGCGTTCGTCCACGACGAAGTCGTCCGCGTCGTCCTCGACGGGAGCGAGCGGTTCGCGCGCATTGAACGCGCCCTCACGGGCGAGGAGCTGTCGCTTCCGGGCGTCTACGACACACCGGAGATGGTCCGAAACCCCGGCGAGGGAACGGACCGACTCGAGGAGTGGATCGACGACCACGGGATACGCTCGGGCGGATCAGTGCTGATCGACGTCGTCGAACCCGAGTTTCTCTACGGACTCAGAGCGCCCGGCGAGACGAACTTCTACGACGCCCGCGAACCGCCGAGCGACAGTTTGAGCGACATCGCCGACGGGCTGGGGACGGAGTAGCGGCTGAGCGAGAGCGCTCACTCCGAATCCGCGGCCGGATAGGAGGAGAGAAACCGATCCAGCAACAGCCCGAAGGCGAGGTGCTGGGTCATCGTTCGCTCGAGGGTCGCGCGGACGTAGGCCTCGTCGACGACGGAGTACTCCTTCGTTCGAACCTTCGCGTGCATCGACAGCACGTCCTCCTCCTCGAGTTCGTGCAGACAAGGGTAGACCGTCCCGGGGCTGAGCTGGGCGTCGAACTCTTCGGTTAGATCCGCGAGCAGCTCCTTTCCATGTGTCGACCCGTGGACGCAGACGAGTACGAGCAACAGCTCCTCGAGGTTTTCTTTGATCAGCGACTCGTCGAAGGCGACCTCGTCGGTCGCGAGCGCGGCGGTTACTTGATCGAACAGTTCGTCGAGTTCGTGGTCCGTCGTCCCCGGTTCGGCGGCCCCGAGACCGGTAGCGCCGACGCTTCCGGCTTCGGTACTCGAGCGTTCGTCGAACGCGGACGCGATGGAGGAGTCGTGTTTGCTCATTGATGATCACGGCGGTGTCGTGGCTGGGCCACCGTCGGGACCAGCGACGTCGCGGCGCGAGGTTCGCGTTCGCCCGACAGTCGCTCCGATCCGACGCTTTGTGGCGGTCTCGGGGGATTCCGAGAGGTGCGGAGTCGTGCCCATCCAACTACTGGTTCCTCGTGTCGGAACGTAATAAGTAACAGGGTTCCTTACTTTCATTATTTAGTTAACTACCTGAGCATAAAATACTCGAGCCGGTGTTTCAGGCCGATTCGGGTGGAATCGGAGCATCGGTCGCCACGTCAGACGCGGCTGTCGCTCCAGTTTCGTAGTAATTCCTGAACGTTCCGCCGACGAAGGAACGATCGGAGGAGGTTATTCGTCGACGATGCCGACGACATCGCCGACGTCTTCCGACCGGGCGTCGAACTGCCGGTCGATCCGCTGGTCGGCCATCCGTCCGACCAGCACGTCGTCAGCCAGGCTCTCCCCGTTGATGCGGGCCACGTAGGCGAGGCTTCGCGCGTGAGCGGCGAAGGCGCTCCCCTCGAGCGAGTCGATCGGCGAGGCGACGTCGGCGTCAGGGTGGGCAGCGTCGCCCCGCGAGACGCCCCGGACGTAGGCGACAAGTTGCTCGCGGGCGCGGGGGCCGATCCAGCCCAGTTCCTCGTAGTAGCGCAGGCAGTTCAGCGCCCCCGTCGTTCCGAACCGGTCGGTGAGATATCTCACCCACTCGATCGTTACGTCCGTCCGATCGGTCGGTCCGTCGAGCGTCTCGAGGTACGGCATCGTGTCTGTCATTACTACTGAACGTTTCCTCGCCGGGAACGCAAGAAGCTTCGTTCGATTACGAGCGGTGAGCCGTCAGACGGCGACGACGAACTCGACGAGGTACTGCGTCGCGGCGGCGACGACCGCACCGACCCACGTCAGGAGGACGAAGTGGACCAGCCCGCTAATGGGATGGCCGCGGTCCGTGAGTCGGATGATGGCCGCCGACAGCGCCGCGTTGAGCAGGATGGTAAACGACAGCAGGTACTCGATGGCCGCGATGTTGTACTGTTCGGTATGGAGCAGACCGTCGGTGAAATCGCCCGGCGCTGGCCCGCCGGCGACGTTGCTCTCGGGGTCATCGGTGTCGTCCAGATCCATCTCCGTGGTGATATCCATCATGATGTCGACGATCTCGAGCCCGATGAAGAAGGCAAAGACGCTCGCGGCGGTGATCCCGTACAGGACGCCAATGAGGGTCATCGTCTCCTGCTGGCGCTGCTCGCGGACCTTCAGCACCTGATTGTAGTTCCTGCTGATAAGCTGACCCAGCAGCTTCGGATCGCCCCCCATCCGGCGACCGACGACGTACATATCGCCGAACTTCTGGATGAGGTACGAGCCGGTCTCGGCGGCAAACAGCCGCCACGATCGAACGCCGTCGATCCGCATGTTGAGCCGCTTGTACAGCGCGTCGATGTTCGCCGTCAGCGCACCGAAATCCTTGTGGCGCAGGCTCGAGAGGACGCTGCTCGTCGAGGTCTGTTTGACGCTCTCGACGGCCCCGAGCGTCCGGACGAAGCTCGGGAACTCGCCGTCGCGGATCTTGACCCTCTGTTCCTCCCGTCGCATCCTCCAGCCGGGGTACAGAAGCGGCGTCACGGGGACCGCGAGCAGGATCGGCAGCGGGATGTCGAGGTCGGGCACCGGTACGAACCCGAGCAGGGCGACGAGGACGCCGAGCGCCAGCACGGCGCTCGTTCCGACGCCGATCGCCAGCGCGGTCGGGATCCCGTCCGTCGGACCGAAGCCGGCGGTCTCCTCTATGTACCAGACGGGGTCGGCGGGCGCGATGAGGTGGATCGCGTAGACGAACCCGAGCTGGACGATCAGGAACATGACGATCGTGCCGGCGATCAGCAGCGTCGGGTTCGCCCCGACGAGGATCGGGAGGACGATCGCGAACACGAGGACGAACGCGACCGACAGCATCATCGACATGTACAGCTCCTTCATCACGTCCAGTTTCGCCAGGTCGGCCTCGTAGCGGGTGACGAACTGCTGGATGATCGTGTCCTGCTCGTCGATCAGGAACTCGCTGATCTGCTGGCCGCCGCCGACCGTGTAGGCGAGTCGCTCGAGGAAGTCCGTCAGCAGCGGGCTCGAGGTCTGTTTGGCCCGTATTCGACAGGCGTCGTCGAGGCTCATGTTCCAGGTGTCGACCATCGCGACGAGGTGGCCCATCTCGTCGGCCAGCGCGTCGTACTCCTCCTCCTCGGCCAGGGTTCGGAAGATCTCGACGCGGTTGATGTTCGTCATCGAGAGCACCGTGATGTGGGTCAGAAAGAGGTGAAAGCGCTGTCGGACCTGCTTGCGTTTCCGTTCCTGGAGCAGTTTCGGGTAGCTGACCGCGACGGCGACCCCGAGCAGCCCGAGCAGGACGACCGGGAGCGTCAGCAACAGGGGGAGACCCAGCAGCAGCGCCAGCACGGGCGTAAACAGGAAGAACCCGACCGCGGGCGCAACGACGAACAGGAGGTACCGTTCGGTCGAGAACCCCATCTGTTCGTAGGCCATCCCGAGCTCGCGAAGCGCCGAACGGGCGGCGAGCTCCGGTGACGACTGGGTCTCCGAGGACATGTTAGGCGAACTGATCGAGCCCCCTGATCCGAACCGGCAGCCCCTGCAGCCCGTCGCGCTGGAAGTCGGCGATCGCCCGGTTGACCTCGTGGTAGCCCAGCACGTCGGCGTCAATCAGCTGGCGGACGATCTCCGCGCGGCGATCGAGCTCGTCGTAGATCCGGCGAGTGTCCTGGTAGCCGAGCAGCGTCGCGATCTGTTCCTCGAGGACGTAGGAGTTGTTCCGACCCGTAAACGAGACGTCGTCGTCCCTGGGATCCCAGCGAAAGGCCTGCCGGGTGACGACCCCGCCCTCGTAGTCGGAGTAGCCCTCGATCTCCTGGACCGAGGTGACCCGACGGAGGACGTCGTCGCCCTGCTTGACCCGGTTCTGGAACAGCGCGACGTCGCAGTTGTCCATGAACGTCTCCGGGACGTCGATCGGACTCCCGGTAAAGCGCTGGATCATCGAGACGATGTCGCTGGCGTGGAACGTCAGCATGACCGGGTGGCCGGTCTGGGCGGCCTGGAACGCCATCTGGCCCTCCTCACCGCGGACCTCGCCCACGACGATGTAGTCGGGGCGCGAGCGGAGCGCGGCCGCCACCAGGTCGAACATGTCGACGTCGGCGCTCTCGTCGCCCGACCCCTCCCGGGTCAGGAGCTGCTGCCAGGTGTCGTGGGGCGGGATTACCTCCGCGGTGTCCTCGGCGGTGTAGATCTTGGCGTCCCGCGGGATAAACGAGAGCGCGGCGTTCAGCGTCGTCGTCTTCCCCGAGGCGGTCTCGCCGACGACGAACACCGTCTGCTCGTTCTCGAGGCAGAGCCAGAGGTAGGCCGCGAGTTCGGGGCTGAGCGTGCCCCACTTCGTGATCTGGAGGATCGAGAGGGGGACCTCCTCGCCCTGTCGGATCGTCAGCGAGGGCCCCTGCACCGAGACGTCGTCGGAGTAGATGATGTTGATCCGGGAGCCGTCGGGCAGCGTCGCGTCGATCACCGGATCGGAGTCGCTGACGGGGTGGTCCATCCGTTCGCCCATGTTTCGGAGCCACTGTTCGAACTCCGCGGGCGTGCCGAAGTCGACGGTCGCCTCGATCATCCCGTAGGTGCCGTGGTCGAGGTAACACTGGTCGGGGCCGATGACGTGGATGTCCTCGTTGGCCGTGTCGGTCATCACCGGCTCGAGCGGGCCGAGGCCGACGATGTCGCGCTGGAGCTGGTAGCGCAGGCGGGAGAACTGCTCCTCGGTCACGGAGAGCGTGCTCGTCCCGAAGGCGTCGAACAGCCCGCCCGAACTCGGCTCCTCGGTCGTCCCGGAGCCGATCTCGACGACCTCGTCTAACAGGGCGTCGATGTGTTCCTCGAACGCCTCGCTGTCGGTCGGGGCGGGCCGCGTGACGCTCTTGTCGAGAATCCGCTGGCGGATCTCGTCGTACAGCTCCCCGTCGCCGTCCTCGAGGATCGGCTCGACGCAGTAGTACGTCGTCGAGATGCCGACGTCGCCGTGGACGTGACAGAAGATCGGCTCCTCGGGGGTGTAGATGACGTTCGGCCGGGGGGACTCCCAGCCGGGACCCGGCTCGTCGATCAGGACCGGGTACTCGTTGTACTCGGCGTAGAACCCCTCGAGGTGTTCGCGGAGGTGGGGGTGGTTGTCGGCGAACGCGGCCAGGTCGTCCTCGAGCCGCGGCGTTCCGAAGTCGGACATCTCAGGCGACCGTCCGGCTGATGATCGAGACGCCCCGTCCCTGCTGGACGCTGAAGCCGATCGTGTCGTCGACCGGGGCGTTCATGTTCTGGAACCGCCGAACGCGGATGCTCCGCCTGACCTCCTGGCCGACCGCCGTCGTCTCGATGTCGAAGTAGACGTCGGCGACGCTTCGCAGCGGGTGCAAGGCGTCCTCGGCGATCCCGCTCGGATCGACCGTCAGCACGATCGACTTGCCGCCTCTGGTCATCCGCCGGAGGAAGGTGACGAGTCGCTGGAGCACGCGGTTCTCCTCGCCGGCCGCGCTGCCGGCCTCGTAGTTGGGGTCGTGGCGCAACAGCGCCGAGAGCGTGTCGACGTAGACGACGTCCGCCCGCCAGAGTCGCTCGGCGTCGACCAGCCGAGCGAGCAGCTGGCGGGTCGGCCCCGCGTCGTGGGTGTCGACGTTCGCGTGCAGGAAGAGGAGTCGTTCGGCCAGCAGGAGGTCGACGGCGTCGTAGGACAGCGAGTGCATCTGGTCGATGAACTCGCCTGCCTCGAGCTCGCTCGAGACGTAGGTGACGTCGGTTCCCTCGGTCGCCATCCCGTAGGCGAACCGCTGGGAGAGCGCGCTCTTGCCGGCGCCGTCCTCGCCCTCGATCAGTACAATGCTTCCGGTCGGGATGCCGTCGCCGACGGCGTTGTTCACCCGATCTCGATCCGTCAGTCCGATAGAGTAGTGGTCAGTCATGGTTAGGTTCGAAATTCGAACACCGCGCGGCTGTCGTTTTTCGTGACGACTGCCCGGTGTTCCTCGCCGGTCTCGAGAGTCCGGTCGATCTTGAGTTCGGCGACGGCGCCCGATCGCCAGTGGTCGTCGCCGTGGATCTCGATCTCGAGTTCATCGCTCGAGACGTACTCGCCGTCGACGAGCACGTCGAGGCCGGCGCCGTCGCTGGCGAGGGTCTTCTCGCCGGTGTTCTTGACGTACAGGGTGACGGTGCCGTCGCCCTCATCGCCCTCGTCGCCCTCGTCGTCCTCGTCGTAGACGGCGTCGCTGCCCGCGTCGCTGATGATCGCGATGTCGGTGTCAATCGCGTCCGCGGTGTTTCCGGTCTGGGTGCTGACGGAGCTGCTCACGTCGGTCACCGTGGTCACGAGGGTTCCGGCGACACCCGCGGCGACGATCATCGCCGCGATGAACAGGATCAGACTCGAGATCGAGGTGCTCGACACCTCAGACCGCCTCCGTGGTCGCGACGCCGTGTTCGGTGACCAGCTTGATCCGCTCGGGGTCGTCGGGGAGGTCGTCCTCGTCGACGGTGATCGTCAGCTCCTCCTCGGGGAGCCACAGCTCGTGGTTGGACTCCTCGTCGATCGTCGTCTCCCGGTCTGCGGGGAGCGTTCCGTCGACGAGCAGCGTCGTATCCGCGGCCGACAGCGACGTCGAGCCGTCGTTTCTGGCAGTCACCATCAGCTCACCGTCCTCGGACGTGATCTCGACGTCGTCGATCGCGGTGTTGTGCGTCTCGAGGACACGGTCGTCCCGGTCCTCGATCGCATCCTGGCGTAAGTCTTGTGCCGCCTGCAGGGTTGGATACGCCACGCTGACGGCGACGAGAACGCCGATGAGGAGGATCGCGGTCGCGCCACTGGTGCTGAAGCCCATCTTCGATCACCCACTCGTCAGGGCTCGACGGTTCGTCTGATCTCGCGGATCTCCCGAAGCTGCATCATGTAGGCGTAGCTGTCGGCGTGGTCGTCGGCCGTCAGCTCCGCGGCGCCCGCGGGGGCCGCGGTCTCGAGCCCCGGTCCCGCGAGGACGCTCTCGAGGTGGACCCGGACCTCCTCGTCGATCCAGCCGACCTCGACGTAGTACGACAGCGCCTCGAGGGTCGCCCGCGGCCCGCCCGCCTCGAGTAAGTCCGCGAGCCACTCGAAGACGACCACGTCGGTCGCGTAGGTGTCGGGCAGCTCCCGCAGTGCGGGCTCGTCGGGACTACGGCGCTCGAGCTGGGGTTCCGCGGTCGGCTCGGGTTCGGGTTCGTCGTCCCCGATCTCGTCGACGGGTTCGATCTCGACCTCGCCCTTGAGGTCGTCGAACGAGACCGTCTCGCCCTCGGTGTCGGCGTGCTCGTCGCCGAAGACCTCGAACCCGTTGTCGGCCTCGCCCTCGCCGGTGAAGGGGTTGATGTCGTCGGTCACCTGGTCGTACAGCCCCAGCAGCCGTCGCACGCGGTCGTTGAGTTCGTCGACCTGCGAGACGACCTGCTCCTGGGAGTCCTGGATCGCGTCCAGGCGCATCTCGGTGTCCTCGAGCGACTCCTCGAGGCCCTCGGTACGGTAGTACAGCTCGTCGACCGCCTCCTCGTCGGGGCCGTCCTCGCCGCCGTCGGCCCCGGCCTCGTCGCTCGAGTTCGAAAAGGAGCTGGCCCAGCTGAGGTCGATCCCGCCCGAGTCGTCGTCGGGGTCGTCCAGCGGCGCGGGCTCGAGGGCGGCGAACTCGTCGTGTTCGTCCTCCGCGTCGTCCTCGAGGGTGGCCTCGTCGTCGGCGTCCTCGAGGTCGCCGTCCTCCTCGGCGACGCTCTCGTCGAATTCCTCGAGTTCGGGGTCGGCCTCCCAGTCCGCTGGCTCGAGGCCCGCCGGCTCGGGATCGGCGTCGGACTTCCCGTGACCGAGCAGCCGCAGCAGCCAGTTCAGTCCCGCGGCCATCCTACCGGCCCTCCGTCGGTGCCCCGCTGCCGGCGTCGGCCGGCCCGTTTCCTGTGCGATAGTGTTCTGACATACCCGCCTCTTCTAACAGGACCGCTAAAGTTCTCTCCACGAGTTCAGCGCTCGTTTCGAACCGTGAGTCGAGACTCGAATCGAAACGTGAACTGACAACTACCTTGATGCTCACTGTGTTTGATGTTCTACCGGGGACGACCCCTACAATCCGCGCTTCCGTCAGATTCGCCCGATCCGGCCTCGAGCTCCGGTGAAGCTCTCAGCCCGCTGTCACGCGGTGTGATCGCGGGGTGGCGCTCGAGTCGGCGGCCGCCTCTCGAGTTCGCACTCGAGGTGGCTCGCGCACCCACGGGTGCGCTCGGGAACGTACGGGACGCGGACACGAGACAGATATACAATGTTCGAAACAATCGCAAACGAAGACGACCGCGGTCAGGTCGGGATCGGGACGCTCATCGTGTTCATCGCGATGGTCCTGGTCGCGGCTATCGCCGCAGGTGTACTGATCAACACGGCTGGTTCGCTCCAGAGCCAGGCGTCGGATACGGGTACTGAGACCCAAGAAGCAGTCGCGAACCAGATCGAAGTGGTTCACGCAGTTGGTGAAACGCACGATGGTGAGGAACTGAGTGAAACTGATGACGGGATCGAACAGCTCAGCATGACCATAATGCGGTCGGCTGGAGCAGATGTGATCGACCTCGAGTCGATGACCGTCCAGTATACTAGTGCCGAGACGGATCAGACGCTTACTCACGAAGATTCTGACGACGTAGAGGACGGCGATGAATTTGACCCCTCTGAGTTAGAGGAAGAGCAATTCACTACCGTTGGTATTGATGATAGTGAGGACAACTCGTTGACCAATTCGGAAGACCGCGTTCAGCTTCTGATTAACGTTGACGAAGTTGACGATGGTCTCGGAGAGGGTGACAGCGCAACGCTGCAACTCGTCGACCAATCCGGTGCGCAGTTCACCTACGGAGTCTCCGTCCCAGCAACGTTCGGTAACAACCACGTCGTCGAAGTCTAAAACAATGTTCGAGGCAATTACAGACAACAGTGACCGCGGTCAAGTCGGAATCGGCACCCTCATCGTGTTCATCGCGATGGTGCTAGTTGCGGCAATTGCAGCAGGCGTACTGATCAACACGGCTGGCTCCCTCCAGAGCCAGGCTTCCGATACGGGTTCTGAAACACAGGATGCGGTTGCGAATCAGATCGAAGTCGTACACGCGGCCGGTAACGTTGACGAGAGTGGAGAGTACGTCGAAGAGGTCGACATGACGCTCATGCAGTCCGCTGGCTCTAACGAAATCGATCTCAACTCGATGACGGTCCAGTATACGAGCGCTCATACGGACGAAACGCTCATGCTAGACGATGGCGAGCTGAGCTCCGACTCCATTTCAGGCGATAACGGTGGAGAATCGCTGACCACGACTGAAGACCGAGTGCAGCTCTCGCTCGATACGGCTGCTCTCGAAGGCGACGAAGAGGATGACCTGGGTACTCAAATAACCGAGACGGTCGATACTGACGGTGAAGATATTGACATCGACATCGATCCAACCGTCGATGAGGGTGCGGATGAGGTAGAGTTCGAAATTGAGCTTGAGGACACTGGTCTCGGAGATGAAGAGACTGCAGATCTTGAATTTGCCCTAGACGAGGATAACGAAGAGACCCTCTCTGTCGGTGACACAGACGATGTGGACGATACTACTCTCACCCTCGACGATATCGGAAATGGGGACGAGTTTACTATTGACATCTCACCTGACGAAGGCGACGAAACTGGGTTCGAGGACTCTTACGAAGGAGAGATTTCCTTTATCAGTGGCCTCGAGACTGGTTCGAGCGCAACCGTCGCGCTCGTTGACCAGTCCGGTGCGCAGTACACCTACGGCATCAGCGTCCCGTCGACCTTCGGTGACGCCACGGTTGTCGAGGTCTAATCTCGCAACCACGCCGTATAGATACCTATTTGCCGCTTTTTTGTTCGATGTCGATACGCGAGGACTCGAGTTCGAACGCTACTAGTCGAACGCAAGTAGCGGAGAGCGTCCTCGAGCATACAACTCACTCCTCGATATCGTCCAGAGATTTTTACAGATATACTCTCCACTGAGAGTATGATCGACGACGGCACCTCGAGACGCCGCTTCCTCACTACAGCCGCCACCGTAACGGCAGCGGGACTAGCAGGCTGTACCGGCTCCACCGGACAGATCCACCCGCAAGAACCGTCCGAGCCTCGAGAGGGCTCCCCCGAGGAGTTCTACTACTTCCTCGAGGACAACGATATCGCGGTCGAGGAACTCGCTCGAGAGGACGACGAACTGTTCCTGACCTACGACTCCGAGGCCGAGACGATCGAGGAATCGGACGAGGAGATCATGGTGATCTACGAGGTGTACAAGCTGGCGCTGATCCACCGCGGGTCGGAGATCGAGTACCTCTACAGCGAGATCGCGGATCCCTTCGAGGAGCAGGCGTTGGGCTGGGGGATCGACACCGAGTGGGTCCACCGGTTCGACGACGAGGAGGGCGAGGGTAACGAGACCGACGCCAACGAGTCGACGAACTCGAGCGTGGGCAACGAATCCGCCGAAGAGGAACTAGATATGGACCAGGTCACTCTCTGGAGCAACATCATGAACACCAAAGTGTACGAGGACGACGTCGAGGCCGTCGGCAACGAGAGCGACGCGAACGAGACCGCGGCCAACGCGACGAACGCGAGCGACGACGTTCTCGAGAACGAGAGCGACTGACCAGCCATGAGCGAGGACCTCCCATACGACGAGGGTGTGCTCACCCCCGAGGAGCTCTCGCTCGAGCGCGATACCGTCGACGACCTCGGCGAGAACCGGTTTCTGGTTCGCTCCGAGGGCGACGACTCGAGCGCGGTGCTAACCGACGGCCGCGGCGGAGTCGAGCGCTCGAGTTCCGAGATCGGATCCGACCTCGCCGACACCCCCCAGCCCCACGCGGTCGACATCGCGCTGAAGGTCGACGGCGAGGTCGCACGCCACCGAGCGTCCTCGAGCGACGTCCGCGAGGTGTTCGCCGAGCTGCTGACCTGGTACGCGACCCAGCTGGACGACGACCTCTCGCCCGAGGCGACGCTGCGGCTGATGCTCGAGCACGCCGACCTCGAGCGCTGACGAGGGGATGACGCGTCCTTTTTCCCGCTCGAGCGACGATAGCGCCGTATGAGCAACCCACGCGAGGAGTTTCTGGCAGGGGAGCGTCCCGAGGACGTCGCCCTGTTCCTGGCCGATTCGTACGTCGCGGACGAGCGCTTCGAGAAGTTCGGCGACCCCGTCGACGACGGGATCGTGATGATCGTCGACGGCGAGAGCGGGCGCAACGCGTTCAAGGCCGCGACCGACACCGACGCGATGGGCTTCGCCAAGACCGCGATGCAACAGGAAGGGAAGATCAACGACGACCTCACCAGCGGCGAGTGTCCCGAAGCCGACGCGGACGGCGACCACGAACCCCAGTTCGTCTTCGCGTTCGCCGAGGAACGGAACGAGGACGTGGGCGGGATCTACGCCGAGGGCGCGGTCGTCCACGCGTACGCGCAGTGTGCCTGCGGGACGGCCTACTCGGATCGCTGGAACGTCGCCGACTCGTAGCCGCCCCCACGCGTCGTCGCGACCGACAGCTCGTCGCCACGGCCCGACTCGAGGACTCACACCGACCGGCGACCCGGACGGCTCCGAGCAGCGCCAAGGAGCAGCCTTTTCCTGACGGCCCGGCTACCCGCCCCCAATGAGTTCCTTCGAGACGCCACAGAAGACCGATCGCGGCTTCGGGTTGTCGCGCCGCGAGGTAACCGTCGTCGGCGGGGCGAGCAGCCTGATGGCGGTCACCATCGCACTGATGTACGCCTTCGCGATGACCCCGATCGCCGAGATCAACCAGCTCGTGTTCTCGGTGCCGATCGTCGGCGTTATCGTCTACGGCGCGGCGATCACGATCGGCGACCTGATCGCCGAGCGGGGCGTCAAAAACGACAACATGGGGACGGCGTTTTTCGGAATGGTGATCCTCCAGGTCGCGTTCGCGGCCTTCGGCGCGGGCGTGATCGCGTTCGCCCCGCCCGATCTCCGAGTGACGATCCTCGGCATCACGGCGGTCATCACCGCGATCATGATGGCCGTGATCTCGGGGTACGTCTACGCCCGCTCGATCACGTTCGAACACTGGGGGCGGTTCTCGACGTACGCCTTCATCGGCGGCGTGATCGCGATCCTCGTCGGTAGCTTCGTCCTGCCGGAGCTGCTGCTGGCCGGCTTCGCGCTGTTCTTCCTTGGCTTCGTCCTCCGACTCGGTTACGAAATCTGGCAGGTCCGGGACAACCACAACGCCTCGGTCGGCCTGCAGACCATCGGCGTCTACGTCGCCGTCGCCGGGGTGTTCGTCCACGTCCTGCAGCTCGTCCGGGCCTACGTACTCTCCCAGGAGTAGCTCCCACCGGTCGATTTACGTCCATATTCGTGGAACCGTTCGCCGTGACACGTTACTACGAGGAGCTGACGGTCGGCGACGTTTTCGAAACCGGTGGCTACACCGTCACGAAAGATGAGATCGTCGAGTTCGCGGAGCAGTTCGATCCGCAGCCGTTCCACGTCGACGAAGAGGCGGCGGCGGAGTCGATGTTCGGCGAGCTGGTCGCCAGCGGGCTGCACACGCTCTGTCTGTCGGTACGGCTGTTCGTCACCGACGTCGTCCAGGGCGAGGACGGCGTCGCGAACATGGGCGGGCTCGGGATGGACGACCTGCGGTGGCACGAGCCGGTTCGTCCCGGGGACACGCTCCGCGTTCGCGTCGAGGTGCTCGAGAAGAACCCGTCGGAGAGCCGATCCGACCGCGGCTACGTCACGTTCGGCCGGAGCGTTGTCGTCGACGAGACGACCGTGCTGTCGATCACCTCGTCGAACGTTATCCGGCGACGGGACACCGGGAGGTAGTCGACTCCGACGCCGAAAGGGAGAACGCGTCCTCGGTCCCGATCGATCTCGAGGGACTACGCGTCGTCGGACGCGTCGGACGACTCGTCTTCGTCCGCCGACTCCGCGACGTCGCGGAACGCGTCGAGCAACACCTGCTTTGCAACCGCGCCTCGAGAGGTCCAGTGCATCGCGTAGTCGAGCATGTCGTCGTAGATGTCGGGCTTGCAGCCCGCGGCCTTGGGGTGGCCCCCGCCGTTGACCTGCCCGGCGACCTCGTGGCAGCGCTCGAACTCGTCGGTTCCCCGGATCGAGGCGGAGCCGGCGGGTTTGACGATGATCGAGGCGTCGGCCCCGCGCTCGCGCATCGTCTCGGCGACCTCGTTTTGCGAACAGCGCCCGTAGGTGATCCCGACGGTGTAGCCGCCGATCTTGCGGAACTCCGAGCGACCGACCGCCTGCTCGATCAGCGCCTCCTTCTCGACGCGGCGCTCGGTCAGGTACTCCTGAACCCACTCGGGCAGGTCGACGCCGTACTCCCGGACGACCTCGACGTACTCGGCTGGGTCGGTCCAGTAGGCGTAGTCGGCCAGATCGTCGCTACGGGGGTCCTCGCGCAGCCAGAGGTCGTGATCCCGTGTCACCGCCGCGAGTTCCTCGTACATCGGGGCGAAGTTGTACTCGAGCGAGCGGTAGACGACGTCGGCCGAACACTCCTCCTCGGAGTCACCGACGACGAGGTCGACGCCGGCCTCCCGAACTGCCTCGGCGACGTCGTCGCCCCACTGGTGGTGGTCGTACCACGAGACCCGGTCGGCCGTCTCGAGGGCTGCATCGAGCTCCTCGTCGACGTACTCGTACCGATCGGGACAGAGATCACAGACGAAGAGATCGATTCCCGGCTCGGCGTACTCGGCGACCCGCGCCAGCGCGTCCTCGACGTTGTGGGGACTCGCGGGGATGAGCGCGACGCCGTGGGGCGTCGGCTCGGGTTCGGCGAGCGGATCGTCGGCCTCTCCCGCAGCGAGCGCGAGGTTCTCCTCGTGGGCGTCGTCGGCCGCTTCGGCATCCGCGTCCTCTCCGTCCGCGTCGGGCTCGGGGACGTTCTGAACGTCATCGTAGGCCTCCCGGAGCAGGGCGACGCAGGCCAGCCCGTCGGCGTCGGCGTCGGCGACGACCGCGACCTCGGCGCCCTCGAGGGCGGCCTTGGTCTGTTCGTCCTCGAGATCCTCCTCTAAATCGTCGGGGAGGAAGAAGCCGGTTCCGGGGAGCACCGACTTGCGAGCGGTCGGCAAGTCAGCGCTGTCGATGAGATCCTCGTACATGCTCCCCACTGGGCGGGCTGGCCGGAAGTACCCGCCGATCGACGACCCCGACCCGACTCAGGCCGCAGCGCCGTCGTCGGCCGTCTCGAGCTGGCGGACCGTCAACACTGGTACGGGCGAGCGACGAACGACGCGCTCGGCGACGCTGCCAAGCAGGAGGCGGTTCTCGCCGTGGCGGCCGCGGGTCCCGGTGGCGACGACATCGGCGTCGACCTCCCGGACGTACTCGCAGATCTCGGAGGCGGGTCGGCCCTCTCGAACCGCGGTGGTGACGTCGCCGTCGGTTCGGTTCTCGACCGAGGCGAGGGCGGCGTCGGCGGTCGTCTCGAGTGCCGTTCGAAGTTCCTCGCGGAGCTGTTCGGGCGAGGCGTCGACCTCGCTGGCGTCGATTACCGAGAGCACGTGAACCTCGGCGTCGAACTTCTCGGCGAGGTCGAGCGCGACGTCGACCGCGCGGCTAACGCTGTCGGAGCCGTCCGTGGCGACGACGACCGTATCGAACATAGCCGACACGTACGGGCGCCAGGGCTTAAACGCTCCCGTCACGCTCGAGGCGCCTCCGCTTCGGGGCGGCGAATCGTGCCACGGTGGCGTCCCCGCCGCTCGAGGACGGTGGGGAGTCTTTTTGTCGCCGGAACACACACTGCCGCGTATGGACGCCAGCGAGTCGTTTACCGTCGACACGGTTCTCGCACCGGTCGACGGGAGCGAGGAATCCGCGACCGCCGTCGAGTACGCCGTCGCCGTCGCCGACCGCTACGACGCGTCGGTCCACGCGCTGTTCGTGCTCGGTCGCGGCGTCGTACAGGGGATAGACGCCGGCACCGTCGAAGAGGAGGCCGTCGCTGACAGCACACGAGGCTTTCTCGACGACATTAGTCACATCGCCGACAGCGAGGACGTCTCGCTGTCGACGTCGGTCGACCACGGGTTCTCGACGACGCGCAAGACTCGGCATCCGGGCAACGTCGTGCTCGACACCGCCGACGCCGTCGACGCCGACTTTATTGTCCTGCCCCGTGAGCCCGTCACCGGCGCCTCGGCGGAGATCCTCGAGAAGGCCGCCGAGTACGTGCTGTCCTACGCCAGCCAGCCCGTCCTCTCGGTGTAGCGGGAGAGCGAAGCACACTTTCGTCGCCCCGGACCCCGCTAATTCGGCCGCTACGTGGATAGGCGCACCTAGGGGAATCTCCTCGATCAGCTCGTAGAGCTGTCGAGAGGGCCGTGTTGAATACACAGCGCGAACTTCGGGTCACGTATGGCCTCACTGATCGGCCAGCAGACCAGGCGCTGCGCGCAGCAAGTGGACGTGACCGGGTGTACGGAACACTGCCGGAACGCCACTAGCTTCGAGGATTGCGGCAGCCGTTCCGATCCTCGAGATAGGGAGTGAGCGATCTCCGTCACCAGGCCTGACGGTCCGGACTGGATAGAGAAGGTCGATCTCGCCCCCGGTCTGGGTGTCGAATCGACACTGGGTCTCCGGCACGAAACGCCGCGATCGTGTCGTCAACGAGGGTGACGACTCGCGGCTACTTTTTAACAGGAATGGTGAGCGCCGCATCCCGTTCGAAAGTGATGGTTCGATCACTCTTGACATCCTCTCCGCCCTGAAGGGCGAAGATTCCCACGGCACCGCACCGCTGAGTTGGGATGTTTAAGGTTTGTAGCGGCCCTGATGACGGCTACTGGCTGTGCCAACCAGCCGTTACTCCTATCCCGGCATGGGAGTCGGAGGTACTTCTTGCTGCACCCCGATTCCACAACAGAACGAGGTTCTTTCTGCGTGAAATCGGGGAATCCCGATATTGTCCGATTAGTGGGGCGGGTAGACCGCCTCGGTCACATGATAATACGCAATCATATGAGTTAAAACATTCGTGTAGCACGTCAAACCTGGTTCACGTAGATTTTGTCGGATTCATCCCCGCCGTGAACGGCGGGGCTTTCTCCTCGAACTTCCGTAAACCCCCTCATCGTGCCGGCTCGATGTTCTGGTTCACCCGGAAGAAGTTGTCCGGATCGTAGTTCGCCTTGATCTCCCGAAGACGCTCGTAGTTGTCGCCATAGGAGGCCTGAACCCGCTTCTCACCCTCGTCCATCATGAAGTTGACGTACGAGCCGCCGGCAGTGTGGGGGTGGACTGCCTCCCAGTAGTCGCTGGTCCAGTCGGTGATCCGCTTTTCGTTGGTCGGATCCGGATCGACGCCGACGATCGCCATCGAGTAGGTCGCGTCACGATGCCCCCAGGCGGTGGCGTCCGCGTCCATCTCGTGGACGGCGCGGTCGATGGGATAGATGTGCATCCCGGACTTCGGAGTCGGAACCTCAGCGAAGCGCTCGTGTTCGGCGATCGCCTCGTCGGTCAGTTCGTACACGAGATCCCCCTTCCAGTACCAGTGGTCGCCCGGGGGGTAGAGATCGTCGAACATGCTCTGGACTACCGGATACGGCATCGGATCGATGTGTTCGAAGAGCGGTTCAGCGGTGTCTCGTGCCGGCTGAATCACGTCCTCGGCCTCCTCTTCCGGTCCCAGATAACACCACATCAGGCCGCAGACGTTCTCACCGTGGAGCTCTTCCGGGAAGGGATCACCCGGAACCTCGTGGATCAGGTAGAAGGCGTAGACGTCTTCGGGTTGCTCCGGCAGCCACTCGCGGTACCACTTCATCGTCTCCTCGAGGTCGTCGATCGGCCAGAACAGCGGGCCAGCGACGACCGTTTCGACCGGATGCAACTCGAACTCGAACGAGGTGACAACGCCGAAGTTGCCACCACCGCCGCGTAACGCCCAGAACAGGTCCTCGTTTTCGTTCTCGCTCGCGTGAACCAGTTGCCCATCGGCCAACACGACGTCCGTACTCAGTAGATTGTCGATGGTCAACCCGTACTTGCGGCTCAGATAGCCGTGCCCGCCGCCGAGCGTCAGCCCGCCGACGCCGGTCGTCGAGATGATTCCGCTGACCGTTGCCAGCCCAAACGCGTGGGTGGCGTGATCGACGTCGCCCCAGGTGCAGCCAGGTTCGACGTGGACGGTCCGTGTCTCGGGATCGACGCGGACTCCAGTCATATCCGACAGGTCGATAGCCAGTCCATCGTCAACCGTAGCCAACCCTGCGCCGTTGTGGCCACCGCTACGAACCACCGTTTCGAGGTTGTGAGCGCGCCCGAAGTTCACGGCTGTGATCACATCGGCGACGTTGGAACACCGAGCGATCAACCGCGGGTGCTTGTCGATCATCGCATTGTAGATGATGCGCGTCTCGTCGAACTCCGGGTCGTCTGGCTGGATCAGATCTCCTCGGAGCGTCTCCCCGAACTGTTCGACTTCTGTATCGTCTGTCGTTGCCATGGGTTTCTTCTCCTCCGTTCTCTCTCGGAGAACGGACTGATGCCCTCGGCAATGCGAATGCTATACGCTACCAAGTGCGATGGTTGCCTACCACTTCCAGCGGAAAGTAGGCATCTACTGATGATCCGGCAGCCACCGACGATTGTGCGAACGATGAAACTCCTCACTGATCGTAATGAGTGGTACCATGACGGTCGCGGACCCGCTCGAAGAAATCTTCGACGTGGACAGTAACGGGAGATACCGAGCACTGCACCGGTAGTTGCTCTGCCTGTACGGAACGAATCGCTGTGCGCTATCGGATTCGTTCCGGTCTCCGAACGCAACCCATCGTCAGTCGAGCAGGATCCCCATCTCCTGTTCGAAGTTCTCGGTGCCGGTGGGTTCGAACCCGACGCGTTCGTACAGCGCGATCGCGGGCGTGTTCCAGCGCTCGACGGTCAGCCAGACGTGGGTAATCCCCAGCTCGATCGCGTGCCCGAGCAGGTGTTTCAACAGCTGCGTCCCGATCCCCGACTGCTGGTAGGCCTGGAGAACGAAGATCGCCAGCTCCCACTCGACGTCGCCGACGTCCTCGATCGAGTCGGGGTCGTCGGAGTCGGGGACGAGCACGGCGTGACCGATCACGTCCTCGCCGTGTCGGGCGACGACGTTGACGCTGTGTTCGGCGATCGTCTCGAGCCAGTTGCGGATCCGAGTCTCGCCCGTCGGCGGGATCCCCTGGGCGCGATCGGTCGGGTCGAACTCGACGTACATCTCGACGGTGTCGTCGAGCACTTCGCCCTCGAACTCGTCGACGGCCTGGAACTCGATCTGCCGATCCGACTGGTCCTCGGCGGTCGACGGCGGCGCGGGAAACGACCCCGATGCCGTGTCGGGATACACTCTCCCGGACATCGTTATCGCACCAGCTTGACCGTCGTCGGAGCGTTCAACAGGACGAACTCCGTGATCGATCCCAGCTGAATCTTCCCCATCGGACTGATGGTGCCGCCGCCGATTACCAGCTGATCGAACTCGCCCTGTTCGGCGTAGTTGACCAGCGAGGCGCCCGGATCGCCCTCGAGGCGCTCGATCTCCGCGTCGAGGTTGGCCTCCGAGAGCAGCTTCTCGGCCTGGCGGTACATCTCCTCCTGGGAGCGATCCGTGTCGGCCTTCTCGAGGACCGCGACGGTGAGCTCGTCGCCGACGTTGTCGGTTCGTTCGATCGTTCGGCGCAACGCCGTGATGGATTCGTCGCTTCCGGCCAGTCCCAGCAACACGTTCATGCGTACGTCTGTGAGCTAATGGAGCAAAACCGTTGTGCCGCTCGAGCCGGCCTTCGAGCGTCGCCGCGTGACGACGACGTTAAGGGTGCGTAGAGAATACGTTGACCGAATGAGTGACGCAGCGCTCGATGTCGTCGAGTTCGTGCTCACGACGAGCGTGTATTCCGACGACAGGACGCTGGACGAGAACGATCTCCCGCCGTCGTACCGCCGCGTCTTCTGGACGGGCGGGAGCGACGAGAGCGAGGACGACGACGATGACAGTCGAACGCGGGGCGGGATCACCCGACCGCTGTCGGCGACCAACACCACCGCACGACAGGCGACGGACGTCGATCGACCCTGGGAGGCCGTCTCGGGGCTGATGTTCACCGATCGCGACGAGTTCTCCGGAACGATCACGTTCACCGAGGAGGGGATGGCCGAACAGTGGTACCTCGACCGGACCGACGACGAACGGCTGCTCGAGAACCCGACGCTTGCAAAACACTTCGCGGAACACGACGAGTACGACGTCGACGTCAGCCATGAGGCAGCCCGCGAGCGAAACCGGCCGATTCAGGCCGATCGGGTCTGGATCGACGGCCTGCTCGAGGAGTACTTCGACGAGGAGGACGACGAGGAGATGCTCGACCTCGTCGACGTCCGCGCGCCCGAGGAGGTCGACGTCACGCTCGACGACCTCGTGTTGACGGCGGGCCAGGAGGCCGAGATCGACAAGATCGCGAAGGCGATCGAACACCGCGACTACCTCGCGGAGATCGGCCTGCGCGAGATCGGGAAGCTGCTGTTCGTCGGCCCGCCGGGCACCGGCAAAACGTCGACGGCACAGGCGCTGGCCCAGGACATGGACCTCCCGTTCGTCGAGGTCAAACTCTCGATGATCACGAGCCAGTACTTAGGCGAGACGGCCAAGAACGTCGACAAGACGTTCGAGGTCGCCAAACGGCTCTCACCGTGTATCCTCTTTATCGACGAGTTCGACTTCGTCGCCAAAACGCGGCGCAGCGACGAACACGCCGCCCTGAAGCGCGCGGTCAACACCCTGCTCAAGAGCATCGACAACATCTCGCTGATCCAGGACGACGTGCTCCTGATCGGGGCGACGAACCACCCCGACCAGCTCGACGCGGCCGCCTGGCGGCGCTTCGACGAGATCGTCAACTTCCCCAAGCCCGACTACAACATGCGGGCCGACATCCTCCGGGTCATCACTCGACAGATGCGCATCGACGAGTTCGACCCCGAACTCATCGCCGATGCCACCGAGGGAATGACCGGCAGCGACCTCCGGATGGTGCTCCGGGAGGCCGTCCTCGAGGCACTGACCGAGGACCGCACCATGCTCACTCAGGAGGACCTGCTCAACGCCGTCGAGGAGTTCGAGGAGCGGGACAACCTGAAGAACATGGACATGATCGACGGCGACCACGACGCGCTCGTGGCGGGCGGCGACGTCGACGGCAGCGGCGACGATCACGGTCACGACCACGACCACGATCACTGACCGCGTCGACCGGCCCCGTTCGGTGTCGAGAGCGCAACGACCAACTGTTCGGGCTCCATCGAACCGGTATGTACGATTTCCACGCGCACACGAACTACTCCGACGGCTCCTTTCTGCCGGGGATGGTGCGGGCCGCCGAGGAGGCGGGACTCGAGGGGATCGGCCTCACTGACCACTGTTCGATCAGCTCGCGCGACCGGGCCAACGCCACTCGCAACCGCTACGCGTTCAACCTCGATCTCACCTACGAGCGGCGCCGCGACGCGATCGAGCAGGTTCGGGAGCACACCGGGATCGACGTCTACGACGCCGTCGAGATGGACTACGACCCCCGGGACGAGGACGAGATTGCGGCCTTCCTCGAGGAAGCGAACTTTCAGTACGCGATCGGCAGCGTCCACGCCGTCGAGGGCGAAAACGTCCAGGTATCCTCGAACTTCGAGGGGCTCTCGGAGTCCGATCGAGACACCGTCGTCGACGACTACATCGACCGGCTGGTGGCGCTGATCGACTCCGAGCTATTCGACGTTGCGGCCCACCTCGACCTGATCGAGCGCACGCCGCCGCTACAGGGACGGACGACCACCGACCACTACGAGCGGGTCGCGAGGGCCTTCGATGACTCGCGGACGGTTCCCGAGATCAACGCCGGCCGGGCGACCCGAGAGGAGTCGATCGTCCACCCCTCGGAGGAGTTCCTCGAGGCCCTCCGGACGTACGACGTCTCCGTGACTCTCGGCACCGACGCCCACGAACCCGAGGAGATTCGCGAGCGGACGACGTTCCTCGAGGAATACCTTACGAGTCACGACCTCGAGCCGGTGAGCCCGCCGAGCCTGGAATCACACACGCGGGAGTGACGGTCTCCTTGTGATCGTGACAGTGACCGACCGCGACACACGTCCCGCCGACACCACGTTTTTCCGCGCTCCGTCCGACGGTTCGGTATGACCACCGATCCCGATCGGAACGTGTTCGGCACCGAGCTCGAGCCCTGTAGCACCGATCCGATGACCGGCTTTCTGCGGGACGGCTGCTGTCGACGCGTCGAGGGCGACCGGGGCCGTCACGAGCTCTGTGCCGTCCTCACCGAGGAGTTCCTGCAGTTCAGCAAGGCCCGCGGCAACGACCTCACGACGCCCCGTCCGGAACTCGAGTTTCCCGGCCTCGAGCCCGGCGACCACTGGTGTCTCTGTCTGGGACGCTGGCTCGAGGCCGAGGAGGAAGGCTGTGCACCCCCGGTGGTGCTCGAGTCGACCCACGAGGCCGTCCTCCGGGACGTCGACCCGGATCTGCTCCGCGAACACGAGTACGACCCGCGAGACGACGATCCGTCGGGCTCGAGTTCCGGTTCGGTTTCGGGGTCGACGAACTGATCAGCGACACGCTCCCCCACTCTCTCCCCGTTTCCGAGAGGACCCTCGCTCCAGACTTTCAGCTGTATTGTGTATTTCCACTACCCCGAACTTCGTCGATCCACCACGGAATTTCACAGAGGTCTTGCTCTAGCTCTTCCGGATCTTGCTGAGGACGGGGGCGGCTGATCTCGAGACCAGCATCGGTGATCCGAATGAGTCTGAGTACGTTCCCGCCGTCACTAACTGTGCCCTCTGTCCACTCGCTTTCATCGTTCAGCCGTCCGCCATACCGATACGTTCCTGCCCGGCTGGGCCACTCACAGGGAACGCGCTCGTATCCTTCCTCTGGGAGCGTGAGCGATTGCTCGACGACGACGTCACCATCGGCGAGGACGCGAACGTCGAGTGTCTCTCGACGGTCCGTATGGTTCTCGATAGCTAGATAACGGAGCGTCGTCGGGTTGTAGGCCGAAACTGCACTGAGGCCGAGTACACCGATCGCACCTGCTGCCAGCAGTGACCGTCGTGTGATCCACGTGTCTTTACTCATCGCTAATAGGTTGGTTGCACATCACTTAAACACGGCTCTCGCTCAAAAGAGCGTCTGAGACGTCAGACTGCGCTCTTCTCGCGAACTGCTGGATACGTTTTCGGTCAGCACTCCCTCGCTAACAGGGATCGGGTACGTTGCGATCGACCGCGTCACGTCGGTCTCCGATTCCGTCTACTCCTCGAGCAGCTCCCAGAACCGCTCCTGATCGCCCTCGAAGCGCTCGAGCAGGTCCCGGACCTCTCGGCGCACCTCGTCGTCGACGACGACGTGGACCATCCCCTCGTCGGGTTGGCCGTAGACGACGCTGGCCCCGTCGGGCGCGAGCATGATCGCCGGCAGCACCACCAGGTCCTCCTCGCCGTCGACTAGGACCGTCGTCGGTTCCTCGCGCTCGAGGCTCTCCCGGAGCGTCTCGAGGACGTCGGCAGTGAGCTCGGCGGGCGGATTGTGAGCCTCGACGTTCACTCGCTCAGTGACGGTCTCGCGGATCTCCGCCTCGACGAGCTCGCGTTTGGTCCGCTCGTCGACGAGCGCGACGTCGGGGTCGCGTCCCGTCCTGACGATGTGGTAGGTGACGACGTCGCCGACGGCGATCAGCGGCCCCGAGACCGCCTCGAGCAAAATCTCGGCGTCGGTCTCGATCGGGCCCATCGGCTCCTTGAGCTCGTGGCGCAGTTCGTCGGGTAAAACCAGCAGCTGGTCGTCCGCGCGGACGTCGTCGCTGTCGTCGTCGCGAGCCACGTTACCGAACCTTCAGCGCGTACGCACCGGGCTCGGTGACCTGCATCTCCGTGGCGATCTCGCTGTCCTCGGGATGGGCGATGACGACGTAGCCGGCCCAGTCCTCGGTCAGCGACGAGGAGTTACAGGAGTCGCAGGTGCCGCTGTCGGGGTCGTTGACCCGGTGGCACTCACGACAGACGAGTCGATCGGATGCCATCGTTACTCACCCGTGGCCGCTTCGCGCTTCTCGTGGTCCTCCTCGAGCCAGCCGTGTTTGCCGAGTCCGGGCTGTTTCGCGGTGAGACCGATCTTCGAGTCGCGCGGGTTGCGTTCGTCGATGCTCTTGGTGACGATGCGCGCTCGAACGGCGTCGTCGACGCCCAGCGTGCGGTTGGACTCGTTCGAGGCGAGCTGCTGGTTCTCGCCGTCGAAGGCGAGGTACTCGTCGGAGATCTGGGAGACGTGGAGCAGCCCGTCGACGGGACCGATCCCGACGAAGGCGCCGAACTCGACGACCTCGACGATCGTGCCGTCGACGACCTCCTGCATGTCGGGGTCGAACGTGACGGCGTCGAACTCGGCCTCGTAGTAGACTCCCGGCTTGTTCGGGAGCACGGCTCCTTCCCCGATGTCGTGGACCTGGGTGACCGAGACGACGCTGCCGACCTGTTCGTCCATCCGACCCTCGAGTTTGTCCTGCAGCAGTTGCTTGACCAGCTTCGGCGAGACGTCACCGAGCGCTTTCGGCGGTACTTCGACCGTATCCTTCAGTTTGACCCGTTTGTACATCTATGGTTGAGTGATTGCCAGCTTGTTTCTCCCGCGTAATGCAAGTACCGGTATGCTCGCCTCGAGCACCCGGTCGCGCAGCGGGCGATCGTTCGTGACGACGTAGTCGACGCTTCCCTCCCGGGCGAGTTCGACCAGGGCGTCGTCGGCGTACGACTCCTCCGTGTCGACGACGAGACAGCGTTCGGTCGCCAGGTCGTGGCCGACCGACGCGGCGGTTCCTTCGGTGCCGCCCTTCTCCGAGAGTCGCCGGAGCTCCTCGATCACGGGCTGGGGTGCCACCAGCTCCGCAGAGCCGATCAGCCGCTCGAGTTCGTCGAACAGCCGGACGTCCAGCTCGACCGGCATCATCAACGCGCTCGTGTCGAGGGCGACCCGGGTGCTCATGGCGCTGTCGTCGTGTTACTCGCGAAGCGTTCCCAGCCCGATCAGTCGCCAGCGGGCGCCGATCCGGCGATTGATCGCGATCTTCGCGCCGGGCTCGGCCGCGACGGGGCGTTTGAGCTTGACCTCACACTCCCCGCTGCGGGCGCTCGTGACCGCGCCGACGGTCGTCGCCGTGCCGACGGTCATCATCAGGGGCTCGCCCGTGCTGATCTCGTCGATGTCGGCCGCGTCGCCCGGTCCGCTCGTCTCCTCGACGTTACCGACGACGCGATCGAGGAGATCGACGTCCATCGTGAACTGCTCCCAGGTCGGTGGGAGCGACCCCGGCGGACCGGCGATCCGTCCCGCGAGAGCGTCGCCTTTCGTCAGCGAGGGATCGAGTCCGGTGCCGACCCCGAGCAGCCCGCCGGGCGTAACCGATTCCGCGTCGGCGCCGCCGGCCTGCAGCGACCGAACCGTCGTCTGGATCGGGACGTACTCGGTCTGGCCGCCCTCCTCGACCTCCCGTCCCGGACGGATCTCGAGGTCGTCGTCGAGCTCGAGCTCGCCCCGAACGAGGCTGCCGCCGAGGACGCCGCCGGCGAGGTTCGCGGCGGTCGTCCCGGGTTTGTTGATGTCGAAGCTCCGGGCGACGTGCATCCGGGCGTCGGTTCCGGGATCCCGCTCGGGCGTGGGAATCTCCTCTTCGATCGCCTGGATCAGCAGGTCGAGGTTGACCTCCTGGCCGGCCGAGACGGGGACGACTGGCGCGTCCTCGGCGACGGTGCCCTCGACGAACTCCTGGATCTCCTGGTAGTTCTGTCGAGCCTGCTGAGAGTCGACGAGGTCGACCTTGTTCTGGGCGATGACGATGTTGTCGATCCCGATGATGTCGAGTGCCATCAGGTGCTCCTCGGTCTGGGGCTGTGGGACCGGCTCGTTGGCGCTGACGACCAGCACGGCGCCGTCCATCAGCGAGGCCCCCGAGAGCATCGTTGCCATCAGCGTCTCGTGACCCGGTGCGTCGACGAACGAGACCGTTCGAAGCGGCTCGCTCGGCGTGCCGTCCGCACACTCCTGTTCGACGGTGTACCGTTCGGGCTCGTCGAGGTCGGGACAGTGACGGAACGTCGCGTCTGCATACCCCAGCCGGATGGAGATACCGCGTTTCATCTCCTCCGAGTGCTGGTCCGTCCACGATCCGCTGAGAGCCTGCACCAGCGTCGTCTTGCCGTGATCGACGTGGCCGACGAGTCCGATGTTCACCTCCGGTTGTTGATTTCCTGCCATAAGACGATGAGTAATCTTAGGTAGGAGTTCCCTCGTGCGACTGATAAACCTACTGTTCTCGGGGCGTATCACGCCACCAAACAGTTCCGTGCAGTCGGGCGATCTCGACCTCGTTACTCCTTGACGAAGGTATCGATCGGGGGCGCCTCCCAGACGACGTCGCCGTCCTCGAGCAGCTCGAAGACGGTCGCCGTCTCTCCCGCCTGTTCGCCGGAAATCGAGACGGTCGCGGGGTCGGCGTCGATATCGACGATTTCGTCCTCCCCGTCTTCGAGTTCGACACCCAGGCGGTACGGCTCGTCCTCGCCCAGCGGGAGCTCCTCGCCGTCTTTCGTGAAGACGGCCTCGAGTTCGATTGCCGATCCCGGCTCGATCGCCGGCAGTCCGCCCGTCTCGGTCTCGTAGTGCCAGTGGCCGGCGTGGGAGTTTGCGACCTGTTCGCCGTCACGATCGTAAACGAGCAGTTCGGAGACGTCGACCTCGTGGTCCGCGTCGTCGACCGGATCGTCGACCAGATCGTCGTCGAACTCGCCGTCGTCGGGATCGTCGGTCTGTTCGTCGTCGTCGTCACTCGAGTCGTCCGTCGATTCGCCGGGTTCGCCGTCGTCGAGACAGCCGGCGGCTCCGAGAACCGCGATCGAGCCCGCGCCGGCGAGTAGCCGACGGCGCGACGTCGGGCGTCGGTTGTTGCTCATCGATCACAAGCGGTCACACCGACCTAAACTCCTTCCGATCGCGAGCGCGTCCGTCGATGGCCGGGCCCGTGATCCCCAAGATCGGGTCGTGCCAAGACCCGTCCCCGGCAGAATAACAGCTCCGTTACAGAAACGACGTTGAGCGAACGCTTTAGCTCGGTTGGATGGTAGACCTTCGCATGAGTGACTCATCCGTTTCGAGCGACACCGATCCCGAATCGGTTCTCGAGTGCACGGAGTGTCTGGATCCGGCCGACGCGTTCGCCCTGATTGGCAACGAGACCCGACTCGCGATCCTCGAGGCGCTGTGGGCGGCCGACGAGCGTCCGGTGTCGTTCTCGGAGCTGCGCCGAGCGGTCGGGATGCGCGACTCCGCGCAGTTCAACTACCACCTGCAGAAACTCACCGGCCACTTCGTCACCCGTCGAGAGGATGGGTACGCGTTCAAACACGCCGGCCGGAAGGTCGTCCGCTCGGTGATCGCGGGTTCGTTTAACCAGCGGCCGACGCTCGAGCCGTTCCCCGTTACGGGGGAGTGTTTCGATTGCGGCGGTTCGCTCCGAGCCACCTACGCGGACGAACACCTCGCGATCGACTGTCGGGACTGCGGGCAGTGCCACGGCGAGTACGGCTTCCCGCCCGGCGGTCTGAACAATCGGTCCCCCGCGGAGATCGCCGACGCCTTCGACCAGCGCGTCCGCCATCTCCACTGTCTGGCGGCCGACGGCGTCTGTCCGGAGTGCAGCGGGCGGATGGAAACCCGGATCGTCGAGTCCGGCGAGTGCTGTCTCGGCGTCGACGTTCGCGTCGATCACGAGTGCGCCCAGTGCGGTCACTCCCTTTGTTCGGCCGCCGGGCTCCGATTGCTCGATCACTCCACGGTGGTCCGCTTTCACGACGAACGAGGCGTCTCGCTCGACGACCGACCCTACTGGACGCTCCCGTGGTGTGTCTCCGCCGAGTACACGCGGATTCTCGAGCGCGATCCCTACCGCCTCGAGGTTCGGCTGCCGGTGGCCGGCGACGAACTCCGGGTCAGGATGGCCGAGGATCTCTCGGTGCTCGAGACGAGTCGGTGAGCGGACGCGACCGACGGACGATGGGGTGACCGCTGTGGCGGAGGCGCGGCTGGGACCGATCGCGGAGGCGACGGCGGACGTCACCGCATGGAACTGCGGCAGCCTTCAGGGAGCCGTCGATTCTCGAGGCCGAACGGCCGAGTCGAGCGAACAGCCACACACTCGGCCGATCGGTCCTGAAATCTCCTTCAGTAACGGACGTTACAGAAATGTTTTTCAGATTACACTTAATCGGCATCGGCGCGTCGGTACGGTCGAGAACCGATGCATCCACCGCACTCCCCACCCCCGACCGTACCGCCCGGCACCGATCGAAGTCTCGCGTCGGCGTTCGCCTCGTGTGTCCTCACCGTCGTCGCGTTCAGCACCGCGCTCGTGACCGCGACGACCGCCGCGGCGACCGTCGCCGGACCGCCGCTGGTCACCGCCTCGGTCGCGCTAGCGGTCGGCTTCACGACCGTCGTCGCCGTTCCCGTCGGAGCGTCGGTCGCCGGCCGATGGCTCCTCGAGTGGTATCGCCGACGCGGTCGTCGGCCGTCGACCGACGACCTGAACCCCCCCGACCCGCGGCCGAGGGCGCGCTGAACTCCGGCGCGGCCGGGGTCCGTGACTCGAGCACGAGCGACACCTACTGCTCACGACCCGAACCGGTGTCGTCCTCGTCGTCCGCACCGACGGCGCCTCGCCGTGCGTGACTTGTCGGGGGTGTTACCCGACGGTGTGGCAGGCTATTCTGCTCTGTCGGGCGGCATCCTCTCCTCGTCGGTCTCGACGAGAGCGAAGTCGGTGCACCCACACTGACAGCTCTCGCTTCCGATCGCCTTGATCGTCCCGTTTGGCCATTGTCTGGCCGCGTAGACCGTGCCACACTCCGTACATTCCGCGAGCTCTCTGGAAACGTCGTCCCTGTTCGCCATCCCTTATCGGCGGATGGTGCCGTTCGTAAATCAGCGTTTCGCTCGCGGTGAGCGACGTACTCCGGCCGTACGGATCTCAGATGGCAAAGCCAAAACGACGTCAGAACTCGTAGTGTGCGATCTCGCCGGAGCCACAACCAGTACACTCCTCGGCGTCGGCCGTCAGCTCTCTCCCACAGTTTCGACACTCGTAACGCGTCGTCCCATCGTGGCCTCGAACACCGAGTGCATCGAGTACCCCCATATACCATCCGGCTTTGGACCGCAGGGTGATTAATCCTGTTGTCTCTCGTGACACTGTCTCTCACTGGAGTAGGCGACCGACCTCCTTTTCTCGTCACCGCCCGTTCGGTCCCTCGTGAGCGAGTTCGCGTTCGAACTCGAGCTGTGTGCCGCCCTCGAGTCCCGCGGCGACCGCCTCCTCGCCCGACAGCTCGGCGCGGGCGTCGCGGATCCGGGCGGGCGCGTCCTCGATATCGTCGCCGTCGCTCCCGGCCACCGATTCGCGGATCGGACCGCGATCACGGCCAGGGCGATACCCACCGCGGCGATCGAATCGCGGGTCGGCCCCGGCCGCGCGCGCTACTGGAAAGACGCGTTCGACTGCCATCCCGAACGGGCGCGGCGGGCGACCGAGCGCGCCCTCGAGATCGGCTTCTTCGAGCCCGAGCGCCAGAATGGCCGGGAGTACGTCCGCCAGGTCACACGGTACCCCGACTGGTACGATCGGATCGTCGGTATCGAGAACAAACCCGATCTCGGACGACCGGGCGATCTCGAGGCTCAGCTCCGAACGGACGTCAGCCTCGGACTCGTCGACGAGGTCGTGCTGGCGACCGAGAGCTACGTCACGGGCGCCCACCGCAACCGGATCCCCCACGAGGTCGGGATCTGGCGGGTCCACCGCGAGGAGGGAGCGGTCCGCGAAATCGACGTACTCCGCGAGCCGACTCCCCTCGCGGTCGCCGAGCCGGGAGTCGAGCCCCTCGAGACTCACCCCGGCCGAACCGACGTCGCCGTCGTCTCGCCCGCGGCGAAGGCACGCGCCCGTCGGCGCCTCGCCGAGCGAGCCTACGGCAAGGGGTGGCGAACCTACGGCTTTCCGGACTGTGCGAACTGTCGAGCCGTGGACTCGAGTGGCGCGACGCTGCCGTACTGCGAGTGGGCGGGCCGAGTCGTCGACGCCGAAATCGACTGCGGCACCGACTGTCCGGGGTACGAACCCGAAGTCGGACCGGACGTCGACCTCGAGACCGAACGGGACGACCGAACCGACTGGGTCACGAATCCGGACGGGAAACGCCACAGCCAGGCGGGACTCGAGCGGTTCCGGTGAGCGGTCGCTGGTGAATACGGATCGCTTTCGATACCGAGTATCGAAGGCTCTCGTCCCCTTCCCCTGGAAAGTGAAACGCCGAGCCTTTTACGTACGGAGTCGTTATATTTGGTTGACTTCGCGATACTATCTCTGTACATTGACCGAACTGCCTCGGGCGGAACTGCCGGAAATTTAATTCATGGGAACCACTGAAAACTTCACGACACGAATCGCGCAAGAATTATCAGATGCAGTGAACGAATACGGGCTGGCGTTCGTTATGGTCGCCAGCTACTTCGGCTCCGGATCCGTGTTTATCGCGAGCCAGGCTGGGCTCATGCACGGCTACACGCTGCTGTGGGCCGTCGTCGGTGCGGTGCTGCTCGGCGTCATGGCACAGGACATGAGCGCACGACTCGGGATACACGGCCGGCCGCTCATGCCGTTCGTCCGCGAGAAACTCGGAAAAGGTCCCGCGACGGTGATCGCGGTATTTCTCTCGATCGGTTGTGTCGCCTGGACGCTCGGACTCGTCGCCGCCGTCGGCGCGGGCGTCTCGTTCGTCACCGGAGGAGCCATCGCCTGGCAGCCGATCGCCGTCCTGACGACGCTGCTGGCCATGGGCGTCGGGCTGTTGAACTACGAGAAGATCGAGAAGCTGATGATCATCATGATGCTGTCGGTGATGGTTCTCTACCTCGCCGTCGCCGGCCCGAGCAATCCGGATCTCGGCGCGGTCGCGCTCGGATTCGTCCCGACGTCGGACTCGCTGGGCGCGCTCGCGATCGCCGCCGGCCTGCTCGGGACGACCGCACTGTGGCCCAACTTCTTCCTCGAGTCGATCCTCGTCGAGGAGAAGGGCTGGACCGACGAGAGCGACGTCTCCGACGCCCGCCGGGACCTCGCCGTCGGTTTCACCGTCGGCGGGATCACCACGGTCGCGATCCTGGTCGTCTCGGCCGCGGTGTTACAGCCGATGGGCTTTACCGAACTCGAGTCGTTCATCACGCCCGGCGAAGCGCTCGTCGAGGTGCTCGGCACGTGGGCGATGGTGCTGTTCATCGCGGGTGTAACGGCCGCAGCGTTCAACAGTATCATCCCGATCATGTGGACGCCGGCGTACATCATTCCCCAGGCGATGGACATCGAGGTCGACCAGAGCAGCCGACTGTTCAAGCTCATCTTCGTCGGCCTGACCGGAATGGGACTCGCCTCGCCGCTGATCAGTAGCGTTCTCGACCTCTCGGTCGTCGACATGGTCATCCTCTTCCCCACGTACAACGGGATCTTCGGCCTGCCGCTGGCCGCCCTCCTGCTGTTCTGGGCGGTCAACGACAAGGAGACGATGGGCGAGTACCGGAACACGACGATGCTGAACGTCGTCAACGCCTTCCTCGTGTTGCTAGCGTTCGTCCTGGCGATCTTCGCGGTCCAGGACTTCCTCGACCTGCTGTTCGGCGGCGGGTTCTAACCGCCGTCGCGATCGAGGTCGCTCACTCGAGGACGTACCGCTCGCCGTCGACCGCGAGCGGTTCCTCGAACGCTTCTTCTGCGGGATAGTAGTGTGCTGCGTGGACGAGTCGGGTTCGGCTCGCCTCGAGTTCCTCGGCCAGCGTCAGCGCCCCCTCGCGGGTCATGTGTTTCGAGCCGAACGTATAGGGCGTCCCGTCGGGACCCTCGTGGCGTCCGCCGGCGGGGTGGGAGGCACAGAGGTGGGCCGGCACGATCGCGTCGGCCAGCAAAAGATCCGGATCGGCGAGAATCTCTCGAGAGCCCTCGGGAACGGCGTAGCTCGTATCGCCCGTGATCGACAGCTTCGCTCCCGTCTCGGGGTCCTCGATCGCGAGCCCGTAGCAGACCAGCGGCGGGTGATCGACCGGGACGAACGTCACGTCGAGCCCGCAGATCCGGGTCGGCTCGAGCGGCGTCGTCGGTCGAACGGAAATCGTGTTCAGGTAGTGGTAGTCCTCGGCGACGGTCTCGGCGACGCTGTTCCCGGTTCGGGGGTCGGTCTCGTCGGCCGCGTACACCTCGAGCGAGTCGAAGACGCGAAAGGCGTTACCCAGACCGTCGAGGTGGTCGAAGTGGATGTGAGTGATGATTCCGGCGTCGGGCAGCGCCACCTCCTCGCGGAGAAACTGGGAGCGAAAGTCCGGACTGAAGTCGATCAGCAGCGACTCGCCCGTGCGCTCGTTCTCGACGTGGACCGAGAAGCGAGTGCGCTCGAGGCCGCGCTCGCGGGCCGTCCGACAGGTTCCACAGTCACAGCCTACGGTCGGCGTTCCGGTGGTGTCGCCGGTGCCGAGCAGCGTGACCCGCATCGTCACCGATCCGTCACCTCGGGGGTGACGCCGCTCGAGTGTGCGCGACTCGATCCCGAACCGGCCGCGGATGACCGCTGTCTATACATATACCTCTCCTTCGGCGAACGCTCGCTCGACGAACTCGTGGTCCGTTTGCTCCTCGTACCGATCCGCCGGCAGGACGTGTACCGAGAGCACGGTGCCGTGCTCGAGGCCGGTCTCCCGGGCCAGCGCCTCGAGGTCGCGCTCGGGCTCCGTGTCCTCGAGTACCAGCAGGAGCTCCGCCTCGCTGTGGACGTCGCGGTCGTCGCCGCGAACGGCGCTGCCGAACGCGACGAGGTGACGGATCGTCTCGCCGTACTCGGCCTCCGCCCGCTCGGCGAACGCCGCCGCCGCGTCCGTCGGGTTCGATCCATCGCTCATCGTCGGCCATTCGAAGCCGTCGTATAAAGGGTGTTCCCCGATCCGTCGTCGGTTGGAATCCGGCGACTGAAAGGGGACCAGGGGCTTTCGCCGAAGGTCTCGCACGACTCGCTTTTCGAGGGACTCGCATACTCCACCTCGCGACGCTCGATCGGTCGACAGCGCACGCCACCGCAAGAATACTCATCGGCCCGAGTTCGATTCGGCAGCTGATACACGGGTTCCCTGCACGCACCCCCAGAGGCTAGCTGAAAGGTAGTACACCACTCTACGGCACTCTCCGAACAACGAACCTGTGTTACTTCTGAAGTACCCACTGACAGTCAGTGCGTACCCGATCGCACGACGGCTGTGCGATCGGTGTCCAAACCGTTTCGGTTGTTACGATAGTGGCAGCTGAGTCGGTTTTCGTCCGCTCAGTCGTCGACTCGAGGCGCGACGTTCCCCGGGAGTCGGAACAGGTTCTCCGGATCGTACGCGGTCTTGAGGTCGACCATCCGATCGTAGTTGTCACCGTAGCGCGCCCGCGCGGGCTCCTCGTACATGCCCGGGAAGTTGCCGTACCGTCCCGACGCGATCGACAGGGTCTCGGCCGCCGCGATGGCCTCGCGGGCCCACTCGAGGTTCGCGTCGTCCTGGTCGGGATCCTCCCAGTTGGCCTCGACGGTGAGCATGTGGGGCTTGTCGCGGTGCCAGAACGCCGTCTCCTCCTGTGGAACGTCGGCGACCGCCCCGTCGAGATGCCAGAGGTCGAGCGTCGACAGCGCCGACGGCGCGGCCTCGTTGTACTCGAGCATGAGTTCGACGATCGCGTCGTCGAGTTCCTCGAGGTAGATCGCCTTCCAGTAGTACCGCAGCCCGTCGGGGTAGTCCTCGTCGAGCATCGACTGCAGGTCGACATAGGCCATCTCGCCGCTGAGATCGACCAGCGGGGTCGCAGCCTCGAGCAGCGATCCGAAGACCTCGTCGGCGTCCCCGTCGCCGCGAGAGGACCCCAGCATCGCGATCGCGGGCTCGCCCCACGACGCCTCGGGGAACTCCTCGAGATCGGGAACGTGGGCGGTGAAGACGAGCACGCCCGCGTCCCGCGGCGCGTCAGCGATCCACTCCCGGTAGCGGGCCATCACTGCAGGCGCGTCGTCGGCATGGAACCAGGCGAACAGCGCGTCCACCTTGGGGCCGACCTCGTGGAGTTCGTACTCGAAGGAGGTGACGATCCCGAGGGCGCCCCCGCCGCCCCGCAGTCCCCAGAAGAGGTCCGCGTTCCGCTCGCGACTCGCCGTCCGAACCCGCCCGTCGGCGGTGACGACGTCGACGCTGACCAGGTTGTCGAGCGCGAGCCCGTACTCGCGGCTGCAGTGGCCGTACCCCCCGTTGAGCGTTAGTCCCGCGATCCCGGTCTGGGAGACCGCACCGAGCGCGGTTGCGAGGCCGAACAGCTGCGTCTCGCGGTCGACGTCGCCCAGCGTCGCGCCACCCTCGGCCCGAACAGTTTCCGCCTCGCGGTCGACCCGAACGGCGGTCATCCCGGAAAGGTCGACGACGAGCCCGCCGTCGTTGACTGCCGTTCCGGCGACGTTGTGGCCGCCGCTTCGGACGGCGACCTCGAGACCCTGCTCGCGGGCGAAGTTCACGGCGGCGACGACGTCGGCGACGCCGGAACAGCGCGCGACGAGTGCGGGATAGCGGTCGACCATCCCGTTCCAGATCTCACGCGAATCGTTGTACGTCGGGTCCGAGGGCCGAACGATCTCGCCGGCGAAGTCGGCTGCCAGCGACGCGACGTCCTCGCTCGAGAGCCGTGCGAACGTCTCCTCTCCCGGCGTCCTGTCAACAGTGCCCATACCCGAACGGACGCCTCCGGCGTAAATAACGTCGTAGTCAGGAAAACGGGGCAATCAGCCGAACTGGAGCGTCGGTAGCCGTCCGGAGCCGTCGAACTGCCCTCTTCTGACGGAGGGCTCGAACGCGGAACGGTCGTTCACGTTTCGGCGACGGGATCGCGCTCCTCGGTGACGACGTACTGGACCTCGACGATCGGTCCGTCGTCGGGCGAGCCGATCGCCTCGGAGAGACGATCCGCCAGCCCCGGAATCGGTCCAGGCTCCGAACCGGCGATCGTTACGGTGATCCGATCGGCCGACTGGATCGGGTAGTTTCCGTCGAGTTCGACCGCGACGTCCCGTGCGTCGAGCCCCTCGTACTGCGGTTCCTCGAGTACCGACGCGACCTCCTCTTCGGCCGACGACTCGAGCTGGGTCGTCTGGAAGTCGAACAGCGTGATGCCGGCCAGCGGCGCGGCCAGCACCAGCAGCGCGACCCCGAAGACGGCTGCGTACCTGTATGTCGGTCCGCGGGTCGGCGAGGCCTCGAACAGGCCCTGCGGACGGTAGCCGGCGATCCACAGCGTGGCGAGCGCCGCGAGGTTGATCGAGAGCAGGTTGACGGCGACGAGCACCCCCGCACCCAGGGCCGCGCCGTACATTCCCCAGGCAACCGTGATGCCGACCGCGGCGGCGGGCGGGATGAGCGCCGCAGCAATCATCACGCCGACGATCGCCTCCGAGAACCCGCGCGTGAGACTCAGGATCCCCGCCACGCCGGCACCCAGCGCGACGGCGATCGAGAACAGGTTCGGCGAGACGCGCTCCTCGAGTTCCGTGGCGACGACGATGTCGACCCCCGCGGGCTCGAGGCCGGCCAGCCGCGCGAGGGTGGCGAGGCCGATCGACGCGAGGACGACGATCGCGACGCCGACGGCCTGGTACCGAAACCCGGTCGCCTTGAGCGCACTGTCGCCGGTGACGATCCCGACGCTGGCGGCGAGCGCGGGGCCGAGCAACGGGGCGATCACCATCGAGCCGACGACGACCGCCGGCGAGTCCGCGAGCAGTCCGGAGGTGGCGACGACCGCGCTGATCAACAGCATGACGACGTAGATCGAAACCGGCGGCGTGAACTCCTCGGCCTTGGTTCGAAGCACCTGTCTCGAGGTGCGCGCGCCTCGCTGTCCGCCCTGGCTGTACTGGTCGCGGAGCGTCGTGAACTCCTCCGAGATGACCGTCTCGGCGTCGATGACGACGACCTGGGCGTCGTCGCTCACTCCTGCCTGCCGCAGCCGGTCGAGCACCGGTTCGACCGCCCGCGTCGGCAGCGGGAATCGAACGACCGCAGTATACCCCCTGCCGCTGGTCTCGTCGCTGACGACGTACTCGATCGCCTCGTCCTCGAGGATGTTCAGGACGGCCTGGCGCCGCCCCTCCGGCACCGTGATCTCGAGATATCGCATAGGTCCACGACGACGAGCCGACGAATAGTACCGAAGGGGAGTCGCCGTGGAGACGACGGCTCCTCAGTGGTCGCTCCCGACGATCCCGCAAGCGATCGACTCGGGCTCGAGCAGCTCCTCACCGTCGACGGCGTCGGGATCCAGCAGCAGGATCGTGTCGTCGGGCATCGACCCTTCGACCCGGATCTCGCGTCCGAGTTCGGTCTCGAGGTCGTCGATACCCCCGAGGTCGTGCTCGCGCTCGAACAACAGGTCCGCGTTCGCTCTCGAGAGGACGAAGACGAGCGAGCCCGGATCCGCGGCGTTGGGTTCGGCGGCCTCGAGCAGCTCCGAGAGCGCGTCGGGGGAGAGTTCCTGGAACGAGCGGATCGTTACGCGATCGGTGTCGGAGCCGGCGGCGTCCTCGGACTGGGTTCGGACGCGCGAGGCCAGCTCCTCGAAGTCGGTGCTCTCGTCCATGGTCCGGACGCCACCGTCGGCGTCCTTTATCGTGTGCCCGGCCAGTTCCGGCCCGTATCGATCGGTTTGTGTACCAGCCATCACGGGGTGCGTCGAACCTCGTTTTCGTGTCCAGATAACCGAAGCAACGTGTCCTGCTATCGCGGCAACACGGAGCCGCCACGCCCTCCCCAGCCGACTCACTCGGTCGCGTCGCTCCCTCGTTCCTCCCTCGCGCAAGGTCGTCGACCGCCCTCGCTACGCTCGGTCAGTCTGCTCACGGGTCACTCCGTTCCCCGTTTGCTCTTTCGAGGCGCTCCCTTCGGTCGCGCCTCCCCGACAGCGCGCGCCACCGCAATGTGGATGACCGGAAGTGCGAACAACACGGCCAAAAAGACCGTTACTGGTACTCCGGCAGCCTGTCCGAGCGATCCGAGCCGTCGACGAACGGGAGGTCGGTGCGCGCGGCGCGATCCTCCTCGCCGTTGACGCGGACCGTCAGTTCGTCGGCCTCGAGCCCGAACTCGACGACCGCGAGCGCGATCGGCTCCTCGAGCAGCGGGCTCGTATCGGCTCGAGTCACCTCGCCAACCGACGAGTCGCCGTCAAAGACCGCGGCGCCGGCATCGGGAACGGCCTCGCCCTCGAGGGTCAGGCCGACGAGGCGCTTGCTCGGCTGACCGCGGTTCTCGACGCGGGAGACGACCTCCTGGCCGACGTAACAGCCCTTCTCGAAGTCGAGGGCGTTCCGAAGGCCGAGCACGTTCGGGATCTGCCCCTCGAGTTCGGTCTCGAACAGCGGCGAGCCGGCCTCGAGCGAGAGGCTGTCCCAGGTTCGGTAGCCGAAGGGGGCGGCGTTGAGTCCCTGGTTCAACAGGACGTCGTAGACGTCCTCGGCGGCGTCGGCGGCACAGATCACCTCGTAGCTTTCCTCGCCGGTGAGCGCGTCGGTTCGGACGACCGTGACGCCGTCGTCACCCATCGAGCCGCGGACGAACGAGTAGCGCTCGTCAGGCGAGGCGGCGCCGTTGAGGACGCTCGCGATCTTCTCGGTCGCGTGGGGGCCGTGGACGCCGAAGACGGCGTAGTCGTCGGTCGCGACCCGGATCTCGACGTCCTGAATAAAGACCTTCTCGGCCCACTCCTCGGCGAGGTCGTCAGCGTGGGCGGGCGGCGTAAAGAGGAGCAGCCGCTCGCCGGCGTTGTAGATGTAGAGTTCGATCTCGATGCGGCCCTGCGGGCCGAGGACGAGCGCGTAACAGCCCTGCCCGTCCTCGCCCGGAACCCGATTCGAGACGACGTTGTCGACGTACTCGACCCGATCGTCGCCCTCGACGACGACGACGCCGTAGGCGGCCTCGAACAGGCCGACGCCGTTTCTGACCGCGCGGTGGGCCCGCTCGGGACGGCCGTAGTGTTCGACGACCGTTCGGCCGGCGCGATCGCCGAACGTGGCTCCGAGATCCGTGTGGATGGCCTCGATGACGCTCATGGATACCGAGAGGGGACAGGCACCCACAGGCGTTTCGATTCAGAAGGGCATCCGTTCGCGGAGCCAGTCGCCGATCGACTGCTCGTCGGCGTCGTCGGTCGGTATCTCCGGGACGACGCGCTCGTCAGGCTTGATCACCGTCTCGCTGGCCCCCGCGTCGACGTCGATCAGCCCGTCTTCCTTGAGCGTCGCGAGCGCCTCCTCGAGTTCGTCGATGTCGACTCCGGCCTCCGCGCGGAGTTCGAAGATGGTCATCCCGTCGTCGGCCCGGTCGACGAGCGCGTCGAGTACCGCCACCTCGGTCTCCGCCCGGTCCCGGTACTCCCGCTTTGCTCTCATCCGTCGGTCTATTCGTCGACCCGGGATTTGACGTTTGTCGTTCGGCTACCGTCCTCGAGCGATCGACAGGCGGGACCGACAGAGCCGCGACAGCGGCCATGCAGTACGTTTTTTATGGCCTGACTCGATACGGTGAGACAATGGTCCTGCGATGTTCGCTGCTCGGTCACGACTACGGAGACGTCGACGTCGAACGCGAGCGCGAAGAGCGGGGGAGTGAGGTCGTCGTCACTGTCCGGGAGTACGAGGAGTGTGCTCGCTGTGGCGACAAACACGTCGTCAGCGAGAACACCGAAGTGCGGAGCATCTCGATGGCGGATGCCGGCCCACGACCCGACGAACCCGAGCCGCAATCGACACCCCGATCGGCGGAGCCGCCGGCAGCCGAACCCGGCACCGACACCGGCGGATTCACGGCCGAACCGGGAGCAACGGATGCGACGTTCATCGACGCCGACGACACCGGGAACGAGCCCGCGCCGCCACAACCCTCGTCGTCAGCCGGGACCGAGGAGGGAACCCCCGGGACCGAACCCCTCGAGGGCGACGCCGCCGAGAGCGACTTCGCCGAAACCGATGCTACCAGCTTCGGCTCCACGGGCTCGAGCGCCACCGAAACCGACGCCGCCGACACCGGAGTCGAACTCCCGACCGACGAGAACGGCGACCCGGTCACCGACGACGGCGAGATCCTCGAGGACGACGGCACGACGACCCGCGACCGCGAGTACGGCGAGTGGCCCGACTCCAGCGACGTCGGTCCACCGGTCGAGCGCGGGAGCGACGACGAGGCCGAGGACTGGCCCGACAGGGAGTCCGAACCGCTCGAGGACGACGCGATCTTGCTCGACACCGGAGCCGAGATGATCGAGGCGAACTCGAGCGACGGCGAGACCGAGCCTGAAGCGGGACCCGAACCGTCCGGACCGGGGAGTACGCCCGCGGGCGGTCCGCCGGCTTCGAGAAGCGAGGGGACGACGGTCGACGCGGAACCCAGTGCCGAACCCGGAAGCGGCATCGAGCGAGCAAGTGAGGCGCCGACGCCCGGCAACGAAGGGGGGATCCCGGGCGGCGACGGCCAGGCGGAACTGCACTGCCCCCGCTGTGGCTTTACCGCGGGCACCGAACGCAGCTCCCTTCGAACCGGCGACATCTGTCCCGACTGTCAGATGGGATATCTCGGCGCACAGCCCGACCGCTGACGCCGGTTTCGCGGCTCCTGTTCTATTTCCTGAGTTTCTCACGATCGTGAGACCGTTCCCGACTCAAGCGATGTTCGGGTTTGTCGCCCGACTCGAGCGGGAACCCCGACAGCGGCTATGAAAAGAGGTAAACACTCCCCCGTGTATCACCAATTCATGAAGGAGTACAAGATGCGCCGCGGTGAGTATCTCGAGGAGCGAGTTCCCGATATGGAGGCCACCGTCGTGGACTACTTCGGACCGATTACGGACACCCAGGAATTCAAGGGAAGCGACCTGTACGTGATCGCCGAACCCGACAACCCCGTCTTCGAGAAAATCGTCGTCGGCACCGTCGAATACTCCGGCAAGAAGGACAAGCTCGCCGTCGAGTTCCACGAACGCGACCCCACGGAGCTCGGCCCCGACGAACTCGAGGCCGCAGGCGAGGCCGTCGACGCGAAAAACGACTTCCTGCTCGAGGCGACGGGTCGGGACGCCAAGTCCCGCCGCGACTCGATGAAGCGGACGGTCGAGGACGATCCGGATCACGACTTCGACTAACTGTACTCACCGAACGCGGCTCCACCGCGTTCCCGACGATCCAATCGACGAGAACCGCCCCTGATTTTCGTTCGGGCGATCGGATCCCTTCTCCGACGGCCGGCTCACAGCGTCGACTGCCCGCAGTGGATATCGAAGACGTCCGCTCTCGAGAAACCGAACCAGCGGATGATGGTCCGAAACGGCTATCTGGGCGACGCCGAACCCTACGAACGATGGAAACCGTTTCGTTCCTGCTCGCGATGGCGGTCGCGAACGTCGGCTTCACCGTCGTCATCGTCGCACACGCCACGTTGACCGACCACGACGCCGGCAGATGGCCCTACCTCACGCTCGTGCTCGGGCTCGCCGGGGTCGCTGGCTACCTCCTTTACGACGGAATCGGGCCGTCCGATCCCTTCTAGGCCAGGAAGACGTGTCGCGGTCGCTTCTCGAGGACGTCCCGACCGAACTCGACGGCGTCGGCGAAGGCGTCGCTGCGGAAGAACTGCATGGCGTCCTCGCGGGAGTCCCAGCGGCTGGCGATGAACATGTCGTTCTCGTCCTCGAGGTTAGCCAGCAGGTCGGTCTTGCGGTGGCCCTCCATGTCCGCGAGCAGGGCGCCGGCGTCCTCGAAGGTGTCGATGAAGTCCTCGCGGTGTTCGGGCTTGACGGCGTAGAACATTCCCATCGTCCCCCAGGAGTCGTCGCTGTCGTCTCCTGCCTGCCGCACGATCTCGGGGAGGTCGGCGAGGAACCCGGCAGCGGTGTTGGCCGCCCGTTCGGTTTCCCAGAGGCTGACGACGGCGGTTTCGCTCTCCTCGTCGGCGAGTTCGCTCGGCTCGTAGACGGCGGTCTTGACGTGGGTGTCGTAGTGATCGAAGTTCGTCCGGAGGCCGTCGACCTCCTCGTACAGCTCCTCGGGGTCGGCCGCCGAGTAGAGCACGACGGCGTGGACGTCCTCGCCGTGGGGCTGACCCGCGTAGACGCCCATCTCCTCGAGTTCGCTGCGGACCGACTCGTCGTCGTCCCCGTCGTCTCCGCCGTGGTGGCCGTCGGAGCCGTCGGAATCGCCGTGATGGTGGCCGCTCGAGTCGCCGTGTGTGGACTCGCCGTGGTTGTGGCCGTGATCGGACTCGTCCTGCGGAATCGGCTCACCCGCCAGGAACGCTCTCAGCTGTGTAGGCGGGAACCGCCGCCCCGAGAGGAATCGGCCGAACTCCGCGAACCGGGAGGTCGAGGGGTCGAACCGCATCTCGTAGAGCAGGTCCTTGACGTCGGTGGGATCGTCGGCGAACAGCGTCACGCCCCACTCGAAGTCGTCGAGGCCGATGCTGCCGGAGATGATCTGGGTGACCCGCCCCGCGTACTCCTTGCCGATCTCGCCGTGGCTCGAGAGGTGGTTGGCGCGCTCGTCGAACGGCAGGTCGTACCAGTTGTCCGCGTCGCCGCGACGTTTGTCCATCGGATAGAAGCTGACGAACTCGCTGTCCGGGATCGTCGGCTTCAGCCGGGTTTCGATGTACCGGCGCATCCCGGTGTCCTCGACCTCCTCGTCGTCCTCGAAGAACTCCTCGGACATGTAGCCCGAGACCTCGGTTACCGAGAGGTACGAATCCGCGCGCTCGGTGTACTCCGCGAGCGCGGTCTGCTCGAACCCGCGCTCTAGCGCGTCGATGTCGGCGAGCGTGGGCCGCAGGTGAAGCACCAGCAGGTCGGCCTTGTGGCCGAGCATCGCGAACGTCGCCGACTCGCCCTCCTCGGCGTCGACGGCGTCCTCGGCGGCCGAGAGGTAGTCGACTCCCTCCTCGAGCGCGCTCGAGCGGTGCCGTTCGGGGGCGTCCCGCCAGGCGTCCCAGTCGATCGACCGGAAGTCGTGGAGCACGTACCAGCCCTCTTCGGTCTGTGGCGGTCGTCGTCGTTCCATACGCGCGGCTTAGGCCGGCGCCGTCAAGAAGGACAGGGTTTCGCGCTGCCGTTCGACTATCGAATCCCCGCGAATGTCTGCCGCTTCTTCAGGTGCCTCGAGAACAAACACTAACCGATGCCCCGAACCGACCCACGGTCGCGCCGATCGACGCTTCGGCTAGTCGGCGCGACCGCCGGAGTCGCGCTCGCCGCCGGCTGTACCGAAGGAACGGGCGACGGCGAGGGCGAACCCGATCAGAACGAGAGCGACGAGACGGTCACCGACGAAGCCGACGAGGACGACCCCGACCCGCCCGAGGACGACGAGGACGAGTGGGAGGACGTCTCGACGCTCGAGTTCGAGGCCGACACCGACGGCTGGATCGGGATCGAGCCCGAGGCCATCGAGGACGAGGAGAACCCGGATATCGCCCTCTACGAGGGCCGCGAGTACGAGTTCCGAGTTACGAACGAGGACGGTGACGTCCACAACTTCGCGCTGTGGGACGGCTCCAACCCCATCGCGGCCTCGGCGTTCCTCGAGGACGAGGGAGAGACGGAGACGCTCGTCGCCGACGCGACCGACGAGGTCGAACAGTACGTCTGTGAAACGCACCCGGATGAGATGGCCGGCGCCGTCGAACTCCGGGAGGAGTAGCCTAGCATCGGGAACCGGTCGTTGCGACCTTCTCACTCAGTGGCTACTATAGAACTCGCCAAGACGATTCGAATCGCTGACAATGGCGATCAACGGAACTGTTCAGCTCTCCGTCGATCGCCTGTCTCTCGAGCCTTCGTGAACGGGGGTGACCGAAACCCTTTACGTATATCCGTCAAAACCTCGACGCACATGCGGAAGAGTGGACCGCCGAAGGGAGTGATCGCGTATCTCGTCCTCGAGCTACTCGAGGAGAAACCTCGGTACGGCTACGAGATTCTCAAGGAGATCCGCGACATCAGCGGCGGCCACTGGGAACCGTCCTACGGCTCGGTCTACCCCATCCTCTACAAGTTCGAGGAGAAGGGGTGGGCCGAACGGATCGAACGCGAGGACGAGCCCGACCGGAAGTACTTCGAGCTGACCGACGACGGACACGAGGAGCTCGCCGACCGCCGGGAGAGCGGCGCCGAGAAGGCTCGAGACTTCGCCGACGTCATTCTCGGCTTCTTCCACGTTTACGCGGCATTCTCGACGGACGAGCGCTTCGAGATACCCGAGATGGAGGGAGAGTGGCGCTTCAACGAGGAGTTCAGCGCCTGGATCGTCGAACAGGTCGTTCGCCACCACGAACACTACTTCGACGCCGACTTCGAGCGTATCGAGGAGACACCCCCGGAGTTCTACGAGCGCCACGGGATCGACGAGGAGGAGTAGCCGTCCCGTCGGTCTCGAAGGCACGACGGTTCTTCTGACTCGCTTCGTGCGAATCCGATCGCCGTCGAGAGCCACCGCTACGGGCTGTCGGAATCGGTTCGAACGCGATCACGCTCGAGCGGGAGGACATCGGAGCTCGCCAAAGATCGAAAGCGGCCGCTCAGTTCAACAGCTGCGGCCCGAACAGCATCAACACGAAGCTGGCGAGCATCGCCAGCCCGACCGTCGTCGTCACCATCCTGACCATCCCGCGGGTGGCGTCGATCGGCAGCCTCGACATAACCGCCTCCGTGCTGGTCCGGAGGATGTGACCCCCGTCCAGTGGGAACGCCGGAATGCAGTTGAAGAAGCCGAGCTGAACGTTGATCCAGCCGGTCCAGAACAGCAGATTGGCGATGACGAACACCGTCCAGTCACCGAGTATCGAGAGCGAGCCCTCGACCTGATAGAAGTTCTCGACCCCACCGGTAAAGCCCGCGAAGTTGAACGGCAGGACGTCGAGAAAGCCCGCCAGCGGGAGGAACAGCGCAAACCCGATCTTTCCGAGGAACGAGTCGACGAGCGGGCTGACCTGCTCGTCGCCGTCGCCACCGAGGACGGAGAGGTACGCCTCGGCGGGGTAGTGCTGGACGCCGAGCGCCTCGGCCGAGATGCCGGAGACGCCCTCGACCGGCTGGTAGCCCGCGGTTCCGCCGCCGGTGACCTGGCTTCGGTCGCCGAGGGTGATCTCATACTCGACGCGCTCGCCGTCGAGGTAGCCCGCGACCGTGACCTCGTCGTCGGGATCGGTCTCGCCGAGTCTGTCCTGAAGCACCGACGCGGACTGGGTGCGATCGCCGTCGAGTTCGGTGATAACCATCTGTTCTCCGGCGGGAGCGCCGGCGTCGGCGAGCGGTCCGTCCTCGACGATCGTAACGGCCGCGCCGATCGGGACCTCCCGCTCGTCGGTGTCGCCGTCCTCGCCGACGGTCAGCGTGACGATCTCGTCGTCGCCGGCTGCCTCGAGCAGTTCGTCCTCGGTCGCGACCGGTTCGCCGTCGACCGCGAACACCGACTCGCCGGTGTCGACGCCGGCCGGGTTCCCGTCGATGGCCGCGGTCACGACCAGCGATCGCTGGACGGTCACGGTTTCCTCGTCGTTTCGCTCGAGTTCGACGGTCTCGCCGTCGGCGGTCTCGAGCAGCTCGAGGAAGTGATCGTTGTCCTCGATCTCCTCGCCGTTGATCGCGGTGATGCGGTCGTTGGGCTCGAGGCCAGCGTCGGCAGCGGGTGAGCCGGGGGCGACCCCGCCGACGGCGGCGCCGGGGGCGACCGCGATCGAGCCGACGACGGGTCCGAAAAGCAGGGCGAACGCGACGAGCGTGATCGCGAAGTTGTTGGTGACGCCGGCGGCGAACATCCGAGTCTGGGCCCCGCGATCGGCCTTCTTGCTGCTCTCTTGGTCGGGTTCGACGAACGCGCCGATCGGAAGAACCGCGAGCATCGCGACGCCCATCGAGTTGATGTCGATGTCCTCGACGCGACAGAGCAGGCCGTGACCGCCCTCGTGGACGACCAGACCGACGAGCAGTCCGAAGACGATACCGGGTGTCGCGGAGAGGGGGAGAAAGTCGTTGACGCCGGGGATGATCAGTACGTTGCGGGGCTGTTGGACCGACGACGTTGGCTGGGGTGCCGATAGCGCGGCGATTGCCGCGAACAGGAGGAAGGCGAACATCGCGACCATGACGACGATCGCGATGCCGATTCCGACGTTGGCCCACGCCCGCCAGAACCGCTTCGGTCCGGAAAGCCAGTCCAGGAACTTCCGGCCGCGCTTGGTGTGAAACGTCGTGATCGGTCCCTGCGTCCCGACGTAGCTGGGCAACAGTCCGGCGTTGCGAAGCGAGAGGATCAGGAACCAGTAGGCGAGAAGGCCGATAACTACCCACGTCAGCGTCGTCGAACCGAAGAGCTCCGGAACCGAGACGAAAGCTGGAGCGCCGTGTTGCATCTACCGTAGTTCGGGGTGGGGCTCTCAAATGGTTTGTGTTGGCCGGAGCCCGCCGGGCGACGGCAGAGAACCTGTTAGCGATCCCGACGGAGTCGCGCGACGACGAACTCCCGGTCGACCTTCTCGAGGAACGGGCCGAGCTTCGGTCCCTGTTCCTCGTCGAAAAAGAGCCGGTAGCCGGCGCCGAAGAAGTCGCCGATATCCACGTCGTGGCGCTTCGCCGTCTCGTAGATCTCGCCCTGGATCTCGTCGGGTCCGTGGCCCGCCGCGACGAAGTCGGCGAGCTCCTCGAGGGCGTCCTCGGTCGCCGCGTCGAACTCGTGGTCCGGAATCGCGCTGCGCTTGAGCTCGTAGTCGAACTCGTTTTCGGTCCGACGCGCCCAGTTGCGGGCCTGCTCGACGCGCTCCAGGGCGCCCTCGACGGCCCACTCGGGAGCATCCTCGGGGATGTGGTCCTCCTTGCGGGCGACCTCCTCGCGCAGCTCGGGGTCGTCGAACATTCCGAGCACCGCGGCGAAGGTGTAGGGCAGGCGAATCCGTTCCTCTCGCGGTTCTTCCACGACGAGGGGATAGACCCGGTCGGCGAACGCCTGCTCGTCTTCGCTGGCGTCGATCTCGCCGAAGTACGTCGCCTCGAAGCGGTCGAACTCGTCGACGAGCTGGTCGAGGCGTTCGATGCTGAAGTCCCGCGCCTTCGAGGGGTCCTTCGCGAAGAAGTACCGCAGCACCTCGGGCTCGAGCAGCTCGAGGACATCCGAGACGAGGATGACGTTGCCCTCCGAGGAGGAGAACGGTTCGCCCTCGAGGGTGAACCACTCGTAGACCATCGGCACCGGAGGGTCGATCTCGAGGACGTTCCGCGCGACGTCCTGGCCGCTGGGCCAGGAGCCCTCGGCGTGGTCCTTGCCGAACGGCTCGAAGTCGACGCCCAGGGCCTGCCACTGGCCGGGCCACTCGAAGCGCCAGGGCATCTTCCCCTCGCGGATCGTCGCCGTCCCCTCGTGGCCGCAGCCGTCGATACTCCGGTCGCCAGCGTCCATGTCGGTACAGCGGTAGTCGACGGTCGCCGGATCCGACTCGAGGTCGGCGTCAGTGACGGTTTCGGTGATCTTGCCACACTCCGCACAGATCGGGTTGAACGGGACGTACTCCTCGTCGACCTTGTCCTGATACTGCGAGAGCACCTCTCGGGCGCGATCCTGATTGGCCAGGACGTGTCGGGTGATGTCGTCGAACTCGCCGTCGGTGTAGAGTTCGGTCGTCGACACCATCTCGATCGGCACGTCGACGGCGTCGGCGCTGTCCTGGATGATCTGTGAGAAGTGTGCGCCGTAGGAGTCACAGCAGCCGAAGGGGTCCGGAATGTCGGTGTACGGCGAACCGAGGTTCCGGCCGAGCGCGCCCGCGTCGACCTCGCCCAGATCGACGAGATTCCCCTTGAGATCACATAGCGTCCGTGGGAGCTTCCGAAGCGGGTCGCGGTCGTCGGCGGTAAACACCTGTTGGACCTCGTGACCGCGCTCGCGGAGCACCTCGGCGACGTAGTAACCCCGCATCACCTCGTTGACGTTACCCAGGTGCGGGACACCGGAGGGAGAGATCCCGCCCTTGATCCTGTCTCTTATACACATCTCTGAGCGGGCTGNAGATGTGTATAAGAGACAGGTGTAGGGGCTCTCGGTGTCCGGCTCGCTGCCGTCGGTCGTTTCGTCCTCGTGCGAACTCATTGTTCGTTGTTCGCCCAGTAAGTCGGCTCCTCGCCGACGCCGTCGGGAACGACGTCGGTTCCCTCGTGGTCGCCGTGGCGGACCGCGCGGGCGATGCGGTCGGGGTCGGTTCCGTCGAGGACGATCGTTCGCATCCCCGAGCGCTCGATGATCTTCGCCGCCAGCAGGTCGACCGGTGCGGAGGCGCCGGCGTTCATCTCGAGGCCGGCGATGACGTCGACCAGCTCCGTCGCGGTGAGGTCGTCGTACTTCGTCGCGTCGTCGACCTCGTTGGGATCGTCGCTGTAGACGCCGGGGACGCTCGTCGCGTAGACGAGCAGGTCGGCGTCGACGTACTCCGCGAGGGCGGCGCCGACAGCGTCGGTCGTCTGTGCGGGTGCGACCCCGCCCATGACCGAGACGTCGCCGCGGCGAAGCGCATCGCCGGCCGCCTCGTAGTCCTCGGCCGGTGCGGTGACGGCGTCCTCGCCGAGCGCGGCGATGAGCAGGCGCGCGTTGAGCCGGGTGACGTCGATCCCCAGCTTGTCGAGTTCGATCTCGTTGGCCCCGAGCTCGCGAGCGGCGCCGATGTACTCGCGGGCGACGCCGCCGCCCCCGACGACGGTCCCCACCCGGCAGCCGTCCGCGATCAGGTCCTCGATGACCGCGGCGTGTTCGGAAACCCGATCGACCCCGGGTTCGGGGACGAGGACACTCCCGCCGATAGAAACGACCACTTTCATCCTAACGCGGTGTAACGGAGTCGCTATCTTAAGGATTGCCAACTCCGCGGCGGCTGTGACGCGCTCTCGTGACAGTCGGCCCATCACCCCGCGAGCCGTCGATCAGTCCTCGAACGAGAGGATCATCGCTGCGCCGTCGCGCTGGAAGGTGGTTCCGAACGGAGCCGACAGCTCGCGCATTCGCTCGCGGGACCAGTCGGCGGCGTCGGAATTCGCTTCGTGGACCGCACAGTCGTCGATCTCGGTCGGATACAGTCGGAGTTCGGTCGGCACCCCCGCCTCGGAGACGGCGAGGACGAACAGGAAGCTCCGGTCGTTTCGCAGCCGCGAGTCGACCGCGTAATCGTCGACGAAATCGCCCGTATCGTAGAGGATCGGCCGTCCCTCGTGAACCTCGACTCCCTGGAAGACGTGGGCGCTGTGGCCGTGGACGATGTCGACGCCCGCCTCGAGCAGCCAGCGGCCGAACTCGCGGAACGATACGGGCGGTTCCTCGACCATATTCGGCCCCCAGTGGAGGGAGGCGACCAGCAGGTCGGGATCGGTCCCGCGAGCACGCTCGAGGGCTTCGCCGGCGCGTCGTCTCGTCTCCGGGTTCTCGCGGTCGATCTCGATCCAGGCGGTCCCCGGCGAGGCGCCGTCGGCCGCGTACTCCGGCGTGTTGTCGGTGAGGGCGATGACCGCAACCGTGAGTCCGCCGATCGAGACGACCGCGGGCTCGAGCGCCTCCTCGAGGGTCTCGCCCGCCCCCGTTCGGACGATCCCGGCCTCGTCAAGATGCTCGAGGGTGTCCCGCAGCGCGGCCTCCTCGTAGTCGAGGACGTGGTTGTTCGCCAGCGCGCAGACGTCGACGCCGGCCCGCTCGAGGGCGGGCACGGCCCAGTCGGGATCCGCGCGGAAGTGAAACGGGCGGTACGTGCGTCGCCACTGCCGACCTCGCGTCGAGAGGACGCACTCGAGGTTGATCACCAGCCCGTCGAGTTCGCGAAGCCGCTCGAGGACGGTCCCCCACACCGCGTCGACGGGACGTCGCCGCTGGCGGTCATCGACGACGCGCCCGAGCATGACGTCGCCGGTGAAGCCGATCCGAGTGGCCATACCTTCGTCTACGGGTCGCAGGGACAAAGATCGCCACCCGTCGACAGCTACAAACCGCAACCGAACCAATCGTCCGACATGTACGTACTCGGCTGTCTGAACCGCGGGACGAGCGAGGAACGGCTCGAGCGTGTCGTCGACCGGGTCGTCGACCGGCTCTCCAGGGAGGGCCGCGTCGGCGTCGTCCGGTACGACGCGACGATCGCCGACGGAACCCAGGAATCGCTGACGGTCGGCGGCGACGTCACCTACGGGCTCGGGGCCGACGGCGACTGGACCGCCTCGGGAACGGGGATGTCGGTCGCGGACGCGCTGGCGGCGCTCTCGACCGACTGCGAGTACGCCGTCGTCGTCGGCGTCCCTCGGCTCCGGCACCCGACGCTCGTTGTCGGAGAGTCGTCCGACGACGTCGAGGAGGTCCTCGCGACCGTCTCCGGCCCCGGCGACCTCGAGGAGGACGCCCTCGTCGAGGCCCTCGAGGCCGAAGAGCCATACGAGACCCTCGAGTCGCTCGTCGCGCGGGTCAAGCGTTCTCCGCGGGCCAACCGTGCGGGTGCGATCGCGACGTTCACCGGACGGGTGCGCGCGAAAGACGACGACGACGACGCCCGGACCGAGTACCTCGAGTTCGAGAAGTACGAGGGCGTCGCCGAGGAGCGGATGGCCGCCCTCGAAACGGACCTCGAGTCCCGGGAGGGCGTACTGGACGTCGAACTCTACCACCGAACCGGCGTCGTCGCCGACGGCGAGGACATCGTCTTCGTCGTCGTCCTCGCGGGCCACCGTGGGGAGGCGTTCCGAACGGTCGAGGACGGGATCAATCGGCTCAAGGACGAGGTGCCACTGTTCAAGAAAGAGGTTACCGTGGAGGACGAATTCTGGGTTCACGAGCGGTCATAGCTCTCGTTTCGGTGGGTTCTCGAATCTGGAACGCGGATGGGGTCGTTTCCGGACCTGCTATAGCAAGCAACCAAGATATGATGTCGTTGTCCGGCATGACACTGCAAGCTCTCTCGAAACAGTACATTAAATTGGTATTTCGTATTATTCTATACTTTAGAAGAGAATAATACGTTAGAAGCGGTTATGAAAGTTCTAATGGATTCTCAAATCATCGTGAAACGTCTCGGTGGCGGCGATAAAGAATCTATTATTCGACTGTGCGCTAAATGCAACTAAAAACTCGCTAATCGTCCTTACTTTATAACATATATTGGCTGCAAGAGAGTGTTGTCGATGAGCACGACAGCCCAAACCTCCACGGAAAGCAAAGAACGGCGGCTGAAAAACTACCTGCGCGAACAGGTCGAAGACGGCGAGCTGTACTTCAAGGGGAAGTTCATCTCCGACGATGTCGGCATGTCCCCGAAGGAGATCGGCGCGCTGATGGTCAAACTCTCGGATTCGGACGGCGACCTCGAGGTCGAGAAGTGGTCGTACACGAGCGCGACGACCTGGCGCGTGCAGTCCGCCTGAGCTGTCGTCCACACAACGAACGACGCTCACCCGCGCCGGCGCGCCACGGACGCCATCCGGCGCGGTCTCCCCCCTGATCAAACGGTTGCGGTCTCGCCCGCGTCCGACTGACTGTCTCGGCACGCGGGCTCACTCACTTCTTCGAGAGCGATCGCCGCAGCTTAGGGAAGGCGATTTATACGAGCAACCGCTGACTTCGGACGATGGACGACGTCGATTCGTCCGACTACGGAACGGCGGGCGACCGGAACCCGTTCCCGGAGGACGGACCGCCGCTCGAGCGCGTCGAGTCGGTGTTTGCGGTTTACGAAACCCGACGGGAGGACGACCAGCTCGTCTACTACGGCGATCCGCTGGTCGCCCCCGAACCACTGATGCGGGAGCTGTGGCCGGTGTTTCGCGAGGAGGGGTACGACGTCGAGTTGACGCGGCGCCACGGCGAGTACACCCTCGTCGCCGAGCCCCGGTCTATCGGGATCGACGGGATCCCCTGGACGAACGTTTTTCTGTTACTCGCAACCGTCGTCTCGACGCTGTTCGCCGGTTCGATGTGGTATCATATCGATCCGTTCGCGAATCCGCTGGCGATGTGGGAGGCCTGGCCGTTCATGGTCGCGATCCTGGGCGTTCTCGGCGTTCACGAGATGGGCCACTACGTGCTGAGTCGCTACCATGGGGTCGACGCTTCCCTGCCCTACTTCATCCCGGTGCCGACGCTGATCGGGACGATGGGCGCCGTGATCAAGATGAAGGGCCGAATGCCCGACCGGAAGGCGCTGTTCGACATCGGCGTCGCCGGCCCGCTCGCGGGACTGATCGCGACGGTCGTCATCACGATCGTCGGGCTCCACATGCCTCCCGTCACCGCGCCCGAGGACGTCGTCGCCGATCCGAACGCGATCCAGATCGACCTCGGCTACCCGCTGTTGCTCGAGTGGCTCGCTGCCCTCTTCGATCAACCGCTCTACCAGGATGATCCGGCGACAGCCGTAAACCCGGTCGTCATCGGCGGCTGGGTCGGGATGTTCGTCACCTTCCTGAATCTCATCCCGGTTGGCCAGCTCGATGGCGGTCATATCCTCCGAGCAATGGCCGGGAACCTCCAGGAGACGATCGCCGCGCTAGTTCCCGGTGCGCTGTTCGGACTCGCGGCGTACCTCTACTACGTGAGCGGCTACAGCGGCAACTCGGTGTTCATCTGGGTGTTCTGGGGGATCTTCACCGCGGTGCTGGCCTCGGTCGGCCCGGCGCGTCCGGTCCAGGACGAACGGCTCGGAGCCGGTCGGTTCCTGCTCGGCGTCGTCACCTTCGGGCTCGGCCTGCTGTGTTTCATGCCGGTTCCGATCGCCATCGTCCAGTGATCAACCCTCGCCGTGGGTGTAGCCTCGATCCGCGAGCGGCTCCCCGTCGAGGCTGATTCCGTCGTCGCTCTCGAGAACGGTCCCGATCGTCGAGAGCGGAACGTCGACCGCGTCGCGAACGGCCTCGAGTGCCGTCTCTGGTACTGTCGCGACGAGTTCGAAGTCCTCGCCGAACGTCGTGGCGCGCTCGAGGGCCTCCCGGTCGGTCTCCGAGACCGACCGAACGGCGTCGTCGACCGGAATCGCCTCGCCGTCGATCGCGAACCCACAGTCGCTCGCCTCCGTGAGCTGGTGGAGCGACCGCGCGAGGCCGTCGCTCGAGTCCATCATCGCCGTCGCGTGCGGGGCGAGCGCCCGTCCGGCCGCGATCCGTGGTTCGAACCGGAACAGCTCGTTCGCGCGCCCGCGGGCGTCCGGATCGGTCTCACGCTCGCCGCGTCGAAATAGCTCGAGAGCGGCCGCGCTCCGTCCGAGGGTGCCGGTGACGCAGACGACGTCGCCGGGTCGGGCGCCGCTTCGCGGGACGGGGTCGTCGGTTCGCCCGATAGCAGTCGTCGCGACGGTAAACTCCTCGTGACCGTCGAGGTCACCGCCGACGTACTCGCCGTCGACGAGCTCGCAGACGTCGCGTGCGCCCCGGACGAACGCAAGTAGTTCGTCCTCGACGAACTCCGGAGCCGCGTAGGCGGCGACCGCGGCCGTCGCACCGGCTCCCATCGCCGCGACGTCGGACAGCGAGGCGCCGACGGACCGCCAGCCGGCCGTGTAGCGGCTCGTCCCCGGCGGAAAGTCCGTCCGCTCGTGGAGCATGTCGGTCGTCACGATCAGCCCGTCGACGACGGCCGCGTCGTCGCCGACCGGGTCGAGTTCCCCTTCCAACAGCGCCAGTGCGGCGCGTTCGTCCATACCCGGCGTTTCGGGGCCAGCACGAAAAGCGATCCGGACCGCGAGAACGGTTCTCGAGGTCGAGCTCGGGGAAAGACGATGGCCTTAAATGCCGCGGCAGGGAACCCAACGCCAATGGCTACGATGTACGACGTTCCGGCGGACGACCTCATCGAGGCGCTCGCCGAGGACCTCGAGGACCGACTCGACGAACCCGACTGGAGCCAGTTCGCGAAGACTGGCGTCGACCGCGAACTGCCCCCCGAGCAGGAGGACTTCTGGGCGACCCGCGCCGCGAGCCTCCTTCGGAAGGTCGCCGACCGCGGTCCCGTCGGCGTCGAGCGACTCTCCACCGAGTACGGCGGCGGCAAGGCCGGGACGAACCGTTACCGCGTCGCCCCCGACCGACGAACCGACGGCTCGAAGAACGTGATCCGGACGATCCTCCAGCAGCTCGAGGAGGAAGATCTCGTCGAGACCGCCGAGGGCGAGGGACGGCGCATCACGCCCGCCGGCCGAAGCCTGCTCGACGACACCGCCGGCGAGGTTCTCGAGGAGCTCGACCGCCCGGAACTCGAGCGCTACGCGTAAGGCTCGCTTTCGAGCACTCTTTTCGGACCGCTCGCCGATCAGCGGCGTCTCTCACTCTCATCGTCCGTAATCATTTTCTGCGCCCGCGCGCAACGTCTCCCTATGAGCGGCTCACCCGACGAGGAGAAACTCGAGGAGCTCCGGCAGAAGAAAATGGAGCAGCTACAGGACCGCGCCGAGGGAGGCGGTGAGGCCGACCGGGCGAGCCAGGAGGCCGCCCAGCAGCAGGCCGAAGCCCAGAAGCAGGCGCTGCTCCGCCAGCATCTGACCGACGACGCGCGAAAGCGGCTCAACACGGTCAAGATGAGCAAGGAACAGTTCGGCGAACAGGTCGAACAGCAGGTAATCGCGCTGGCTCGCAGCGGGCGCATCCAGGGGAAGATCGACGACGAGAAGATGAAACAGCTCCTCCAGGAGCTCAAACCCGACTCGAAGAGCTTCGACATCAAGCGTCGCTGATGGAGCTCGGACTGCTCTACAGCGGGGGCAAGGATTCGACGCTCGCAGCGCTCGTCCTCGAGGAGTTTTACGACGTCACGCTCGTTACGGTCAGCTTCGGCGTCAGCAACGACTGGAAACACGCCCGCGAGACCGCCGCCACCGCCGGCTTCGAGTTCGAGCGCCTCGAGCTCGAGCGCAGTGTCGCCCGCGAGGCCGTCGAACGGATCCGTGAGGACGGTTTTCCCCGCAACGGGATCCAGCACGTCCACCAGCACGCTCTCGAGGCCCTCGCCGAGGACCGCTTCGACGCGGTTGCCGACGGCACCCGTCGAGACGACCGCGTGCCGACCGTCTCGCGGGCTCAGGCCCAGAGCCTCGAGGACCGCCACGACGTCGACTACATCGCGCCGCTGTCGGGCTTCGGCCGGACGGCGGTCGACCGCCTTGTCGAAGACCACCTCGAGGTAACCGTCGGGCCGAGCGAGTCGATCGACCGCGCGGACTACGAGGCAGAGCTGCGGGCGATCATCGCCGCGGAGGACGGCCACGGGGCCATCGAGGAGCTGTTCCCCGACCACGAGCAGACGTACGTGACGAACGTCCGATAGTATCCTACCGACCGCGGTTGCGTTTCCAGAGCCCGTAGTTCAGCGCCGTCGCGAACGCGACCCAGCACAGGTACGGCACCAGCAACAGCGCCGCCCGACGGTCGATGCGCGCGAAGGCCAGGATCGTCGCGGCGATTGCCGGCCCGAGCAACGCGATGACGACGAGTCCCCCGAGAATCGATCGTCGGCCGAAGAAGACGAGCGACCAGAGCGCGTTCAACGCGAGTTGGGAGAGGAACACCCGTTCGGCCCGCCGCTTTCCCCTCGCGCTCGCCGTTCGGTCCCGACGGATCAGATGCCACGCGACTCCCATCGTCGCGAACAGGGCCGTCCAGACGGGTGGAAACACCCAGCCCGGCGGCGTTTTCGGCGGCTGCTCGAGCGTCGGATACCACTCGCTCACGTCGTCGGCGGTCAGCAGACCGGGAACGACGCCGGCGAGCTCGCAGAAGCCGACCGCCAGGCCCAGCTCCCGCCACTCGTCGCCGCCGATCGTCTCGGAGGGGGTCCGGCCGATTCGCGGAGGCATACGACGTCTTCGTCGACGCTGTATAAATTCCTCCGCCGCTCGAGAGACGAACCGTGCTCGTCGCGACGCCGTCCCGGATTCACGCGATCGACGCCCAAACGAAAGGTTAGAAGGTCGCCGTCGCCGAACGGTGGGGTATGTACGACGGCATCAAGGGGTTTCGTGACTTCTACCCCGGCGAGATGGCCGCCAGGCGGGCGACCATCGACACGATCGAGGACACTGCCCGCAGGTACGGCTTCCGCGAGATCGGGACGCCCGCACTCGAGCGCGCCGAGATGTGGACCGATAAGAGCGGCGACGAGATCGTCGAGGAGCTGTACGCCTTCGAGGACCAGGGCGGGCGCCACGTCACGCTGACTCCCGAGCTGACGCCGACGGTCGCGCGGATGGTCGTGGCGAAACAGCAGGAGCTCTCGAAACCGATCAAGTGGTTCTCGACGCGCCCGTTCTGGCGCTACGAGCAGGTTCAGCAGGGCCGCCAGCGCGAGTTCTACCAGACCAACGTCGACATCTTCGGCTCCGCCGAACCCGAAGCCGACGCCGAAATTCTCGCGTGGGCCGCCGACGCGATGACCGGACTCGGACTCACTGGCGACCACTTCGAGTTTCGGATCTCCCATCGCGACATCTTAGGCGGCGTGCTCGAGAGCTACGAGGCCGACGTCGACACGACCGAGGCGATTCGGGCCGTCGACAAGTCGGGCAAGATCTCGACCGCGGAGTACCACGACCTGCTCGCGGAAGCGGGGCTGACGTACGACCAGGCCGCCGAGTTCGACGACCTGATCGCGGGCGGCGACCTCGAGGCCGTCGAGTCGTTCGCCGACACCGAGCGGGTTACGGCGGCCGTCGAGAACCTCCAGAACGTGCTCGCCGCCGCCGAGGACTTCGGCGCCCGCGAGTACTGCACGATCTCGCTCGAGACGGCCCGCGGCCTGGATTACTACACGGGCGTCGTCTTCGAGTGTTTCGACTCGACGGGCGAGGTCTCCCGGTCGATCTTCGGCGGCGGGCGCTACGACGACCTCATCGAGAGCTTCGGCGGACAGCCCACCCCCGCGGTCGGGGTCGCACCCGGGCACGCAACGCTCTCCTTGCTCTGTCAACGCGCGGGCGTCTGGCCCGAGGAGGACGTGACGACGGACTACTACGTGCTCCAGGTCGGCGACACCCGCGCCGAGGCCGCCCGTATCACCCGCGAGCTGCGCGAGCGGGGCCACGTCGTCGAGACCGACGTCGCCGGTCGTTCCTTCGGCGCCCAGCTGGACTACGCCGACTCGATCAACGCCGAGACGGTCGTCATCGTCGGCGAACAGGATCTGGCGAACGACGAGGTGACGATCAAGGACATGGAGTCGGGCGATCAGCTTCAGACCCCAGTCGAGAAGTTTCCCGGCGACCTCGAGCGCCCGACCTACGAGGACCTCGCGTAGCGGTTCCGGTTTTTAGCCCGTCTCGGCGTCGGGGCGATACCGCCGGCTGACGGCCTTCCAGCGCCCGCGCCGGAACAGCCAGTAGTTGATCCCGCCGGGAACGTACGTCTCGAGCAGGAACGCGAGGTAGAGTCCCGCGACGCCGAGCGGAGTGACGAGCCCGAGCGCCGCCGCGGGCAGCGCGAAGACGTACCGACCGATCAGCGAGGCCACCAGCGGCAGTCGGGTGTCCCCGGCGCCCAGCAAGGCGCCCGCGGCGGCGCCGTCGACGCCGAGGCCGATCGCGCTGACGGCGCCGACGGCGACGAACGTCGCGGCCAGCGAGATCTCGTCAGGCTCGCTCACGAACAGCCCCGCGATCGGGTCGGCGAACGCGACGACGGCGGCGGCGATCCCGACGTAACAAACCACCGAGAGGCGGACGATCCCCTCGCCGTAGGCGCCGGCTTCCTCCTCCTCGTTCGCGCCGAGGTGCTGGCCGACAAGCGAACTCGAGGCCAGCCCCATGCCCCAGTTGACGCTGTTGATCAGGCTGCGAACCCGACGGCCGACCTCTAGGGCCGTGACGACCACCGGCCCGAACGAGGCGGCGATCCACAGCATGGGGAAGACGACGATCCCCTGGGCGAGCCGGCGGCCGATCTCGGGCGTCGAGATCTCGACGAGGTCGCGGATCACGCCGGCCTCGAGCCACGGCCCCTCGAGGGTGATCGGGACGGGGCTCGGCTCCATTCCCAGCGCGCCGTAGGTGCGTCCGACCATCCCCCAGGCGAGGACGACGGTGACGAAGCCGGTCGAGAGGGTCGTCCCGAGCGCCGCGCCGGCGACGCCCATGTCGAAGCCGAAGATGAAGAGTGCGCTGAGAACCACGTTCAGCACCGCGCCGCCGGCTCGAGCCATCATCTCGGTGAACGTGTCACCGACGCCGGTGTAGGTGCGGCTGGCGATCAGGTTGAGGAGTTCGAAGACGACGGCCGGCGCGACGTAGACGAGGTAGGTGCTGCCGTGGGCCAGCGACTCGGGGCCGGCGCCGAACAGCCCGATCAACTGATCGGGAACGAGGACGAACGCGGCCGCGAGCGGCAGCGAGATGACGATCGCGAGCAGGACGCTCTGGGTGACGACCAGCGACGCGCGCTCGTTCTCCTCGCCGCCGTAGTTCTGGGAGACGAGACTGACGGTGCCGCCAGCCAACCCGAGTCCGAGCATCGCGACGATCTCCCAGTATGCCAGCGCGAACGCAAGGCCCGCCGTCCCGGCGGTGCCGACGGCGATCCCAACCATTGCGAGGTCGGCAGTCTGCTTGGACATGATCGCGACCCCGGTGACGATCCGGGGCCAGGCCAGATCGACCGTCGGGCGCAGTCGCTCGGCGTCGATGATCCCCAGTCGCTCGAGGGCGCTTGCGACGAGCGCGGCGATGGCCGCCAGCCGTCCGGTCATCGCTCGAGTGTTTCACGACGAGGGGTTTCGGTTCGTTGCCTTCGGCTCCGGGAAGACACGTCCGAGCGACGCCTCGAGGGAGTCACGGCCGCAGTCTCGAGAGCATCGCCTTCAGATGGGTCGGCGAGACCAGCGACGTCGGGCGATCCATGTGAACGCCGATCTCGCCCGACAGCGCGCTCAGTCCGACGCGCTGGATCGGCTCGGGCAGCGAGTACGCCCGGCGGAGCCAGTGGCCGAGCTGCTGGTCCCGTTCCAGGTCCTCGCGCCAAGCGTGTTCGTAGGCCGCGAGGCTGGTCGGACGCTCGGGGTCGATCTCGCGAGCCGCGTGGTCCGCGGCCGTCGTTCCGTAGAGGATCCCGCCACCGGTGAACGGCTTGGTCTGGGCCGCAGCGTCGCCGATCAGGAAGCCTCGACGGCTCGTCACCCGATCCGCGGGGCCGATCGGGATCGCGCCCGAACAGCGGTGGGCGACGTCGATCTCGTAGCCGTCGATCAGCTCCTCGAAGTGTTTGGTGACCTCGACGCCCGGCGGGGCCGCGAGGCCGTACTCGACGCCGGCCTCGCCGCGGGGGATCCGCCAGGCGAAGAAGGTCGGCGGCGTGAGGTGAACGTCGACGAAGTCCTCGTAGTCTTCTTCCTCCGAGAAGGCGAGCACCCCGTGAAGGAGTTCGTCGGGCTCGGGGAGCCCGAGCTCCTGGCGGACCCGCGAACGCGGGCCGTCACACCCAGCGACCATCTTCGCCTCGTGGGTGACGGGCCCGTCAGGACCGCTCGCGACGACTTCGACGCGGTCGCGGTGTTCGGTGACGCTCGTCACAGAACGGTTCTCTCTGACGTCGGCACCGGCCTCGCGAGCCAGGTCGGCGAGGTGGCGATCCAGCCCGACGCGGTCGATGACGTTCGAGGCGACCTCGCGCTTATAAAAGGGGTAGGCGTCGCTGCGGGGACCGCCGACGTGAAACCGCGCGCCGTGGATTTCGTTCTGGAGCAGCTCCTCGCGGGCGCCTTCGGCCGTGACACTCCAGATGTCCGTACTGACGTGGCCCGAGCAGGCCAGCGGCGTGCCGATCGTCCCCTGCTCGAGGGCGAGGACGTCGTGGCCGCGCTCGGCGGCTTGCCGGGCAAAGCGCGCGCCGGCGGGGCCGACGCCGACGACGACGAAATCGTACATATTCCGTACGTCTCACTCGGACGGTAAGAAGCTCTCGAGTATCGCCCGCCGAGCGTCGACGGTCCTCACGTCCGTGTCACTGGTTCCCGGTGAAGAGAATTGTAACTTGTCCGATAATATCTCGCACGTATGCAGACCGGGAACGCGGTCGACGAACGAATACTCGACCGCGAGCGACAGCTGCTCGCCGTCCTCGTCCTCGGTCCGCTCCTGCTCGTACAGGTCGTCCGCGGGAGAGGAGCAAGCGCAGCACCCGCGAGCGACCCTCGGGAGCGAGCGGCTTTTTAGCGTAGATTTTTGCGCCCAGCGCGGGACCTCAGGTCCCGCGTGCCATGCGAACGAGTATGGAATGGAGAAGCATACGCCGAGCGAAGCGAGCTGTCGGCTTTTTTCATCATCAGAACCGCAAAGCGGTTCTGATCAGCAGTCAGAACGCGTCGCGTTCTGACGACATCGAAGTTTTTTGCCGGGGGTNCAGAACCGCAAAGCGGTTCTGATCAGCAGTCAGAACGCGTCGCGTTCTGACGACATCGAAGTTTTTTGCCGGGGGTTGAGGCTGACGCCATCGGCGTCAGCCGATGCCCTCGGTAAAAAAGTTCGCTTTACGTAACGAACCGATGGTTCGACCGATTCGCGTCTATGCTCGAGGATCCGCGTCCGGTCCCGGATACTCCCCATCGACGGTCGCCTCGTAGAGGCTCTCGGGATCGAATAGGCGGGCGAACGCGTCGGGCGGGCGGACGCTGACCGAGACGCGAGCCTGGAGTGAGAGTCCTGCCTGCGCGGAGTTCAGCCGCTCGTCGTACGAGAGGAGGTGTGCCGCCTGCCCCTGGTAGGCCGAGGCGAGCGCCGGGTGGTCGTCCTCGGGCTGGTCGACCGCGACGCGGTCGACCTCAAGGCGCTCGCGGTGGTCGGCCGCGAGTTCCGGGTCGGCCAGCGAGGCGACCAGCCGTTCGGTCTCGGCGAGCAGTTCGTCGCTTGCGACCAGCTCGAGCCAGGAGTGGCGACGAACGTGATCGAGCGCCTCGCGGGCCTCGCCGCCGACGAGCAGGTCGGCTGCGAGCACCGCCGGATCGGCGACGACTCGAGTGGGGTCAGGCTCGTCGCGACGCTCACTCATCGTCGTCCTCGGTTCCCGCCTCGTACGTTGCTCGGACGTCCTCGAGTGCGATCCCGTACTCGCTCGCGCGGTCGAACAGGTCCGCCCAGCTGTCGGTCATCGGTAGACGGTTCGAGTCCGGGAACAAAAAGCCCGTTCGCCCGCGTCGACTCGACGGTGTCTCGAGCCGACGGTCACGCCCGCCTCGAGAGCAGCCAGAAGACGACGGCACCGAGCACGAACGCGACGCCGACGTTGACCGCGAGGCCGACGACGCCGACGCCGACGACCAGCGCGAGCGCCCGCCCGTCGTCGACGGGGGCGAACGCGGCCCGTCCGAGCTCGATCGCGACGACGACCAGCAGGACGCCGAGCAGTGCGAGCGGGAAGGCGGCGAGCAGGGCGCCGGCGGCGACCAGCGCGAGCGCGAGGTAGCCGATCCCGAGGAGGACGTTCGCCCCGCCGGTTCGGGCGCCGAAGGCGTACTTGCCCGCGAGCCCGCCGCTGCCGTGGCACATCGGAACCCCGCCGATCGGGACCGCCGCGAGGCAGGTGACGCCCATGCTTTGCGAGAGGTCGTCGGCCCGGACGTCCCGATCGTAGAGGTCGCCACAGAGCAGGGCGGTCGCGATCGCCGCGTTGCCGACCGTCATTCCCAGCTGGGCGATGGTGGCCTCGAGCGCGCCCGTCGTGAACGCCGGTCCTCCGGCGGGGAAGAGCGCGGGCTCGGGTATCCGGGGTGTCGGGACGCCCGCGGTTGCGACGGCCGCGACGGCACCGAGCAGCAGAACGACGAGAACACTGGTCTGACGGTAGCCGACGACAGCGAGGACGGCAACGACGGCGAGTCCGGCCGCCGCGACGGGGAGGCTCTCGAGGGAGAGCCCGACCGCGGACTCGAGCAACAGCAGGGCGACCGCGAACTGCACGCCCCGGATGACGGGCTCGCCGACGACCCGCTGGAGGTGGCCGACGAGTCCGAACCGACCGACGGCGAGCAACACGACGCCGGCGAGCAGTCCGGCTGCGGCGAGTTCGGGATACGAGAGCGAACCGACGATCGCCAGCCCGATCAGGGCCTTCATCGGCTCGACGGAGAGGGGCATCCCGTAGTACAGCCCCCAGACGATCTGGAAGACGCCGAAGCCGACGAGAACGTGGGGTAACGAAACGGACGTCGTCGCGGCCAGCGCGACGACGAGCGGGAGGACCGTAACCGAATCTCCTAGCGCACCCGTCAGTTCGGACGTCGAGAACTCGAGGTCTCGGCTGGTCTCCGAACCGGTCGAGTACGCCATCTACCCGTCATTTGGCGGGGGAGAACTTGACGCTTTTCAGTAACCCTGTGCGATTCATTCGTCCGCCCTCAATAACTAAGTCTGGTTACGCCTCGAGGGGTCGCTCGAGAATTGACTCGAGATCGGTTTTCGCGTCGGCTTCGAGTTCGCGAAGCGGTCGCCGAGGGCGGCCAACCGACTGCCCCCGCATCGAGAGGGCGGCCTTGACGCCGGGGACGCCGAACCGCGAGGTGACGGCGTGGTTGAGTTCGACGATCGCGGCGTTTCGCTCGCGGGCGGCGTCCGTTCGACCCTCACGGTCGAGCCGGTAGATTTCGCTTGCGCGCTCGGGAACGACGTTGGCGACCGCGAGCACGCCGCCGTCGGCACCCGCAGCGAGCCCGGCCGCGTAGACGCTCCCGCTGCCGACGAGGACCGAGAAGGCGTCGTCCGTATGATCGAGCAGGCGCTGGATCGATTCGAGACTCCCGCTCGAGTCCTTGATCCCGGCGATGTTCTCGTGAGTCGCGAGCGCCGCGACCGTCTCGGGGGTAAGCATCCGACCCGTGAACTTGGGGACGCTGTAGAGGTAGACCGGGATCGGCGAGGCGCTCGCGACCTCCTCGTAGTACGCGACGAGGGCCGCGTCGTCGGTTCCGTAGTAGGAGGGCTGTCTCTTATACACATCT
>NZ_AOIB01000005.1:0-66325 GCF_000337675.1 Natronococcus amylolyticus DSM 10524 | reverse complement strand
GACCACCGGGAGATCGGTCGCCGAGGCGACCGTCTCGACGACCGCGACGCGCTCGTCGGTCGTCAGGGCCGGCCCCTCGCCGGTCGAGCCACAGGGAACCAGGAAGTCGACGCCGGAGCGCTCGAGCCACTCGGCGAGCGCCCGCAGTCGCTCGTGATCGACCGCGCCGTCGGCGAACGGAGTGACGAGGGGAACGCCGGTACCGTGCATGGACCGGGGTACGACCGTCGGCCACATGGAACGTGGGGTTCGGGCAGCGTTCGCTGCGGGCGGACAGAGAGCTCTCGAGGAATGGGTGGGAGTAACACACCTCCCAAGCTACTTTGGGCGACGACGACAAGCCGAGAGTATGGAACTGCGCCGCCTCGAGCCGGGAACGGCGGACGCTCGAGCGATAACCCGCGTCAACGCGCTGGCCTTCCGCGAGGCCTACGACGACCTGCTCCCCGACGAGGTGCTCGCGGGGTTCGGCGCCGACCCGTCCGACGAGCAGCGCCGCGAGTACGCCAACCGCCTGCGCGAGGATCGCAGGGGGATCTTCCTGGCGGCGCTCGAGGGAGAGGTCCGGGGCTACGGCTACGTCCGGTGGGACGAGGGGACGAAGGCGTTCGTCGGCCCGGACGAAGCGGGCCTCAAGGAGCTGTACGTCGAGCCCGACTACTGGGGCGAGGGGGTCGGAACGGCGCTGCTCGAGCGGTGTCTCGAGGCCCTGCCGAACGAAGTCGAGCGGCTGCGCCTCGAGACGCTGGCCGGAAACGAGGTCGGGCGACGGTTCTACGAGGCGCGAGGGTTCGAGCGAACCGGACGTTCGGAGTTCGAGATCGCCGGCGAGACGTACCCGACGGCGATCTACACGCTCGAGACGGTCGAGCAGGGCTGAAAGCGACGGACGGGAGCGTCAGTCGGCCGAAATCGAACAGCTCCCCTCGTAGGCGACGTCCTCGACGGATTCGATCTCGGGCTCGTCGCCACAGACCGGACACTCGGGGTTCTGGAGGACGTCGACGGTGTCGAAGGTCATCCCCATCGCGTCGTACATCAGGAGCCGTCCCTCGAGCAGGTCGCCCTTGCCGAGGAGGTACTTGACGACCTCTGTGGCCTGGATGCAGCCCACCGTCCCGGGGAGGACGCCGAGTACGCCCGTCGTCGCGCAGTCGGGAACGGTGCCGGGCTCGGGCGCCTCGGGGAAGATACAGCGGTAACACGGCGGGTCGTCTGTCGCCTCGCCCTCCGAGTCGGCCTCGTTCCCGCCCCGGTCGTTCGTAAACATCGTCACCTGTCCCTCGAAGCGGTAGATCGCGCCGTGGGAGAGCGGCGTTCCCGTCAGCACGCAGTGGTCGTTGAGCAGGTAGCGGGTGCCGAAGTTGTCGCTGGCGTCCAGGACGACGTCGTACTCGCCGACGAGATCGGCGACGTTCGCCGCCGACAGCCGCATCTCGTAGGTGTCGACGTCGACGTCCGGATTGAGTGCCGCGACGTAGTCGGCCGCGCTCTCGACCTTCGGTCGGCCGACGTCGTCGTCGCCGTGAACGATCTGGCGCTGCAGGTTCGAGCGCTCGACGACGTCGTCGTCGACGATCCCCAGCCGACCGATCCCCGCGGCCGCGAGGTACTGGATCGCCGGCGACCCCAGCCCGCCGGCGCCGACGACCAGGACGCTGCCCTCGAGCAGGCGCTGCTGGCCCTCGGGGCCGATCTCGTCCATGATGACGTGTCTCGAGTAGCGATCGAGCTGCGTCGCGTCGAGGCGGAGTTCGCTCATACCCGATCTTCGTGCGAGACCGAGAAAAGTCCGCGGGTCGCCCGAACGGCTCGGATCGATCGGGAGATCCGGCAGATTACTGTGTGAACCGCGGCCTTTAATACCGTGGTTCACATTGTCACGGGTATGGCAACCTCACCCAACGATGCCGGTGACGATGTCTTCGATGAATTCCTTTCGGACCGCGGTCACACGGTAGAGCGAGTGGGGTGGGAGCAGGAGTATAACAAGAAACAGTGTCCGGACTGCGGCGGGCTTCACGAGCAGTCGGCAAGTACCTGTACCGTCTGCGGGTGGACGCCGACCCCGTAGTCGGCGGACGCGACGACCGAGACCGATGGTATTCGGTCCAACAGCGGTTTTCCGGGCGTAACCCACGTCACTTATGGGTATTGCGACCCTGAACAGCTACAATGGCTACTACGGAGACGAAGGTCACCCGGCTGTTCGGTGGGCCGGGAAGCGGGAAGACGACCGCGCTTCTCGATCACGTCGAAGAGATCCTCGAGCAGGATGGGGTCACGTTCCGGGATATTCTCGTCGTCTCGTACACTCGAGCGGCCGCACAGGAGGTTCGCGAACGGCTGGCAGAGCGGCTCGACGAGAGCCCGCGAGCGCTGCAGGGCAACGTCTGTACGATGCACGCGAAGGCCTACGAGCTGCTCGATCTCTCTCGAAGCGACGTCATCGGCGAGAAGGACAAAGAGGAGTTCTGCGAGGAGTACGGCATCGAGTACGAGGACGAGTACTCGGGAGCGGGCCGTCGCACGGCCCGCTCGACGACGATCGGGAACAAAGTTATCGCGACGAGCCAGTGGCTCCAGCGGACCAGCCGCGAGGTCTCCGACTGGTACGACGTCCCCTTCCAGTGGGACGACGAGGAGGTTCGGCTCCCTCCCGAGATCGACGACCGCGCCCAGGAGGGCAACAAGTACACGCCGACCTGGCCCTCCGACGACGATCGGATCGACGTCCCCGAGGCGATCCGCGGCTGGCGCAGCTACAAGGGCGAGCAGGGCAAGATCGGCTTTGCGGACATGCTCGAGCGGGTCAAACAGCGCTCGCTGCTGCCGAACGTCGACTACCTGGTGATCGACGAGTTTCAGGACATCACCACGCTCCAGTACGACGTCTACGAGGAGTGGAAACCTCACATGAAGGAGGTGCTGATCGCCGGTGACGACGACCAGGTCGTCTACTCCTGGCAGGGCGCCGATCCCGCCTTGCTGCTCGATGAGGAGGTCGACGAGGACGTTATTCTGCCCAACTCCTACCGACTCCCCTCGAACGTTCTCAACGCGGTCAACAAGGAGATCCGCCACATCGATCAGCGCCAGGACAAGGACCTCAAGCCCCGCAAGGAGGGCGGCTCGGTCGAGGCCCGTGCGAACGCCTCGATGCTCGACGTCGTCCGGATGGTCCGGCGTACCCTCGTCGAGGGCGACGGGACGATCATGCTGCTGTTTCGCGCCCGGTATCAGATGTTCCAGTTCATCGACGAGTTCATCACCGAGGGCGTGCCGTTCCGCTCGCTGACCGACCAGCGGATGTGGACGGACCGGCTCACCCAGTACGTCCGCGCCGTCGAGGCGATCGACGCCGGTGACGACGTTACCGGGCTCCAGGCCCGCCGGCTCGCCGACATGCTGCAGGACTCGGCCTTTGGCACCAACGAGCGCGACGCCCTCTTCGACGAGATCGACGAGCGCCAGGAGGAAGCCGGCGTCGAGGACTTAGTGGAGCTCACCATCCCTGGCGACGTGATCGAGGACCACGCGCCGTTCATGCCCGGCCCCGCCTCCGCGGGAGATATGGTCCGGAAGGTGACGAACTTCCAGAAGAAGAGCATCCGCTCGTACTTCAACATCGGCGAGTACCAGGGGATGGACACCGACCGGGTTCGCGTCGGTACCATCCACTCCGCGAAGGGCCGCGAGGCCGACCACGTCTTCATCGGCACCGACCTCACCGAGAAGGTCGTCGAGCAGATGGTCGCGACCGTCGACGACCCCACTGACGTCCCCGGCTGCGAGGAGTTCACCAAGACGACCTCGCCCGTTCCCGTGCTCACGGACAACGAGCGACGTGTTTTCTACGTCGGCATGTCCCGGGCCCGCGAGCGACTGTACATCCTCGAGAACCTGGTCGACGGCGCGCCGACGCTACCGATCGACGTCCTCCTGACTAACCAGCTGACCGATCTGAGCCTCGAGGAGCTGCTCGAGCAGGCACAGGCACCCGACGGCGAGGCCGAGGAGCTCGAAGCCGAAGCGCCGTGACCGGCGATTCGCCCGTCGAGCCCGCCCTGCGTACGGCCCTCGAGCGCGAGGGCGCGAGCGCGTTCGTTCACGTCGGCTCCGCCGACGATCCCGCGATTCGGTACTGTCGACCCGAGCTCGAGCGAGAGTTGGAGCGAGGGCGCCACGCCGTCGCGTTCGACGGCCGCGAGTGGCGCGTCCGATCGGCGACCGACACCGAGGCCAACCCCGCCAGCGCCCTCGCCGACGACCTCGCTGCCGCCGGGCTCGAGGGAACGGTACTGACGCCGGCCCGGATCCCCCACGACGCCGCGCTCTACCTCGAGGGAGCGGGCTTTGCGCTCGCCTCGACCGACGTCATCGAACAGTCCAGGGCGACGAAGACACCCGCCGAACGAGAACGGATCGAAACGGCACAGACCGCTGCGGGTGCCGGAATCCGACGCGGCGCCTCGCTGCTCGCGGGCGCGGACGTCGTCGATGGACGGCTCGCGATCGATGGTGAGCCCCTGACCGGTCGGCGGCTCCGTACTGCGATCGGCGGGGGGATCGTCGCCGCGGGCGGGTTCCCGAACGGCAACACCGCGGTTTCGGTTCCCGACGGCGACCCGGCTCGATCGGGCGTTCCGATCGTCCTCGAGACCGCACCGCGGGAGCCGTCGGGCTACTACGGCGGGCTCGCTCGAACGTACGTTCGCGACGGCGACGGCGGCGACGAGCGACGCGCTCACGTCGGCGTCACGCGCGCGTTTCGCTCGGCCGCGTCGATGCTCACCGCCGACGCGCAGTCGGTGACCGCTGTCGAGGCCGACCTCGAGGCCGAGGTGCGAGCGTTCGGGTTCGAAGAGGAGATCCGCACCCGCGTCGTCGGCGTCGGTCTCGAGCCCGCGGAACGCCCGAATCGCGGACGCCAGGAGATCGACGGGGGAGCCGTCGTTCGACTCGACGTCGGCGTCGAGATCGGGGACGGCCAAATCCGACTGGCGGAGCTGCTCGCGGTCGACAAGTCCGTCGACCGGCTCGAGTCAATCCCACAGTCGCTCGATCCGGCGGCGCTCGAGTGAGTCCGGCGATTTTGCCGGTCGTCCCTAACATATATACTCAGGGGCTGCACACGCAGCCGGTCCCAACGTGTATAGTGATCGGTCTTATTGAGGCGTCTCGAGAAACTACCGTATGAGAACCGTGACTCCGTCAGAGCCAACCAACATTCTTCTCGTCGAGGACAATCCCGGCGACGCGACGCTGATCAGCGACGCGTTCGACCAGGTTGCCGACGACGTCCGAGTCCACACCGTCTCCGACGGCGCCGAGGCGATGAGCTATCTCTCAGACCACTGCGACACCGGCCCGTTTCCCGACCTCCTGTTGCTCGATCTCAACGTCCCGCGGGTACACGGGTTCGAACTGCTCGAGAGGCTCCAGGAGGAGGCAGACCTGACCACGCTCCCGGTGATCGTCCTGACCTGCTCCGAGGACGAGTCGGATATCGCCGAGAGCTACGATCGTCGCGCAAACGCCTATCTCACGAAGCCGAACAGCCACGACGAGTACGTCTCGCTCGCTCGCGCGGTCGACGAGTTCTGGGTCAGGACGGCCCAGCTACCGTCGGTGACGGCGGCATAGCGATTTCGTTCGGACGGAGTCACTCGGCGCCCTCGAGAGCGCTCGATCGCTGCTCACCGATCGTCGGCGTCGTCGGGGTCTTTGCGTACCGTTCCAACCACTCGTTTTGCGACGGCAGTCGGAACGTCAGAAGGAAGGGTGAGTCGGTGCTGGACGAGCACGAGTCCGATCGCGAGGCCGATCAGCACCGCGCCGACGGCCGTCTCGCCGCGAACCAGGAGGAACTCGAGCCCGGCGAGCGCGGCCGGCAGCGCGAGCACGAGGGTACCAGCTAGCTTGATCGTATCGATGATTCCGGCCATCGACGCCGGCTACGAAGGGGGCCGTCAAAAGCACGGCGGCTGTCGAATCGTCACGGAACTGGAACGCATCCGCGTTCCGGAGCGGTTTTGTCCGTCGGCTCGAACCCTCGGATATGTTCACGGGAATCGTCGAGGAGACCGGAACGATCGACGCCCGCTCCCGAACCGAGGACGGGCTCCGGCTCCGGATCGGCGCCGACGAGGTCGCGACCGGGCTCGAGCACGGGCAGAGCATCAGCGTCAGCGGGGTCTGTCTCACGGTCGAGCGCTTCGAAGCGGGCGCGTGGTTCGAGGTCTTTCTCGCGAGCGAGACGGTCGAGCGGACGTATCTGGGCGACCTCGAGGAGGGTGAGTCGGTGAACCTCGAGCGGGCGATGCCCGCCGACGGCCGGTTCGACGGCCACGTCGTCCAGGGTCACGTCGACACGGTGGCGACGGTCTCGAGCATCGAATCGGTGGAGGAAGACTGGTTCTTCGAGTTCGAGCTGCCGGCGGGCTACGAGCGCTACGTCGTCGAGAAGGGATCGATCACGCTCGACGGGATCAGCCTCACCGTCGCCGAGCTGACGGACGACGGGCGAGTAACGGTCGCTATCATTCCGACGACGTACGAGCTGACTACCCTTTCGACGAAAGAACCCGGCGACCCAGTCCACCTCGAGGTCGACGTTCTCGCGAAGTACGTCGAGCGGCTGCTCGAGGCCCGCTTCGAGTAGGTCGTACGGACTGCTGTACGTCGTTGACGTGCAGCCGCGGCCGTTCTGTGGTTGCACCAGCAAACTGTTGCGGCAGACCGTATCAACGCTGCCGGGTCGGCGGATCGAACTCGGTTAGCTCGGGCGACGGCGCGTCGTCGGCGTCGCCTCGAACCTCCCGGTAGGTTCGTCGGTAGCGGGCGATCTTCCGATAGAGGTAGTAGCCGATCGCGAGGTCGAAGACGATCACGTACGCGACGAACGCGACGCCGAACCCGATCGGGTACAGCGACGTGAGGATCTCAGGGACGATTCCGACGGTAGTGTTGTAGGCGCCGTGGACGAACGCGGCGATCAGCAGCCCCTTGACGACGATCGGCCCGGCGTACTCGCGGTTGAACTTCGCCAGCCCGAGGTAGTAGCCCGCGATCGCCGAGTAGATGACGTGGCCGGGACCGACCAGCGCCCGCTGGGTCGCGATGTCGGTCGCCGCGGCGAGGGTGCCGACCTGGGCCTCCGCGACCGTGCCCGCGACGTAGATCGTGTTCTCGATGGCGGCGAAGCCGAGCCCGGCGATCGCGCCGTACACGGCGCCGTCGATAACGGCGTCGAACGTGTCGCTGCGGTACGCGAAGACTCGGACCGCGAGGAGCTTGACCGTCTCTTCGACGGGGCCGACGATCAGGAAGAAGAAGAAGACCGTGCCGAGCGCGCCGAACAGCTGGAAGTACGGCCTCGTCACCGAGTTGACGATGGCCGCGAACGTCGCGAAGAGAACCGCCAGAACGAACGTCGCGACCAGCAGTCCCAGCGGCTCGTTCGTCGTGATGTCGGAGTACCAGATGAACGCCGCCAGCAGGGCCGCCGGAACGACCGAGAGCCCGAAAAAGAGCGCGAGCCACGGATCCTCGAGCACGAGCACGCCGGGCTGGACGAGCAGGAAGGCGGTGATCGCGAGGGCGACCCCGATGATAATCGCGTGGAGCCCGTATGCGATCCCGTTGTACGTCGCGACCGAGAGCCGATCGAGGGCGTTCCGTGGCTCCCACGTCGAGACGTCCTGGAGGTCCGTCGACTCGTCGCTGGCCCGTTCGACCGGGTCCCGCCGTCGTTTCATGTAGCGCGATACTCTGCCCGGCCCGGTAATAGTTCGGCCCGCCGCAGTCCGGGTCGGCGCGTCCTAGTATGATATCAGATCTCATGATCCGTATTAGGATCGAGCTTATGTGTACTCGATCGTGAGAACGAATCACGATGTACAACGCGAGCCGCGGTATCCACTACACCGCCCCGCCGGGTCCCGAGGACGAGACCGAGGAGACGACCGAGAACGCAACCGAGTCGGTGACGCCCGCCAGCGCCGACGACGCCTCGTCGCCGGCCGAAACCGGTCTCGCCGCCGACGACTGAGACGCGACTTGTTCCTGCGGATCCGTGAGGCTCGATCGGTCCAGCGGCCGCTCCGGTAACGACGCGCGGCGGATGGTACGTCGGAGAAGCTGGCGACGAACCGAACGCACAAAGTGGCGTCGCGCCAACGTCCCCGCATGCACTTCGATCAGCGAACGCAGCGGGCGCTTCGCGAGGTCGGCCTCGAGACCGACGAACTCCAGGCCGCCTCCGAGGCGGTCGTCGAGGCCGTCGAGGAGGACGTCACCGCGCTCGAAGCCTTCTTCGACGCCCACGAAACGGTGTACTCGGACATGGAGATGGCCCACTCGAGCGCCGACTACCCCGAACACACCGTCGACAACCTCGATCTGACGACCCACGCCGACGAGATGCGGGGCTGGCTTCGCTTCGACAGCTGGGGCGTCTACGTCGAGGACGGGCGGGTGCTTTCGGACGGCTCCGTCGAGCTAACGCTGGGGCCGACGATCCACGATCGAGTCCGGTTCGCCCCCGACCGCGAGACGCTGCGGTGATCGCCGTGTCGGGAACCGAACCGCGGCTCGCGGAGGAGTGGCGATGACAACCGCTCGAGTGCGGGGGATCTACACGACGGCGTTGACGCAGCTGTTGAACGACGACGGGCTCGAGGTCGTCCAGGCCTCCGACCCGATCCGCGAGCGCTTCGAGGAGGAGTCGTTCGCGGCCGCGCCCGCCGACGTCTCGCTCGAGACGACCCGCGACCGGCAGGGCGTCGAGGTTTCCGGCACGCCGGACGCGGTCGCGACGGCCGTCTCGAGGCTCGAGGAGCTCGCTATCGATACGTTTCGCTGGGACGACGACGTCCCCCGCGGCGCGGTCTTCGACGCCGAGGTGCTCGAGGCAGGGGGTGGAGGCGGCGCCGTCGTCGACCTCGGCGACGGCCGTCGGGGCTACCTGAGCTACGACGACGTTGACGGCTACGTCGACTCGGGGAACCGCTACCGCGTGCAGGTTCGCGAACCAACGCCGCCGTGGGCCGACGACGATCCCCGGGTCGCCCCGGGGCTCGAGGCCGAGGGCGGACTTTGCACCCTCTCTCGAGCCCGGAACGGCGTCTCCGCGAGTCTTCGCGGGGAGCGGGCCGAGGAACTCGTGGGCATTACCGACCTCCTCTCGGTCGACGTCCCCGAGAGCTGGGGGCTGCGCTGGCACCGTCCCGCAGCCGACGCGGACCTCGCGGCGATGGAACGGGCCCTCGAGGACGCCGTCGAGCGCGCCCGCGGGCTCGAGGACGCCCTCGCCGATAGCCCCGAGGAGCCCGGCTCGCCGGACCGACTGGCGACGCCCGAAGCGACCCGCTGGCTCTGGTTCGGCCGGAAGTCCCGTTTCGCGCTCGACGAACACCGTCGCGAGGTCGAGTCGACGATGCCGGGCCACCACCGGACCAAGGCCGCCGATCGGGCCGCGAGCGCCGCGGTCGACTTCGCCGAAGCCGTCTGCGGTTCTGCCGGAAACGGGTTCGCCGACGGATTCCCGTTCGACGCCGTCTCCCGACAGTTCGGCCCGCTCGAGGGCGACCGCCTCGAGATCGGCCACGGGAAACCCGACGGCCGCCTGATCTCGCTCGGCTACGGCGACGTGACCGACTGGGATCCCGAGGGGACGATCACGCTCGAGCGCTCGATGCGCGGCGGCGGCACGTACGATGCCCTCGGCGTCCCCAAGGAGGAAGGCGACGTCGCGGTGACGAAGTTCCGCGAGGGTCGCTGGTGGTATCCGACGACCTACAGGGACAGCGAGGGGTCGGCGAAGGGCACCTACGTCAACGTCTGTACACCCCTCGAGCTGTTTCCCGACTGCGTGCGGTACGTCGACCTCTACGTCGACGTGATCCGCACGCCCGACGGCGCGGTCGAGATCGTCGACCGCGAGGAGCTCGAGACGGCGATGGACGACGGGGTCGTCGCGGCGCCGCTGGGGGAGAAGGCCCTCGAGGTCGCCGAGGCCGTCGAGCGCGCGCTCTCGAACTAACTGCGAGGTGGCGTCGGCGAAAGGACTTGTGCAACTGGTGGAGGTCGGTCGACTCCGTCGTGTCTTCTGTGCCGAGCCCGATCGAAGAAACACCGGGGAGACGAACCGACAACCGAACTCCTATCACCTCCGCGGGCAAAACGGCTCTGTATGACAAAGCGGGACGTCTCGCTTCCCGACGAGGCGGAAGCAGGAATGCGCGAGTTCATCGACGAGGTCGATCGGCGCCTCTCGAGCGAGGAGGATACGTGCTCGGTCGTCGAGGACGTGCTGATCGACCTCTCGGGAGACCGGGAGGCCTACGAGCGCTGGCGGGGCGGCGAGTCGATGACGCCGGCCGAACGGGTCCGACTCCAGAGCTACGATCCGTGTAACACCACCCTGGAGAGCGAGTACTACGCCGAGAAGGATGAGGAGGCGTTTCGCCACTCGAAGCACATTCAGTGGCTCTGGCGGCAGTTCGACAGCCTGCCGATCGCGGACAACGTCGAGTTCGCGCTGCGGTTCAGACGGATGCTCGCCGACCACCTCTTCGAGGAGTGTGGCGAGAACTGTCGGTTCTTCAAGGGCGTGACGTTCACCTACGGCCACAACATCACGATCGGGGACAACACCGTCGTCCACGACGACGTTCACCTCGACGACCGCGGAAAGCTGACGATCGGCGACCGCGTCTCGGTCTCCGACGGCGTCCACGTCTACAGCCACGACCACGACGTCGTCGACCAGACCGAGGTCCGCAACTACCACACGATCGTCGAGGACGACGTCCGGCTGACCTACGACTCGATGGTCCGCGCCGGCTGCAAGGTCGGCGAGAACGCCATCGTCGGCGCCCGCGCGATCGTCCAGCACGACGTTCCAGCCCACCACATCTCCATCGGCATGCCGGCCAAGAGCGTCAAGATCAAACCCGGCTGGGAGGACGTCGCCACGCCGATCGGCGAGGCCGGCGTCAACCGCCAGGAACAGCGCCACCTCGAGTACGACCTGCCCGAGGATCTCGAGGTCTTCGACGAGTTCCAGCGCGACCTCCGTCCGCCCCAGTAGTCGCGAGACGACGGATCGACCCGAGCACGAAGCCGGGGTTCGTTCAGTGGCGTGGTACTGTCACGGCGCGATGAGGGAGGGAATATCCAAGTGCGTTGAGACCGTATCACACGGTGATGGAGCTCTGGGGCTGGCTCGTCGGCTACGTGGTGCTGTTTGCCCTCCTACATCTGTTACTGTACTACGTCTACGTCCGCCGCGAGGACGGCGACGGCGTCCAGTCGCCGTCGGTCGCAGACCCCGGTCGGGGCCAGTCCCACTCCTCGCCCGGTTCCGACGGCTACCACTCGGCGTCGGACGGCGTCGGCGACACTGACGACGGCGAGGTCGACGCCGACATCGACGGCGAGACGATCAGGTGTCCCCACTGCGGTACCAGAAACGACGCCGATCAGACGTTCACCTACTGCTGGAACTGCGTCTCCGGTCTCCGGCAGTAACGTCCGACTACCGCACTCGATCCCTTTCAACGCCATGTTAAACGGTCGAAGAACCGTTACATTGTATCTAACGTCGGCTTGACCCGCCGAACGACTGCAACCGTTCCCGGAGCCGTCGGAAACGATTTCCTCGCTTTATTCGCGACGAAACCCTCCCTCGAGTCGTTTCGGTGACGGCGCGAAGCGGTCACAAACGATTCGATATGGAACGAACGGAACTCACGAGCGTCGACGAGGGAAAACGCGTGCTGAACGCCGACGGGACCGCGGTCGGCCGACTCGTTCGGGTCGACGACGGCTACGGGTACGTTGATCCGGATCCGACGATCGTGACCACGCTGCGAGCCAAACTCGGCCTTCGACCCGACGGGACGGCCGCCCACCCCTTCGATGCGGGAAGCATCGAGGAGATCACCGACGACGCCGTCCGCCTTCGGGGGACGCTCTGATCGACTCGGGGAGCGACCCAACCCGCTCGAGCAGCCGATCGAGCCGGGACTCCGCCCGACACTTGGCGATGATGACCGGACACTCGGCCTCGCGGCCGACGGCGTCCGCGACGGAACCAATCACGGGTGGGCGCACCAGTCCGGTGCCGGTCGCACCCAGCACGATCAGATCGTGGTCGGCCGCGGCCTCGAGGATCCCCGTCGTCGACGAGGGGGCGTCGACGAGCCGCTGGTCGACCGGCACGGCCGGGAACGAGGCTGCGGCGCGGCGAAGGCGTCGTTGCGCGGTGGCTCGGTCGGCCATCGGTCCCTCGTCGGTCATCACCGAGAGGACGGTGACTCGAGCGCCGTTCATCGCGGCGATCGCCGCGGCGACGTCGCTGGCCAGGCCCGCGTGAGGGCCGCCAACGGTCGGGACCAGCACGGTGTCGACACCGTCGGCAACTGTTCCCATCCGCTCGACCAGCACGTCACACGGGGGTCGGCGCAACACGGGATCGACGGACGTTCCCAGAACCGCGTCGGCGGTACTGGCGCGTTCGCGCCACCCCATGAGCAAGACGTCGGCGCCGACCTCGTCGACGACGTCCCGGATGGCTCCCGGCACGTCGCTGCCGACCCGGAGGTCGGTCGTGATCGGCACGTCCGAAACGCCCTCGGCTCGCTCGAGCAACTGCGTGCTCTCCTCGGCGTACTCCGCGGAGATGTAATCGTCGGAGAACAGCAAGAACGGAGAGTTGACCGGCTTGTGCTCGATCGCGATGGCGTGGATGCGACCGTCGTGTCGGGTTGCCAGGTCCGAGGCCGTTCGCAGGAGCTGCTCGACGGCCGCGGGGTTCGACAGCGCGACGAGGATAGTGTACTGTTCCCCCATACCACACGTTCGCGGGCCAGGGGCAAAAGGCTCACCCGCTGGCGTCGACGGTAACGGTACGTTCGGCCGCGTCGTCGGGGCTCTCGACCCGAACGGGGAATGTGTCCTCGGTAGCGACTGGGTAGGTCTCGTACCCGAGGGTGACCGTCTCGGTCGTTCCGAACGGCACGGTGACGGCAGCGGTGTCGACCCGCTCGCGATCCGTCCCGACCAGGAGTTCGATCTCCTGGGTCGTGTCGCCGACGACCATCATTCCGCCCTCGTTCTCGACCTCGACCGTGATCTCGAGCCGATCGCCGCCCTCGAGGGGTTCGTTGGTGCCGACGATCTCGACCGCGAACGGGGGTCTGATCTCGGGGCCGTCGACGACCGCCTCCGCGCTCGTTCGGCCGTCCTCGCAGACGACCCGTGCCCCGGTCGGGTAGCCGGCGGCGACCCAGCCCGGACCCATCCGGGCGAGCGTCGACTCGTCGCGTTCCCCCTCGAGGTCGTCGACTCGAAGCACCGTCCGGTTCTGTCCCTCGATCCAGACGACGCGGTCGAGCCGCCCCTCGGGATCGCGCGCGACGAGCCTGTTCTCGACGACGTCGTCGACCCCGACGGTCGCGTCCGCATCGGGGTCGCTGTCGAACGACTCGATCGTCGGCGGCTCTCGACCGGTGGAATCGACCTCGAGGATCCAGTCGTGGCTCGCCGATCCCGTCTCCGTGGGAACGGTCGCGCCGACGTCGTAGCTTCCGGTAGCCTCGGGCGCCGCGAGGTAGGCCCCGGTTCCCGTCAGGAAGGTGTAGTCGCTCGCGAGCGCGAGGTCGCCCGCGATCGCGTCGTCGGCCTCCCACTCGAGGTCGGCAGGCTCGAGCCGCCGTCCCGCCGCGACCTCGAACAGCACTGTGGTACCCGGCTGCACCGTAATCTCGTCGGCGTCGGGCCTGATCGCCGCGCTCTCGCCGTCGTCAGTGCCGAGTACGGTGACGGTTCGCTCGTCGGCGTCGGCGCCGGCCTCGAGTCGCACCGGAAACGACTGGGTACGCCGGACGCGGGGCGTTTCGTAGCCGAGCGTGATCGACGCCGTCTCGTCGGGCTCGAGAGCGACGGATCGCTCCTCGACCGTCTCGGGGTCGTGCCCGACCACGAGGCGCGCGTCGACCGTCGTCTCCGTTCGACCCTCGAGATCGGCCGTCACCTCGAGGCGCTCGCCGGCCGCGACGGGCGCGTTCGTCTCGCGGAGCCGAACCCCGACGCCTTCGGGTCGAGTTCGACCGACGGCGACCGACGTCGCCGCGAGCACTGCTCCGGCCGCGATACCGCCGAGGACGCGACGACGTCCGTATCGTCGCAGCTGTCGGTCCCCCCACATGGTGCTCGAGGGGCGTCTGGCCGGAGCGATAACTCCCTGGGATCGTTACCCGAATAAGGAGTGATTCACGGATCGTCGGAAGTCGAAAACGAGCCGTTCAGTCGAGGAGGCCCTCGTAATCGGTGCCTACGCCGAGTCTCAGACGCCGGTGGAGTACCGGAGGATGCCGGCGAACCCGCCGAAGGCGTTGTAGAGCTGTTCGCCCTTCTCGAAGTCCGTCGAGATGAACTTCGTCTCGGTGCCGCGCTGTTCGGCGATCTCGATGAGGTGGTCGATGGCGTCCTCGCGGTCCTCGTCGCTCGCCTCGACCTCGCTGCCGCAGTCGGTGCAGCTGTGCTCGGGCGTCGCCTTCCGTCGATCGACGACCTCGCGGTCGGTGTTCCCACACTCCTCGCAGTCGTAGGTGATGACGTCCCGTCGCAGGTCCTCGCTGATCAGCAGTCGGTCGACCGCGCCCATCATCAGATTGCGTCGGGTCTGCTCGAACCCGTACGTGGCGAGGTCGCCCGCGTTGAGTTCCTCGAAGAACTCCTCCATCTGCTTTTTGTCCTTCATTACCTCGGCGTCGGCCAGCGCGTCCTCGGCGTTGTCGACGAGGTCCTTGAGGCCGGACTCGTCGGTGTAGGCGACGTCGAACTTGCCGATGACGTTGTCCTGGATCTCGTGGTGGAGGTAGTCGCCGTCTAAGAACTCGTCCTTGGTGGGGGAGGGGCCGCCGACGAGGATCCCGTCCAGCTCGTGGCGTTTGGCGACGAACAGGTCGTTTGCCATGCCGGCGACCTCCTGGTAGAAGTTGTCGATCGCCTCGAGGCGCAACCGGGCGAATCGCTGGGCGGACTGGCCACCTTTCCGCTGCTTACCGGGCACCAGCGAGGAGGCGGACTTGACCGCCTCGACGCGTTTGCCCTTCAGCCAGCCGACGTTCGCTTCTCGACGGTCGAGGACGATCAGCCCGTAGAGGCCCTTGTCGGCCATCATCTCCTCGAGCGGCTCGATGAGGAAGTCCGAATCACAGTGATAGCGGAAGGACTCGACGGGCTGTGGCGGACTCTCTAAGACCTTCGTGACCATCTCGGTGCGGCCGCCGCCGGAGTCGACGGCGCCCGAGAAGATCACCATCCCGTTCTCCGGCGGGAAGGTGTCGTAGTAGCGCAACCGGTCTTTGATGCTGGTCAGCGCGTCCTGGACGGCCGTTCGGGTCTGTTTGGACTTGATGTTGGCCGCCTCGCTGTGTTCCTGCGTGACGTGTGCGACGACGTCGCTGATCTGGCGGTCCTCGGGGATGTAGATCGAGACGAGCTGCGTGCCGGAGCCGTCGAAGTCCTTGAGATCCTCGATGACCTTCCGGAACTCGTACTTTTTCCGGTCGGATTGCTCCTGTTCGGCCTCCTGGCTCATTGGGCGTACAAAACGGAGCTGTGGCTAAGTATCCTTTGACACGCGCTACGCGTCCGTCGATGGTTCACGCGGCCCGCGGGCACCGGAGCGGGCTGTGATCTGTCGGCCTACTGTGAGCCGCGGGCCTACATCGAACGCGGGGCCGCGACGCCCAGGATCGAGAGGGCGTTCGCGACCGTGTGTTTCGACGCCGCCACGAGCGCGAGACGGGCCTCCCGGACCTCGGGCTCGACGTCCTCGGCCAGCACCGGACACTCCCGGTAGAAGGCGTTGAACCGGTCGGCGAACGTGCGCGTGTAGGTCGCGATCTGGTGAGGCTGGAGGTCGTCGGCCGCCTCCTCGACGACCGCCGGGAAGCGGGCGATCGTCTCGAGCAGCTCCCGCTCTTCGGGGGTCTCGAGCAGGTCGGCGGCGACGGACTCGAGATCGATATCCTGGCCCTCGAGGTCGGCCGCGGAGTCGAGGCCGGCCTCCTCGAGGATACCGCAACACCGCGCGTGAACGTACTGGACGTACGGCGCGGACTGGGCCTCGAAGTCGAGCGCCTGCTCCCACTCGAAGGTGATCGCCTTCGAGGGCTGTTTCGAGACGATGTCGTACCGAACGGCACCGATTCCGACCTGGTGGGCGATGCGCTCGACGTCCTCGTCGTCCAGGTCGTCGTCGCGGATCCGATCGTCCAGGCGCTCCTCGACCTCCTCGCGGGCGCGGTCGATCGCCTCGTCGAGCAGGTCGTCCAGGTCGACGCCGGTCCCGCGACGTGTCGACATCTTCCCCTCCGGGAGGTTGACGTAGGAGTACAGCACCTGCCGGAGCGGTTCGGTGTCGTTGCCCAGCAGCTCGAGGGTCGTCCGGAGCTGGTCGGCCTGGAGGGTGTGGTCCTCGCCCAGCACCGTCACCGCGTTGTCGTAGTTCTCGAACTTCCACTCGTGGTGGGCCAGGTCCCGCGTCGGGTACAGGGAGGTGTCGTCGGCCCGCAGGAAGACGAGGTTCTTCTCGATCCCGTGGGCGTCGAGCTCGAGCTGCCAGGCGTCCTCTTCGTACACCGCCTCGTCGAGTTCCTTGAGCCGGGCGACGAGGTCGTCGGTGTCGCCGTTGCGCATGAACCGCGTTTCCTTGACGAACTCGTCGAACTCCGCTGGCAGGCGGGCGAGACACGCCTTCATCCCGCCGAGCACCTGGTCGACGACCTCGCTGACCCGCTCGTAGGCCTCGTCGTCGCCGGCCTCGAGACCCTGCATGATCGACTCGATCTCGGCCTCCGCGTCGGCGACCTTCGGCTCCGAGGCGTTCTCGAGGAAGGCGTTGCCCTTGCGGTAGTAGCGCACGAGGTCGTACTCCGGGCGATCCCGCTCGGGTTCGCCCTCGAGATCGTCCTCGTCGAACGTCTCGTAGGCCCAGGTGAAGACGGCCATTTGCCGACCCGCGTCGTTGACGTAGTAGTGGCGATCGACGTCGTAGCCGGCGTAGTCGAGCAGATTGGCGACGGCGTCGCCGATGATCGGGTTCCGCGCGCGGCCGACGTGGACCGGTCCCGTCGGGTTCGCGCTGGTGTGTTCGACGACGACGCTCTCGCCGCGGTCCTCGAGGGCGCCGTAGTCGGCTGCCGTCGCCGTCTCGAGCGTATTCTCGAGGTAGGCCTCGCTCGGCAGGAAGTTGAGGTACGGCCCCTGCGTCTCGATCGACGCGACGTACGTCAGCTCGTCGGCGTCGATCTCGTCGGCGACCGCCGCGGCGACCTGTGGCGGCGGGGCGCCGGCCTCGCCGGCCAGCCGGAACGCCACGCTCGAGGCGAGGACGCTGTCGACGTCCTCGGGCGGTTCTTCGATCCCGAGATCGTCGGTCGGGTAGTCGAGCGTCGACAGCGCCGTCTCGAGGGCGCTCTCGACCTCCGCGCGTAGGGAGAGGAACATACCCGCCCGTATTCAGGGGGCAAGTAAAGGAATGTCGGGTTCCGTTCCGGACCGCGGCAGGTTCGGTTTCGAACTGTGGCGTCGGCCCCGTCGGGCGATTCGTGTTCGCGCCCTGAAATGGACGGCCGCAACATCAACCGTAGTGGTTCCTTCCGGAGAGTGCATGACGACGCTAACCGAATCTGACGAATCCGAGTCCGAGTCCGAATCCGAGTTCGACGAACTGGAGGCGCTCGAGGAGACGCCGCTCTCGTCCGGGGACCCGGTATCGGTCGCAGCCGCGCTGTCGGTCGCGTACTCGTGGTACCTGTTCTACCTCAAGGAGGACAAGGTCGCCGGTCTGTTCGTCGGTCTCTGGGCCCCGACGCTGCTGGGCGCCGCGGCGTACTTCCAGCAGAAGGAGCTGTACGCGAAGCTCGAGAAGGGTCTCACCTTCGCCTAACTCCGGTCGACTCGAGCGCGAAGAGGCTGTAACCGCACGATTCTCACTCGATTTTTAACCCGCTGCCGGTCAGCGGGACGACGACGTCCGCATTAGCGTCCAGCACGCCGTCCTCGCGGTAGCGCTCTAAGGCGGCCGGGGCGACCGCGCAGGTCGGCTCGACGTAGAACCCGCTGCGGTGAAGCCGCTCCAGGGCGTCCTCGATTGCGGCCGGCTCGAGGGCGACGGCGTCGCCGTCGGTCCGCTCGATCGCCTCGAGGATCTCGTCGAGGCGGGCGGGCTCGACGATCTGGATCCCGTCGGCGACGGACTCGGTGTGGCCGGGTTCGGCCGCGACCGTCTCGCCGAAGCGGTTCGCGACGGGCGCGTAGCCCGTCTCCTGTGCGGCGAGCAGCCGCGGCAGCTCGTCGATGATCCCGGCCTCGGACAGCAGCGAGAAACCCCGGTAGGCGCCCAGAAACAGCGTGCCGTGACCGAGCGGGAGCACGACGGCGTCGGGCGCCGTCCAGTCGCGCTGGGCCGCGATCTCGAGGGCGAACGTCATCGTTCCGGCGTAGAAGGCGGGGTTCCAGGCGTGGCTGGCGTACCAGCCGTCGCCGGTCTGTCGGGTGGCGGCGCCGTCGCGGTCGTCCTCGCGTCCGCCCTCGACCGCCTCGATGCAGGCGTCGGTGACGTCCTGGCGCGTTCCCTCGATTCGAACCGGTCGGGCGCCGGTTCGCTCGATCGCCCCCAGCTTCGCCGCCTTGACGTCCGCGGGAACGTAAATCTCCGCGCCGATTCCGGCTCGAGCCGCGTACGTCGCGATCGCGGCGCCGGCGTTGCCCGAGGAGTCCTCGAGGACGCGGTCGACGCCGAGTTCGGCCGCCCGGGAGAGGGTCGTCGTTGCACCCCGGTCCTTGAACGACCCCGTCGGGAAGACGTACTCGAGTTTGAACGCGGCGTCCCACTCCGGGGCGTCGACCAGCGGGGTGAAGCCCTCGCCGAGGGAGACCCGCTCGTCGATCGGGAGCCACGGTGCGAAGTTCCAGAGGCCACGACCCGGCTCGAGTGCTAACGCGCTCGGATCGTCGGGAAGCAGTCGGTCGGCGAACTCGAGCGGACGTCCACAGTCACAGCGCCACGGCTCGTCGGGGCCGGCCGCGTAGACGGCGTCGCAGTCGGGGCAGACGAGGTCGCTCGCCATCAGTACTCGTCGATGTCGGTTGCGACCGAGCAGACGTACTCCCCCGTCGCGACCTGCGGAAGTCGACGGCTCCGCCAGAGGATCCCGTCGCTGTCGGCGGTCACCGTCTGCTTTGGCTCGCCAAACGGCGTCGTCACGGTAAACAGCGTGTCACCGGTGGTCACCCGGTCGCCGAGGTCGGGTTCGAGATCGACGAGCCCGCCGGCGGGCGCGCCGAACTGCTCGAATCCCTTCGCGCGCGTCTGGGGTTCGGGGCTCCGCTCGCCCTCGAGGAAGCCGTAGTAGCGAAGCACGTTGAACACGCCCTCGACGCCCTTCCGGATGCTCGTCTCGTCCCAGCCGACGCAGCCGCCGAGTTCGGGGTCGACGGTCGGGATCCCCTCGTCGGGCGCCGCACGGGCGAGCTGGCCGTCGGGGCCCTTCTGGTCGAGGATGTAGCCGCAGCCGAAGACCTTCGCGAGCTCGAGGCACTCGCCGTGGAGGCGGTGGCGGGTGCCACAGCGAACGCGGACCTCGTCGATCATCCGGCTGGTCGACCCCTGGTGGAGATCGAGGATGAGATCCGCGCGGGTGGCTGCCTCGAAGGTGGCCGCTGCGATCCGCTCGCTCGAGGTGCCCGCCGCGTTACCCGGGTACGCCCGGTTCATCTTCGTATCGTCGATCGGGTTGCGGTGTTCGGCGACCTGAAACCCGTGGTAGTTGACGATGCCGACGATCAGGATCGTGCCGCTGAGTTCCGTCGGATCGAGCTGCGGGACGACCTGCTGGACGACGCCGACGCCGTTGAGTTCGTCGCCGTCGCTGGCTGCCTGTATGTAGAGCGTCTTTCCGGAGTCCGCACCGTTTACGACGGCGACGGGAAGACCGAACGGGCTCCCGTCTCGAGTCTCGCCGACCTCGAGGCGACCCGTGTCGATCTCGCCGGGATCCGCGCTCGCCGTTCCGAGCGTCGTTGTCATGTGTAGAGGGGTTGAACCCGTCAGCCTTTATGGATTCGGTTAGACCTCACTACCACCGGAATCGCTCGAGCGAGCGGTCGGCGGTCTCGAGGGCGACGGGATGGCAAACGCCGTGAAAGCCTTTTAGCCGGCCGAATCGGAGACTATCGCGTGAATCGACGTAGGATCCTCGCGGCGTCCGGCGGTGCCCTCTCGGCGACCGTTGCCGGCTGCGCCGGCGTGCTCGAGACCGACGACAGCGACGGCGACGACGACCTCGCGGTCGAGGAGGTCGCCGACGGGTTCGAACACCCCTGGAGCCTCTCGGTCGTGCCGGACGACGGCCGACTGCTCGTGACCGAACGGGAAGGGGCCCTCTCAGTCCTCGACCCGGACGACGGCGACGTCGAGGACGTCGACGGCGTGCCGGACGTGTACGCGGAGGGCCAGGGCGGGCTACTTGACGCCGCTTTCCATCCCGACTTTCCGGACGAACCGTGGCTCTATCTCACCTACGCGACGGCCAACGGCGACGGCGAGTCGACGACGGCCCTTGGCCGCGGCGAGCTAGACCTCGAGTCGGGGAGCCTCGAGGGGCTCGAGGAGCTGTACGCCGTCGAGCCGTTTCTCGATGCGACCGACCACTACGGCTCCCGCGTCGTCTTCGGTGAGGACGGCGCAGTCTACGTGACCGTCGGCGACCGGGGCTCGAAGGAGTTCGGCCCCGATCACTACTCTCAGGATACGTCCACCGCCATCGGATCGACGCTGCGCCTCGAGCCGGACGGCTCGATCCCCGACGACAACCCGTTCCTCGACGACGACGACGTCCTCGACGAACTCTACAGCTACGGCCACCGCAACGCCCAGGGGATGACCATCCACCCCGAGACGGACGAGCTCTGGCAGTCCGAACACGGCGAGGAGGACGGCGACATGCTCCGGATCGTCGAGGAAGGCGCCAACCACGGCTGGCCGGTCGTCCACTACGGCTGCGAGTACGGCACCGACGACCCCGTCGGCGACGAGTTCGACGACCGCGACGACGTCGTCGACCCGGTCTACTACTGGGAGTGCAACAGCGGCGGGTTCCCGCCCGCAGGGATGACGTTCTACGACGGTGACGCCTTCGAGGAGTGGGAGGGCGACCTGTTCGTCGGCAACCTCGCCGGCGAGTACCTGGGACGGTTCACCGTCGACGGGACCGACGTCGAAGAAGTCGATCCGCTGCTCGAGGGACAGGGGTGGCGGATCCGGGACGTCGTGACCCACCCCGAGACGGGCGTGCTGTACGTCGCCGTCGACGACGCGGACGCCCCGATCGTTCGACTGACGCCTGAGTAGGACAACTGTCTCGAGGGGCGAACGCGAGTCGTAGCGACTCTATCTCCGTACTTCGGTGAGAACGGCGTCAGTCCTCGAGACGCATCGGCTGTCGCTTTCGGTACGTGAGCGTCCGCCACACCCACTCGACCGGTCCGAACCGGAACCGTTCCAGCCACCACACCGACAGCGGGATCTGAATCGCCCAGATCAGGACGACCATGCCGAGCAGCTCCACGCGGCTCAGCTGTCCGAACAGGCCGAGTCCGTGGCCGTAGAAGATCGTCGTCGCCAGGACGGTCTGGAGCAGGTAGTTCGTAAAGGCGGTGCGCCCGACTGCCGACAGTGCCCCGACGACGACGCCGTCACGGGCCCACCGACAGAGCAGCATGATCCCCGCGAGGTAGCCGAGTGCGAGCAGCAGGGAGCCCCAGTAGTTGAACTGGAACGCGAGCGTAATCACGGGTAGGGTCTCCCAGGCGAACGCCTCCCGAACCCACACCCCGACGAGGACGAGCGCGAGCCCGATTCCGCCGGAGCCGACGAACAGGCGCCGGTAAAAGCGCGTGCTCCGCCTGTTGGAGATCACGCCCCACCTGTAGAGCGCCATGCCGATAATCATCAGTCCGCCGAGCATCCAGAACGCCTCGAAGAGGAATCCGAGCGTGTGGAACTCGAAGAGGACGGGGACCCGGTGGGCCAGCTGATCGACCCAGCCGCTCTGGTAGATTTCGATCTCCCGCTCCGGCGAGAACCCGCCGCCGAACGAAGCGAGCAGCTCCGCCTCGAGTTCGGCCCGCCCGTCTTCGGGGAGCGCGAAGTAACCCAGGCCAGCCAAGAGGTAGAGGAGCGAGGGAATCGCGAACATCGTAATGCCGAGGGCGAACTGGCGGGCGGGCTGCCATCGCCACACCCAGACGACGAGGAAGCCGGAGAGGGCGTAGAGGACGAGGATATCGCCGTACCAGAGCAGGTACGCGTGTCCGAGACCGATGACGAGCAGCCAGAACGTTCTGGCGAAGTGGAGCCGCCGACCGGGCTGTTCCTTTCGGTCCTTCGACTCGAGGAACAGCACGATTCCGGCGCCGAACATGAACGTAAACAGCGTGACGAACTTCTGCTCGAAGAAGACGTGACTGACCAGCCAGGCGAGGTAATCCATCCCGGAGAAGTTCCCGTAGAGAGCCGGGTTGATGGCCGCCACCGCCGGCATGCCGAACAGCCAGATGTTGATCACCAGGATCCCGAGCAGGGCGAACCCGCGAAGCGCGTCGAGGGCGACGATGCGATCGGTCGGCGCCGTCGGTTCGGGATCGTCCGGAGCCGGCGTCGTCACGGGGTCGTGGGGTGTCACAGCCGACGCCGAACCGCCGTGTTCGTCAGTCATTCGCCGACGTACTGATACCGGACACTCGAACCTGTCGGGGGGAGTTCGCCGTCCGGCGGGGAAGGGAGTCGATCTTCAGTCGAGCTTCGTCGTACACGTGCTACAGCCCGCGGAATCGAGTCCTCGAGAGCCGCCGCGCGTGCGGACTGTGACATGATACGGACAGATACGAACGACGCCGTATATGTTTGTACTGTTATCTCTTCGGGAGCCCGTTTTCGGTACTGCGGACGATTCCCGCCGTCTCGCGTGCTCTGTAACTGGAAGCGGGGACCTAGATGAACGGCTGGTAGTAGTACGGGCTGACGAACCCCTCGATGAACGCCGCGACCGCGAGCACGATCCCGAGGCCGACGACGACCCAGAACGCCCGCTCGAGGGCCTCGACGACGTCCTGTCGGCTCGCGCGACCGCGGAACGCCCGCCAGCCGACGGCGCCGAGCCAGAGCCCGAGCGCGCTGGCGACGAAGATCGCGGGCACCTCGAGGATCCCGTGGGGGACGACGAACGCCGCGAGTTCGACGATCTCGACCTCGAGGCGGGCGACGGCGCCGAGCACGACCCCGTTGAACGCGAGCGAGAACAGCGCCGGAATCGCAAGGGCGAGCCCGCCGAAGGCAGTGGTGTACGCCACCATCCAGTTGTTCCCGAAGAACTCGAGGGCGGCCGTCGGCGGGACGTGCCCCTCGAGGCGCTCGTCGATGGAGGTCTCGACCGTCCCCGCGAGGGGCTCGGCCAGTTCCCAGCCGGCCCAGAACGTGCCGACGGCGGCAACGACGACGAACGCGTGCAAGAACGGCGTCGCCCGAACGAACGAGAACATCTCGGCCCAACCTCGGCGAAGCCCGTCCGCGAAGCGACTCCGGAACGGACGCTCCGGGGCCGACGGCGGGGAGAGTTTGTCCTTCGGGCCGCCGTACAGCGCCGTCTTCAGCAGATCGAGGAACGGGAAGACGATCAGCGTCGTGAGCAGCGTTCCGAGGGAGGCTACCTCGGCGACCACGAGCAGTCCCGTGAGGACCGACAGCGCGACCGACGCGCCGACCGCGAGGACGTAGTAGAAGCCGGCCGCGATCGGGTGTCGACGGAGGAAGCCGAGGGTCGCAGACAGTGAGCCGAACACGCCCGCGTCGTCGACGACGACGGCGACGGGAGCGAAGGCGAACACCGCTCGAATCGCCGCGATCGCGAGGCCCGCCACGAGAAGGGTCGGCAGGACCACGACGACGGCGGCGACACCGGCCCCGGTCGCAGGCGCGAGGGCGGCACCGAGCAAGACGGCGCCGACGAGCGCGATCGTCCCGACGGTGAGCCAGGCGACGATCTCGAGAACGTAGAGCCCGACGAAGCGGAGCCAGAACCGCCCCGCGCCGGCGAGGCCGATGACGAGCCCGCGGTCGTCCCGCAGTCGCCCGTAACAGGCCGAGAGCTGGGCGGCCGAGACGGCTGCGTAGAGGGTTATCGCCAGGACGATCGAGGCGAGGATGACCGCAGCCGCGAACAGTTGGAGCTCGAGCGGCAACAGCTGCTGGGCCAGCGGGGCGACCTCCTCGGCCCAGGCATCGAACGCCTCCGGATCCGTTTCGGGGTCGGGAGGGTCGGGAACGCCGGTTTCGAGCTCGGTGAGGACGGCGTCTAAGCGTCCAGACAGTTCGAGGTAGACGAACGCGACCGCGATCCCCAGGAACGGAAGGACGCGGACGATCGCCGGTATCGCGGCGCCGAGCAGGTAGAACGGCAAGATGTCTGCCGGTCGACGCCGAAGGACGGCGATAGCAGCAGTAACGGATTCGGAGAGGGCCATACCGACGGTTCGGTCTTCCCCGGGTTAAAATCGATTGAATGTTCAGCCGAGGACGAACGCGATCCTCACTCGTCGGTCGGTTTCCCGCCGTCCGTGGCGACGTCTTCCGCGGACTGCATCGTCTCCATCGGTTCGGGGCTGTGACACTGGCGAACGAGACGTTTGACGTCCTCGGGTGGATCCTCGGTGAACATCGAGACGACGATGATCGTGAGCATAACAGCCGGGACGCCGACGAGCGACGACGATGTCGCGGGAACGACCACCGCAAACGTCGGAAAGATCGCCTCTCCGGAGAGCGCGGCGACGTACTGCGGGAGGATCTCGTTGAGGATCGACCCGAAGCCGAAGAAGAGGCCGACGAACATGCCGGCGATCGCGCCCTCTCGAGTGGCGTCTTCCCACCAGAGTCCGAGGAAGAACACCGGGAACAGCACGGTCCCCGCGAGCGCGAAGGACATCCCGACGACCTCGGCGATGAGTGCGGGCGGGTTAAGCGCCAGGTAGGTAACGATGACGCCCAGCCCGAGGATCGTCGATCGACCGACGATCAGCTGTTCGCGCGCGGTCGCGTCCTCTTTGTAGAGGTTCGTGTAGATGTCGTGTGCAGCGGCGGACGACGCGGAGATGAACAGGCCGGCGGTCGTCGCCAGTCCGGCCGCGATCGCACCGGCAGCGACGATGCCGACGAGCCACTCCGGAAGATCAGCGAGGTACGCGGTCAGCACGACGAGCGTGTCGGACTCCGTCCCGGTCATCTCGGTGTACTCGCCGACGTTGTCCTGGTACAGCAACGAGCCGAACGCGGCGTACGCCGTCGTTCCCAGGAACAGCAACAGGGTGAAGAGCAGCCCCCAGACGGTCGCCCAGCGGGCGTTGCGCTCGTTGTCGGCGGTGTAAAACCGGACGAGCACGTGGGGCAGACCGCAGGTTCCCGCGATCAGGCTGACACAGAGTGCGATCCAGTGGTAGTACCCGGCGTCCTGGAACGGCTCGGTGTACTGGCGCTCGATTTCGGCCATCGCGGTCGCCTGTTCGCCGTACTCGACGAACGGCACGACCGTCGACCATCCCTGCGTCCAGCCGGTCGCGTACAATCCGAGGAGGAACGCACCGATGAGGATGACGTACTGCAGTGCCATGTTCTTGGTCGCACCGAGCATCCCCGAGAGCGCGACGTACCCGATGGTGATCGCCATCAGCAGAATCACGCCGACCTCGTAGGAGACGCCGAAAATGTACTGGGCCATCAGGCCGAGTCCGTTTCCTTGTGCGATGATATAGACGAACGCGATCAGCAGGGTCGTCGACGCCGCGATCGCGCGACCGAGGTCGGAGTAGTACCGATCGCCGACGAAGTCGGGGGCGGTATACTTCCCGAACCGGCGGAACTGCGCGGCCAGAAAGATAAGCAGGATGAAGTAGCCGGCCGTCCAGCCGACGACGTACGCCAGTCCGAAGTAGCCGAGCAATGCGACCGTCGAGGCAACCCCGAGGTAGGCGGCGACGCTCATCCAGTTCGCCGCGATCGCCATCCCGTTCTCGATCGCCCCAATCGAGCGGCCGGCGACCCACATATCGTCGACCGCCGCGACGCGGAAGAACCAGCCGACGCCGAGAAACAGCGCCAGCATCACCGTGAGCGTCAGCGCCGGAACGAGCTTGAAACCGCCGTCGAAGAGTCCGGTGTTGATCTCGAGAGCCGCCGCTTCGATCACGGGCGTTCACCACCGTCGGCAGCGACGTGCTGGCCGGCATCCCCGTCGGCTTCGGCCGGCACCTCGTGGCTCACGCCGTACTGCGCGTCCAGTCGATCGCGCTGCCACGCGTAGGCCACACACAGAACGAACACGCCGATCGGGGAGCCGAGCGCGGTCAGGAAGTAGTGAAGCTGAAATCCGAACACCTGCGTACTCGTCATGGTGTCCGTCGCGATCCAGGTCGCCGTCACCGGCCCGAACGTGACCAGTACCCAGACGGCGAACAGTCCCCAGATCACCTTCAGGTGATCCCGCATAAACGGCGTTGCCGGCTTGAACATGTGTATCCTGCTGTCGAGGTAGTCGGCAGTCTCACCGTTCGGCGTCTCGTCGTCGGTCATCGACCGGCCCTCACCGTGGAATTGGTCAACGACGTTCCGGTCGTCTTTCCGCCCGATTGGAGCCGCTGTCGTGGCTTCCGCCTCTCGAGGTGAACGCAGTGGGATTCGGTATCGCGGCTGTCTCGCATACGGGTCGTTGTTGAATTATAGTGATCGTTAAACCGCACTTTGATCACAATTATTGCACGGGATTCCTGCAGGAAAGTTCATAGTTAACACGTACCAGTATCGCCACCCGTAGTTCGGATGTGGGGACGAGCAGGTCGGGCGACGAAGCGCCCGGAAAGTGACGACGTCGTCGATCGAGATCGAACGCGACACGCGGTACCCCTCTCGAGTCGACGACCGGCGTGTAAGGGTGTGAAACCGCCACTACCGAGATGAACGGTTAGGAACGTCTACGACGAGGTCGCGGTCGGATCGTCGTCGGTCATCGGTTCGCCCACAAGCGCCGCACAGATCCGGGCGCAGACGTAGGTGGCGGCGTTCGCGAGGTGAACGAGGACAATCAACCCCACCGCGCCGAGTGCGCCCGCCAGCGCGGCTTCGGGCGCCATCTCGATCGTCCACGTGGCCGGTTCGTCGTTCACCCCGCCGCACTCGGCGGTCGTCGGATATCGGAGCGGCGCCGCGAGCAGCGACGCGACCGACGCCAGCAGGAAGAGCCCGAGGACGGCGACGATCGCGATCGGGACTTTCAGCGAGATGAAACCGACCGCCTGCCAAGTCGAGGGAGCCTCGAGGTACGCCCGGAGCCGCGAACCGCGCGGCCGTCGCGAGGATCAGTTGTACGTCCGATCGTCGAACGTGGCGTCGTCGCTCGAGCCCTCGGACCCGGAGTTCGACAGCCGGGGCGTGAACCCGCCCGTGAGGATGACGGCGACGACGACCAGCGCCGCCGAGAGGACCACGAAGTCGGCGCTCGGGTCGTAGCCGGCCAGCCCCGCGCCCGTCGAGACGACGAAGATCGCGACCGTGAAGACGACCGTCGCCAGCGCCCCGACGACGACGATGCCGATCACGCTGCCGAGCAGCCCGCGGAGGACGTTTCGTACTGCTGTCATGGCTGTCCGTTTCCGGTCCGGGGTCGTAGTGGTTGCGACTGGCCGTCGGCGTCGCGAGCCGTTTCGCACCGATACGCCGGCACATGTCGTAGAGACGTTTAGGTGACTCACCGGCGTACCTCGCGTATGGTTACCACCCTCACTGCGGATCGGCTCGCGGAGCTACAGGACGGCGACGAGGAGTTCGCGCTCGTCGATACGCGTCCCGAGGACAGCTACGAATCCTGGCACGTCTCCGGCGCGCTTCACTTCCCGTTCGGCCCGGAGGAGGAGCTCGACGGCCGCCTCGAGGAGTTCGAGGAGCTGGTCGGCAATACGGAGCGGGTGATCACCATCTGCGCGAAGGGGATCTCTTCGGGAAACTTGGCGACCCAGCTCGAGTCGGCGACCGACGCCTACGACGTCGAAACCGTCGACGGCGGGATGGAGGGCTGGAGCGGCGTCTACGACGCGGTCGAGTTCGAGGGGACCGGCGACGCCCGGATCGTCCAGGTTCAGCGCCGCGCGAAGGGGTGTCTGGGCTACGTCGTCGGCTGCGCGTCGAGTGGCGAGGCCGTCGTCGTCGATCCCACCGCGGACACCGACGAGTTCGCGGTCGCCGCCAAGGAGGCCGGGCTCTCGATCGCCGGGGTGATCGACACTCACGTCCACGCCGACCACGTCTCCGGGGGCCGCCAGCTCGCCGACGAGCTCGAGGTGCCGTACTACCTGGGCGAACGGGCCGAGAAGCGCGACGTCGAGGTCGAGTACACCGCCCTCGAGCGCAACGAGGTGCTCGCGGTCGGCGAGCGCAAGCTGAAGGCGATCGCCGCGCCGGGCCACACGAGCGAGATGATCAACGTCCTCGTCGACGACCGGGCGCTGCTGACGGCCGACACCTTGCACGTCGACTCGACGGGACGGACGGAGCTCGAATTTAGTGAAGACGAGGGCGAGGCGCCACGCGCCTCGGAAGGCTCGAGCGGTGGAACCGCGAGAGAGGGCGAGGAGGGCGCGCGAATGCTCTACGAGACGCTCCATCGGACAATCCTGGCCGAACCCGAGAGCGTTCGTGTCCTCCCGGGACACGTCACCGTTACGGCCGACGGGGAGTTCGAACACGGCTCGCCGGGCGGGGAGATCTCGACGACGATCCGGGAGGCACGCACGGGGATCGACGTTCTCGAGCTCGACGAGGAGGCGTTCGTCGACCGGTTGGCCGACGCCGGCGAGAAGCCGGCGAACTTCGAGGAGATCATCGAGCGCAACCGCGGGGCGCTCGAGCTCGCTCCAGAAGATCGGGTCGAACTCGAGATGGGGCCGAACAACTGTTCGGCGTGAGCGCCGTCGGTCGGTCGGGGCGGCGCTCGAGAGTCGACTCAGTGAGTCGTTACCGGCTCGCCGAGCAACGCGGCGCTCATCCGTCCGCAGACGTAGGCGATCGCGTTTGCGACGTGGACGAAGACGACCAGCAGCACCGCGCCGAGCACACCGGCCAGCGCCGCCTCCGGGACCGTTTCGATCGTCCAGACGAGCGGCTCGCCGTTGAGTTCGCCGAACTCGGCGTCGGTGGGGTATCGAAGCGGCGCGAGGAGAAGCTCGGCGATCCACGCGAGCGCGATCACTCCCAGGAGGGCGACGACGGAGACGAGCGTCTTCATCGAGAGGAAGCCGACGGCCCGCCAGGTCGAGGGTGCGTCGACATAGGCGCGGAGCCGGGAGCGAGCCCCGGGAGCGTCGGCGACGTCCCCGTACCGCTCGAGGTCGAGCCCCAGTAGTGCGTTCGCGAGCCGTCGTTCGAGCCCCGCGGCGATCCTGGCGCCGAGGAGGGCGACGAAGAGGATCGCCACGCCGACGAGAACGAGCGTCAGGAGCAGACCCAACAGGACGCCGAAGCCGAACGTGAAGTAGTACAGAAAGCCGAGCGGGATGGCCAGAAACAGGTACAGGAGGTTCTTGTACGTCTGGCGGGCGCCGAGCGCGCCGACCGCCCGTCGTCCGGCGCGCCCGATTCGTGCGACAGATGTCATCGGTAGCTGAACAGTTCAATTCTGACAGCAAAAACCCTCGGTCGCCAGCTACCGGCTGTACGTCTCGAGGCGAACGATCGCTCCGTCCTCGAGCTCGAAGACGTCGGCGAACTCGAACAGCGCCGACCCTGTTTCGTCGTCGACCACTCGCCCCCGAACCGCGACGCGTTCGTCGTCGACGAGGACGTCCTCGAGGTCGTGGCGTGTCCGCTTGTTCGGCCGGCCATCACGCATGAACTCGACGAACGCTTCCCGATTCTCGAACCGGCGGTCCGGGCGCCGCTGGACGAACTCGGGGTCGAGGACGTCCTCGAGGGCGTCGTACTCGTGAGCGTCCAGCGCGTCGTAGTAGCGTTCGACGAGGGCGACGGCGTCCATACCCCACGTAGCGGCCCGACTATCAAAAACGGCGGCGGTCCGGACGCGGCCGCTGCCTCGCGTTTTGTCGTCCTGCTCGCGTTTTGCTGCCCTGCTCGCGTTTTGCTGTCCTGCTGTCGCTCCCCGTACAAAAGCGAGATTCAGCGAACCCTTACGACCGTGCGTGTCGATTCCACGCACATGGCGACGACCGACGAGTTCCGGACGGCGATCCCGCTCGAGGAGCTACGAGAGCAGGGGCGCGCGCAGGTCAGCGTCGACGGGACGCCGCTGGCGCTATTCCACCACGAGAGCGAGGTTCGAGCCGTCGACAACCGCTGTCCCCACATGGGGTTTCCCCTTTCGGAGGGGACCGTCGACGACGGCGTCCTCACCTGCCACTGGCATCACGCGCGGTTCGAACTGGCCTGCGGCGACACGTTCGACCCCTGGGCCGACGACGTTCAGACCTACCCCGTCGAGATCCGCGACGGCGACGTCTACGTGAATCCGAACCCCGAACAGGACCTCCCACCCGACGAGCACTGGGCAGGCAGACTCGAGGCCGGACTCGAGGAAAATCTCGGGCTCGTCCTGGCGAAGGCGACGATCGGGCTGCTCGATGCCGGCGTCGACCACCGTGAGCCGACGGCGACGGTCCTCGACTTCGGCACCCGCTACCGCGAGGACGGCTGGGGACCCGGGCTGACGATCCTGGGCTGTCTGGCGAACGTGATCGACGACCTCGCAGCCGAGGACCGAAAGCGGGCGCTGTACGTCGGCGCGCGCCGCGTGGCGAACGACTGCGCGGGCGAACCACCGAACTTCGACCAGCCCTCGTTTGCGACCCGCGAAGTCGAGTTCGACCGGCTGAAGCGCTGGTTCCGCGACTGCGTCGAGGTCCGGGACGCCGACGGCGCGGAACGGTGTCTGCGAACCGCCGTCGCGGCCGACCGCTCGGAGCGCGAACTCGCCGAACTCGTCTTCGCCGCCGCGACCGACCACCCCTACCTCTCGACGGGCCACGTGCTCGACTTCGCGAACACGGCCTTCGAGAGCCTCGAGCACGCCGGCCAGGAGCACACCGACGACGTCCTCGCAAGTCTGGTCGAGCCGCTGGTGACCGCTGATAGGAGCGACGAGCGATCGTCGTGGCGCCAGCCCGTCGACCTCGTCGCCCTGCTCGAGGCCGTCTACGGCGGTGACGTCACCGAGACGAGCGGGCTCGAGGCGCTGGTCGCCGAGGCCGCGAACGCGGACTGGGAGCCGCCCGCCGACCTCCGGGAGACGCTGCTCGCGGACGACCCCGAGGCGATCGTCGATGCGCTGGCGGACGCCGTTCGGGGAGGCGCAACGAGCGAGGAGCTCGCGAGCGAGGTTGCCGGCGCTGCTGCGATGCGGGTCGCACAGTTCGGTACCGCCAACGAGTTCTCCGACTGGAACACGGTCCACCACACGTTCACCTACGCGAACGCGGTTCACGGGGCGACCCGCCGGACCGACGCCGCCGAGCTCTACCGGGGAGTCTTCGACGCCGCGATGAGCGTCTACCTCGATCGCTTCCTTAGCACGCCGCCCGCGCCAGTCCCGGAGCCGGGTGCGAACGAGACCGGTCGAGATCCCGAAGACGTTCTCGAGGACCTGCTCGAGACGTTCAACGTCGAGGGCGAGGTCAACGAGGCGGGGCGGCTCGTCGGCGAGTTCTTCGACTGCGGGGGCGACCCCGGGGAGCTGAAGCGGACTCTCGGTCACGGGCTCCTGCGGGAAGACGCCGGCTTCCACACGATCCAGAACTTCGAGGCCGCAGTCCGGCAGTTCGACCTCGCGGACGAGCGCGCGGCGGAGGGGACGGACGAGGCGTCCCATCTCGAGTCCCGCCGGCGAATTCCGATGGTCGCGACGGCGCGGTACATGGCCGCGCACTTCCCGACCAGGCGCGAGGCCGAACAGACGTTTACGATCGCTGCGCGGCTCAACCGCGGCGAGGCGATCCACGAGGGGTAATGGGACGAAGCGACGCACGCACAGGAGCATCGACGAGAGTTCGAGGGGCCGCTCGAGGAGACGGACTCGGCGAAATGGCCTCGAGGAGCGGTCGGTATCGGCGGGAGCGCCAGTACCGTTTTGACCACACCGGTCGTATGGCTGTCATATGCGAGTTCGCTATCTCGGGTTTGTTCTCTTCCCCGTCGCGATGCTCGCCTACCTCGGCGCGGTCGGCTACGACCTCTCGCTTACGGCGTCGACGACCACCCTGTTCGTCGCCGCGACGGGCGGATTCGCCCTCGCTGCCGCCCTCGCGGTCCGTGCCGGCGCCTGGGTTGCGGTCGCAATCTCGCTCGCGGTGTTCGTGCTCGTCCCCCACCTCGGCGACCTCGGGCTCGGTCCACACTTCGTCTCGTTCGCCGCGGTCGTCCACACGCTCCTGTTCGTCGCCGTCGGCGGCGTCGTGCTGATTGCCCTCGAGCACGCCGTTCGAAACCGAAAGCGGGTGCTCGAGTCGGTGTCGAGGCGGGGGCTCCTCGCGAGTCTCGCGGTCGGCATCGGTCACCTCTTCGCAGTGACCCTCGTCGCCGAGGCGGCCGGCGACGGCGTCTCCGGGATCGCCACCGAACTGTTCGCCGCACAGCCGGTCGAGTACGCGATGCTCGCGCTCGTGGTGGCCGGCCTCATTGCGCTCGGTACGGTTCCGTCGCTGCTGTTTGCCCGGTGGGGGCTGCGATTACCCGCGGTGGTCGTCGCGGGCGGCTTCGCGCTCGCGATCCTCCGGACGTGGCGCTACGTGCAGGAGACCGTCCACCTGGGCGCCTCGCCGTCGCCGATGCTCACCTACGCGGTGTTCTGGTTCGTTCCCCTCGCGCTCGCGCTGCTCGTCGGCGGCCTCGAGTATCGCCGGTTACACGGTCGATCGAAACTGGGTGCGACGGCGAACTGAGTCGTCGTGGACGCATCGACCGGCTTTTCTCACCGGCGCGCCTATCTCGCATCGACCGTGGACTGTCACGTCTACTACGAGGGTGACGACGACCCGAAGAAGTGCACCGCGCGCCGACTCGAGCAGTTCGACGAGGCGACGCTGTACCGTACCATGCGGCAGGTGCCCTACGGCGTCGTCCTCAACCCCCACGCCGAGCAGGCGCTCTCGCCGGCCGACGGCGACGAGGCGCTGGGCACGCTGGTCGCCCTCGACTGTTCCTGGGAGTCCGCCGAGGAGGCCGCCTTTCGGATGAACGGCGTCCACCGCGCGCTGCCCTTTCTGGTGGCCGCGAACCCGGTCAACTACGGCCGTCCGTTCCAGCTGACGACCGTCGAGGCGCTCGCGGCCGCCTGCTGTATCCTCGGCGACCAGGAGCGCGCCGAGGAGCTCCTCGAGCCGTTCCGCTGGGGGGAGACGTTCCTGACGCTAAACGAGGAGCCGTTGCGACGGTACGGCGAGTGTGCGGACTCGAGCGAGGTCGTCGCGGTCCAGGACGACTACCTGGCCGACGACGAATCGGCGTAGGGTCGGTGTCGCTCTCGACCCGATCGTTCTGATCGGCTACTGCCGTGAACGGATTCGCTCCCGATGCGCGAGCAGCGGCTGGTAACCGGCGTACCAGAGCGTGAGCAGCTCGAACAAGAGCAGCGTCGAACGACAATTCGTGTCGCCGAAACATAATTATTCGGCTCGGGACGGGTTCGCGACCACAGCGGTTATATGGACGACGGGCCAACGGAGCGACATGCCAAGTTTCGACGCCGCCAAAAACCGGACGCTCCAGAAGATGATCTGCATGCGCTGTAACGCTCGCAACGCGAAGGACTCCGACCGCTGTCGCAAGTGCGGTTACAAGAACCTCCGACCGAAGGCGACCGAGCCGCGAGCGGCCTAACTCGGTTCTCTGCGGCGTTTTCGATCCTCGAGTGAGTTCTCTCCAGTCCCAACCTCGAACGGCTCCGTCGGTTGCTCCTCAGGCGAGCGGCGGTAGCCGAATCCGTTCGGCAGCAGGGCCAGGGAGCCGCCGCCCGTACGCTCGGATATGAACCCGCTCTCGCGCGGCCGATCAGACGACGCCAACGCGGCGTTCGACGGCTGGGACGAGTTCGTCCCCGCTCACCTCCCCGATCCCGGGCCGTTCCTCGAGGGCCACGCGCTCCTCGAGGACGGGGATCACGCGGCGTTTCACCGACTCACCCACGACCTCTTCGAGGAGCGGGGCGTGTACGACGCCACCTTCGGCTACAACCTCGCCAGACTCAACCTCGACCGCCGACAGCCCGAGGCCGGCTTCAGGTACGCGGTCGACGCCGACGACCCCGGCGTACTCCGGGCGGAGTTCACCCCGACGACGGCGTTCTGTCCGATCGCCGACGCGCTCGTCACGGGGTCGTTCCGGGCGTGGAACGCGCTCGCGGACCGACACGAGTACGATCGGGTTCGGGTGCGCGTCCACCCGATGCACCAGCAGGCCGACGCGCTCGAGGCCTCGCTCGAGCGGGCCGAACGGGCGCTCGAAGCGGGCGAACCGCTCGAGTCGGCGCTCTCGGACTGAACCGTCAGCTCGTTCGCCAACGTCTCTTCTGTCGAAGATCGATCGTCGGCCTGGAGTGCGGTCGAAAATGATTCGTCCGGGGACCTAATCGCCGACGCGGTCGACCTCAGTCGCGTCGGGCTCCGAATCGCTACCGGTTCCGCGGACGACGTCGCCCACACCCCCGGGACCGTGTCGGCGGAGTGTCCACACCATATTAGCGGCGAAGAGCGCGAACCCGACGCTCGCGAGGGCGCCACCGACCGCGGCGAGCCAGGTCGGCAGCGAGAGCAGTCCGGCGACCGCGAGGACGAGGAAGCCGGCGAGCGTGAGCCCGAAGTCGGCACGCTCGAGCCGGCTCGAGTAGAGGTCGTCGATCGTCGGGACGGGTTCGAGTCCGATCCGATCGCTGTAGTGCTCGAGCCAGACGATAAACGGGATCACGTGGTAGAGCGTGCCGACGACGACGAAACCGAACACGCCGAGGACGAGCAGGTCGGTCGTTCCGGGTGCGCCGAACAGCCCCGCCTGGCCCGTCGGATCGCGCCACCACGCCGGTACGGCGAGGACGGCCCAGGCGAGCAGCGATCCGACGACGACCCAGTACCGTGCGGTCATCGGGCTGCGCTCGACGGTCGACCGGAACAGCGCTCGAGCGATCACGAGCCCCAGCGCGGCCGCACCGACGAGTACCGCCAGCGCGCCGGCGCGGGCGAGGGACTCGAGACCGACCCCGCGGCCGACGGCAAGCGCCGCGACGCCGCCGTAGAGGGCGAGTTCCTCGAGTCCGAGGAGATGTCGGTCGATCGTCGCGTACTCCGTCTGGGTGAACATCGTCGCGAGCTGTGACAGTGCGCCGGCGATCGTCACGAGGACGGCGCCGTAAAGCGCGACGGTCGCGTGAGCGAGGAGGATACCGCCTCGTGTGACGGGCAGGCTCTCGAGCACCGACGTCGAGAACGAGGCCGCGAGCAGCGTCCCGAGGGGGGCGAGCGCGGCGAAACAGAAGAGGGCGAACGCGAAGTGTCGCTCCGTCCGGTCGAGCGGCCGGGCTCGCAGCAGGGTTCGGCCGATCGTGTAGACGAAGAGCCACACGCCGGCGAGCAACAGTCCCGCGGCGATCGGCAGGAGCGAGACCGACCCGGTCGCGAGGGCGGCCGCGAAGCCGACCAGTCCGCCCACGACCAGCCAGAGCTGGGCCGTCGCGAGTCGCTTCGAGTGAAGTGCTACGCCGGACCAGACGGGGACGAACTGCGTCATCGCGCCCATGATGGTCAGCGCGATCCAGCCGACCAGAAGCAGGTGGAGCTGGGCGACGTCAGCCAGCCCCGGCAGCGCGGTGACCGACAGGATCGTTCCCGCGCCGATCCCGACGACGAGAAAACAGAGCCCGACCAGAAAGTGCTGGAGCGGGATCGAGATCGGTGGCGTCCGATCGGTCCGCAACCCGTCCGGAATCGTGCTCATACCTCGTCGTTCGGACCGGTCGACCGTCGCCCTGCTCCCGAACGGGTTCGGCGGACGTCGTCGGGCTGCGCAGCGAGGGGCCTCGCGATGCTCGAGTGGAGACGACCGGTTCGGAGCGGGAGCACGATCGGTTCGGGGCGGGTGGCCGACTCAAGGCGGGAGGGAGACCGCCTGGAGGCGCAGTCGAACCTGTTCGCACGAACGTCATCCTTGGGGCACGTGCTATCGGTCGCGTATGGGAACGACCACGACCGAGACGACCCTCGACGTTCGCGAGATCGACGGCCCGCCGTTCGCGCGAATCACCGCCGCACTGGACGCGCTCGAGGCCGACGAACGACTGCGGCTGATCGCGGGGTTCGAACCGGTGCCGCTGTACGAGGTGCTCGAGGGACGCGGGCTGTCGTTCGAGACCGAACGGTCCGGCGAGAACGAATGGCACGTGCTGATCGAGCGTCCCTGAGCGAGCGAGTCGGTCGAGTCCGTCGCTTCGAACGCCGCGCTCGAGGACGCCCGAACGGGTTCGGACGAATACCAATACGACCGGAGCCCGGAGCTCTACCCGTATGACACGACTCGACGTCAGGGAGGTTCCACCGCCGGAGCGCCACCCGATGATCCACGAGGCCTTCGAGGACCTCGAGGTCGGCGAATCGCTCACGATCGTCAACGACCACGAACCGAAGCCGCTGTTCTACGAGTTCCAGGCGGAGGTCGACTCGTTCGACGCGGACGGGTACGCCGTCGAGCGGGTCGCCCCGAACGAGTTCGAGGCGACGTTCCCGAAACGAAGCGATTGACGGGGGCGACGGCCGGCGCCCATCACCTGTCCGAACGCGTTCGGCACGAACGTCTGGTACCGTCGGCACGATCGTTCGAACATGGAGTCACACGTCGATGTCCTCGACCAAACCTGTGCCCCGACCGATCGGCCGACCGACCACCTCGACGTTCGGTCGCTCGGACCGCCGGAGCCCCTCCAGCGGACCCTCGAGCGACTCGCCGCGCTTCCCGACGAGACGGTGCTCGTCCAGCGCAACGACCGCGTCCCGCAGTTTCTCTTCCCGAAGCTCGAGGAGCGCGGCTACACACATGAGACGCTCGAGCGAGAAGAAGACGTAGTAACCGTCGTCTGGAAGCCCTGAGAGTTCGGTCGTTCGTCGCTCGCGGGTGCTACTCGTCGGGGTACTTCGGCTCCCGCGTCTCCGCCCGCGAGAGCGCCGTCTCGGACCCACCTTTTTCCGCTCGGATTCGCTCCTCGCGGTCGCGAACCCCTCGCGGAAAATCTGGACCAAAAAGCCGCTCGCTCCCGTCAGTCGCTCGCGGGTGCTACTCGTCGGGGTACTTCGGCTCCCGCGTCTCCGCCCGCTCGAGGGCTGTCTCGACGACGTCGCGGACGTCCCCGTGGAAGACGTCGCCGTGGCCCGCGTACATGTGCTCGACCCTGTCGGGCATGCGCTCGAGGAGGTCCTCGATGCTCTCGATGAGTCGCTCGCGGGACTGGCCGGCCATGTCGGTGCGGCCGAAGCTGCCGTAGTCGAAGGCGCCGTCGTCGTGGACGACCACGTCGCCGGAGAACAGCGTCGTCTCGGAGACGAACGAGACGTGGTCGTCCGAGTGGCCGGGCGTGTAGACGACGTCGAACTCCTCGTCGCCAATCCGAACGGTGTCCCCGTCCTCGATCGCGTGGTCTCGTTCCGGGTGGTGGTCGTAGGCGTACACCTCGGGGTCGAACGCCTCGCAGACGGCCTCGAGCTGTTCGACGTGGTCGCCGTGCTGGTGGGTCATCACGACGGCATCGAGGTCGTCGGTGTGCTCGCGGATCTCCTCGACGATGCCGTCCCACGACCCGGCGTCGACCAGCGTGGTTCGGTCGCCGACGACCAGATAGGCGTTGCAGGTGAACGTCTCGGCGTCCTCGGTGACGTGGTAGACCTCCATACGGAGTCGGTCGTGAGCCGACGGCAAAACGGTACTGCCGGATCCGTGAACGTCCTCTCCTCGGAGCGGGCGCAACTGTGGCGTCGTCGGAACGCCCCGAGGGAACGACGTTGGCCCGAATATGTGCTGTTTAAGGGGATTGAAGGTGGGTCACCCCGAGACTTTTCAGTTCCGCTCTCGAATGTGACACTGTATGGGATTCGGGAGCTACGACGAGTCCGAACAACAGGAGGTCGACACCGATTTTGATGATAACGACGCTGTCCAGTCGGAACAGAACCATCACCACGGCTCGATCGAGTTCGAGAACGGCGCCTCGAGCGACGAGCTGCTCGACCGTCTCGAGGAGATCAAGGACGACCCCGAATGAAGGCTGGGACGCGGGCGCTCGGCGTCGCCGAGTCGTTCCGCGTCGAATCGAACGCCCCGAGCGAACGGGGTCGGAGCACGGTCGCCGGTACCGTCGTCCGCGCCGACCGCGTTCTGGACGGCGTCGGCTACCGCAGGTGTACCGTGGGTGACACCGACGCGACCGAGGCTATCTGCCGGCTCGTCGACGACCTCGGTCGCCCCGACGTTCGGTACGTACTGATCGGCGCCGTCGCACCCGCCTGGTACAACGTTCTCGATCTTTCGGCAGTGTACGAACACGCCCAGCGACCGGTTCTCGCGGTGACCTTCGAGGAGAGTGAGGGACTCGAGGCCGGTCTCGAGGACGCCTTCTCCGGAGCGGCGCTCGAGGAGCGTCTCGAGCGGTATCGCCGGCTTCCCGAGCGACGCGCCGTCTCGGTGAACGACGAGACGGTGTACGTCCGCAGCGTCGGCCTCGAGTCGAGCGAGGGGGCCGACGTCGTTCGCAACTTCACCCCCGAGGGCGGGCGCCCGGAGCCGATCCGGGTCGCCAGACAGGCCGCTCGAGCGGCCGACGCGTACGCGGACTCGCTCGTCCACAGCGGGTGAGGGCGCCGTCAGCCGACGGCCGTTGATCCTCGATTCGTCGACCGGCAGCTGCGACCCGAAAGGCGTAGTAGGAAGCCGTCTGAGGGACGGCTATGGGAACGATGGAGGATCTCTGTGTCACCGAGTGTACCCGGTGTCCGAAACTCGTCGAGTCGCGAAGTCGGATCGTCAACGGCACCGGTCCCGAGGACGCCGACGTGCTGTTCGTCGGCGAAGGACCCGGTGCAAATGAGGATGAACAGGGCGAGCCGTTCGTCGGGCGAAGCGGCTCCGTGCTCGACGATAAGCTGCGAACGGTCGGGCTGGACCGCGACACCGTCCGGATCACCAACTGCGTGCGCTGTCGCCCCCCGGAGAACCGCGACCCAACGAAAGAGGAACTCGAGAACTGTCGAGGCTACCTCGAGACGGAGATCGATCGGCTCGAGCCGGACGTGATCGTCACGCTCGGGAAGGTGCCGACCGAACACCTGCTGGGCCGATCGGTGTCGGTGACGAAGGAGGCCGGCTCCGTCGAGGAGGTCCGCATTGAGGGAACGCCGCGCCGACTGCTGATCTGCGTCCACCCCGCGGCGACGCTGTACGACCGCAGCCAGGAGGAGACGTTCGCGGACGCGATCGAACGCGCCGCGGAACTCGCGGACGTCGACGGGTCGGAGGGCGGTCAGACGCGTCTCGACGGCTTCTGAGAGCTCGTACCACTTCGGTCGTCGACAGTGATCGTCTATTGATCGGGCCACGCTGCGGTGGCGCGCGCCGGACGATAGCGAGCGAACGGCGAGCTATCGGCCGAAGCTGTGCGAGGGATGAGGGAGGGAGCGCTGTGACCGAACGAATCGGATGGGGAGGGTGTGGAAATTTCCCGTTGTCAGCCTGGGCAGAACGCTCAATTCAGTTTCGGTAACACGTCCAGTGTCGGTTTTCCGACACCACGTTCGCTTCTGCTCCCTAAACCTCGTCGCGATCGGTAAACGAGTAGCGCCGTGCGATCTCCCCGTCCTCGAACTCGTGGAAGTCCGCGAAGGCGAAGGCGACGTCCTCGCCGCCCTGGCGACCCGTAAACGTCCCTCGTACGGCGACCGTGTCGCCCTGGACGACCAGGTCGTCGACCTCGTGGCTGCCCTCCTCGAGCGGCCGCTCCTCGAGGTAGAACTCCCGGAGTTCCGCTCGGCCCTCGATCGCACCCTGTCCCGGACGCTCGTAGCGGACGTCCTCGGCGAACAGCGCGACGAGGTCGTCGTAGCGTTCGTCGTCGACGGTGTCGTAGTACTCCCGGACCACCGTTTCTGGTTCGCGGTCGGCCATACCGGAGCTACGGGTCCCAGCACGTAGTTCCTGCGTTCGGTGGTCCCGAACGTCCTCGATTCCTTGCGGGATGCTGCGGCAATGGCAATACACTTCTTTCCGCCCCACCCAGATCGGGGCATGAGCACCGTCACGTCCGACCAGCAGCAGTCGCTCGCCGACGTCGTGGTCGTCGACTACGGCCTCGGCAACCTCCGCAGCGTCACCCGCGGGCTCGAGCGCGCGGGCGCCGACGTCGAGATCACCGACGATCCCGAGGCGTTCGCCGACGCCGACGGGGTCGTCCTGCCCGGCGTGGGCGCGTTCCGCGAGGGCGTCGAAAACGCCGACCCGCTCCGGGAGGACTTACTCGAGGTCGCCGACTCCGGCACGCCGCTGTTCGGGATCTGTCTCGGCATGCAGATGCTGCTGACGACCAGCGAGGAGGGAGCGAACGAGGGCGAGTCCGCGGTGCAGGGACTCGACCTGATTCCCGGAACGAACGTCCGCTTCGCCGAGGGCCAGAAGGTCCCCCACATGGGCTGGAACCAGCTGTCGGTCGAGCGCGACCACCCCCTCGTGAGAGGAGTCGACGGCGTCGAGTCGGAAAGCCAACGAGAGGACGGATCCGCCGCTGGCGGATCCGTCGACGGCCGGTACGCCTACTTCGTCCACTCCTACTACGCGGTTCCCGACAACGAGGACGCCACGGTGGCGTCGACCGACTACGAAATCGACTTTCCCGCAATCGTCGCGAACGAAGCCGGCAACGTCTTCGGTACCCAGTTCCACCCCGAGAAGAGCGGCGAGACGGGCCTGAGAATCCTTCGGAACTTCGTCGAGATCTGTAGCGAGGAGTAGCGGTCCAGGACTCGCGATCTCGAGTAACGTTTTAAGATCGTTCGCACGGCACTGAGAGCCATGTACGCCATCCTCACGGACGACCGCGACCTCGCTCGAGCCGGGGTCGGCGACCGAAGCTACTACTTCACGGAGTACGTCGACGGACGTCGGCAGGAGCCACTCGAGGGAGCGGTCAGCTCCGTCGCCTGCTGGGGTGACACAGCGACGGTCCGCGACGAACCTGAGCGGGCGGCCGTCGACGCCGACGGAACGCGGGCCGCGCCCGACGTCGAGGGCCACCACTGGGGCACCGTCTGTCCGACCGATCCGGACTACCGCGAGGGGCTGCTCGAGCGGCTGGGAGGAATCGAGGGCGACGTTCGGCTGACGACGCTTGGCTTTCCTGGACCGGGGTTCTGTCGGTGCGAGCGCTGCGACCGACGGTTCGGACGAAGTGGGTTCGACGAGCGCGACGCGTGGCGAGCCGATGTCCTTACGGCCTTCGTCGCGGAGGTCGCGAGCCGGGTCGACGGCGATCTGACCGCGACGCTGTACCCCGATCCCTACCCGGGGAACCTCCGGGCGCGTGCAGGGATCGAGCCGGAGGCGCTCGCGACCCACGTCGACGGCTTCCTCGTCCCGCTCTGTGACCCCGGTTACGGGACGAGCTACTGGGTCGAGTCGCTGGCTCGCGGGTTCGCGCGTCGCCTCGAGGGACTCGAGGTCTCGCTTTCGATCCAGCTGTCGGGAGCGGAGATCGACCCCGAGCGACTCGCGGGGGTCACGCGGCGGGTCGAACGCCACGCGGACGAGATCGTCTACGGCACGTACCCGGACGACGCTGCGACGGTTCGGGAGGCGATCGAACGACTGCGCGAGGAGAAGGCAACGCCTGCCTGAACCGGGGCCGTGAGCGAAACCGCTGGGAACTCGTGAGGAAGGTCGTCGCTCGGGGGCGTTCGGAGATCGATGAACCGCCTGTGGACTCAGGTGGGCGAGCCAACTGCGGACGTGAAAGTGGAAGAGACACACCCCGCGTTGCCGCTGTATAGCTCACGGAGAGGAGACGGGGTGGAAGACCGGACGGTCGCTGCGTGGAGGGGAAACCACCTCTCGAGCGGTCGTGAGACTTCACGACCCGCGATTTGGATTATCACTTCCCGACCAAGGGCGTCGATCCGCCCGGCAGGGCTCTTCGCTACGGATATCACCATACCTAAATACCATCACTGAGTCAAAGTCCATTAGCAGTATCGAACGTTACTTCGGTCGATCGTATCGAACGAGGAGAGGACTCGAGTCGAATCCGGGGTTCGGACTCGGGCCGGGTTCCGTTTCGGTCGCGACCTCCGACTTGTCACTCGAGCCCGCGGTGCTTGTCACTCGAGTCTGGGCTGGGAGTCTCCGTGAAGTTCCTCGCGGTCGGACGGGTCTTTCGTTGTGTGGCTATCGACGGCCGTTTCGAGGCACCTGCGATCCGTTTCGGAAGCTTCCCGGTATCCCTCGACGATATCGTGCAGCAGTCGAAGTCGGCGTCCGCTATCGCGTCGCCGCGAACGCCGGTTCTCGAGTACCCTCCGTTTCGACTCCCCCACCTCCGTCCTGTTACAGCGGCACTGCGGGGTGTGTGTGTATCTATACAGCGGCACCGAGGGGTGAGAAGCGAGCGAGTACGACCGTCTACCGAGAAATTTGTCCACATACAGAAGAACTCCGGTGTGTGCCCGCTCCTCGAGCCCCGTCGGAGAGGCTGCAGGCTCGCCCATCCGCTCGCCAATACAGCGGCATCGAGGGGTGGTCTCGACCCCATCTTGCACAGCGCCTCGCTACGAGAGGCCCGTTCATACAGCGGCACCGTGGGGTGTTTCCTCGAGCACCCCCCGACCAACTTACCGCGAGAGACACACTCATACAGCGGCACTCCGGAGTCCCCGGACGGCCTATACAGCGGCATCGAGGGGTGTCGTTCCCGTTTCTCAGAACGCGACACAACGAAACCGAGGGAATTACAGCGGCAATCCGGTTCCGAACGTTTACAAGCACCCCCTCCCGATAGTCGGAGTAGCTGAATGTCGGATTCGATGGACTACTTCGGCAGCGAAACCGAGATTTTCCGGAACAAGGAGCTGCTGCAGGTGTCACACCTCCCCGACGGCGACCGTATCATCGGTCGCGAGGACGAGTTGACGAACCTCGCGAACGCGATCAAACCGGCCACGCGGGGAAACACGCCGAACAACGTCCTCGTCTACGGGAAGACCGGGACCGGCAAGTCGCTGTGTTCGAAGTTCATCACGAATCAGGCGATCGACCGCGCCGAGGGTAACGACATCTCGATCGGCGTCGCCTACGTCGACTGCCTCCAGGAGTCGACGGAAACCCAGGCCGTCCAGTCGACGGCTCACCAGCTCAACGACCAGCCCGAGACGGGGATCTCGATCCCCCACTCGGGACTGAGCACCGCCGAGTACTACCGTCGGCTCTGGCGAATCGTCGACACCGAGTACGACGTCGCGCTGATCATTCTGGACGAAGTCGACAAGATCGAGGACGACGACATCCTGATGCAGCTCTCCCGGGCGGTCGAATCCGGCAAACTCACCGACAGCACGGTCGGCGTCATCGGCATCTCGAACAAGGTCCGGTACAAGGACTCGCTGGACGAGCGGATCAAGTCGAGCCTCTGTGAACGCGAGTACGTCTTCTCGCCGTACGACGCCTCACAGATCCGCGAGATCCTGCGCTCCCGCTCGGATGCCTTCCACGACGGCGTCCTCGAGGACGGCGTCGTCCCCCGCGTCGCCGCCCTCGCCGCACGCGAACACGGCGACGCGCGCAAGGCGATCGACATCCTCCGCTTTGCTGGCGAGATCGCCGAAGAGGACGACCTCGAGGCGGTCACCGAGGCCTGCGTCGACCACGCTCACGAGCGCGAGGAGACCAGCCGGCTGGCCGAACTCATCTCGAAGAGCCCGAGCCACGCGAAGCTCGTCCTCGAGGCGATGGCACTGCTTACCCAGCAGAAAGAAGGCGAGGACGCACCGGTGACGACCAACGAGGCCTACGACCTCTACAAGCGCCTCTGTGACCGGGACCGATCGGATCACCTGAAGCTCCGGCGGGTGCGGGATATCCTCTCGGAGCTCGAGTTCCTCTCGATCATCGAACAGGAGCGCAAGTGGGCGGGGAAGGGGAAGGGAAACTACATGGAAAACCGGCTGATCGACGATCCGGAGGTCATCATTGCGGCCTGTAACGAGTCCGACTAACAGTTCTGACTCCGACGAGCGGTTCCACCTCGCACGTGCGGTTTTCAGAGCAGTTCACGGACGTCGGAGTACCACATATCGTGGTAGTCGACATGGCCGACGCGACGGGCGATCGCCACCGCGAGGGCGTGCCAGCACAGCTCCGTGGGATCGTCGTCGTCCAGGTTGTACTCGCTGTCCTTGCAGGTACAGCCGCCGTCCTCGACGATGTACTCGTCGTCGTAACCGACGACGATCGTAAAGTCGCGGTAGGACTTCACGCGGTGTTCGCCGACCGCCTCGATGGCGCGAACCCCGCGGTCGCCGTGGATCGTTGAGACCCGGTCGACGATCTCCGGCGTGAGCTCGCCGGTCTCCTCGAGTCGGGCCTGCCAGCGCTCGACGGGGTTCGCTTCCGACACGTCCGGAATTCGGGAACGGACCGTCAAATCGGTTTGGTTGTTCGCCCGGGACCGACCGGGGGATNGATCGGTGTCGGTCGCTCGGCCGACGAGAGAATGCGGATCCCGTCGATGGAGAGAACGCGGATCTCGTCGACGAAAGCGTCGCTCAGCGTCCGAAAGAAACCGAGAAAGGGCTTCGGCGCGCGAGGCGGACGTGCTACTCGTCTTCGCCGTCCTCGTCGTCGGTCTCGTCGCCCGCCTCGTCTTCATCGTCCTCGTCATCTGCTTCACCGTTCTCGTCGTCGGTCTCCTCCTCTTCGTCATCCGCTTCGTCTTCACCGTCTTCCTCGCCGGCCTCTTCCTCGTCTTCGACCTCGGAGTCGGGCGTCGCGCCCTCGAGGACGATCGTCTCCTCTTCGTCTTCCTCTTTCTCGAGTGTAACGGTCTCCTCGACGTCGTCGAACTCGCCGTCCTCGCTTTCGACAGTGATCGTGTACTCGCCCTCGTGGAGGAGGTTGACGTCCGAGAGTTCGCCGTCCTCGATCTCTTCGGCGTGGGTGGAGCTGTAGTCCTCCTCTTCGTGTTCGATCAGGACGCTGAACCCGGTCGAAACCGGCTCGCCGTCCTCGGTCTCGAAGAAAAGCGTGAGGGCGCCGGGGTCGTCCGTCTCGAACGTGTCGTCGTCGCCGTTGTCGCCGTTCTCGTCGTCGTCGTCCGAACAGCCGGCAAGTCCGACCGCGGTCAGGGCCGCGGCAGTCGTCGTGAACTGTCGCCGGGTGAGCGGTTGTCGTTCCATACGCTATCACGTTCGGTCCGCGTGATAAATTTTCAGATTTCCTACCTATTGGGTGTTGATACCATTCACCATTCCCATGCGAGAGCCCGCGAGCCTGACGGAAGATCACGCGCTTTTTCGACCTCCGCGGACGAGAGACGGTATGCGCGTCACCGAGGGCGGAATCGAGCTCGAGGTCCCCGGGGAACAGACCGAGGGGATCGAGGAGTCGGTGTTCTACAATCCGCGACAGGAGCTGAACCGGGATCTGACGATCGCGACGCTGCGGGCCTACCGCGAGCGCGAGCCGCGCGCCGAGTCGTACCTCGACGCCATGACCGCGAGCGGCGTTCGCGGGACGCGCGCCGCCGCGGACGGCTGGGATGTCACGTGCTGTGATGTCGACGAGGAGGCCGTCTCCCTCGCCCGCGGAAACCTCGAGCGAAACGGCTGTGAGGCGACCGTTCGCAACCGCGACGTCAACGCCCTCATGCACGAGGACGTCTTCGACGTGATCGACCTCGACCCCTACGGGACGCCGATGCCGTTCGCCGACGCCGCGTTCGCGAACTGCCGGGATCTGGTCTGTGTCACCGCGACCGACACGGCACCGCTGTGTGGCGCCCACTTCAACAGCGGCGTCCGCTCCTACTCCGCGGTGCCACAGAACACCGACTACCACGCCGAGATGGGCGTTCGGATCCTGTTGTCGGCGCTTGCGAGAAGCGGGGCCCGCTTCGACGTCGGCGTCGAGCCGATCCTGACCCACGCGACGAGTCACTACGTCCGGACCTACCTCGAGCTCGAGCACAAACCGACCGCGGCCGACGCCGCCCTCGAGGAGCTGGGCTACCTCTCTCACTGCGAGGACTGTCTGTATCGCGAGGCGAGTCCGGGACTGATCGCCGACCCGCTCGAGCGCTGCCCGTACTGTGACGGCACCCGGATCCTCGTCGCCGGTCCGGTCTGGCTCGGTCCGATCCGCGACCGGGCGTTCGTCGCCGACGTTCGCGAGCGCGTTCCCGAGTCGTTCGGCACCGCCGGAAAGGCTCGAGAGCTGTGCGAGACGCTCGAGGCCGAACTCGACGAGCCGACCCACTACGACCAGCACAAGCTCTGTCGCAACTGGGGGCTGCCCGCGAACGCGATGGACGACTTCCTCGCCGATCTCCGGGAAGCCGGTTACGACGCCTCGAGAGCCCACTACGGCGGAACGACGTTCAAGACCGACGCTTCGGTCGGGGAGATCCGGGCGGCGACTGCGGATTCGCTGGAGTAGTCCGACCCGGTCTCAATCCGTCCGTCGAACCGAACGCCAATCGCCCGTTTCGGCAGGCGCTGCAGGCCAGTGCCACACGACCGCATATTTGAGTTCGACCCGAACGTACCCTCGTGCTCGACTACAGCCGCGCGCACGAGCTCGGAACACGGCTCGTCCGACTGGCCAGACAGGAGCAGCTGACGCTTCTGGCGGCCGGGGTCGCCTTCTACGCGTTTCTCTCGCTCGCGCCGTTAGCACTGCTCTCGCTGGCGCTTGCGGCCTCGGTCGGCGGAGAAGCGCTCGCGGCACAGGTGACCGACACGACCGAGGACGTACTGACACCGTCGGCACAGGCACTCCTCACAGAGACGATCGTCGACGAGACGGGCCAACAGGGTGCGACCGTCGTCGGGGCACTCGGTCTCCTCTGGGGCTCGAGCCGCGTGTTCCGTGGCCTCGATCGCGCCTTCTCGTCGGTGTACGGTACCGTGGCTTCGAAGTCGCTGATCGATACGTTCTGGGACGCGACGATCGCCGCCGCCGCGATCGTGATCGGGCTCTCGATCGTCACCGGTATCGAACTGGCGGTTCGATTCGTCCCCTTTACTGGACACCTCGTCCTCGGCCCGCTGTTCGTCCTGCTGGGGCTGATCGCCGCCTTCCTGCCGCTGTACATGATCTTTCCCGACGCGAACGTCGACGTTCGCGAGGCGCTTCCCGGAACGCTCCTTGCGGCGGTGGGATGGTTCGTCCTCAGTCGCGTGTTCTCGCTGTACGCGGGCCTCGCCGGGCAGTACGCCGTCTACGGAGCGCTCGGTGCCGTCTTTCTCGTTCTCGTCTGGCTGTACGCCGGAGCGATCATCCTCGTCTTCGGGGCGACCCTCAACGCGGTGCTCGCGGATCGGGAACTGGATCGGCAGCTACAAAGTCCCCGCCCTCGACAGCTTTCGACAGAAGCGATGACTGACGACGCCACGGGTGCCGACGAGGGGACCACGAGAGATCGTCCGGATCCGGACGATGCGGATCGGACGAGGACGTACTCGAGCGCCCGCACTCGCGATCGGGCGGACGACGCCGACGCGCTCCGCGAGGAGATCGAACGGCTCCGCGACCGGGTCGACGAGTTCGAGACGTCGGTCGAGCGACGCACCGTCGAGAAGGAGTCGCTCGAGGCTGAACTGAAACGGTACGTCCGTCGTCGGGTGCGACGCGGCCACGCCCACGGCTGGGGTCCCTACCTCGTCTTGTTGTACGGAACGGCGATGTCGATCGCGGCGTTTTACTTTCTCAGCGGGGGCTGGGCGATCCTGGCGCTACTGGTCGTCTTTACCTCGACGCTCGGGCTGTACGTCCTGATGGTGTTGCTCGGTGCCGGCCTCACCGTCCTCGGCGTTCCCGGCCGCATCCGAAACGCGATCGGCGAGCGACGGTCCTGAGAACAGACCGAACCGGACAGACCGTTGATTATAACCTCCCGTCCGCTGTAGGTGCTTCCGATGTGGTTCGAGTCGACGCGGGTCGAAGCCGTCAGGGATGCGTTCCCTGAGTGGCTGGCGTTTCTCGTCGCCTTTCTCTCTCATCTCGGCAGCGTCTGGTTCGTCGCGCCAGCGGTCGTCCTCGCGTTCTGGTATCTCGACCCTCGCCGGTTCGCCTCCTGGATCGGGATCGTGCTGGGGTGTTACGCCGTCATGATCGGGCTTAAGGGGTACTTCGAGACGCCACGGCCCGGCGTCGACCCTGCGGTCGCGGTCGAGTCACTCCCCCTGCCGGTCGCGCTCGTCTACGCCCCCGCCGTCGAGATCAGCACCTCGAGCTTTCCGAGCGGCCACGCGATGGCCGCGGTCGTGATCTGGACGATGCTCGCGCTCGAACTCGACGTCGGGACGCGGCGCCAGCGAATCGCAACCGCGGTCGCGATGGTCGGACTCGTCTCGCTCTCGCGGGTCGTCGTCGGCGTCCACTTCCCCGTCGACGTCGTCGTCGGGACGCTGGTCGGTCTCGGATACGTCGCGGCGATGCTAGCGATCCGACGTCGGATGCGGACTCGAGGCCGTCACGCGGCCACGACCGCCGTCTTCGCGATCGGCGTCGTCCTGGCGTTACTCGCGCTGGTGACCGACGGCCGAACCGATGCCGCCGCCCTGTTCGGCGGGTCGATCGGTGCCACACTCGCCTGGCGGTACGTGACGCCGCCGCGGGAGCCCTGGGATCGGACGCTTCGAGGGGCACTCCCGGCCGTGCTCGGGTCGGGGCTGCTCGGCGGAATCGCCCTGACGCTGCTCGTCGTCGACAGCCATCTCGTCTGGTTTCTCGTCGGGCTGATCGGTGGCGCAGTCGTCGTTGGCCTCCCCGCACTCGCCGCGACGCGATCGTCGGTCGCCGCGTTCCGGCAGCCGGCAAGCTAACGTCGCGTTCCCTATTCTGCGCGACGAGGCCTCGTCTCTCCGTTCGACCGAACTCCGAGCGACGTCGCGCAGTGCGTTCGAAATAAGCGGCGTGGATGTTCCCGCTTGTTAGCTTTCTCGGCTCGCTCCCCGAGCATCCCCATTACTAATTCTCACTGGTTCGAGCAAATCACTCGTCTACGGCTCGAAGTTGGATGTTCGTAAACTTCTAAAGGGCAGGGTGTGAGGAATTATGTGATGACGTACGAAAATCTCGACGCGAAGCTAGTAAACGCCCTTTTGGGCGACGGGCGGGCGAGCCTCCGGAGCCTCGCCGAGGAGCTCGACGTCTCGGTGACGACGGTCTCGAATCATCTCTCGGATCTCGAGGACGAAGGCGTGATCGAGGGGTACACGCCGCGAGTCAACTACGACGCGGTCGGTTACGACGTCACCGCCGTTATCCAGCTGCAGGTCGAGGGGAACGCCCTTCCCGACATCACGGACACGCTCCGGGAACACCGACAGATGACCAGCGTCTACGAGGTCACTGGCGACTACGACGTCATCGCCATCGGTAAGTTCAAAGATACCGACGGGATGAACGACCAGATCAAGCAGCTCCTGACCGATCCGGACATCAAAGCGTCGAACACGAGCGTCGTCCTCAACGCCGTCTCCGAGAACGAGCAGTTCGAACTCGAGATCGAGGACGCCTGAAAGGGCCTGCCGTCCTCGTCCGCCTTTCTCGTCCGAGCTCTCAGTCATCGCTCTCGAGCAGCGCCTCGGCCGCTCGCTCGCGGTCGCCCGCCTGGGCCGCCCACAGTCGGGCGTACGTCCCGTCCCGCTCGAGGAGCTCCTCGTGCGCTCCCCGTTCGACGACCCAGCCGTCCTCGAGGACGAGGATCAGGTCGGCGTCCTTGATCGTCGATAAGCGGTGTGCGATCGCCAGCGTCGTCCGATCCTCGGTGAGCCGGTCGATCGACCGCTGGATCTCGAGTTCGGTCTTCGTGTCGACGGCGCTGGTCGCCTCGTCGAGGATGAGCACCTCGGGATCGGCGAGCACGGCCCGGGCGAGCGCGATCCGCTGACGCTGGCCGCCCGAGAGCTTGATGCCGCGCTCACCGACGCGGGTCTCGTACCCCTCGGGAAGCTCGGCGATGAACTCGTGGGCTTGCGCTGCCCTCGCTGCGTCCCGAACCGCGTCGTCGGACGCCTCGAAGTGACCGTACCGAACGTTCTCGGCGATCGTGCCGTCGAAGAGGAACGTGTCCTGGCTGACGTAGCCGACGGCCGACCGCAGATCGGCGAGCGCGACGTCGCGAACGTCGTGGCCGTCGATCCGCACCGACCCCTCCTGGACGTCGTAGAGCCGCAACAGGAGTTTCAGCAGCGTCGACTTCCCGGCCCCGGTCGGGCCGACGAACGCCACCGTCTGGCCCGGCTCGGCCTCGAAGGAGACGTCCTCGAGGACGGGTTCCTCGAACGCAGCGTCCGAATCTCCGTCCGCGTCGGCGTGCTCGGTATCGGCGTAGCTGAAGGAGACGTCGTCGTACGCGACCCTGCCCTTCACGGGCTCGAGGGCGACCGGTTCCTCGGGATCGGCGACGTGGACCGGGATGTCCATCAGCCCGAACACTCGCTCGCTCGAGGCCTTGGCGTTCTCGTACTGGTCGACGATGTTCGACACCTCCGCGAGCGGGTCGACGATCCGCTGGGTCAGAAAGAGGAAGACGACGAAGTCGCCGACCGAGAGCGTTCCCGTCAGCGGGCCGGGCGCGGTCCCGGTCGTGAGCCAGAGCCCGCCGACGAGGAAGGTCCCAGCGAAGGCGATCCCCGCGAGCAGCTCCATTCCCGGCCGGTAGACGTAGCTCAATTTCAATACGGCCATCGTCCGATCGAAGAAGTTCCGCGAGGACCGGCGCACGCGATCGACCTCGTGGGCCTCGCTCGAGGTCGCCTTCGTCAAGCCCATCCCCGAAATCGCGTTCTCGAGGCGGGTGTTAAGCCGACCGACAGCCGAACGCTGGCTGACGTAGCGGGGTTCGGCGGCTCGCATGAACCAGATCGTGAAGGCGACCATCGCGGGGATCGCAAACAGCGTCACGAACGCTAGCTGCCAGTTGAGGTAGAAGAGCACGGCGGCGATGCCGCCGACCATCACCAGCAGTCGCGCCGAGTTCATCAGCGCGTCGTCCAGAAATCGCTCGAGGTTCTGCGTGTCGTTGTTCAGCACGGCCATGACCTCGCCGGTCTGTTTCTCGTCGAAGAAGGCCGTGTCGAGGCGCTGCATCTTCTCGAAGCTCTCGACCCGGACGGCGTGCATCACGTCGTGAGCGAACAGGTTGGCCGTGACGCCGTAGATCCAGGTGAAGACGGCGACGACGAGAAACGAGCCGGCGATAGCGACGACCGTAAACCAGAACTGCTCGGCGCTCTCGGTCGGCAGCCAGGCGTCGGGGACGATCGGCAGTTCGAACGGCCCGGCATCGAGGAAGATCGCGTCGATGGCGACGCCGAGGATCAGCGGCGGTACGAGGCTCGCCATCCGCGCGACGAAGTTGGCGAACATCCCCGCCGAGAACCAGCCCAGACGGCCGGGGGCGTACTCGCGAAAGAGCCGCGAGAGGGGGCGATCGACCGCCTCTCGGTAGGCGTCGAACGGGGTCTCGTCGTCGTGGGTACTCACTGACGACCCGCTACTGTTTCGAATCGTAAACGTTCACCGGTTCGACTCGTGGTGACGTGCCACGCTCACCCGAACGTCAGCGGATATAGAGGATAACGGCCCCAAGCGCGAGCAACAGCAGCCCCCACCAGAGCGAGTCACCGGGCATGACCTTGAGGATGAGCGTGACGATACCCGAGGAGAACAGCGACCAGCCGATCGTCGTCTGATATGCCATACTCGTTGTAGTCCGTCGAGCCCAATAGTTCACCGGCCTGCCGCCCCCTCACGGTCGCCGCGGAACCCACCGCGGCACCCGTTCCCGGTACCGCTCGTAGACCTCGCCGTGTTTCGCCGCCAGGTGGGGCTCCTCGTACTCGAGTACGCGGTTGTGAAAGCCGAGCCAGCAGCCCGCGGCCCACCAGGCAACGAGTACCGATCGGTACAGCAGGGCCTGTCCGCCGAGACACAGGAGAACGGCGACGTACATCGGGTTCCGGACGTAGCTGTAGACACCGCTCGTCACCAACTCCTCCGGCTCATCGGTCGGTGACGGCGTCCCCTCGTGTTCGGAAAATCGCCACGCGGTGTGGAGGTACAGGAGGACACCTGCGAGGAGAGAACCGATACCTGTCGCTCGAGCGACGCCCGCCGAAATCGGAAACGCGAGCTGATCGCGCCGGGCCAGCAACTTCGGGATGAGGCCCGCGACGGTACCCGGAACGACGACCGAGAACGCGGCGGTCTTCAGGAGGACGCGTGGCGATGCCATAGCGACGCCTCGACGCGCCAGCGTAAAGCGCTATGGACGCCTCGGCGGTGATACGTTCGAAAAAATCGGAGTGTGATCGGTGACGAGCGGTACGTGGTTCGGACGAGTGAGGGGGCGCTGACGGCCTACTTCACATCGCGCCGCCCATGCCACCCATACCGCCCATGCCGCCCATGCCGCCGCCGGGGGCGCCCTCTTCGTCGCCGCCCTTGTCGGTCGAGAGGTCGCCGGCGGAGATGATGTCGTCGATCTTGAGCACGAGGTTCGCGGCCTCGGCAGCGGAGGTGACGGCCTGGTCCTTGGCGTGAGCCGGTTCGACGACGCCGGCGTCGAAGGTGTCCTCGACGTCGCCCGTGAGGACGTTCAGGCCGGCGGTTACGTCGCCGTCGTCGTGGGCCGCACGCAGGTCGACGAGCGTGTCGATCGAGTCGAGGCCCGCGTTCTCGGCGAGAACTCGGGGAACGAGCTCGAGCGAGTCGGCGAAGGCCTCGACGGCCAGCTGCTCGCGTCCGGAGACGCTGTCGGCGTAGTCACGGAGCCGCGAGGCGAGCTCGACCTCGATGGCGCCGCCGCCGGCCAGCACGCGACCGTCGGAGACGGTCTGGGCGACGACGTCGAGCGCGTCGTTGACGCCGCGCTCGAGCTCGTCGACGACGTGGTCGGTCGAGCCCCGGAGCAGCAGCGTGACGCCGTGGGCGTCCTCGCCCTCGACGTAGAACAGCTCGTCCTCGTCGTCGCGGGTGACGTCGCCGTGGCCGAGGTCGTCGCTGGTGGCGTTCGCGAGGTCGGAGACGATGTTCGCGCCGACGACCTCCTTGAGGAACTCGAGGTCGGACTTCTTCGCGCGGCGGACGGCGAGGATGCCCTCCTTCGCGAGGTAGTGCTGGGCGAGGTCGTCGATGCCCTTCTGGCAGAAGACGACGTCGGCGCCGAGGTCGGCGATCTGCTCGACCTTCTCCTTGAGCTGTTTCTCCTCGCGGTCGAGGAACTTCTGGAGCTGGTCGGGGTCGGTGACGGAGACCTCGGTGTCGACGTCGGCCTCGTCGACCTCGATCGGCGTGTTCAGCAGGAGGATGTCGGCGTCTTCCGCCTCGGTCGGCATGTTGTCGTGGACGGGGTCCTTGTCCACGATGCCGCCCTCGAGCAGGTCGGACTCGCCGGCGCTGCGGCCGGTCTGGGTCTCGATGTTGAGGAACTCGAGGTCGACGACGTTGTCCCCCTCGTCGTTCTCGACGGTGACCTGGCTGATCGCGTCGATGATGAGCTGGGCGAGGTGCTCCTTGTTGACCTCGGTGCCCTTCCCGGTCATCGAGGTCTCGGCGACCGAGCGCAGGAGCTCCTCGTCGCTGGTGTCGACCTCGGTGGCGATATCGTCGATCTCCTCGCGGGCCTGCTCGCTCGCGAGGTGGAAGCCCTTGATGATCGCCGTCGGATGGATATCCTGCTCGAGGAGGTCCTCGGCGTTCTTGAGGAGCTCACCCGCGATCGCGACCGCGGTGGTCGTGCCGTCGCCGGCCTCGTCTTCCTGTGTCTCGGCGACCTCGATGATCATCTCGGCCGTCGGGTTGTCGATGTCCATCTCCCGGAGGATGGTGACGCCGTCGTTGGTGATCGTTACCGACCCCATCGAGTCGACGAGCATCTTGTCCATCCCCTTCGGACCGAGCGTCGAGCGAACGGCCTCGGCGACCGCTCGAGCGGCACGAATGTTGTAGTCCTGCGCGTCCTGGTCCTTGACGCGCTGGGAGTCCTCGCTCATCACGATCATCGGCTGTCCCTGCTGCATTCGCTGGCTCATAGTCAGCCGATTCATTGATTGTCCTTCTACATAAAAGCATCGCTATTGATCGTCGTAGTGCGCTCGGGTCGTTTCCGGCATGACGGCCAAAAACACGGTACTGCGGAGGGATGGAGCCGAGTCGTGCGACAGAATATCACAGCTACCGACGCCGGAGCGGTCCGATACCTTGGCTATATTTAAGTGCTTCCGTGCCAGTCTCACGGGTCGACCGGTTCGACCAGCGACGGCTCGTCCGTGCTCGGGTCGTTGACCGCCGTCGACACCGGGTAGGCTCGCAGGTCGTCGCCCGGATACGGCTGCAGACACGACCGTGGATCGTCGGCGGTCAGCCACTCCCGCTCCCGGCCGGGCTCGAGAATCACCGCCATCCGGTGGTGCAGCCGTGCGACCAGGTCGTTCGGCTCGGTCGTCAGGATGGTAAACGTCTCGAGGGGTCCCTCGTCGGCCCCGCCCTCGAGGCCGCCGCCGAACGCGTCCAACCCGGACTGGGTCGTCTCGGGCTCCCAGCGTTCCCACAGTCCCGCCATCGCGAACGGACGGTCGTCCTCGAAGGCGACCCGGTAGGGCTGTTGCCCACCGTCAGATCGGAGATCCGACGAGGATCGCGAATCTCCGATTCGCTCATCCTCCTCCGTCTCGACCCACTCGTAGAACCCGTCGGCCGGGACGAGACACCGCCGGGACTCGTAGGCCGCCCGAAAGCTCGGCTTCTCGTCGACCGTCTCCGCGCGTGCGTTGATGAGCCCGCCGCTGTCGTCGTCGGCCCACGACGGGATCAGCCCCCACTCGAGCCGGCGGAACTCCTCGGGTTCCTCGTTCGTGATCACCGGCAGCTCCTGGCCCGGCGCCGCGTTGTACCGCGGCTCGAACGGAGACTCCGAGTCGGGGAAGCGGGCGTCGAAGCGCTCCTCGAGCTCCTCTCGGTCGACGAACAGCGTGTAGCGGCCGCACATACGAGCGATTACGTGTCGAACGGGCAAATACGCCCCGCTCGAGGCTCGGTCGGCGATCGTTCCGCCGGGCGAAACGGTCGCCCAAGCGTCGCTTTCCCGACGTTCGAACTCGGTACGTCCCTCGTACTCATCACGACCCTCGTGCTCGAGGCGGGTATGGGAGCGAACGAGAAGTCGGAGTACGAGGCACGGTTCAGCGAGGACGGGTTCTTCGAGGTCCGCGAGTGTTCGGATCCGGACCGCTGGATCGCCTGCGACAGCCCGGTCGAAATCGAGCAGTAGCGCCCGATCGTGACTCGAGAGGGGTCTCGAGAGCAGAGCGGTCGGGCTGCTGTCGCTCGAGGGTTTGCTCGCGGCAGAATACGCCAGGACTGGGATTTGAACCACGGTCGGACGTGCTCACTTCGTTGCGCGCGACCTCTCTGATTCAAATCCCTTCGTTGTCGTTTTTCGCGGTCGATTGACTCGCGTCGCTACGCCCCGCTCGTCGGTGTGAAACGCGAAAAACGCCAGGACTGGGATTTGAACCCAGAATCCCAAAGGGAACACGCTTTCCAGGCGTGCGCCTTACCGTTCGGCCATCCTGGCTCGGGTTATCCTAACCGCGTCCGTCGTTTAACTGTTACGAGACGCGGTCACTCCGTGCGGCGAGTCGTCCAGGCGACGATGCGGTGCTCGAGCAGATAGCTGCCGATCCCCGCGCCGATCCCGACGAGGACGGCCACGAGCGCACCCTGGGCCATCGTCACGAGCCGTTCGACGAACAGGGCGTACCCCTGGACGAGCACCAGAAAGGAGAGCGCGCCGACGAGACCCCACAGCAGCGCTGACTTGGCCCGCCGTGAGAGGCCGAAGAAGCCGTTGGTCGAGGAGCCCATCATCGGTTCTCACTCGAGCGTCCGTCGCGTCGCCCTTACCCCGTTCGATCCTACGCGAGGACGTCGACCTCGTAGCCCTCGTCGCGCAGATCCGCGAGGAACCGCTCGACGTGATCGGTGCCCCGCATCTCGAGTTCGATCTCGACTTCAGTGTCGCTCATCTCGACGTCTCTCGAGGTCCGGTCGTGGTGGATCGCGTAGATGTTCGCCTGGTGGGCGGTCAGGATCGCCAGTAGCTCCTCGAGCGAGCCGGGGCGATCCTTCAGTACCGTCCGAATCTTGAGATACCGGCCCGTCTCGACCAGCCCGCGGACGATGACGTTGCTGAGGGTGTTGAGGTCGATGTTGCCGCCACACAGCGCGGGGACGATCGTCTCGCCCTCGTCGTAGTCGAACTTCTCGAAGAGGACGGCCGCAAGCGGCACCGCACCCGCCCCTTCGACTACCGTCTTCGATCGCTCGAGCAGGTGGACGATCGCCATCGCGATTTCGGGATCGGAGACCGTGACGACCTCGTCGACCCGCTCCTGGATGTAGGGGAACGTCCGTTCGCCGACGCTGCGGGTGGCGATCCCGTCCGCAATCGTGTCCACGCCGTCCAGCGAAACCCGCTCGCCTTTCTCGAGGGAGGGGGCGGCGCTGGAGGCGCCCTCGGCCTGGACGCCGATAACGCGCGCGTCGGGTTTCTTTCCCTTGACCGCCGTCGCGATCCCGCTGATGAGCCCGCCCCCGCCGATCGGGACGACGACGGTGTCGACGTCGGGACAGTCCTCGAGAATCTCGAGGCCGATCGTCCCCTGGCCGGCCATCACGTCCTCGTCGTCGAAGGCGTGGAGGTAGGTGCGGCCCTCCTCGCGTTCGATCTCGTGGGCTCGGTCGGCGGCCTCGCTGTAGTCGGTCCCCTCGAGGACGACCTCGGCGCCGTAGTTTCTGGTCGCCTTGACCTTCGAGATTGGGGCGTGCTGGGGCATGACGATCGTCGCGTCGACACCGGCCCGGGTCGCGGCGAGCGCGACTCCCTGGGCGTGGTTGCCCGCGCTGGCGGTGACGACGCCCGCTTCCTTCTCCGAGGGCGACAGCGTCGCGATCCGGTTGGTCGCCCCGCGGATCTTGAACGCGCCCGTCCGCTGGCTGTTCTCGAGTTTCAGGTGGACCTCGGCGTCGGTCATCGACGAGTAGGTGTACGAGTACTGCAACGGCGTCCGTCTGGAGGTTTCGCGAACCCGATCTTCCGCCTCGAGAATATCCGATAACTGAAGCATACGCTCGAGTAGTGGGCACGTACTGTAAGGATTTACTATCGGGAATAGGTGTATCGGCTACCCCCTCGACCCGATAGTCTGTGTTGCCGGTGGGGCAACACGACAGGGAATACAGGATTGCACGGCGTGTGACCTGCGACTGTAGTCGCGGGTGGAAACACCATAAAACCCATGCACCCGGAGCGGAAGTGAAACCGCAAGAGGGCGCCGCGGTCTATCGGCCGTCAGACGCTGGACCGACGTCCGTCATTCGCTCGTTCGTATCACGACATCCCGGTTCGAAACGTACGTTCGAATCCGGTCCTCGAGCGAGGAGCCGTCGGGCCAGTCGACCCGTTCGGCGACCCCGAGTCGGTCCGGGTCGCCGACGTAGACCCAGACTCCCTCGGCGTCCGGATCCTCGCGTGACACCGGGATCCGCTCGTACAGTCCCCGGTCGACACCCTCGTATCGGTCGAGGGCCTCGAGCCCGCGCTCGTCGACCGAGAGGAGTCGACCCTCGATGCGATCGCCGGGCGCCAGCGTCGGGTACTCGCCCTCGACCCGGTGAAGCCCCTCGAGGACGGCCGTCGAGCCGAGCTCGTACTCCGCGTTCGGGACGCTCCTGAGAACGGCTTCGACCCGATCGGGGTCGGTCAGCGTTCCGTAGACGAACACCGTCTCAGCCGTACGCGTCGTTGCCATGAACCGGTCACTCTCGCGCGTCGCAAAAAGTAGCGCCGGTTTTCTTCGAACGGTAGATCGTTCGGCCGACCGGTCGGCCTACCGCTCCTCGAGGGGGACGAACTCCTGATCCTCGGGGCCCGTGTACCGGGCGCGCGGGCGGATAAGGCGGTTGTCCTCCTGGTACTCGACGACGTGGGCGATCCAGCCGGGGGTGCGGCTCATCGCGAAGATGGGGGTGTAGAGATCGATCGGGATCCCGAGCTGGTAGTAGACCGAGCCGGAGTAGAAGTCGACGTTGGGCGCGATCCCCTTCTCGGCGAGGCCCTGCTCCTCGACCAGGTACTCCTCGATCGTCGTCGTGTAGTCGTACCACTTGCGCTCGCCCTGCTCGGCGAGCTCCTCGCTGCGCTCCTCGAGGATCTTCGCGCGCGGATCCTTGACGTTGTAGACGCGGTGGCCGTAGCCGGGGATGCGACGTCCCTCGTCGATCGCCTGTTCGATCCACTCGCGGTGGTCGAGGTCGCTCTCGTCGATCTCCATGAGAACCTCCATGACGTCCTGGTTGGCGCCGCCGTGGAGCGGTCCGGAGAGGGCGCCGATGCCGCCGGTGACCGCGCTGTAGATGTCGGCCATCGTCGAGCCGATGACCATCGAGGTGAACGTCGAGGCGTTCAGTCCGTGGTCGGCGTGCAGCGTCAGCGCCTGGTCGAACGTCTCGGCGGCCAGTTCGTCGGGTTCCTCGCCCGTCAGCATGTAGAGGAAGTTGGCCGCGAGTCCGAGGTCAGGGTCCGGATCGACCGGCTCCTCGCCGAGGCGGTAGCGCTCGAACGCCGCGAGGACCGTCGGGATCTTGGCGGTGATCCGTCGTCCCTGTCGCCGCGTCGCCTCGAGATCGTCGGGCTCAGCGTCGGCTTCGGGCTCGTACGCCGAGAGCATCGACACGGCCGTCCGCAGCGCCGCCATCGGTCGTTCGTCCGCGTCGGCGAGCTGCTCGATCGTCTCGAGAACGTCGTCGTCGACCGACCGCTCCTCGGTCAGCGACGCGGTAAACGACTCCAGCTCGTCTTCGGTCGGGAGTTCGCCGTGCCAGAGGAGGTAGACGACCTCCTCGTAGCTCGCGCCGCGAGCGAGGTCCTCGATCGAATAGCCACGATAGATCAAGCGTCCGGCATCACCGTCGACCGAGCTGAGCCCGGACTCTGCGACCAGAACTCCCTCCAGCCCTTTCTCGAGATCGTCAACCATACTCGGGCTTTCGTATAGTAATGGAAAAGTATTATCGTTTGCAGTCCCCGGGAACGGGGCCCTCGGCCGTGTCAGAGATTACACTCGTCGAACAGGGAATCGACGTCTGTCGACAGACGTTGGATTGGGGTTGGTGGAGGTCCGGGATCAGGAGTCCTGTCCCAGCTTCGTTCGGTTGATCCGTACGCCCGCGGGAGTGACGATGATCTGATCGTCGCCCTTGCGGACGATGTCGCCGTCGACCTCGTGGGCAACCTGTCGCAGCTCGTCGACGATGTGTTCGACGGTGCTGTCGTTGGTCCGCAGCCGAGTGATATCCGCGAACACGATGTCGCCGTCGTAGACGGCGTCCTTGATGGCGACCGCGTCGGCCTGACCGCTGATCTCGGCGATCCGAACCTGCATCCGCGCCTCGGCCGACTCGGTCGAGATGTCGCCGAGGTCCAGTTCGACGTAATCGTCGGTGGTGGTCGTAGGCTGGCCACCGGTGCCGACGATCTTATCCATGAATCCCATTGACGATATCCTGCGTGGCCGCCAGTATAGTTCTTGCGTCAGACGACGCAGTAGACCGACGCCGCTCCAGAAACTGTTCGTCTCTATCCTTTCCGGGAATACATTACATATATTACTAGTCAAGTATTTATACTATGGTCTGTACGATCATCATGTGATTTGAACACACATGCCCAGTGAAGATTTCGCACGACGGACGGTTCTTCGCGGCGTCGGCGCAGGTATCGCCGGGACGGCCCTCGTCGGACAGGCGTCGGCGACCGACGTCCGGGACGACGAGTACGTCGTCGGCGTCGAGCCCGACAGCGGACTCGAGCAGGCTCGCGAGGCCGCCGACGAGGTTCGGCGGGAGCTCGACTTCGGCTCGATCGGTCGCGCAGTGTCGGGCCGCTTCTCGGAGAACGCGGTCGAGGTCCTGGAGAACAATCCGAACGTTCGCTACGTCGAGCCGAACGGACTGATGTGGGCGCTCGAGCAGGAGACGCCCTACGGTATCGAGCAGGTCGATGCAGACCTCGCGATCGACGAGGGCGAGACGGGCGACGGCGTCAGCGTCGCGGTCATCGATACGGGGATCGACGCCCAGCACGAAACCCTCGAAGCGAACCTCGGCGAGGGGTACGCGACGGAGGACGCCGCGTGTACGACCGACTGCGGTGGTGGTCCATTCGGCGGGGGCAACGATATCGACGACTGTCTCGAGGAGTGGGACGACGACAACGACCATGGCACCCACTGTGCGGGAACCGCGGGCGCAGCAGACGACGGGACCGGCGTGCTGGGCGTCGCACCCGACGCGACGCTGCACGCGGTCAAGGTGCTGCAGTGCGACGGCGGTGGTACCCTCGACGACATCGCCGCGGGGATCCAGTGGTCCGCCGATCAGGGCCACGACGTCCAGAACATGAGCCTCGGTTCCGACACCGACTCCGACGTGGTCAGGGACGCGGTCCAGTACGCCGACGAACGGGGGGTCGTGATGGTTGCAGCCGCCGGTAACGACGGTCCGTGTACTGACTGCGTCGGCTACCCGGCCGCCTACGACGAGGTCATCGCCGTCTCTGCTACCGACGAAGACGACGACCTCGCGGACTTCTCCTCGACCGGCCCCGAAGTCGACATCGCGGCGCCGGGCGTCGACGTGCTCTCGACGATCCCGCGGGACGACTACGACGAGTTCTCCGGGACGTCGATGTCGTCGCCCCACGTGGCCGGCGCGGCCGCGACGCTCATCGCGGCGGGCACCGACCCCGCAGACGTTCGTGCGGAGCTGACGGCCGCAGCCGACGACGTCGGCCTCGACGACAACGAGCAGGGTGCGGGTCGACTGAACGTCGCCGACGCCCTCGACATCGAGGGCAGCGACGACGATGATGACGACGAGGACGACGACGATCCGGCCGACGCCGACCCGGTTATCGACACGTTCGCCGTCGAACGGTCCAGCTCCGGACCGTGGTCGAACGCCGACGTCGACTGGGCGGTCTCCCACGAGGACAGCGCCCTCGAGTCGGTCACCACCGAGCTGCTCGCGGACTCGAACGTCCTCGAGAGCGAGTCGTCGTCGGTCGGCGGTGCGAGCGCCGCCGGCGAGCACGAATTGCGCTCGCGCGACGACCCCGATACCGTCCGCCTGACCGCCGTCGACGAGTCGGGAACCGCGGTGACGGAGACGACCGACTACTGACGAGCCTGCCGGAAACAGCCGTTTTTTGCCGGATCGAGTCGTGTGCCCGACTATGACGTTCAGCATCTGCGTTCGCGAAGCGTACGAGACGCCCGACGGGGAGACACACGACCGGTTCGGGGTCGCGGTCACGACCCGCCTGCCGGGGGTCGGTACGCTCTGTCCGTTCGTCAGCGAGAACGGCGCCGTCGCGACCCAGAGTCTGGTCAACGTCGACCTCGGACGGGACGGGATCCGGTACGTCGACGACGGGCTCGCCGTCGACGACGCGCTCGAGGCCTTGCTCAACGCCGACGACGGCGCGTCCCAGCGCCAGCTCCACGGCGTCGACGCCGACTCGACGTTCGTCTTTTCGGGCGAGGACTGCGAGGGCTGGTTCGGCCACCTCGAGGGCGATCACTACACCGTCGCCGGGAACCTGCTCGTCGGCGAGTCGGTGCTCGAGGCGACTGCCGACGCCTACGCCGAGAGCGCGGTTCACGAGACGACCGACGAGACCGCGGGCGCAGGAGTCGGCGCCGACCCGCTCGCGAAGCGCCTGATCGACGCCCTCGAGGCGGGCCACGGCGAGGGCGGTGACAAACGCGAGGAGCTCCCGATCCAGAGCGCGGCCGTCGTCGTCGAGACGACCGAGGACTACGAGTTCACGCCGTCGTACAACGACCTGCGTGTCGATGCGACGGAGTCGCCGATCGAGGACCTGCGAGAGACGTACGAGCTGGCACTCGAGGGCTACGAGGACACCCTGGAACGGTACGCGGACGCCTTCGAGGAGGACTCCCTCGAGGAGGCCGCGGAGTAACCCGTGGAGCTGATCGAGAACGCGCTCGAGGTCGAGCTCGACGCGTGTCTGGCCCGACCGCTGTTCTGTTTTCTGGCCCAGCGGTCCGATAGCGGGCCCCGGGTCTCCCCGCTGTGGTTCCTGTGGGGGGACCAACGAGTGTGGCTCATCGCCCAGCTCGAGGGGCGCTCGTACCCGGATCGGGTCCAGCAGGATCCCGAGACCGCGCTCGCGGTCGTCGACTTCGACCCCGCGACGGGTCGGGTCGAACACGTCGGGATGCGGGGCACGGCGTCGCTCGAGCCGTACGACGAGAAGCGGGCCGGAGGGCTGCTAGAGAAGTACCTGGGGACGCGCCGCGAGAACTGGCCCGCGGCGTTCGTCGACCTCGATCCCGACGCGTACCGCCTCCTCGAGTTCACACCCGAGACGGTCGTCGCGCGGGACCAGTCGTATCCTGCACCGCCGACTCCGAAGGACTGCGGTTAGCCGGCGAACTCGTAGAGTTCGTCGCCGACGTGGTGCAGCGAGTCGATGACCTTCCCCTCGTTCCCGACCATCTCCGACCCCTCGACGCGGGCCCGGCCGACCGCCAGCACCTTCCCGTGGGACTCCTCGGCGATCAACACGAGGTCGTCGGGCGAGATGTCGTCGGTCGCCTCGGTGATGCCGGGACGCATCACGTCGGCCCCGTCGCTCACAAAGGAGATCGCGCCGCTGTCGACGGTGACCACGTGCTTTTCGGGATCGTACGCGTTCGCGCCACGGACCGTCAGGAACGGTTCCTCGTCGAAAAAGGCGACCTGCGGTTCGCCGTCGATCAGGACGACCTCCCAGTCGTTCTCCTCGAACTCCACGCGTTCGTAGGTGTCTCCCTCCGGGGAGACGCCGAGCTGCGCCGACAGCATCTCCTCGATCTCGGAGATGGCGTCGCTGCGGAGGTGGTGGCGAGACTTGACCTGCATACCCGGGGGGAGGATCGGTCGGAGTATAAAACGCCCGTTCCCGCGACCGACCGCCTCGGTGGAGACGCCGGTCGAACGTCAGGTGTGCCAATCGCTAAGTAGGTTCACGCGATGGTCGATAGTATGTGGTTCTCTCGGAACCGCGATCCGTCCGTTGTCTGTCCCGCGTGCGGATCCGAGATCCCGCGCTCGAGCGCCCGCGAGTACGACAAGTACGGCGACCGGTGGGACCGCGAGAACAAGCGCTTCGAATACCTCTGTAAGCCCTGTTACGGCGAGCTCTGCCACCTCCCACGCGAGGGACTCGAGTCGCTGCTCGTCGAACTCGAGGACGAGGAATACCCCTGGGAAACGTTTCTCACGCAGTACGTCGCCGCCGTCGAGAACCCGGACGGCCGACTCGAGGAGGAGTCCTGAACGTCCCCGTCCCGACACGACTTTGACCCCGACGTTCGTAGGCCAGCCCATGAGCGACGACGCACAGGCCCAGGCCGGTACGGCCGAGGGCCAGGGCCCGGTCGAAATCTCCGAGGAGGTCGCGCGCCACCTCGAGAACAAGCGCGAGGACCTGTTCGAGAAGTTCGAGATCCGCGACGAGTTCCCCGAGGCGGTACTCGAGGAGGCCCGCGAGCGAACGGAGGGCGTTCAGGCCGAGATCGAGGACGAGGTCGACGAACGCGAGGACCTCCGGGAGCTGACGACGTGGACGACCGACCCGATCGACGCCCAGGACTTCGACGACGCGCTCTCGATCGAGGAGCGCGAGGACGAGTACGTCCTCTGGGTCCACATCGCCGACGTCACCCACTACGTCCACCCCGACTCCGAAATGTGGGAGGAGGCCGTCGAGCGCGCCAACACGGTCTACCTGCCGGGGTACACCATCCACATGCTCCCACCCGTCCTCGCGGAGACGGTCTGTTCGCTCGTCCCCAACGAGGATCGGCTCGCCCACACCGTCGAGATGCACCTCGACAAGGAGAACCTCGGCTACGAAAACATCGAGATCTACAAGTCGGTGATCCAGTCCGACGAACGGCTCACCTACACGCAGGCCGAGAATCGACTCGAGGATCCCGACGCGCCGTTACACGAGGAGAACGTTCTCGTCCACGAGGTCGCCGATCAAATGCACGAACAGCGCAAGGAGGACGGCTCGCTCGTCCTGAACCCCGCCCGCGACCGCGCCCACACCATCATCGAGGAGTGTATGCTGAAGGCCAACAAGGCCGTTACGCACGAGCTCATGTGGTCTCGCGGCGTCGAGGCGATGTACCGGGTTCACCCCCAGCCCAGCCCCGACGAGTGGTCGGAGGCCCTGCGAGAGATCCAGGATCTCGAAGGTGTCTCGATCCCCGGCGACAAGTGGGACGATCCCCGGAAGGCGGTCAACGCCACCCTCGAGGAGGCGCCCGGTCGCCAGCTCGACAAAATCCAGTGGGCCGTGATGAAGGTGATGCCCCGCGCGAAGTACATGAACGACCCCTTCGGCGGCCACCACGCGCTGAACTTCGAGATCTACGGCCACTTCACCAGCCCTATCCGTCGCCTGTCGGACCTGATCAACCACTGGATCGTCTACCAGAACGACGTCCCGGAGAACCTGATCGAACTCTGCGATCGGGCCAGCGACAAACAGAAGGACGCAGAGCAGTGTGAACGCGAGTACAAACAGTTCCTCCAGGAGGTCGGCCTCGACCCCGCCGCGGTCAACAACCGGGGAATCGAAGTGGTCGACGACCCCGAGTAACCTCCACCCGTCATCGGGAACGGCCCTCCAATCGCCGTGAGCGGTTTGAGATGCGACTATCGGTGAGTTTCAACTAATGAGAAACTGACAAGTTATTTTATTAGATAGCATATAAATACGGCTGGAGTCTGGATCCCTGTCACACGCTCCACGACTCCGTTTTCCCGTTGCGGTTCACCGATACGTCACCTCGCTTCCCAGTGGACGGAGCGTCCCCTGTTGTCTCACTCGATCTCGATCCGGTGGTCGTCCTCGCGCTTGTCGTCGACGATCGGGAGTCGAACCTCGAGGACGCCGTTGTGGTACGTCGCCGAGATCCCCTCATCGTCGACGGCCGTCGCGATCGGGACCTGTCTGGCGACCCGTCGGGAACGACGCGCCCGGTAGCTCTCCGATCCCTCCTCGGCGTCGGCGTGAGCCCGGACCGACAGCACGCCGTCCCGGAAGGAGAGGTCGATGTCCGCCTTCTCGAAGCCGGGCAGGTCCATCACGAAGACGTACTCGCCGTCCATCTCCTCCAGGTTTGCTACCCCGTGATCCATCGCGGTCGGCTCGGCGGCGTCGGCCCCCTCGATCGCCGGTTGGCCGAACCCGCGATCGTCGGCCGGGAACTCCGCGTCCCAGCTCGAGCGGAACTGGTCGAACATGCGGTCCATCTCGCGGAACATGCGGTTCATTTCATCAAAGGATCTCATAACTGATCGAGATATATAGGCCACAGTTAATAATAAAGATTGCGAGAACCGGGATAGCACGCCGCTACAGCGCCAGATCGCGGGCGTCGGTGTCGTCGACGCAGTCCTGTTCGTCGCCGAGTTCCTCGCAGGCCTCCCGGAGCAGCCCGTCCAGAATTTCGGGCGTCGTTGGGTGGTAGGCTCGCTTGGGCACCTCGCGGACGTCGACTTTCATCTCGACGAGCATCTGCATCGTTTTGGCCATCACGTCGGCGTGGAGGTGGAGCCCCTGAAATCCGAGCACCGTTCCGCCCTCGGCGTCGACGATAATCGTCGCCCGTCCCTCGGGGTGACCCTTCGTTTTGAACACGCCGTCGTCGCTCGCCTCGCGGGTGACGACAATCGTCTTCATCTCCGTCCCGGCTGCCGTCTCGGGCGTGTGGCCGATGCGGGCGAACGGGTACGTTCCCAGCCCGGAGAAGATCACGTGGT
>NZ_AOIB01000004.1 GCF_000337675.1 Natronococcus amylolyticus DSM 10524 | reverse complement strand
GGGTCTCCTCGAGCCCCAGCCCGTCGAGGTTCGGCCGGCGGCCGGTAAAACAGTAGAGCTGGTCGGCCTCGACGACCCGTTCCTCGCCGTCCCGATCGGCGTACAGCCGCACGCCGCCGTCGCCGGTTCGCTCGAGTCGCCGCTCGTCTGTGTTAGTCAACACCTCGATCCCGAACTGCTCGCGGTAGAGCTCGAGAATCGCCTCGCCGTACTCGGGCTCGAACTCGTCGAGCGGGTGATCGTCGTGTTCGATCACCGTGAGGTCGACGCCGCCCGCCTCGCTGAGGTAGGGCGCCAGCTCGAGCCCGATGTAGCCAAAGCCCATGACGATCCCCGAGTCGGGAAACGAGGTCGCGTCGAGGACGTCCGCGCTTCCCATGAACTCGACGTCGTCGATCCCCGGCAGATCCGGGACGTTCAGCGTCGATCCCGTCGCGACGACGACGTAGTCGGGCTCGAGCCGTCGGCCGTCGACCTCGAAGACGCGGTCGTCGACGAACCGCGCGGGCTCGCGGAGGAGTTCGACGTTCTCGCGCTCGGCGAGGTCGTGAACGTGCTCCCGACGGTGTTCGGCGAACCCCGAGATGTGGTCGTCCTTGCGGGCGACGACGGCCTCGGGATCGACCTCGGGGACGCCCTCGAGACGGTCGTCGTGGCGTGCCCGGAACCGGTGGTCGGCCGCCGAGAGGACCTCCTTCGAGGGCATACAGCCCTGCAGGATACAGAGCCCGCCCCCGGGATCGCCGTCGTCGATCAGCGTCAGCTCGAGTTCGGACAGCTCCTCGGCTCGCTCGAGCAACCCGTCGGCGACGGCGACGCCCGCGCTCCCGTACGCCCCGATAATCGCGACGTGAACCATACGGGAGCTACGACAACTGGACAAAAAGAGATTCTGCAGGCCGGAGCTATCGGGAAATCCCGCCCTCGTCCTCCGCGACGACCGCCTCGACCTCCTCGCGGGTAACCAGGGCGACGTCGCCGGGAATCGTTCGCTTTAGCGCGGCCGTCGCCGCGGCGTACTCGAGGGCGGTTTCCACACCGTTGCCCTCGAGCCGGCGGGCGAAGAAGGCCCCCGAGAATGCGTCGCCGGTGCCGATCGGGTCAAGCGTCTCGGTCTCGTAGCTGGGCTGTTCGACGACCTCGCCGTCGTTCCAGGCGAGGGCGCCCTCGGCGCCGCGGGTGACGATGACGGTCTCGAACCCGAACGTCCCGGCCAGCTCGTCGGCCAGCTCGCGGGCCTCGCCCTCGAGCCCGAGCACGTTCCGGGCGTCCCGGGCCGCGACGACGAGCACGTCGATCGACGGGAACAGCTCGCGCAGACAGTCGTCGGCTTCCTCGGGCGACCAGAGCTTCGCTCGGTAGTTGAGATCGAAGGCGGTCTTCGTCCCGTTCTCTGCGGCCGTCTCGAGCAGCTCCGCCGTCGTCTCCCGCAGCGTCTCCGACAGCGCAGGTGTGATCCCGGTCGTAAAGAAGAGGTCGGCGTCCTCGATCAGCCCGGTATCGAGTTCGGCGGTCTCGGCGGTCGTGACCGCGGCGTCGCTCCGGTCGTAGATGACGTTCGTCCCGCGGGGTTTACCACCGTGTTCGAGGTAGTAGGTTCCCTGTCGCCCCTCCTCGCTCCAGACGATATCGGTGTCGATGCCGTACCCCTCGAGCTCACTGACGACGCGCCGACCCAGCGGCGAGTCCGGTAGCTTCGAGGTCCAGGTTGCCGACGCCGAGCCGAGCCGCTGAGCCGCGATGGCGACGTTACTCTCCGCGCCTGCGGCACGGACCTCGAGCTCGGCCGTCTCCTCGAGGCGTCGCTGGTCGGGCGGCGAGAGCCGCAGCATCGTCTCGCCGAAGGTGACGATCTCGCTCACGCTGCTGCCCTCCGATCGCTCCCATCGGTACTCGCTGCAACGGTCATGTGCGGGTGATCGACCGGCTGCGGTTAAGGTGTGTCGTTCGACGCTACGGCGGATCGGGGGACCGCGAGACGACGGCACCCTCCTCGCGACGCTCGAGGTCGATCTCCCGGCCGAACGCCTCGAGCAGCGCCCGACTGGTTTCGACGTGGTCGCTCACCCGCGGGATCCGCACCCGTCCCCCTGCGAGCGCGAGAAAGACCAGGAGCTGATCGCCCATGTGGCGGTCGACGGGCGCGTCCCCCTCGAGGAACCGGTTCGCCGCGTCGGCGGCGTCCTCGCCGACGCGCTCGGCTGGTTTGCCTCGCTCACCCAGCGCGTCGAACCCGGCGATTCCCGTGCCATGATCGACCCTGATCACGAGCGCGGATCCCGGCGAGGGGCTCTCGGCGGTTCGCTCCTGACGCTCGAGAACCTCGAGCTGATCGTCCTCGTTGCTCCCGTCGTCGACGTTTCGGTCGGCGCCCGCGAGGTCGAGTCGCTCGAGGGCCCCCTCGAGCTGGCGGTGGGCGACGTCCTGATCCGCGAGCGACGCCGATTCGGTCGAGTAGAGTCGGACGCCCTCGAGCTCGCTGCGCCGTTCGAGCGCCAAGGGCTCGAGACTCGAGGGGGCGATCCGAAGCGTCGCTCGTCCTCCGCCGTTGGGGTAGAACCCACGGCGATCGACCTCACAGGACGCTACGAGCCCGTGTGCGCCGAGCAGGGGGAGCTTGACCTGTCGGAGGTAGTCCAGCGGCGGCGACCACTCGACGTCCGTTCCGCCCGTCGCGGTCACCGACAGTGGCGCCTCGAGGACCGTCGCCAGCGGCAGAAGTGCATCGAACAGCAGTGTCACGCTGCCGGCCGTGCCGATGTCGACGGCGTAGGACCCGCCCTCGAGTCCACCCGTACTCGAGCGGCCGGGCTCGAACTCGACCGTCTCTGCGTCCAGTTCGCCACCCGAAACCTCGGCGTCGGTGACCGCGGCGAGCGTTTCGAGGACGGCCAGATGCTGGTTCGCCAGTCCCGGATTCGGTCGGTCGCCGCGGACGTGCTCCAGCCGAACGGGCTCGTTCTCGAGCACGGACAGCGTGAGTGCGGTCCGGAGGAACTGCCCGCCGGCGTCCGAGCCGTCGAGTTCGCGCATGGCTCGGGGTACGGGCTCGAGTCACCTACCGTTGCCGAACGAAAAGAGCCGGCCTGGAACCGATCAGATTCGCTGGACCGTGTTCAACGCGTTGATGCGTCCGGCACCGAACTCGGGGCTGCTTTGCCCGTTGACCAGCTCTGCGCCGTGGGCGATGTTGTTCTCGACCTGATTGGCGTTCATCTCGGGCTCGAGTTCGCGAACGAGGGCGATGAGGCCCGCGACCTGTGGGGCTGCCATCGAGGTACCGGCGAACCAGGCGTAGCCGCCTGGAACGGTGGAGTATACGAGGTCCTCCTCCTCGTTCTCGTTGGGATCCGCTCGACCCCCACCGGGTGCGCCGACCTCGATCGCGTTCGTCCCGTAGTTCGAGTACGAGGAGAGCCCGTCGTCGGGGCCGCTCGCGGAGACGGTCACCGCTCCCTGAACGGTACCTGGCAGATAGTGCCAATTGTCGTAGATCACGTCGACCACCTCGCCGTCGTCGTCGGTAATCTCCCAACGGGACTGTCCCTGCTGGAGGTCTACTGCGTCGTTGCCAGCAGACGTGGTCGAGAGCGTCCCGCGTCGGGCGACGTCCTGCATCACCTGCTGGACCGCGACGCGAAGTCCCTCGCTGTTCGCCTCGGCGGGTTGGGGGGCGGCACCGAGACTATAGTTTGCGACATCGGCACCGATAGTGGCGGCGTACTCCGCCCCGGCGAGAATGTCGGCGAAGGAGCTGCTATCCGGACCGAGGACTCGAACCGAGACGATCTCCGCGTCGGGAGCGGTTCCAGTGACGCCGACATCACCCGTCGCCGCTGCGGTCCCGGCGACGTGGGTTCCGTGGTCACCACTATCGCCGATATGAGGGGCCTCCTCGCCCTCGTTGACGAACGAGACGCTTAGCTCCTCGTTGAAGTTGTCCTCGAGATCCGGATGCGTGCCGTCGACGCCCGTGTCGGCAATGACGATCCGAGTTCCCTCACCGGTGGCGTAGTCGTGAGCCTCGAAGGTGTCGGTGATCTCCTTGTCCCACTGCTTTTCGGTGAACGCGGCGTCGTCGGTCGTCTGCGGTTCGGCGCGCTCGACGGGGTCAGCGAACTCGACCTCGAAGTTCTCGGTTACTCCGCTGACGCCCGATACCGAATCCAGGTCGTCCTCGGCGTCCGCCGGCCCGGAGACGATCGAAACCGACCCGTCCGCGAGTTCGCGCGTGACCGAGAAGCCGGCGTCCTCGAGCCGACCCCTCGAGCCACCGGTGACGACGTAGGTCGTCGACGAACCGGCGCTTCCAGCCCCTATCATTCCGACCGACAGTCCCGCCGCCGTAATGCCCTGCAGTACCCGCCGTCGTGTTTTTGCATATCGTGTCATAGCGACACAAAAGTCGATCATGGTTAGTAATGTAATAGTTGTGGAACCGGTGATCGAAACGGGATAAACTATCTGCGGCAGCGATCGAATTTTGGAAAGTTCTGGCAGGGAGTCGCGTCGTCACCGACTACGCTCGAGGCGCGGGCGCCGACGACGTGGACGGTCGGCTGGCGACGCTACCGAGAACCGCGACGACGCTGTGCGTAGTCGGGTTCCCGACGATCGTTCTCGGGAACGCTCATCCCGATGAAAAAGCCGAGGTACAGGCAGAGCACCACCAGCCACCCGATGGCTATGAGTACCACACTCATTTTTCAACGCTATATTTATTCAGGTATAAATATAAGTACTTTCTGCTCGAGGAGGTGACGTCGGGCAAGTCCTCGAGTGCATGGCGACGATCGGTCGCGGAGGAGAGTCAGCCGTGGTGGCCGGGGTAGTCCCGCTCGAAGCGCTCCTCGATCTCGCCCTCCTCGAGACGGACGATCACGGGTCGACCATGCGGACACGAGTAGGGGTTCTCGCAGTCGTCGAGCGCGGCGAGCAGGTCGACGACCGAGCCCTCGGTCAGCGAGGTGTTGCCCGTGATCGAGGGGTAACACGCGAGGTCGCCGAGGAACTCGTCGGCCAGCGCGTCGATCGTCTCCGCGCCGGCCTCCCGGTCGCCCTCGATGAACGAGGTGAGGACGTCACGCAGCCGTTCGGGCTCGAGGGTCTCCTCGAGCACCGCGGGAACGGTCGTCACGGCGACGGTGCGGTTGTCGGTCCGATTCGCGTGGAAACCCAACCTTGTGAGCGCCTCCCGGTAGCTCTCGAAGGCCTCAGCCTCCGCGGCGGTGAGTTCGAGTTCGACGGGCGAGGCCAGCGACTGGGCGGCGGGATCGTCGGCGAAGGCCTCGCGCAGTCGCTCGTAGTTGACCCGCTCGTCGGCGGCGTGCTGGTCGATCAGGACGAGCCCGTCCGGGGACTCACAGACGAAGTACGTGTCCCGGTACTGACCCAGCACCTGCAGCGAGGGCAGCGAGTCGAACTCGGAGACCTCGCCGTTGGCGGCCTCGCCGCCGAGCGTTCGCTGCTCGGTCGGTCCGGAAAAGCGACGGCTCGAGTCAGCCTCGTCTCGACGTGCGGAGCCGTCCGAACTCGAGTCGGGATCGGTCGTCGGTTCGGCTACCTGGTTGTTCTGCTCGACTGCCGTTTCGGCGCCCGCCGTGGACGAATCGCGAGGCGCGTCCGCGGTGACGTCTTCGGCGTCGTCGGTCGTCGGGCTCCCGTCGTCGGTCGAGTCGGTCGCTCGAGCGTCGTCCGTTCGCGCCCCCTCGTCCGAATCCGGCGACGCTGGGGCCGGTTCGGCGTCGGCCGCTTGCGAGTCAACTGCGTCGGTATCGTCCGACTCGCCGTCGGATGCCTCGGCGTCGCCCTCTCGAGACGTCGGCCGCTCGCTCGAGGAACTCGAGTCCTGCTGTCCCGGGCCCGCAGCGGCCGGCCGTCCCCCTGAACCCGAGCCCGAGCCACCGGGCTCGAGCCGGGCCTCGTCCGGCGCCGACCGGCCGCGGGGTGCACCCGAGCGAAGCAGGCCGTGCTCGAGCAGCGCCGACTCGACGGCCGCGTCGACCTGTCGGCGGACGGCGTCGTCGTCGTCGAAGCGCACCTCCCGCTTTCGGGGGTGGACGTTGACGTCGACGGCCTCGCCGGGAACGTCGAGAAAGAGCACGACGAAGGGGTAGCGATCGCCGCCGAGCTGGGTGCCGTAGGCGCCCATGATCCCCTCGCGGACGGCGTCGGCCGAGACGGCTCGGCCGTTGACGTACGTCGCGAGGTACTCGCGGCTCGAGCGGTTCGTCTCGGGGTGAGAGACGAGTCCTGAGACGGACTCGAGCGGACCGACGGGGAGCTCGTCACCGTCGGCCTCGACGGGGATCATCGCGGAGGCGACCTCGCGGCCGTACACCGAGAGGACGGCCGCCTGCAGGTCGCCCTGGCCCGTCGTCGCGAACACTTCGCGGCCATCGTGGGTCAGCGAGACCGCGACGTCGGGGTTCGCGAGTGCGTACCGGGTGACGACCCGGTTGACGTGGGCGAACTCGGTCGCCGTCGTCTTGAGGAACTTCCGGCGCGCGGGGGTGTTGTAGAAGAGGTCCGTGACCTCGACGACGGTTCCGGCGGGACAGCCCGTCGGTTCGACCGAGACGACGTCGCCGCCCTCGTAGACGAGTTCGGTGCCGGCGCCGTCGGCCTCGCGCGGCCGACTCCTGATCGTCAGCTTCGAGACCGAGCCGATGGTGTGGAGGGCCTCGCCACGAAATCCGAGGGTGGCGACGCCCGACTCGAGGTCCTCGAGGCCGGCGATCTTGCTCGTGGTGTGCTGGCGGACCGCGGTCCGGAGGTCGGCCTCGCTCATCCCGTAGCCGTCGTCGGCAACCCGGATCAGCTCGGTCCCCCCCGCCTCGACGGTGACGTCGACGCTGTCGGCGTCGGCGTCGAGACTGTTCTCGAGGAGCTCCTTGACCGCGCTGGCGGGCCGTTCGACGACCTCGCCGGCGGCGATCCTGGCGACGGTGTCCTCGTCGAGCTGGCGGATGTCGGTCCCCTCCGGGGTAGTGGTGTCGTCGCTCATTGTGGTGGTCCGAAATCGGCGCGCTCGAGGCTTCGGCCGCGTCCGCGGATCATCAGTAACGCGTACTCACAGCGGCTGGTTAGGTCTTACGCGTCCGGAGCGAAAGTAGTTACACTCGCCGCATCCGCGGCGCAGGCGGCGCTCGTAGCGAAAGAACGAGCACGCTGTGTGTCCAACCCGCAACCGATGCTCACCGGCCTCGCGCTCGTCGACGGCGACTCGCTCCTCGTTGCGGTGCTCGTCGTCGCAGTTGCGCTCGTCCACCTCCTTCCCAACCGGTTGTCCGTCTCGAGCGGCCGATCGCGCCACGGCCTGCTCTCGGCTGCCGGCGGCGTCTCGATCGTCTACGCCTTCCTCCACCTGTTTCCCGAACTCGACGGCCGTCGGGACTCCCTCGAGGGCATCGACCTCCTCGTCGGTTCGCTCGCTGGCCACCACATCTACGGGCTCGCGTTCGTCGGGCTGGCGTTGTTCTACGGGCTCGAGCGACTGGCCGCGATTTCGCGCTCCCGGGAGTTCGAACACGAACTAGGTCCGTTCACTGACGAGCCCGTCTTCTGGATCCACGTCGGCGGATTCGTCGTTTACAACGCGTTTATCGGGTACGTGCTCGTTCAGGGGGAGACCGGCACCGAGAGCGACGTGCTGTTCGCGGTCGCGATGGCGCTGCACCTGTTCGGCAACGATGCGGCGATGGAGCAGCACCACCGGGAGGCTTACCGACGAATCGGGCGGTGGGTACTCGCGGCCGCGGTGTTGCTCGGTGCCGGTCTCGGCGCGGTTTACACGATCGGTGACGCCGCGTTCACCGTTTTGCTCGGTCTGCTGACCGGCGATATCGTCTTCAACGCGATCAAGGACGAGCTCCCCCGAACCCAGGAGAGTCGGTTCTGGGCGTTCGCAGCGGGGTCGGTCGGCTACGGCTTGATCCTGCTGCTCCTGTAGCGCCCACGTTTCGGACTACGTCGCTCCGCTCGGTCCGCCGGGATCGTGAGGATCGTGACGGCCGCGGCAGCTTCCGGCTCCGATCTTTTTGAGTCAGGCGTCGTTCGTTCGGTATGGACCTGCGACGGGCTGGCTCCGTCGCTCGAGACGTCGCGAGCGTGATCCGCGAGCACAACGTGACGTTCATGGCTGGCAGCATCGCCCACGCCGCGTTCCTCTCGATTCTCCCGCTCCTGCTGTTGTTGTTCATTGTCGTCGGCGCGGTCGGCAACGACTACCTGACCGAGCAGATCACGGTGCTGGCCCGTCAGCATCTGAGCCCCGCCGGTGAAGGGCTGGTGTTCGAGGCGCTGACCCACGCCTCCGAGCGCGCCGGCGCGTCGCTCATCGGGGTCGCCTCCCTGCTGTGGGGGATGCTTCGGATCTTCCGCGGACTCAACACCGCGTTCGACGAACTCTACGGCGGCGGAGAGAGCTCGTTCGCCGAAAAGCTGCTCGACGGCGTCGTCGTCTTCACCGTCATCCTGATCGCGACCGTCGGCGCCGGCGCGGTCGCGGCGACGCTGGCCACGGTCGACAGCACGCTCGTCGAGGCGCTCTCCCCGCTCGCGTTGCTCGCCGGCCTCTCGATGGCGTTCTTCCCCATGTACTACGTCTTCCCCGACCCCGATATCGGCGTTCGTGAGGCCCTGCCGGGAACGCTCGTCGCCGCGGCGGGCTGGGTCCTGCTTGAGGTCGTCTTCGGGATCTACGTCGGCCTCGTCGACACCGTCGGTACCTACGAAACGCTCGGGGCGGTGATCCTGTTGCTCGTCTGGCTTTACGGCAACGCTCTCGTCCTGCTCGTCGGCGCGACGATCAACGTCGTCGTCGGCGGCTACCACACCGACGGACCGGCACGGAGTTCGGGCGACGAGTCGGAGACGACGGAACCCGCTCGCGCGTCGTAATTCGTGCTATGCGAGCCGCCGAGCGCCACCCAGTCGTTCGGCGAACTGCCGTAGCTCGTCGGCCTCGAGGGGCTTGACGGCGTAGGTGTCCGCTCCCTCGGATTCGGTCCGGAGTGACTCCACCTCGAGTCGCGACCCCGTCATTACGACCACCGGAACGTCGGCGAGACGCCCGTCGGCCCGTAATTCGCCTAACACTTCCCGGCCGTTTTTCCGCGGGAGATGCCAGTCAAGCAGAACCAGATCCGGACGCGGCGCGTCGGCGTACTCGCCGCGCTGGCGGAGAAACCGCAGTGCTTCGACACCGTCTTTCACGACGTGTCGATCGCTCTCCACCCCCGCTTCCTTCAGCATCTCTTCCGTGTATCTGACGTCAGCTGGATTGTCGTCGACTATCAGTAGATTTCGTAGCACCCGTTCCACCTCTCTTACAATCACTGAATATCCAGTAGCTAATAAATGTATTTCAATATATCTGATTGTGGGGGGTTGCTACTAGTCAGGCAGGGAGTGAATACAACCGATAGTGAGGAAATCGAGAACTAGAAGTGGACGCCATCGCGCTACTTCTCGAGAGTCCGTTGCCACTCCTGTACCTTCGAGAGGAGCTCCACGGGCGAGGTTTCGTTCACGTCGACGCTCTCGAGATCCTCGAGCACCTGCTTGGTTTCGGCGTCGAGCGCTCCCGCGTCGTCGCCCTCGGCATGCGATTTGGGCGATCCGCCGTCGGTGTTGGCCGCACCCCTGAACTGGCCGCTCGAGACGTCGAACACCGTCTGGACGGGCTCGCTCGAAGCGCCGCCTTTCGCCTCGATCGCCTTCTCCTCGCGCAGGCGTTCGAGGACGTCACGGGAGCGGTCGACGACGGGTTCTGGTACGCCCGCGAGATCGGCGACGTGGATCCCGTAGCTGCGATCCGTGGGGCCGTCGCGGACGGTCCGCAGGAAGGTGACGTCGCCGTCGCGCTCGTCGGCCGCGATGTGAACGTTGGCCACTCGAGGAAGTCGATCGGCCAGCCCCGTTAGTTCGTGGTAGTGGGTGGCAAACAGCGTCTTCGCCCGGACCTCGTTGTGGAGGTACTCCGTGGCGGCCCAGGCGATCGAGATGCCGTCGTAGGTCGCGGTTCCGCGACCGACCTCGTCGAGGACGACCAGGGATTCCTCGGTAGCCGTGTGGAGAATGTTCGAGAGTTCGCTCATCTCGACCATGAACGTCGAGCGTCCCTGCGCGAGTTCGTCGAGGGCGCCGACGCGGGTGAAGATCCCGTCGACCAGCCCGATCTCGGCGCTCTTCGCGGGGACGAAGCTCCCGATCTGGGCCAGCAGGCCGATGGCGGCGACCTGGCGCATGTACGTCGATTTGCCGGACATGTTGGGACCAGTGACGACGAGAAAGCCCCGGTCGTCGTCGAGACGGACGTCGTTGGGAACGAACTCGGTCGTCTGCTCGACGACGGGATGGCGACCCTGCTCGATCTCGAGGCGATCCCCTTCGTGCAGCGCGGGGTTCACCCATCGGTTCTCTGCGGCGTGGGTCGCCAGGCTCGCCAGCGCGTCGACGGTCGCGAGTGCCCGGCCGACGTCTTGCAGGAGCTCGGCGCGCGTAGCGACGTCCTCGCGGAGTTCCTCGAACAGCTCGTACTCGAGGTCGCCGCGGCGCTCCTCCAGACGCAGCATCTCGCGTTCTTTCTCCTCGAGTTCGTCGGTCGTAAACCGCTTGGAGTTCTTCAGCGTCTTGATCTGCTCGTAGTGGTCGGGAACGCCGTCGGCCGCGGACTTGCCGACCTGGATGTAGTAGCCGTCGGTCTTGTTCCGGTCGACGGTGACGTGGCTCAAGCCGTGCCGGCGTTTCTCCCGATCGGCGAGGCCCTCGAGCCACTCCCGGACTTCTTCGTGGCGCTCGATTACTTCGTCGAGGTCCTCGTGGTACCCGTACCGGAACAGCTCGCCCTGGGTTACCGTCGACGGGGGCTCGTCGGCGATAGCGTCCTCGAGGGTCTCGCGAAGCTCGCGGGCAGCGTCTCGATCAGGACGCTCGAGAATTTCGGCGAGCGGCGAGTCGGCGAGGTCCGGGTTCGCGGCGACGACGTCGGCGACCGCCGGCAGCGCGGCCAGCGTCTCACGAACCGCGACCAGATCCCGCGCGTCGGCGCTGCCGTGGCTTGCCTTCGAGGCCAGCCGTGCCAGGTCGTACGCCTCGCCGAGAACGTCCCCGATCTCGTCGCGAGCCAGCGCGGCCGTCGACAGCGCACCGACGCTCTCCTGGCGGCGCTCGAGGACCTCGAGCGATCGCCGCGGCCGCTGGAGCCACTCCTTGAGCAGCCGGCCGCCCGCGCTGGTCGCGGTGTGGTCGATCGTCGCGAACAGCGATCCCTCGCGCTCGCCCTGCATGGTTTCGGTCAGCTCGAGGTTGCGCTGGGTGGTCGCGTCGAGGGTGACGTGATCGTCGCCGCGGTGGGCCTGAATGCGGGTCATCGAGGCCAGCACGCCGGCTCCCGTCTCCTCGACGTACTCGAGGACGGCGCCCGCGGCCGCAACGGCGGACTCGCCGACGCCGAGGCGATCGACGGTGCCGTCGCCGAACTGCTCGCGGACCGCGTGGCTCGCCCGTTTGGGCGCGAAGGCCTCGGTCTCGTGGAGGGTCAGCGTCGCCTCGAGGCGCTCGCGAACCAGTCCGAGCAGGTCGTCGTCGCTCCGGACCTCGGGACCCGGCAGCACCTCGACGGGGTCGAACCGGTACAGTTCCGTCAGCGCCTCGTCGGCGTCCTCGGCTTCGGCGACGAGAAAGCGTCCGGTCGTCACGTCGGCGAACGCGAGACCGTACGCGGGGTCGTCGCCGCGAGCGCTCGAGTCCGCGACGATCGCAACCATGTACTGTGCGTCGGCGTCGCTGGTCTCGAGCAGGGTGCCGGGCGTGACGACGCGGACTATCTCGCGGGCGTGGCCGGAGTCGGTCTCGTACTGGTCGGCGACGGCGACCCGGTAGCCGCGCTCGACCAGCGCCTTGAGATAGGGCGTCAGATCGTCGAGCGGGACCCCCGCCATCGGGTACGACGAGCCGTGCGAGGACTTCTGGGACACCTTGAGATCCAGTTCGTCGGCGACGGTCTCGGCGTCCGCCGCGAAAAATTCGTAGAAGTCGCCACACTGCATCGCCAGCAGGTCGGCCTCCGTCTCCTCCTTGAGCGAGAGAAACTCCCCCACGATCCCCGTCGCCTCGGTCATACGCGGAGCCTGGCTCTCCACCGCAAAAACCCTGCGGGATCCGCGGCGGAAGTGATCGCCGACCGTGGTGAGGCGATGACTGTCATGGCCGTCGCTACGGAGGTCTATTAGGCTCCCTGACGTACGCTATCACGTCCCGCCAATGGCTGTTCCCGACCACCGCGTACTGGTGCCGGTCGACGTCCTCGGCGGCGAAAGCGTCCCGCGGACGGTGATCGACGTGCTCGCGTCGGTTCCGGTCGTCCTGTTGGGCTACCGCGAACTCCCCGAACAGACCGGGACCGACCAGGCCCGCGACCGGTACGGCTCGCGCGTCCGCGCCGAACTCGACGAGCTTCACGCCGTCTTCGAGGACGCCGGCTGCCTCGATGTCTCGTCGAGGAGCGTCTTTACCCACGATCGGTTGAAGACCTTCGAGCGCGTCGCCGTCGAAACCGACTGCGACGCGATCCTGTTGGTCAACCCCGCCCCGGTTCTCGAGCGAGTGCTCGTTGCGGTCCGGGGCGACGTCAACCTCGAGTACATCGCCCGGTTTCTGGGTGCGGTACTCGCGAACACTGACCTCGAGGTGACGTTCCTCCACGTCGCCGACGAAGACGAGCGAACGCGTCGGACCGAACTCCTCGAGGCCGCCGTCGACGAACTCGTCGCCACCGGCGTCGCCCGCGAGCGGATCGACACCTCCCTCGTCGTGGACGGCTCGCCGACGCGGGCGATCCTCGAGGCCGCGGCCGATCACGACCTGCTCGTCGTCGGCGAGAGCCGGCCGTCGGTTCGTCGGTACGTCTTCAAGGACCGAGCGAAGAGACTGGCCAGGGAAACCGTCGATCCGGTGCTCGTGATTCGCGGCGAGTACCTCGAGGGAACGGAGGGAGCGGGGGACGAAGACACGGCTGGCGACGAGTCCGCCTCGACGGACGACGTCGAGGGGTCCGACGAGTCCCCCTGATCCGGCTCGAGTCCGCGTCCAAATCCGATTACCCCTCGTTTTCCGACTCGTCCTCCTCGACGTTCCGGACGACGAGCACCGGCCCGACCGACTCGGCCGCGACGCGTTCGGCGTCCTCGCCGAAGGCGAGCGTCAGCAGCGACGGCGCCCGCTCGCCCATCACGACGGCGTCGTGGCCGGTCGTCGCCTCGAGGAGTGCCTCGAGCGGCGGTCCGTCGACGGCGAGTTCGGTTCTTACGTCGATCCCGCGATCGGCGAGAGGAACTGCGGCTGCCTCGAGCAGTTTGCGACCCGCGGGTTCGTCGCCGGTCGCCAGAAAGAGCGTGACGTCGATCTCCCGCTCGCCGATCAGTTCCGCGACGAACGAGACGATCCGTTCGACGGCGACGTCGCCCGTCAGGGCCACGAGCAGCCGATCGATCGGGCCAGTTGCACCCGGAATGGCGTACGCCTCGGACCTCGTCTCCGCTGCGATCCGATCGAAGGTTTGCTTCCGGTCGTGTGTGAACACGAGGCGGTAGTCGGCGGTTCCCTCGTCCGCCCCGAACTCCGCTGCCAGATCCTCGAGCGCGTCGGTGGCGCGCGCCTCGTACTCTGTCTCTTATACACATCTCTGA
>NZ_AOIB01000003.1 GCF_000337675.1 Natronococcus amylolyticus DSM 10524 | reverse complement strand
AGTATGCGTGTCATAGTGAACCTTTGAGTTCGACGTCGCGGGCGTAGTAGACGTACCAGCCCGCGGTCGCGATCATGATGCCGATACCGACGAGCTGCGAGGTCGGTTGCATGAACCCGATCAGCGCGAAGCTCGCGAGCGCGCCCAGCGCCGGGACGACGGGGTACCCCGGGACCCGGAAGTCCGGGTCGTACCACTCCGGCTCGTTTCGGCGCAGCGCGATCAACGCGACGCAGAGCAGCCCGTACATCAGGAGGTGGAGAAACGAGGCGACTTCGGCAAGCAACTCGACGCGACCCGTCGCCGTCAGGACGAGAATCGGCCCGCCGGCCATCCCGAGCGCGACGTGGGGCGTCCCGTAGCGGAGGTTGATGCGGCTCGCTCCCCGCGGTAACAGGGCGTCCTTCGAGACGGCGTAGATGGCCCGCGACGTGCTCAGTACCGACGCGTTGGCGCTCGACATCGTCGCGAGCAGGCCGCCGAAGACGATCGCGAACGCGCCGACGGCGCCGAGGTAGTGGCGCCCGACCTCGACCATCGCGGTCTCGCCGAACCCCGCGAGCTGCTCGCTGCCGAACGCGCTCGTCGCGATAAAGATCGTCGCGACGTAGAGCACCCCGACGATCAGCACCGACCCGACCATCGCCAGCGGCAGGTTTCGGCCGGGGTCTTTCATTTCCCCGGCGACGGTCGCTACCTGCGCGAAGCCGAGGTACGAGGTGAACACGAGGGCGGCCGTCGTCAGTATCGGCATCGTGCCGAACGGGACGAACTGCTCGGGTGCGGTCGGCTCGCCGACCAGTCCGACCGCGTCGAGTCCACCGTACGCGAGAAAGACGAACAAAATCGAGAGCAGGAGCGCGACGATCCCGTTCTGGAGCTTCGCCGCGTTCTCGGTTCCCGTCACGTTGAGGACGATGAACCCCGCGCCGAACAGCAACGCTAGCGGGATGACCAATCCTTCGCCGATGGCGACGCCGAGTTCCGCGAGCGTGTCGACCGCGTAGTAGCCGAAGCCGACGAGATAGAACGCCGTCGCGAACACCAGTCCGAACCACAGCGAGAGGCCGACGACGGCTCCGGCGAGGGTACCGAGCCCGCGGGAGATGAAGTAGTATCCCCCGCCGCTTTTCGGCATCGCCGTCGCGAGTTCGGATGCCGGCAGCGCGACCAGCAGGGCGACGACCGCCCCGATAGCGAAGGAGGCTGCCGCGGCGGGGCCCGCACGGCCGGCCGCCAGCCCGGGAAAGACGAAGATTCCGGCGCCGATCATCGTCCCGATACCGATCGCGAGCCCGCCGGAGAGTCCGAGCGTTCGCTCGAGTTCGGCGTCGTCGGTGATCGTCGCCTCGTCGGTCTCGATCGCCGGTTCGGCCTGTGGCGACTCGCCCTCGATGTTCGTGCCCCCGGGCGGCGGCGGATCGTCCATACGGCAAGTAATCCTAGCGAGACGTATATTTTTACTCCGAACGGTCGCTCGACTCGAAGATGAAGCGTCGGTTCAGAACAGCAACCCGCCGATCGGGACCTCTTTCTCTCGATCGGGCTCGACGAGGATCGGATACCCCTCCTCGTCCGGGACGCCGACGGTCAGCGCCTCGGATTTGAACCCCGCGATCCGGACCGAGCCGAGATTCGTCGCACACAGCACCCGTCGCCCCTCGAGCTCGTCGGGGTCGTAGTGGTGATCCAGCTGCGCTGCGGACTGGATCTCGCCGCCCTCGTCGCCGAGATCGATCCACAGCTTGGTCATCTTCGGCTTGTTCGCCTCGGGAAACGACTCGGCCTCGAGTACGTCGCCGACGCGGATCTCGACGTCGAACGGGTTCTCGACCATACCTCGAGAGGGTCCGCCGTTCCCATAATTCTACGCCAGCGGGCAGATTCTCCGTCGTCGGTCGAGCCCACTTCTCGGACGAAGCTTCAATACAGAAGAAAATAATACTCTGACATTAACCGTCGCCCCCTCCTCCGCTCGATTGTCGGCGCCTCGATCGCGTCGGCGCTCGCGGGCTGTACGTCGTCGCTCGAGACCCGCTTCTCCGATGCGGGTTCGATCGACGACCGCGATCCCGCCCCGCTGACCGACGGAACGAACGCCTGGCCGAGCGAGGGGTTCGATGCTGCGAACACTGGATACAACCCCGACGCCGAACTGCTCGAGGCGGAACTCGCGGCGACTCGACTCACTCGGGACGGCGCCGGCATCGACACCGCGTTCGGCGGCGGGGGCGTCGCGGTCGCCGATGACCGCTGTTACTTCGGAACCGGTTCCGGCGACGTCGTCTGCCAGACCTTCCCCGACGAGCACCGCTGGAAGTACGAGGCCGACCCGGCTGCAGGCGTTCGGTCGATCCCGTCGCTCGCTCGAGACGTGGTCTACGTCAGCTCCGACAACGGAACGTACGCCCTCGATGCCGACGACGGCGAGGAGCTGTGGACGAACGACGACGCGTTCGTCCGCTACGGCTCGTCCGTGCTGACGACGGACCACCTGTACGCGATCGGCGGGGGCGGCGTCCTCGCGCTCGACGTCGAAACGGGCGCCCGCAACTGGAGCGCGGACGCCCCGCACCCGCACGCGCTGGCGGTCGCCGACGGCACGGCGTACACGGCGAGTTCCTCGAGTGCCGAGGGCGCGGCCGCGGTCGCCGACGGCGAGACGGTCTGGACGCGCGACGACCTCGACGACCACCGGGCGGCGCCCGTCGTCGCGGAGGACGTCGTGCTCGTCTGCGACGGCGACGGTCGCCTCGAGGCGCTCGACCGCGAGGACGGATCGACGGGCTGGAGCTACGACCGTCGCGGCAGCGGAGGTGTTACGCCAACCGTCGCCCACGGACAGGTCTACCTTCCGAGCGGAAATGGCCCGCGTACGGTCTGTCTCGACCTCGAGTCGGGCGAGGAGCTGTGGGAGCTCTCGACGGGGCTCACCCGCGGCCAGCCCATCGCCGTCGCCGACGGCGTCTACGTCGGCACGCCCAACGAGGGGTTGTTCGCGGTCGAATCCGACGGCACGGTCCGGTGGCACGCCGAGGAGCTCCGCGTCGACGGGAACGTGGCGGCCGTCGGCGACACGCTCTACGCGGTCGCGTTCGGTGGCCCGTTCGGAAGCGGGGATCTGTACGCGCTCGAGACCGCCGACGGGGCGTAATTCTGTTCCGGCTCACTCGAGTCGATCGCACAGCTCGAGTGTCCGATCCGCCAGCGTCTCGGCATCCTCGGCGACGAGCTTTGTCGTCGCCTCCCGCCCGACGTCGGCGCGAGTGATCACCGCGACGGGCGACGCCTCGCGGTCGGCGAAGACGCCGTCGAGCGGTTCGCTGCTGTCCCCGTTCTCGACGATGATCAAGTCCAGTTCCTCGAGTACATCCTCGATCTCGTCGTCGAACCGGCAGTTCACTGCGAATCGCAGCTCCGGCGCGGACTCGCGGGCCGCCAGCAGAACGTCGGCCAGGTGGCTCGAGGCGCCGAAGCGAACTCCGCGGTTCGGGTGGACCCCCTCGAGCGTGCGCGTGATCCGCCCCTCGACGGCGGCCGTCTCGGCGGGCGATTCGGCGTAGGGGGTCGCACCGACGACGTTCATGCCGACTTCGGGGACGAGCCGCGAGACGTCGCGATCGACGAACCGGTCGACGACTCGCTGGACCGCCTCGGCGGTCGGCTCGCGGGCGGCCGCGTTCCGCAGGTCGACGGCGTGGTTGACTGCGCCGTGGCCCTCGCCGACGTTGGAGTAGTACCGGACTGCCCGTGCAAGGAAGTCGGTCGCGCCCTCGACAGCCGACTCGAGGGACTCACCCGTCGCCAGCCGGGCGGTGATTGCCGCGGCCAGCGTGCAGCCGGAGCCGTGGGTCGCCTCGGTGCCGACCCGCGGGTGTTCGAACGTCCTGACCTCCCCTGCGGTGACGAGTCGGTCCCGGACCGTCTCGCCGGGGACGTGCCCGCCCTTCACGAGGACGGCGTCGACGCCCGTCTCGAGGATCGCCTCGCCGGCCTCGCGGGCGCTCTCGGCGTCGGTCACCTCGACTCCCGACAGCACCTCGGCCTCGTCGGCGTTCGGGGTCGCGAGCGTCGCTTCGCTCAGGAGATCCGCGTAGGCGCGCTCGGCCTCGGCCTCGAGCAATCGATCGCCCGAGGTCGCGACCATGACCGGGTCGACGATCAGCGGGAACTCGAACTCGGGAGCGCGGTCGGCGACCAGCCGAACGATCTCGGTGGTCGCGAGCATCCCCGTCTTCGCCGCACCGACCGCGAAGTCGCCGGTGACGGCCTCGAGCTGGGCTTCGACTTCCTCGAGGGGAAGCACGAACGACGACTCGACGCCGCGGGTGTGCTGGGCGGTGACTGCGGTGATCGCCGACGTGCCGAAGACGCCGTGGGCGGCCATCGTCGCGAGATCGGCCTGAATCCCTGCGCCGCCGCCGGAGTCGCTGCCCGCGACCGTTAGCGCTACCGGACGGGAATCGGGTGCTGGCGCTCTCATAGGTGTGGCTACCGCTCCGTTGTACTAATCGGTAGTGGTCGACACAACGGAGTGTCGGCGTCGAGGGGTAACGGAGTCTCGAGGGCTCGGTCGTTCGTCCCGTCGCGGACGGGAGTTCGACTGCCCGGCCGCAGGACGCGAACTCGTCAGCTACCGTCCGCCGTACCACTCGGCGAACGCCTCGAGCGCCCGCCCGCGGTGGGAGATGGCGTTTTTCTCCTCGGTGTCCATCTCGGCGAACGTCCTCCCGTTGTACTCGAAGATCGGATCGTAGCCGAACCCGTCCTCACCTCGGGGAGCGACCAGGGTGCCCGCGACCGCACCCTCGAACGTCTCCGTGCGCTCCTCGTCGGCGTAGGCAAGCACCGTCCGAAACCGGGCCCGCCTGCTCTCCTCCTCGCTCGCGAGCCGCCAGACTCGCTCGATTCCGAGCGTGTCCTCGACGTATGCCGAGTACGGGCCCGGAAAGCCGTCGAGCGCCTCGACGAACAGTCCCGTGTCGTCGACCAGCACTGCCCCCTCGCTTCCGAGCTCGGCGTAGGCCTCCTCGGCCCCGCGGGTGACGATCTCCTCGAGCGAGTCGCTCTGGAGTTCGGCGTAGTCGTACTCGACCTGCTCGACGGTGTCGATCCCCTCGAGGTAGTCGCGGGCTTCTGCGACCTTTCCCTCGTTGCCCGTAACGAATCGGACGGTCATGTACGAACCACCGTTCAGGCGCGTCAAAGCCTCGTCGGTCCCGCGACGCGAGCGACGACCCCGTCGCCACCGACCGCTACTCGCAACACTTTCGTCGGTGTACTGATTTACTCGGCCTGTGAGTAATACTGACACCGTCCGGCTCGGGGTAGTCGGGCTCGGATTTATGGGACAGACCCACGCGACCAACGCCGAGACGCTCGGCCACGAGGTTGTCGCGGGTGCCGACCTGATCGAGCCGGCCCGCGAGGAGTTCGCAGAGACCTACGGCGCGACGAGCTACGAGGGGTTCGAGGCCATGTACGACGCCGAGGATCTCGACGCGGTCGCGGTCTCGACGCCCAACGCCTTCCACGAGGAGGCGGTCGTCGCCGCCCTCGAACGGGGGTACGACGTCTTCTGTGAGAAGCCGCTGGCGAGCGACCTCGAGAGCGCCGAACGGATCGCCGACGCGGCCGTGGAGTCGGAGGGGTTCTGTATGGTCAACTTCCACAACCGCGTCTCGACGGCGACGGAGGTGTTCAAAGACCACCAGGCGGAGGGGTTCTTCGGCGAGATCACCCACGTCGACGCGAACTACGTCCGCCGACGCGGCATCCCCGGCGTCGGCTCGTGGTTCACCAACCGCGAGCTTTCGGGTGGCGGCGCCGTCGTCGACATCGGCGTCCACGCGATCGACTACGCGCTGTACCTGATGGACTACCCCGACGTCGAGGAGGTCTTCGCGGTCACCCGCACGGAGTTCGGCCACCGCGACGACTACGTCGATCCGGGCGACTGGTACGACGAGACCGACGAGGCGGTGTTCGACGTCGAGGACTCGGCGACGGCGATGATCCGCTGTGAAGACGACCGGACGATCTCGCTCGAGGTCACCTGGGCGGCGAACCAGGAGGAAACCAACGACTTCGTCGTTCGGGGAACCGAGGCGGGCGCGGCGCTCGAGCTCGGGGGCGAGGAGCTGACGCTGTATCAGGCGGGCACGCAGGGCACCGACCACCTCTTCGACTCGACGCTGACGGGCGGCTCGCTCGACCGAACCGGATGGGAGGGCAGCGACGAGCGGTTCCTCGAGGCCGTACAAACGGGCGAACCGCCGGCGCTGAACACCGCCGAACATGCCCTGACGGTCCAGCGCGTGATCGACGCGATCTACCGTTCCGGCGAGAAAGGGACGTCCGTGTCGGTCGAATAGCGCTGTTCGCGTCGGCTGCGATCAGCGCTGGGAGTCCCGCAGGATCAGCGGGCCGATCGCCAGCGTCCGTTTCGCGACCGTCGCGATCCGCATGATGTACGAGGTCAACAGGAAGAACGGCACGAGCGTGATGGTAAACGTTATGCCGACGAGCCAGAGCAGCGTCTCGATGCCGAGGATCCGTCCCGTGACCGTCGCCGTGTCGACGAACGCCAGCATCATCCCCGAGACCAGCAGCGCCGGGATCGCGACGTAGAGAATGTACCGCGAGAGGTTGATGAGTTCCCACTGGAAGTACAGCGTCTTGACGTGCTCTCGAGCGGGACCGAACATCGCGAAGGAGGTTCGGAGGTCCTCGAGGGCGTCGCGTTGCTCCTCGTCGATGTCGTCCTCGTGGTCGGCGAGCAGGCGTTCGATCTGGAAGATATTCCAGGAGTAGTTGTAGTCCATCGAGGCGTAGACGACGTCGAACGTCCCGAACTTGGCGCCGTCGAGCTTCTCTCGGACGGTTTCTGCGTTGCCCGTGATGCTGTCGACGAACTCGTCGACCTCGTCTCTGAGCTGGTCGTTGTCGGTCGACTCCATCTCGTTCTCGAGGGTTTCGGCGCGCTCCTGAGTCGCGTCGATGACCTCGCGGAGGAACGCCGATGGATCGGCCGGCGCCGGTTTCCCGGTGAGCTCCTTGATGTACCCGCGGAAGTCCATCGTCTCGCTCATCCGCGTGCGCTGCTCGCCGAGCGGCCCGTTCTCCTGGGAGATGATCAGCTGGCTGATGGTGACGACGAGGGTGACGCCGGTGATCAGCGCGCCGATCATCTGTGCGTACAGCGACTCGATGACGCCACGCTCCTGGAGCAGATCCGAGAGCGTCGGATCGACGAAGCTCCCGAGCATGAACAGTCCGAAGAACGTTACCGAGAGCACGCCCGTGACGAACTGTCGGTTCGCGCCGATGAGCAGCCAGAGCTTGAGCTTGCTCTCGTCGGCTCGCTCGCGCATCGTGTCGCCGGTGCTGATCTGGTCCTCGTCGGCGTTTTCGCTTTCACCCATCGCCCTCACCCTCGGCCGGTCGCTTGAACACGAGGAACTTCGTCCCGCCGCCAGTGTACTCGACCGTACTGACGAGCTCCCAGCCGTCCTGGCCGAGTTCGTTCAGCAGCTCCTTCGGGTCGCTTGCCTCCTCCATCGTCGCCGCGCGGGGTGGACGAACCGTCTCGTACTCCCAGACGGTTCTCCTGTCCGATGCCATACTCGTATATCGGAGATCCATCGAAAAAGGGTTCGCGTTGCTACCACGTGGTCGGCTCGGACGAAATCGACTGCGGGCGGACCAGCCGTCCGCACGCGGCGAGGCTCATACGGTTTACTGTAAGTCATTTCCGGCGCAACCCGACCCGAACCGGCGGTTGCGCCGGTACATCGTTACAGCAATCCGTATCAGTCGTCGTCGACGATGACTTCGACGGGCTCGTCCTCGGTGCCTTCCGTTCCCTCGGTGACGCCCTGCTGTTCCTGCCAGAGGAGCGCGCCGGCGATCGCGACGACGATCCACGAACGCCAGTTCGCGAGGTTCAGCGTGTAGCCGACGCCGAACGGCTTCTCGACGAGCATCCCCTCACCGGGCTGCCAGTACGAGGAGAGCATCCGACCCATGCTCGGCCGATCGAAGTTGTACGGTACGCCGAAAACCTCTCCGGAGCTTGGCTTGTCTGCCATGCGCGACCGAACGTCGCCCACGATTAAGAGTATTGTGTGCGCAGCCTGCGACGAAACCGAACGTCGGCGCGGTCCTCGAGCGATCGACGTCTACGCCGGCGGCTCCGAATCCCTCGGGGAACCGTCGTCGACCGCGACCTCGAGTCCGACGCGAAGCCCCTGTTCCATCGCCTCGAGGCTCACACTCGGTTCGCCCTCGTCGCGGACCGCCGCTTGCCCGTGGGAGAAGGGGACGTGAACAAACCCGATCCGAAACTCGCGGTCGGTCGTCTCGACGAGGTGGCACGCGGCGTACAGCAGGTCGTTACAGCGGTTCGAGGAGAAAGCCCACGACTTCAGTCGTGGGATGAATCCGACAGTAATTTGGCGTGCGAACACGTACCAGTGATTGGNGTTACAGCGGTTCGAGGAGAAAGCCCACGACTTCAGTCGTGGGATGAATCCGACAGTAATTTGGCGTGCGAACACGTACCAGTGATTGGTGTCCCGATCCGGACCGGGAAGGGATACCGAGGTCGGGGTAAGGATATGCACGCCACGGCGGTAGTGGCGGTAGATGAAGCCCGCTATCCCGACCGGGAGCCGTACTGGCTCGGCTCTGAACGCAGGTCCCTCCCGGACCGCGGATGGAGGGGACCTACGAACCCCCGGTTGTGGGCTCCCGTCTGTGGCAGGAACCCCACTACTTCAGTCGTGGGAGGAAGTCAGNCTCCCGGACCGCGGATGGAGGGGACCTACGAACCCCCGGTTGTGGGCTCCCGTCTGTGGCAGGAACCCCACTACTTCAGTCGTGGGAGGAAGTCAGAGCAGTGCGTGCCGGCGTCGGTCGAGAGCCGCGTCGGGACGCCCGCGTCGCACATCGCCGCCTTCATCTCTCGGCAGGGGAGCGTCGCGAAGTAGGCGTCGGGTCCGTCTGCCGCGACCCGTTCGTCGACGACCTCGCGGTCCTCGTTGTCCGCCACCCCGCGGGTGTCCCGCAGGTTGATCCCGACGCGCTCGAGCGAGAGCGTCGACCGCCCTCCGGCCAGTCCGAGCGCGCAGACGATTTCAGGGTCGTGTTCGCCGACGGCCTCCTCGAGCCGGGAGGACGCGCGGTCGAAGACGACGGGGAGCTCGACCCCCGCGACGCTCGCCCCGCCGATCTCGGTCCCGTCGAGTCGTGTCGCGAGCCGACGGGCTGGATTGGTCTCGAACTCGCCGAACGGTTCGTAGCCGGTGAGGAGGACGTCGCTCATCGGTCGTTCGCTCGAGCGGTCACCCCAAGAGACTCCCGGTTTGGCGACACAGCTAACCGCGACCGTGCCGACCGATCCGTATGGAACGGAACGTCGGCGGACTCGATCGCATCGCTCGAGGCGTGCTCGGGATCTGGTTGGTCGCGGTCGCCGCAGCAGCCTACCGGAACGGGAAACGCAGTCGCGCGGCAATCACGGGGATCGCCGGACTCGGTCTGCTCCAGAACGCGACAACGTGTTTCTGCGGCGGCAACTACCTGCTCGGGATCGACACGACGACCGACTCCGGTGGGGACGAGTAGGAGCGCTACTGGCCGTCGACGTACCGGCCCCGCCCCTCGACGTCCGCGAGGCGCTCGAGTACGCGCTCCTCACCGACTTCGCGATACCCCTCTCGCAGCGCCGTCCGGAGCGGTTCGGGATCGTCGGCGGTCCCGACGAGGCTCTGGTCGAAGACGTGCAGGTCCATCGCGTAGTCCTCGACGTGGTCGGTGTGGTAGCCGAGCCCGAAGTCGATGAGGGACGTTCGATTCGTGCCGTCGTGCTTGCGGTCCGCGTCCGCACGGCCGACTCTGACGTTTCGCGTCGTCACGTCGCCGTGGACGAACCCGGCCCGGTGGAGCCGCGCGAGGTGCCCGGCGACCTCGCGGACCCGTTCCGGCGAGAGCGCCGTTCGAAGGTCCTCCCGGCCGACGTACTCGAGTTCGAGCCGCGACTCGCGTCCGTCGACGTCCGACAGCACCGGCGTCGGTACGCCCTCCCGTCGGGCGAGACTCGTCAGTCGCGCCTCGATACGGGTTCGCTCGCGCCGGAGCCTTTCGTCGAGTTCGGGGTGGCGGTACGTCTTGGGTTCGCGGCGCTTGGTCACCCGGCCCGCCTCGGGCTCGAGGTCGACGAGCGCTTCCGCACCCTGGACGCTGCCCTCCTCGCGGCCGAGCGTCAGGTCGGACTCGTCGGCTCTCCAGGATACCGGCACCTGATCCGGCCGGAAGTCCGGATCAACCCGCGACTCCTCGAGTGCGAGCGTGTCGCCGGCGTCGTACATCTTCGCGCCGAGCACGGCGATCATCCCCGCGTTGTCCCGCAGGAATCGCGGTTCGGGCGCGTGAAAGCTCGCGCCGCGCTGGGCGCACATCTCCTCGAGCATCTCCCGAAGACGGGCGTTCTGGCCAACCCCGCCGCCGAGGACGAGTTGGTCGCTGCCGGTCAGCGACAGCGCCCGCTCGGAGACCTCGGTCAACATCCCGAAGATGTTCTCTTGAAGGGAGAAACAGACATCTTCGACGGGGATACCATCGTCGTACCGCTGTTTGGCGGCACTCATGATCCCCGAAAAGGAGAAGTCCATCCCTTTGACGACGTACGGCAGGTCGATGTACTCCCCATCTTCGGCGGCGGCCTCGACTTTCGGCCCGCCGGGGTGGGACCAGCCAACGTGGCGAGTGAACTTGTCGATGGCGTTGCCGACGCCAGTGTCCATCGTCTCGCCGAGTACGCGATACCGCCCGTTGCGATAGGCCAACAGGTGGGCGTTCGCACCGCTTGCGTTCAGACAGACCGGCGAGGAAAAGCCGGAGGTGTGGCGACCGATCTCGAGGTGGGCGACCATGTGGTTCACTCCTACGAGCGGTACGTCGAGGGACTGACTCAGTGCCCGCGCGGCCGTGCCGACGATCCGCAGACAGGGCCCGAGGCCGGGGCCGCGGGAGAACGCGATGCAGTCGACGGGCGGCTCGTCCTCGGGTCCGTCGTGGGTTTCCCGGGCCTGCTCGAGGGCCGTCTCCACGACTTGAGGGATCGCGTCGTGCATGTGCTCGGCGGCCTCCCGGGGATGGATACCGCCGCTTTCGGGCTGGTAGGCGTCGCTCTCGATGACGACCTCGTCGGTCGCGGCGTCGTAGACGGCGGCGCTGGCTGCCCAGGCGGTGCCCTCGATGCCGAGAACGCGGGTGTGAGAACTCACGGCTAGTTGGCTACTGATCGGTATCGGCGGCTAAAGAGCGGTTCGACTCGCTACTCCCACTCGGTGTAGCTGCACTTCCCGCAGTGCAGCCGGTCGCCGTGGTCGGCGAGGAAGGTGTCGCCACAGCGGGGACACTCCTCGCGGTTCTTGCTGCCGTCGTCGTCGTAGAGTTCGTAGCGAGCCATTTACGCCTCCTCCGCGTCGGCCTCTGCGTCGTCGGCGTCGCCGACGATCTTGTTGCGCTCGAGCATGTGCTCCTGCTCGACGTCGCGGGCGTGGTCGGCCGACTCGTAGACCTTCGCCTGGCCGACGGTCTTTCGCATCCCGAACTTGGTGTCGAGCTTGCGAACGACGACCTCGTCGGCGTTCTTGTTCATCTTCGCCGCGAGGCTGTCCCGAACCTGGAGTCGCTCCGGGGTGGCGTCGTCGTGGGACAGTTCGAAGGTTACGTCCGTGCGGTGCAACATGGGGTTTTCCTCTTCGGAGATGATGTCGACGTCCATGATATCGCTCAGTTACGCTAGTATCCCCGTGTAGCGCCTAAAAGGATTTCGAAGCGACCGATGCTCACCGACCGACCCCAATATCGCCGAGGCACGTCGCGAGTTCCCGCGCTCGACTGTCGTGTGTCCGTGCTCGAGCCCCCAGTTCGATCCGATCACGCTGCCCTCGAGCAGAAGACATATTACTCGATTGAGTAAACGCTGCGACCAACGTGCTATCCAGGCGACAGCTTCTGGTGGGGCTCGGGGTGACGGGTGCGACGGCCGCAACTGCCGCGGTGGGCTCTGCGGCCCTCGTGAGCGACGGCGACGACGGTCGGTACGACTGGCCGATGGCGCGATACGATCCCGCCGGAACGGGGTACAACCCCGACGCCACGGGGCCGAAAGACGGCGTCGAGGTCGCCTGGCAGCAGGATACCGAGTCGCCGATGCACGGGCTGACGGCGCCGATACTCCTCGGGGAAACGCTGTACGGCGTCGGCCGACAGTCCCTCGTCGCATTCGATCGCGAGAGCGGCGAGATCCGGTTCACGCGGGACGGCCAGTACTGGTCGACGCCGGCTCGAGCCTCGGCGAAAGCCTACCGGAGCGACACGCTCGCCGTCAGCAGCCGAGAGGGCGTTCATGGACTGAACGCCGACGGCGGCTACGAGCTGTTCGGGCGGTCGATCGGCACCGAGCGCTGGCACGCTCCCGGTGAGGAGACCCGGCGCTGGTCCGGGTCAGCACCACGAGAGCCCTCGCCCGTTACCGCGGACGGGACCGTGTACGCGGTCGTCCCCGAGACCGACCGCGTCGTCGCCATCGACGCGAGCAGCGGCCGCCTCGAGTGGGAGCGGACGATCGGCGACCCGCGCTCGAGCGGCACGAACCGCCCCGTCGTCAACGAAGGAACCGTCTACGTCTCGAGCCGTCCCGGCGATCTCGTCGCCCTCGATGCCGACACCGGCGAGGTGCGGTGGAGCGAGCAGCCCGACCCGACCCCCGATAGCGCGCTCAACTACCGCAACTTTCGTCCGCCGACGGCGACGGAGGCGGGACTCGTCGTCCCAGACAGGGAGGGTGTCGCGCTGTTCGACCCGACCGACGGAAGCGTTCTGTGGGAGTACGACCTCGACGGCAACGCCACCGACGGCAGCGCGGCCGTCGCCGACGGGACGGCGTTCGTCACCGACGGCGAGGAGTCGCTGCACGCCATCGACCTCGAGCGCGGCGAGCGGGAGTGGACGGCCGACTACAGTCCCGACGTGGAGCCGGTCGTCGCCGACGGCGTCGTCTACCTCGGCTACCAGTACGCCGAACTGGTCGCGATCGACGCCGACACCGGCGAGCGACGCTTCGCCTACGACGACTCGGTGTACTTCGCACAGCCGATCGTCGGCGACGGCGTGGTGTACGTCCTCACCGACGAGGGACTGCTGGCGCTCGAGGAGGCGAGCTAACCGTGTCCTCCGATTCCGACGACGCACACGATCGCCGAACCGGAGACACGTACGACCGCCAGGAGTGGGACGTCGCGGGCGTGCTCTCGACTGCCGCGTCGCGGCTCCGCCGGAACCCCACCCTGCTCGTCCCGTTCGCGCTCGCGGGGGTCGTCATCGCCGGTATCGACGTGCTCCGCCGCCGCGATCCGATCCCCGCCCTCGAGCACGCGGGCCTCGAGGAGGCGACGATCCACCTCGAGTTCGTCGGCTATCCGACGGCGACGAGCGGAACGGCACTGCCTCTCGAGGCGCTGGTTGGACTCGAACTCCCGTATCTCGCCTGGGGGCTCGGCCTCCACGTTATCTCGCTGCTCGCGGTCGGTGTCGCGGGCGTGCTCACCCTGACCGCGCTGCTGGACGGGGAGGCACACCTCGAGTCGCTGCCGTCGTATCTCGGGCTCGTCGTTCTCTTCGATCTCGCTCACCGACTGGTCGGCTCGATCGGGTTCCTCCAGGAGATGGGACTGTTCGGACTCGTTCCGCTGGTGGTGGTCCTCTGGGTGCTCGTCAGGCTCTTCGCCGCCCCCGGGCTCGCTGCCGCGGGCGCGTCACCCTGGACGGCGCTTCGAGAGAGCGGCCGCTGGATCGGCGGCGACGGCTGGTCGGCACTCGGGCTGCTCTTCGTCCTCGGCATCGTCGCCTGGCTCCTCGCCAGCGTCCCCGTCGGCGGCCCGGTCCTGACCGGAGCCCTCGTCGCCCCGGTCCACGCCGTCGCGATCGCGTCGCTGTTCGAGCATCGCCGCGAGAGCGGAGGATTCTCGAGGTCGCTGGAGGTGTAACGGTATCGGAGCCGTAACGGTAGCCGGAAACACCGTTTTCGCAACTGACGTTCAACAACCCGCAAACTGTGTGCTCAGTAGAGGTCAAGTTGGTAACGGAGCGACCGTTGGTTTCTCCGATAACTGTCAAAAGCTGTGTGCTGAATATAGAGGATCTATCCATCACATCGGGAACTTTTTCCGTTCTAATTCAGTTGAATCAACCGTGAGGTTGCGTCTGCGCATTAAACGCTGGGAGTTATTGAGTGAGTGCGCGTAGAAGGATGACGATGTTCCCGCTCAGGCAGAGAGAACCTAAGACGGGGATAGTTAGTGCGTGTGTCTCTAAACACCGTCTCACGTTCTCTATCCCCAAATAACAAATATTGGCAAGGTATAGTTGTCTTATGAGCCTCATCGCTGAGTATACGGTTGAGACGCCGCTTTTGGAAGAAGCGCTGGAGGCTGTCCCGAATATGATACTCCATACGGAAGCTTTCCACACCACATCGGAGGGGGAGCCAAAAACGATCATCAGCGCTTGGGGAGACAATTTCCATACGTTTGAGCAACACCTTGATATTGACCCGACGATTGATGAATACGAACATCTCTCGGACATTAGTGACCGACGCCTGTACCGTATCACCTTTACAGAGCGAGGGAAAGAATACTTCACGTATACTATTCATGAGGAACATGACACCATCATTCTCGATACAACCGGAACTCATGAACGCCTAGAAGTACGGGCCCGCTTCCAGACACGCGACGCGCTGGTAGCCTACCGGGATGCCTGTGAAGAGTTAGACGTTTCGTTTACTCTCCACAGCCTCTATTCGGAGGAGCAGATTTTGAGCGATGCATGCGTGGAAAATCCTTACGGAGTTACGGTTGCTCAGCGTGAAGCGATCATCTGTGCCTTGGAGATGGGATATTTTGCTATCCCCCGAGAAACCACGTTGGAAGAAATCGCCGACGAGCTTGGGATTTCTACCCAATCAGTATCTCAGCGACTTCGTCGGGGTCAAGAGAATATCTTTCGGACTACTATCGCTCGCTAATCCCTTTTAAAACACTGACTGGGTAATTCGCGGAAAACTCACGTATGGCAGGCTTTGGACGAATCGGTTATTGATGAGCGAAGACGCGACTCCCTACGTCGCATATATATCAGAAGAGGACTCAATCACCCACGCAGTTATGGGTGCCGTCGCAACAGTTTCGGGACGACCACCTTTAACAAACGGGACGACGAGTGAAAGTAGTGAAAACGATCCACTCCCCCCGCTCAATGACGTAATCGATGCAGATGCTCTGAATATTCTCTGTCAACCGACGGACGATGATTCACAGACAGAGACGACAGTTACATTTACGTACTCAGGATACACTGTGACCGTCAAGAGCGGAGGAACGGTAACAGTTACAGAGCGGTAGTTCGTTTGTCGGTATCTACTGTCTGTGCGTCTTTGTGGACTACTTCGATCAATGGATACCCTGCACTTACCGATCACTGCTCCCGCAGATCACTTCTCAATCCGTGCCACATTCGCGCTCTGTATTCAGCACGACTCCTTTAACATCTCTATTAGTTGATGGAAGAGACGGCGTTAGGTGCGCACTCGCTACGTAGCGGATGGCCACTGAAATAGTGGAAAGGCAACTCCATAACATAGTTCCATGATACGGTCTCAACGCTGGCTGTCCGGACCGTCACCAACGATTGTTCCTCTCCGGCCATAGCTCGAGCCGCCCCGTCCATAGCTCCCTGCTCCGATGCTCTCGTCTCGAGTACGGGCCACCGACTCGGTACGGGCGTCGATCAGTCCTCGAGCACCGCCAGCCCTCGAGGCGCCTGCGCTTCGAGCCCCTCCGGCCACGCCACCTCGAGGCGCTCCCAGGAGTCGCCGAAGTCCGCGGTCCGGAACGGACCGCGGTTGTTCACGGCGTAGACGACCTCGGGCTCGGTCCCGGTGGCGAGCTCGGCGCGAACCACTCCCTCACCGGTCGGCAGCCCGCGGCCCTCGAGGCGTTCCCAGGGCTCCGCACCCGACTTTCGGTACACGTAGGATTCCGCCGAACTCGCGGTGTGGGCCGAGCCGGCACCGCTGGCGCTCGAGACGAGCACCGACTCCGGGTCGCCCGGATCGGGCGCGACGCTCCAGCAGTAGCGGTGCTCGAGCCCCTCCTGGGGGTGGTCCCAGGACTCGCCGCCGTCGCTCGACCGGGCGAAGCCGTCGCCAGCGGCCGAGTAGACGAGGCCCTCCCGATCGGGGTGGGTCGCCATGCTGTGGTTGTCCCGCCGGGAGCCCGGCGGACGCTCGGTCCAGCTCTCGCCGCCGTCGGGACTCAACACGAACGCCCCCGCTTCGATCCCGACGTAGAGCCGCTCGGGATCGAACGGGTCGACCTCGAGCCAGCGGACGTGGTGGGTGTGGGGTCTGGGCGGGAAGAACCAGCTGTCGGCCGAGGGGAGGTCGGTGAGTCCCTCGAGGTGCTCCCAGCTCTCGCCGCCGTCGCTCGAGCGGTAGACTCGACTCGGTTCGGTTCCGGCGTAGACCACGTCGGGATCGTGCGGGCTGATCGTCACCGCCGTGACGACGGCGCTCTCGAGGTTCTCGGCGCCGCCGTACCCCGACTCGCGCTCGGGGACGAACTCGGTCTCGAGCGATTCGAACGAGTCCCCGCCGTCGCTCGAGCGGTGGAGGCCGCTCTCGAAGGTGCCGACGAACACCCGCTCTGGAGTGTCCTGTGAGGCGGCGAGACACTCGAGGTCGTGGCCCTCGAGGTGACCGGTCGTCGTCCACTCCTCGTCTCCCTCCGCCCGGAGCAGCCGATCGCGCAACGCGGCGTAGACGGTCGTCATGCTCGCAGGAAGGCGTCGGAAGCGCAGAAAGGTTCCCCCGGAACTGTCGCCCGTCGCTCAGAGGAGCAGCCAGTAGGCCCCCAGTCCGAGCCCGGCGAGGACAACGGAGACGGCGACCAGCACGCCGTACTTGATCGCGACGTTGCGCCTGTAGTGGGTCGCACAGACGTCGATATCCTCGTGGCTCTTGAACGTCATCGTGCGGTCGGCCGCTCGCGTACAGCCCCCCATCTGACACCGGTCGTCCGAGCCCATACGATGGCTCGAGTCCCCCCGATCAAATCCGTTCCGTTCGTGGTCAGTCGACGGTGAACGTCTCCGGCGCTATCCCGACGCCGCCGAGCCAGCACTCGAGGGTGAGCAGGACGAGCACGAGTCCGGCGGCCAGCATGACGAGGCCGTTGAGCAGGGTCCAGCCGCCGGCGCCGGCGAGCAGTTGGACGAATCCGAGCGTCGTCGCGCCCAGCGCGAGCACCGCCAGGCCGACGGCGCCGATCCGGGGCCAGCCGACGCTCGCGATCCGCTCGCGGACGGCGGCGGCGACCAGCAGACAGCCGCCGATCGCGAGCCAGCCGAACAGCGCCGCCGTCACGGGCGTCGTTCCCGCGAGGGCGACGATCCCTACCGCGAGGACGATCGTGACGACGCCGACGCCGAGAAAGCCCCGTCGAAGGCTGTCCTTTCGGTCGCTCATTCGTCCGCGAGAGTAGGGAGATCGGGCTGGTAACGGTTCCGATCGCGCGCCGCCCGTCTCGTACGGTTTACTCAGCGAACCGTATCAGTCGTCGTCCATCGGCGCCGTCACGGGCTCGACGCGCTCGCCGCGGGGTCCGTCGAGGTCGACCTTCGGCAGCAGGTCCCGCAGGTACTGTCCCGTGTGGGAGCCCTCGAGGCGAGCGACCTCCTCGGGGGTGCCGGTGGCGACGATCTCACCGCCGTGTTCGCCGCCCTCGGGTCCGAGGTCGATGACGTGGTCCGCATTTTTGACGAGGTCGAGTTCGTGCTCGATGACGACGACGGTGTTGCCGTTGTCGGTCAGGCGGTGGAGGACGTCGATGAGCTTGCGCTCGTCCTCGTGGTGCAGTCCCGTGGTGGGCTCGTCGAGCAGGTACAGCGTCTCGCCCGAGTCCTTCTTGCCGAGCTCCTCGGCGAGCTTGATCCGCTGGGCCTCACCACCGGAAAGCGTCGTCGAGGGCTGGCCGAGCGTCATGTAGCCCAGGCCGACGTCTTTGAGGAGCTCGAGGCGACGGCGGATCTGGCTCGAGGACTCGAAAAAGTCGTAGGCCTCCTCGACTTCCATATCGAGCACGTCCGCGATCGTTTTGCCCTTATAGGTGACGTCGAGGGTGGCGTCGTTGTAGCGGGCGCCGTCGCACTCCTCGCAGGGGACGTACACGTCCGAGAGGAAGTTCATCTCGATCTTGACCGTCCCCTGGCCGCCACACTCCTCGCAGCGCCCGCCCTTGACGTTGAAGGAGAATCGACCCTTCTCGTAGCCGCGCTGTTTCGAGAGCTTGGTCTGGGCGAACAGCTCCCGGACGTAGTCGAAGACGTTGGTGTACGTCGCCGGGTTCGATCGGGGCGTGCGGCCGATCGGCGACTGGTCGATCAGGCGGACGGTCTCGATCGCCTCGAGACCCTCGAGGCCGTCGTGGTCGCCCGGAATGACGCTCGTATTGTCGTTCATCTGCCGGGCGAGGCCCTTGTACAGCACGTCGTGCATCAGGGTGGACTTCCCGGAGCCGGAGACGCCCGTGATCGCGGTGAAGTTTCCGAGCGGGAGGTCGACGTCCAGATCGGCGAGGTTGTGCTGGCGGGCGCCTCGAATGGTGAGCGCCCCGTCGGCGTCGCGCCGTTCGTCGGGCACCGGGATCTGCTCGCGGCCGGAGAGGTAGTCGCCGGTGATCGACTCCTCGCAGGCCTTGACCTCGTCGACGGAGCCGTTGACGACGACCTCGCCACCTCGCTTCCCGGGACCGGGACCCATGTCGATGACGTTGTCCGCGCGGCGCATGGTCTCCTCGTCGTGCTCGACGACGAGCAGGGTGTTGCCCAGATCCCGAAGCTCCTCGAGCGTGTCGAGCAGTCGGTCGTTGTCGCGCTGGTGGAGTCCGATAGAGGGCTCGTCGAGGACGTACAGTACGCCGACGAGGCCGGAGCCGATCTGCGTGGCGAGCCGGATGCGCTGGCTCTCACCGCCCGAGAGGGTGGCGGCCTCGCGGTCGAGAGTCAGGTACTCGAGGCCGACCTCGCACATGAAGCCCAGGCGGGCGCGGATCTCCTTTAAGATCTCCTCGGCGATCACGCGCTCGCGCTCGGTGAGGTCGGCCTCCATCGCCTCGAAGTAGTCGCGGGCGTCGCCGATGCTCATCGCGTTGATTTCGGTGATCGCGGTGCCGTCGACCAGCACCGCCCGCGAGGCGGGTTTCAGGCGGGTGCCGTCACACGCAGGACACTCCGTGACCGACATGTAGTCCTCGATGTGTTCCCGCGTCGAGTCGGAGTCGGTCTCGAGGTAGCGCCGTTCGAGGTTCGGAATGACGCCCTCGAAGCGCTTTTTCTTCCGGCGGGTGCCGTTTTTCGTCTGTCGTTTGAACAGTACCTGTCGGCCGGTGCCGTAGAGGAACGCCTCCCGAACGTCGTCGTCAAGCTCCTCGAAGGGGGTCGAAAGCGAGACGTCGAAGTGGTCGGCGACGGCGTCCAGGCGGGTCTTGTAGTACGAACGGTTGTAGCTCCAGGCCTCGAAGACGTGCTTGAGCGGCTTCGAGGTGTCCTGGACGACGAGGTTCTCGTCGACCTCCTTGGTCTCGCCCAGGCCCTCACACTCGGGACAGGCGCCGTGGGGCGAGTTGAACGAGAACGATCGGGTCTCGATCTCGGGGACGTCGATCCCGCAGTGCGTGCAGGCCAGATCCTTCGAGAACTCGACGACGAAGCGGTCGTCGGCCTCGTCCTCGTCGCCGAGCGCACCGGTCTGGCGGGACTCCTCGCCTAGCTCCGCGGCGACTTCTTGGGGTGCGTCCGGCAGGATGACTTTCAGAACGCCCTCGGCCTCCTCGAGGGCCGTCTCGACGCTGTCGATGATCCGCGGGCGGGCCTCCGTCGAGACTTTCACGCGGTCGACGACGACGTCGATCGTGTGGTCGAAGTTCTCGTCGAGATCCGGTTTCTCGAGCGTGAGGTCGTGTTCCTCGCCGTCGACCTCGACGCGGGAGTAGCCCTCCGAGACGAGTTCGTCGAACAGGTCCTCGAAGGCGCCCTTCTGGTCCCGGACGACGGGGGCCGCGAGCTTGGCTTTCGTCCCCTCGGGGAGCTCGAGGATGCGCTCGACCATGTTCTGGGCCGACTGCTCGCCGACCTCCCGACCGCACTCGGGACAGTGGGGCGTGCCGACGCGAGCGTAGAGCAGACGGAGGTAGTCGTGGAGCTCGGTGACGGTCCCCACCGTCGAGCGGGGGTTGTTCGCCGCGTTCTTCTGGTCGATCGAGATCGCCGGGGAGAGCCCCTCGACGGTCTCGACCTGCGGTTTGTCCATCTGGCCCAGGAAGTTCCGGGCGTACGCCGACAGGCTCTCGATGTAGCGCCGTTGACCCTCCGCGTAGACAGTCTCGAACGCGAGCGAGGACTTCCCCGAGCCCGACAGACCCGTGACGACGGTGAACTCCTCGCGAGGGATCGTGACGTCGATGTCCTTGAGGTTGTGTTCCTCGGCCCCGCGAACCTCGATCGTGTCCCGACTCATGGAGACCTCCGGAGACGGGCGTGAAACGGTGATCGCGCTGACGGACGAATCATTATACCCGAGTCAGGGGTCGAAGGAACTTAACCCGTCTGAAAGCCCAACACGGCGCGGTGTGGTAACATTCGACCACCGGAGGAGCCGAACTGACTTCGGTCGGAAGCACGAACGGGTCGAGTATGAGCGACGATACCGAAGCGCCCCCGCCGGTCTCGGAGTTCGTCGAGTACTGTCACACCCAGGCGGGTCTGCTGTCCGGTCGGGTCGAGACGATGACCGACGAGGCCAACGAGCTGTTAGACGAGATCGACGAGCGGCTGGCCGAGTTGCGCTCGGAACTCGAGGAGCGGTCGAACGACACCCCGCGGACCGAGCGACCGCCGTCGGCGACCGGGCCCGCCGACGGGACCGACGTCGACGACCTCGAGGCCGCAGGGCGGGACCTCGAGGAGAAGCAGGCACTCGTCGACGCCAAGCAGGCCCGGATCCAGGCGTTCCAGGAGCTGTCGGCCGGCTACACGGAGCTGGCAGCCGACCTCCAGACGGAGGTCGACGAGGGGCAGGAGGCGCTGAACCGGGTCGTCGAGTTCGAGGCCGAGGCCGACGCGCCCGCGTACTTCGACGAGCGGGAGACGCTCTGTGAGGTCGCGCTCGAGGCCAGCGATGACGAGTAACCGACCAGTGGATCTTTGAGTCGAGCACCCGAACGCTCGGGTATGTCCCCGACGACCCACAGGTGCACCTGTGGCGCGACGCTGCGGTTCAGACAGGACATGATCGAGGATCGAAGCGGGGTGCGCCGGAGCTGGAAGTGCAAGGACTGTAACACGCCCGTACCGAACGTGGTGGCCGAACGGCTCAGCCACCAGCATCCGTCCTGATGGTTCTCGCGCGGCTTGAGCCGCTGCGTTCGACGACTCGTTCAGACCGGCCGGGTCCGTCCGCTGGCGGTTGTCGTTTTCCGGGTGCGGTGGCGGGGTGATGCCGCCGTTCGCGATCGTACCGCTCGCATCTCCAACGGCCGCGGATCACCTGTTCGACCGCGGTTCGGTGAAGCTCGATCGGCGACCTCACCGGTGTCGTCCGATGCGCCCCCGCTGGGGAAGGGATCTATGCTACTGCGTCCCGTGTGCGCGGAGGGTGACTCGTCCGATGACCGAACTGACACCATCCGTTTCGCGCAGAGCGGTACTGAAAGCCGGTGCGGCCGCAGGGTGGGCGCTGGGGACGGTCGCGTCCGCGGCCGCCGGGAGCGATACCCGCACGGAACTCGACTCGCGGACGACGATTACCGAACCGGGCGTCTACGCGCTGCCGGACGACGTCTCGATGCGGGAGTTCGGCGGCGTGGTGATCCGCGCCGACGACGTCGTGATCGACGGGCGAGGAACGGTGCTTCGAGCCGGCGTCGATCCCGAAGGACGGCCCGGAGAGGCGGCCGACGAAGGCGTTCGGCCGTCCGAACCCGGCATCGGGACCGACGAATCGGTTCGAAACGTTACGGTGAGAGATCTCACGGTTTCGGGGTGGTACGTCGGCGTGTGGCTCCAGAACGTGACGGACGCCACGATCGAGAACGTCACCGCGACGGACAACGGCGTCGGGATCGTCCTCGAACGAGCGACCGGTTCGACGATCGCCGACTCGACGGCCGCAAGAAACGACGAGGACGGAATCGCGCTCCGTTCGACGACCGAAAGTACCGTCCTCAAGAGCGACGCGGATCGGAACGGTCGCGCCGGGATCGCGCTCGTCAACGCCGACGACAACGCCGTTCGCGAGGTTGACGTGAGCCGCAACGACGGCGATGGCGTCGTCCTCGAGCGCGCCGACCGGAACGAACTCTCGACCGTCGCCTCGAGCGGGGATACCGCGGGCGTCGTGCTCGTCTCCGCTCGAGCGAACGCTCTCTCCGATCTCGATATCGACCGGAGCGGGTTCGCCGGCGTTGCGCTCGGACACGCGTCGGCGAACGAACTGGCCGGGCTAACCGTTTCGAACGCCGTCGGCGACGATCCGCTGGCGGCGGAGCCGAGCGCGATCTGGCTGTACTCGGCCAGCGAGAACCGCTTCGACGACGTTGCGTCGGAGAACAACGGAGAGTGGACGATCTACGCGAGGGACGACTCCGCCGAGAACCGGTTCGACGACCTGGCGATCGACGGGGGCGAGGCGTTCTCGGTCACCGTGACTGACGAGGCCGTCGATCGAGACGAGAACGTCGTCCCGGTCCTCGGTTCGGACGACGATTCCGTTCCCGTCTCGATGTGGGGGTAACACCCGATGCTTCGGCGCCCTCAGCGAGTCGACGGACTCGAGTCGTTCCTCGGGTCGTTCGTCAGATGTCGCCCTGCAGGACGATGGTGTCGTCGTCGACTCGGTCGACCATACTCTCGGTGACGAGGTAGTCCTCGTCGTCCTCGCCCTCGACGCCGATCTTTGCGAGCAGGTGCTCCGCGACGCTCGGGTTCGGATCGACCGAGGCTTGCTCGTTCTCGACCTTCGCGACGATGCCGAGCTCCTTCCCTTCCGCGTCGATCACTTTCTTCCCAACTTCGTCGTCGGACAGTGTCGCTACCATACGCCGACTTTCTCGTGAGGGGGGATAATCGCGGTGCCGTCTCGTGCCGGCTGGGGTCCCCTCGCTCCGTCGCCGTCCACCGACGACTGCACACGCGTCCCCGAGTTATTTGACTGCGGGCGTCGGAGTACGCCCGACGATCACACATGACTCACACCCTCGAGATCAGCGACGACCTCAAGGACCGACTCGACAGTCACTGCGACGAGGGCCAGTCCCTCGAGGAACTCGTCGAGGAGCTGGTCTCGATCTACGAGACCGAGGGGACGTTCATGCAGGAAGGATACAGCGAGTGAGGGTCCTCGGCGCCGACGAGTCGCTCGAACGGCGCTGAGCATCCCGAACCACGTCGTCCTCGCCGTCCCATCGTGGTTCCGTTGGCTGGCCGGGGACGCAACTGCTTGGACAAACTCATTAGGGGGCGAGACAGTTTCAGCACTATGAACGAGCGTTACGATGTAGTCGTCGCCGGGGCCGGACCGGCCGGTGCCCAGTGTGCTCGCGACCTCGCGATCCGGGGCTACGACGTCGTCGTCCTCGAAACGGAGGCGGAAGACGAGTTCCCGCGCCAGAGCAACAAGTCCACCGCGGGCACGTTCCCCTCCATGATGGCCTCCTTCGGGATCCCGGACGACGTCGTGATGCAGTACACCGACAAGGTCGTCCTCGAGTCGCCGACCGAGCACTACGTCCAGAGCCAGCCCGGTGCCGTTCTCGAGTTTGCGGATTTCAAGCGGTTTCTCGTCGAGGACGGCCGGGAGGAGGGCGTAGAGTACCGCTTCGACGCACGCGCCACCGCGCCGATCGTCGAGAACGGCGAACCCGTCGGCGTCACCTACAACGGCGACGAGGAGGTGTACGCCGAGGTCGTCGTCGACGCGACGGGACCGGCCGCGCCGATCGCCAAGAAGCTCGGCGTTAGCGAGCTGGAACGCGACAACCACGCCATCGGTATCGAGTACGAACTCGAGGGGATCGAGATCGACCGCCCCGGCTTCGCCGACCTCCACGACGCGATGATGCTGCGACTCGACCACAACCTCGCGCCCGGGGGCTACTCCTGGATCTTCCACACCGGCGAGGACACCGCGAAGGTCGGCATCTGCTACATCCAGAACGGCAGCCACAGCACGTACGCTCGGGACGACTTCACCGTCGACGACTACCTCTCACACTGGCTCGACACCGATCCCCGGTTCCGGAACGCCGAACGCATCGAGGGCAAGCAACACCGCGGTTCGGCTCACATCCAGCCGCCGGGGCAGATGCACACCGACCGTTTCCTGGCGATCGGCGACACGGTTCCGTCGATCGATCCGCTGTGGGGTGAGGGGATTCACACCTGTATGCAGTCCGGCCGGATGGCCGCAGCCGCCACGGACAGCTGTCTCAAACACGGCAACGTCGAGCCCACGGCCGAGAACCTCGAGGTGTACGACTCGCTGTGGCACAAGAAGGTCGCACCGAACGTCAGGAAGCGACAGCTGATGACCCGGCTGCTCTACCTCGCGGACAACGATCGGTACGACGAGTTCATGGCCGATCTCGAGCGTCTCGACGAGGAGACGCTGGCGCGGGCAAACAACGGGAGTCCGCTCGCCATCCGAAAGCTGCTGAGCGCCAACGACATCCCGATGCTCGCGAGGTTCGCACGCCAACAGTTCGGCGTCGACCTCCCCGACCTTCCGCTCGTCGACAAACTCCGACAGTAACTCGCTGCCGGCTGTCCGCCTAAGTCCACCGCCCGCGTCCGTACTCCCTCCCGCCCGATGTCACCGCTCTCCGATCTCTCGCTCGTGTTCGTCGTCGGGCTCGTCACCGGTCTCGCCACCGGGCTCGGCGTGCTCCCGTTTTTCGTCCTCGAGGAGATCCGCGACCGCTGGCTCGTCGTCCTCTGGGGTATCGCAACCGGAATCCTGCTGTCGGCGACCGCGTTCGGCCTGCTCGCGGAGGGGCTCGCCGCCGGCGGCGTTGGTCCCGTTGCGCTCGGCGCGCTCGTCGGGATCGGGTTCGTCGCTCTCGCCGACCGCGCCATCGACGGCTACGAGTTCGCGCCGAACGCCGTCTCCGACGTCGATACCCGGACGGTCGTCCTCACCGTGGCGGTGCTGACGGTTCACAGCATCCCGGAGGGGATCGCCGTCGGCGTCTCGTTCGCCGATCCGACCGACGGGGTCGTCGAGATCGCGGGGCTCGCGCTCCCCTCGCTGGCCGTGTTCATGGCGATCGCGATCTCGATCCTGAACGTTCCGGAGGGGCTGGCGATCGCGATCCCGCTGATCGCCTACGGGATGGATCGCTGGAAGGTCGTCGGCTGGGCCGTCTTCTCCGGACTGCCACAGCCGATCGGCGCCGTCGTCGCCTACGTCTTCGTCACGACCTTCGAGGGGCTGCTGGCGCTGAGCTTCGGCGTTGCGGCCGGCGCCCTACTGTACCTCGTGGTCGTCGAGTTCCTCCCCGCCGGCGTCGACGCGGGCGCCGACCTCGAGAACCGCGGCCGACCCGAACTCCTCGGAGGCGCGCTCGTCGGCTTCGTCGCTACGCTCGCGATCATCGTGGCGGCCGAGGGGATCGGCACTGTCTGACCCGGCTCCTCGAGCGCACCGCCCTCACACGCCGTCGTCCAGTAGCTCCGCCGTCGTCACCACCGCCGCGAACTCCCCCTCGAGCTGGGCCAGCGCCGTCCGGTGGATCGTCTCGGCGTCGAACGCTTCGCCGTCGAACTCCCGGTCGANAGCTGGGCCAGCGCCGTCCGGTGGATCGTCTCGGCGTCGAACGCTTCGCCGTCGAACTCCCGGTCGAACGTCGCCGTCGCGTCGGCGACCACCGTCGGCTCGAAGCCGAGGTTCTCGGCCATCCGGGCCGTCGTCGAGACGCAGTGGTCGGTCGTGAGCCCGACGAGGACGACCCGCTCGAGCCCGCGCTCGCGGAGCCAGGACTCGAGGCCCGTTCCGATAAAGGCGCTGTTGACCGACTTCTCGAACGTCGCCTCACCTCCAGCGGGCGCCGTCTCGGCTTTGAACGCAAAGCCCGGCCCGTCGCCTCGCAGCGGCGAGTCGGGTTCGCTCGAGTCGTGGCGGACGTGGACGACCGGGCGGTCGGCCTCGCGCCAGGCCTCGAGCAGCTCGCTTGCGCGCCGTTCGGCGTCGGGGTTGTTCCGCGTTCCCCACGACGGGTCGCCGAACCCCTCCTGGAGGTCGATCAGTATCAGCGCCGGCTCCGTATCGTCCTCCTTCTCTGTCATGGCAACTGCGCACCGGGTTTCGGATGATCTCGAGTGACCGTCATCGGACACTCCTCGGGCGACTGGGCGTCGTCGGCCGTCAGCATGTACTGGGGCCACTCGCGGTCGCCCTCGACGCCCCAGTCGCCCAGGTCCGCGTGGGGGCAGACGCCGTCGTACCCCTCGAGGCGGTCCTGGATCACGTCGCGGGCCTGCTGGCCGGCGTGGGTGTCGGCCGTCACGCCGAGGTTCTCGAACAGCGCGCGGGGCTGGAACGTCACCTCGAGCCCGATCGGGCAGTACCGGCTCTTGCGGTCGTCGTAGAACGGCGCCCGACAGGTCGGAAACATCGGCTCGCCGCCCAGACAGAACTCCCAGCGCTCGTCGTCGGGGTCCGTCGGGATCTCCTCGGGCCAGGGCTCGGGATCGTGGCAGTGCAGCGTCTGCAGAATGTGCCACAGCGTCTCGTGGTACTCCCGCTCAGAGAGGGGCTCCGCGGGCGGTTTGAAGAAGGTGACCAGCGAGGCCCGCGGCGAGTGCTCGCGGTAGATTTCGAGGTACTCGAGGATCCGATCGCGCAGGGTCAACAGGGCGTCGGCGTCGGACGTCGACGGCACCGCGGTGTACAGCGGCTCGCCCTGCTGGACCGACTCCGCGCCGAAGAAGCAGGGAAACGGCGTCCCGTTCCGTTCGCCGAGCAACCCCTCCTGGAACGACCGCCAGTGCGCTTCGACCCACGCCGGAGCGTCGCCGGCTCGCACCCGTTCGTCGAGCGTCTCCTGGTCCATCAGCGACTGGACGCCGGGCTCGTTCATTACGCGAATCCTGGGACTGCGCGGCAATGTACGTTTATGTTGCCACCGCCGTTTGAACGGGCGAACGTGTGCGAGCCCGCGGGATCTCCCCTCGAATGCTCGCCGACGCTCAGTGCCTCTCGAGCCGATCCCCGACTGTCAGGACGCCACCCTCGAGAATCCGCGCTCGGAGCCCGCCGCGGTGGACCAGCGCCTCGCGGACTCCGTCTTCGGCGAGGTGGCGCTCGAGGTACGAGCAGGGCTCACAGAGTTCGACGCCCTCGCAGACGACGTCGCCGACCCTGAACCGTTCGCCGTCGAGGTGGTTCAGCGCGACCCCCTCCGTCGTCAGGTTGCGCCGGTGGACGCCGGGCTCGAGCGCGATGTCGTAGTCTCGCTCGACGGCCGCGAGCGCCTCCGTCTCGATGAGCGTGAGGTCGCTGCCGTCGCGGTCGGCGAACGTGCCTCCCGCACGATCGTCGGACTGGTCGTCCGTCTCGGGGTCGGCGAGACAGTAGCGGTCGCCCTCGAGCCCTCGCCCGGCGAGCGCTCGAGCCGTCTCGATCGATCTCGTCGGCGCCCCCTGCTCGGGAGCGACGTGGATTCCACGGAGCTGTCCGGTAGTAGTCACGGGCGTCTACAGGGACGCCGTCGAGGTATATCGATCGCTTCCCGCCCGGGTTCGTACGGTCCGCTGTCCTGGGTTACGGGATCGACCGCAGGGCGGGTTTCGGCCCTCAGGCACTGACTTTCAGTAGCCCGTCTCAGCGGGGTCGGTTTCTCGAGGAGACGACGTCGACCCCTGGGCTGTAGTAACAGACCGGGGACGTCGCCGGGGCATCGAAGCCGTTGGCCTCGAAGAGCGTGTTCGTCTCGAGGGCGACCGTTGCCGGCCGGAGCGACCAGGGCTCGTGGACGAGGTCGGCGGAGCGGAGTTCGCCCCGACGTCCCGTCGTGTAGTACCGGTAGCGCTCGGTGAGAAACGCCGCGAGCGAGTCGGGGTTCGGCGCGAACGGCTCGCCCACGGGTTCGTATCGACACGCGAACCGGACCGGGGTCGCGCCCGGGTGGCGGCGCTCGCTCGCGAACGAGACTTGTCTCGACCCCAACCGCATCTCGATGCGCGCGTTGTAGTACGGCAGGCGGTGGGTGAGCCGGGCGGCGAGGACGCCGAGGAGGCCGTCGGCGTCGAGGCTGAAGAAGTAGACTCCCGACTCCCCATCCCGACGAACGTAGGTCCGGAGGTTGAGTTCGGGAAGCCCGAAGCCCAGCCTCGCGGGCGCGCCGCGGGGACGGACGGCGACGTTGCGGTACGGAACGATCGAGAGCCACGCGCGCCCGTCGTAGGTGTCGGGCTCGAGACCGTCCGGAAGACGGGCGTCGACGACGGCGGGCGCGACCGGCCAGCTCGCGAACAGGAGGTGGCGCCACCCCATCGCGACCGGGAGTGTCATACCGACTTCCGCGACGAGCACACCGAAAAAGCTCGCGCCGGAAACGAGTGCCTACACGTCCTCGGGCAGCCAGCCGCCGTCGACTTCGATATTCTACACCCACCTTTTTACGTCGTCGGGGCGCTCGCTCGGCGAGCGACCGCTCCTCGCAAAAAATCTGTCCGGCGAGAGCGTAGGCTCTCGCTGACCGTTGCTTCGCTTCGCTCAGCAAAAGCCCAAAAAATCCGCGGCGCCTTGCGCCGCGGTTCGGCCGCTCGTGTCGCTACACGTCCTCGGGCAGCCAGCCGCCGTCGACCTCGATATTTTCGCCGCTGACGTACCCGCTGTCGGGATCGAGGAAGAACAGCAGTGGGTTAACCAGGTCCTCGAAGCTCGCGGGGCGGTCCCGCGGGAGGTCCTCCGGGAACTCGTCGGAGTTCTCGACGACGTACGGCGAGACGGCGTTGACGGTGATCCCGTCGTCCTGGGTGTCGGCAGCGAGCATCCGAGTGAACATCAACACGCCTGCCTTCGCGACGAAATAGGGGAAGTTCTTGGGGCTCACCAGGCCCTTCTCGGAGGAGGCGTAGCCGACGTTGACGATCCGAGCGTAGTCGGCCTCCCGCATCGCCGGGAGCGCGCGCTTCGAACAGAGGGCGGTTCCGTTGAGGTTGGTCTCGAGCACCCGGTTCCAGCGCTCGAACTCGATCTCCTCCCAGTGGGCGGGCGCGAAGTCGCCGACGTTGTTCACGAGGACGTCGACGTCGCCGAGCTCGGCCTCGACGGCCGCGAACAGTCCGTCGACGCTCTCGGGGTCGGTGACGTCGCCCTGGACGGTCATCGCCTCGGGCGCGCCCCGGTCGCGGGCTTCCTCGGCGACCTCACGGGCGGCGTCGGCGCTAGTGTGGTAGTGCACCGCCGTTTTTGCCCCGCAGTCGGCGGTCGCGAGCAGGAGTTCGCGGCCGACGCCCCGCGCGCTACCAGTGACGAGGACGGTTCGGTCCGAAAGGTCGGGATCGTTCATACTCCGTTCGTCGGCAACAGCGGAGAAAAGCGACCCGGAACCGGTTATCAGCGCGCAGAACCAGCCCCGGAACTCCCGAATTTAAGTCGGCACCGAGACATAGGGACGGTATGACGTTACAAACGATTCTCCTCGCCGTCGGTCCGGGCGACGCCGACCGAACCGACGAGCTCGCGGAGACGGTGATCGAAGTCGCACAGCCCGCGAACGCGACGGTCGTTCTGGCCCACATCTTCACCCAGGACGAGTACAACGAGGTGCTCGAGAACCTCGAGATGGACGACGGGAGTGGCCAGGTCCGTCCAGACGAGGTCGCCTCTCGGCACTCGACGATTAGAGACCTGCGCCGGAAGTTCGACGAGGCGGACGTCGATTACGACATCCGCGGCGACATCGGCGACCACGGCTCGACGATCGTCGAGCTGGCGACCGGGGTCGCCGCCGACCGGGTCGTCGTCGGCGGTCGCCGTCGCTCGCCAACCGGGAAGGCCGTCTTCGGCTCGACGGCTCAGGAGGTCCTGCTCTCCTCGCCGTGTCCGGTGACGTTCGTCCGCGGAGACGAGGAGAACGGCGACTGAGTCCCTCGGCCGAAACGCCGATCGACCACCGCTTGGAGTCCGACTCATCGCTCTCGCGGTCCGTCGATTACGCCGGGGTGGTTCCTGGAGCGCTTGGCTGCGCCACCCGTTGCGGGATCGGGAATAGTTAAGCAGATAGCACCGTCACGTACTCACATGGCTATCGATACCGTCCTGCTCGCGGTCGGGCCGATGGACACCGTCCGGGCCGAGGAGCTCGCCGAGACCGTCCTCGAGATCGCGGCCCCGCTCGAGGCGACCGTCGTGATCGGCCACGCCTTCACCGAGGCGGAGTACGAGGAGTTCCGCGAGAACCTGGGCTTCGACGAGCGCGTCGAGGACGTCGACCCCACCGCGGTCGCGGCCCGCCGGCCGCCGGTTCCCGACCTCGAGGAGCGCCTCTCGGCCGCGGGGGTCGAGACCGAGGTCCGCGGGGCGCTCGGCGACGTCGGCACCGAGGTCGTCGAACTGGCGCGGGCGGTCGACGCCGATCGGCTTATTGTCGGCGGACGTCGACGCTCTCCCGCGGAGAAGGCGGTGCTCGGGTCGGTCTCCCAGGAGATCATCCTCGCCGCGCCCTGTCCGGTCACCTACTATCGGGATCTCGACGTGATGGAGTAAGCGAAGCGGGCGACTACTCGTCCTCGTCCGCGGTCCGTTCTGTCGGCGCATCCCGGTCCGCTCGCTCCTTCCACCGTCGTTCCTGTCGCCGCTCGGGAACGTGGCGCCGGCCGTCGACTAGCTCCCGCCGGACGCGAGCCTCGAGCGCGGCCGTCTCGGCCAGCAGCGTCCCCTGAAAGTCCTCGAGAACGTCGTACGACCAGCGGTCGCCGTCGACGACGCCGTGGGGGAGCAGCGTCGTTCGGATCACGTCGGCGAGTTCGTCGTGTCCGCCGGCTCTGAGCAGCCGTTCGGCGTCGTCGAGGTGGTCCATCCCGTGGCCCGTCGCGTGGTGGAACTCGAGCAGACAGCCCTGGGCGCGCTGGAGCCACTCGAGGCCGAGTTCGACCTCGTGGAGCGCCTCGAGCTCCGCCTCGGTGAGCGCCGCACCCGGCACCGGATCGGAGTCGTACTCGTCGGTTGCCATACGTCTTCTATGTTCTCACGTGTCATACCTGTGGCGTCCGAGCGTGGTTCGGTCGCTACTCGGTGCCGAGTGAAGATACCGGTAGTTAAGTACGACGACCGTGCTCTGCTGTAGTATGGTCTACTACGCGGGCGTCGACCTCGGCGCGACGAACGTCCGGGCGGCCGTCGCGACCGACGACGCGACGACGATCGGCATTAGTCGCAACGGGACGCCGCGGGGTCCCACCGGGATCGACGTCACCGAGGGGGTTCTTCGAACGCTTCGCGAGGCGTGTGGCGACGCCGGGGTCGCACCCGAGGAGATCGCCGCCGCGGGCATCGGCTCGATCGGTCCGTTCGACCTCGCGGAAGGGGCGGTGATCGATCCGGCGAACCTGCCCGACTCGATCGACCGCATCCCGCTGACGGGTCCCATCGAGAAGCTCATCGACAGCGACGAGGTCCACCTCCACAACGACACCGCCGCGGGCGTCATCGGCGAGCGGTTCCACGCCGCGCGCAACCCCGACGACATGGTCTACATCACGCTCTCGTCGGGCGTCGGCGCCGGCGTCTGCTGTGACGGCGAGATACTGGCCGGCTGGGACGGCAACGTCGGCGAGGTCGGCCACTGCGTCGTCGACCCCCGGGGGCGGCTGACCTGTGGCTGTGGCCACGACGGCCACTGGGAGGCCTACTGCTCGGGCAACGGCATTCCCGACTTCGTGCGGCTGCTGGCCGACGACGATCCGACCGTCTCGACGGAACTCCCCCTCGAGAGTCCCGAGTTCACCGCGAAGGACGTCTTCGAGCTGGCCGGCGAGGACGAGCTGGCCGACTACACCATCGAGCAGCTCGCCCACTGGAACGCGATCGGTGTCACGAACGTCGTCCAGTCGTTCGCGCCGATCGTCGTCTCCTTCGGGGGCGCCGTCGCCCTGCACAACGAGGAGCTGGTCGTCGACCCGATCCGCGAACGCGTCTCGGGGATGCTGTTGAACAACGTTCCCGAGATCCGGGTCACCGACCACGGCGACGACGTCGTCCTCGAGGGAGCGATCGCCAGTGCCCTGACCGAGGGGACGGGCGACAGACAGCGAATGCGAAGCTGATACCGGCCGTTGTCCGTCGACTCCGGTCCGGCGCACCCGTGGGCCATCGGCCCGCGTGCCGAGGATCGCGTCAGCAGTTTTCTCGCGCGCTCGAGCCGCCAGCCGTGTCGTTCCACTCTCGGTTCGAAATCTCACCGAACCGCAGCGTTCGTTCCCTCGAGGGACATCGAGGACCACCCTCCGGCCGCGAGTCCCCTCGGCGTCCGCTCATCGCGGATCGCGGGCGACGCGGCCACGCGGAGTGACGTTCGACCCGCTGAGCGTCTCCGAACTGGAACCGGTCCGTCGGCGCTGTATCGAACGATCGTGAAGGTTTCGGGCCAAACCTATTCATCGCTCGAGTCCCTAGGTCGGGCGATGACTGACTCCGAGGACGACCCGCTCAAAGACCGAGTCGAGGCGTGGCTCACGCGCGAGATGCCGATCATCCAGATGCACGGGGGGACCAGCGCGGTCCGAAAGGCCGACCCCGACGACGGCGAGGTCATCATCGAACTCGGCGGCGGCTGCAAGGGATGCTCGGTCGGCGACATCACGACGAGCAACATCGAGGCCGAACTGATCACGTGGTCCGAGATCGACGAGGTCACGGTTCGCATTCCGGACGCCCGCGAGAGCCTCGGCGGCCCGGACCAGGCCGAGTCGATCATGGGGGTCGACCGCACCGAGGGTGGACGGGGCGACTGGGGCTCCTCGAACCCCGGCGAAGACCACCTCTGAGTCCGATCTCGAGCGGCCGTGGCGGCTGTTGACACGCCCGGAGAGTTTTGGGAAGTCCTATATCCTTTTACACGCCCATTACGGAGTCACAGAGTATGACGACGCCTGGACGCCCACAGTTCGGAGGTGACGACGATGGCTGACGTGCCCGAGCCCGAGTCCGACGAGGAGGAACCCGAGACCGACGGCGGCGTACGCGCCTACACCGTCCGCCTCGAGCTGGTCGACGAGCCCGGCGAGTTGCTCCGCGCGCTCGAGCCGATCTCGGCCAACGGCGGCAATCTCCTGAGCATCCACCACGAGCGCGGCAACATCACGCCGCGGGGCCACATCCCCGTCGAGGTCGACCTCGAGAGCCCGCCCGAGCGCTTCGACGGGATCGTCGACGCGCTGCGAGACGCCGGCATCAACGTGATTCAGGCCGGCGCGGAACACTACGGCGAGGAGCTCTCGGTCGTTTTAGTCGGGGACCTCGTCGAGACCGACCTCTCGGAGACGCTCTCCCGGGTCGAGAGCGAGGCCGACGCGGTCGTCAAGGACCTCTCGCTCGCGGCCCCCGAGGGGACGAACGCGACCGCGAGCGCGCGACTCCGGCTCGCGATCGACTCCGGCCGCGCCAAGCAGGTCTTCGAGGCGATCCGCGCGATCGGCACCGACAAGCAGCTGACCGTCGTCGAGCCGCTGCTCGGAGGTGAGGCCTGATGCGACTCGCTATCGTCGGGGCCGGCGACGTCGGTCGATCGGTCGCCGACCTCGCAGGTGAGTACGGTCACGAGGTCGTCGCGATCGCCGACTCGAGCGGCGCGTCGGTCGACGCCGACGGGATCGACGTCGAGGGCGCCCTCGAGCGCAAGGCTGGCGGTGAGTCCGTCGGCACCGCCGACCCCGCGACGCTCTTCGAGACCGACTACGACGTCCTCGTCGAGGCGACGCCGACGACGCTGGGCGACGCCGAGCCCGGCTTCACCCACGTCGAGCGCGCGCTCGAGACCGACCACCACGTCGTGTTAGCGAACAAGGGACCCGTCGCCGAGCGCTACGAGGAGCTGCGCGCGCTCGAGGCCGACAGCGCGGGCTCGATCCGCTTCGAGGCGACCGTCGGCGGCGCCATCCCGGTGCTGTCGACGATCGAGGACTGTACGCCCCAGGCGGTGACGGCGGCCCGAGGCGTGCTCAACGGCACCGCGAACTTCATCCTCACGCGCATGGCCGCGGAGGGGCTCGATTACGAGCACGTGCTCGCGGAGGCCCAGGACCTCGGCGTGGCGGAAGCCGATCCCACCTTCGACGTCGACGGCACCGACGCCGCGCTGAAGTTCGTCATCCTCGCGAACGTGCTGGCCGACGGCGGGTTCTCGCTCGAGGACGCGACCGTCGAGGGGATCCAGGACATTCCCGGCAGCGCGCTCGAGCTCGCGGCCGAGGACGGCCGAACGATCCGACTCATCGGCGAGGCCTCCCGCGATGGGGTCCGCGTCGGGCCACGGCTCGTTCCCGAGAACGGCGCGCTCGCGGTGACGGGGACGCGAAACATCGTCCAGCTCGAGACCAAACACGCGGGCAGCCTCCACAACAGCGGCCGGGGCGCGGGCGGTCCCGAGACCGCGACGGCGGTGCTGTCGGACGTCGGCCGACTCCCGGAGCTGTAGTCGCCGTCTGCGAGCCGCTGCATCCGGTATCGTCGGTCGACGGTGTTCGGCGGTTTGACTTCCCTCACCTCGACGCCGTCGTCCGGTAATCGAAACCGTGCGTACAAGGCACAAACCGCAAGCCGGCGTCGGGTTCGGTCGAATACGCTTTCGAAATGGTTTTAACCGCAACGAGCAAAAGATACCGACATAAGCGCCTTTGCGCGTGAGCTACAACAATGAGCGACAAACGACACCAGAACCTGGCCATCATCGGTCACGTTGACCACGGGAAGAGTACGCTCGTGGGACGCCTCCTCTACGAGACGGGGAGCGTACCAGAGCACGTCATTGAACAGCACCGCGAAGAAGCGGAAGAGAAGGGCAAAGGCGGCTTCGAGTTCGCCTACGTCATGGACAACCTCGCGGAGGAGCGAGAGCGCGGTGTCACTATCGACATCGCCCACCAGGAGTTCTCGACCGAAGAGTACGAGTTCACTATCGTTGACTGTCCTGGTCACCGCGACTTCGTCAAGAACATGATCACTGGCGCAAGCCAGGCCGACAACGCCGTCCTCGTCGTCGCTGCTGACGACGGCGTCGCACCCCAGACCCAGGAGCACGTCTTCCTGGCCCGCACCCTGGGTATCGACGAGCTGATCATCGGCGTCAACAAGATGGACGTCATCGACTACAAGGAGGACACCTTCGACGAGGTCGTCGAGGAAGTCAACCAGCTGCTCAAGCAGGTTCAGTTCCAGACCGACGGCGCCTCGTTCATCCCGATCTCGGCGTTCGAGGGCGACAACATCGCCGAAGCCTCCGAGAACACGTCGTGGTACGACGGTCGTACCCTGCTCGAGGCCCTGAACGACCTGCCGGAGCCGGAGCCACCGACGGACGCGCCGCTTCGACTCCCAATCCAGGACGTTTACACGATCTCCGGCATCGGTACCGTCCCAGTCGGACGTATCGAGACCGGTATCATGAACATCGGCGACGACGTCTCCTTCCAGCCCAGCGACGTGGGCGGCGAAGTGAAGACGATCGAGATGCACCACGAGGAGGTCCCCAAGGCCGAGCCCGGTGACAACGTCGGATTCAACGTCCGCGGCATCGGCAAGGACGACATCCGCCGCGGTGACGTCTGTGGCCCCGCCGAGGACCCGCCAAGCGTCGCCGAGACGTTCCAGGCCCAGGTCGTCGTCATGCAGCACCCCTCGGTCATCACGGCCGGCTACACGCCGGTCTTCCACGCCCACACGGCCCAGGTCGCCTGTACCATCGAATCCATCGACAAGAAGATGGACCCCGCAAGCGGCGAGGTCGCCGAGGAGAACCCCGACTTCATCCAGTCGGGTGACGCTGCTGTGGTCACCATCCGACCACAGAAGCCCCTCAGCATCGAGCCGTCCAGCAAGATTCCCGAACTCGGGAGCTTCGCCATCCGTGACATGGGTCAGACCATCGCGGCCGGCAAGGTCCTCGAGGTCAACGAATAAATGCAGCAGGCACGCGTTCGACTCGCGGGCACCAGTCCAGAGGATCTGGACGACATCTGTGACGACGTCCGCGAGATCGCGAGCAACACCGGCGTCAACCTGAGCGGTCCGATCCCGCTGCCGACGAAGACCCTCGAGGTGCCGACCCGGAAGTCGCCTGACGGCGAGGGCACCGCGACGTGGGAGCACTGGGAGATGCGCGTCCACAAGCGCCTGATCGATCTGGACGCCGACGAACGCGCACTCCGCCAGCTCATGCGCATCCAGGTGCCGAACGACGTTTCGATCGAGATCGTCCTCGAGGACTGATCTCGACCGCGGATTTTCCGTTTTTTCGCGCCCCGATAGCCACGGTGCTGTCACAGCAGGCGAGTGTAGGCCGCGTGAACTTTTACTAACGTAACCCATATCGGGAGTATGGTGACCCGCTCGCGCCGCAGCTCCGATACTGACTCCCGCTCCGGGAGTCCCATCCTCGAGGTGCTGGTGATCTTCGTGGTCGTGCTCGTCGCCCAGACCATCACCGCAGCTATCAGCGCCGGGTTGATGGCCGGGCTGTTCGTCCTCGGGCCGCCCCTGACCGTAAACCCCTGGACGATCATCACTAGCGTCTACGCCCACAGCGGGCTCGGCCACCTGCTCTCGAACAGCGTCGGGCTCGTGCTGTTCGGCTGGCCGATCGCCCGCGCGACGACGCGGCTGCGCTTTCACACGTTCTTCCTCGTGACGGGGGCGCTCGCCGGAATCACGCAGGTGGTGACGAGCAGCTTCTTCGCCTCGATCGGCGTCGGCGACCCGACCGCAGTGCTCGGCGCCAGCGGCGCGGTGTTCGCGCTGGCGGGCTACCTGATCGCCGGCAACCGCCTCTCGGATGCGTTCGCGTCGGTCGTCGAGATCCCCCGGTGGGCCGCCGTGGCCGTCTTCGTCGTCCTCGCGGCCGTGATCACGATCGCGACGGGCGCCCCCGGCGTCGCCCTGATCGCCCACTTCACGGGCTTCCTGCTCGGCCTGCTCGCTGGCCGGGCCGGCGTTCTGGACGTGGGCTCGCGGAGGGCTCGAGCTGGTTCGACGGCGTGATCGGGGTTGGGCTCGAGGTCGGTTGTGGGAGGTGGACTCGAAGGCCGTCGCGTGTGCTCGCGGCCCACGTCGTTTCCGAAACGCAAGCTACAAGTAGAAACCACGGGTAGAAACGGTCGCGGGCTCGTAGATCAGTGGTAGATCGCTTCCTTCGCAAGGAAGAGGCCCTGGGTTCAAATCCCAGCGAGTCCATGCTTCTTGCGCGGCTCAGAAGTCTAAAGACGGTTGTGCCCATCGACGAGACACGATCGAACGAGCGACCACGTTCTACGACTGTAATAGAACCAAGGCGATGGTGAACACCTACGGCGACATATCGCGCATCATCCGCGTTGCTCGCCGGATCCCCGAGCTCGGACACCTCACCTCGAGCAACGCTAAAACCTCTCCTGCCCGCTCACTCGAGCTCTACAAACTCATTCGAGCGAATATCCAACACCTTCTCGGACGGATAGTACCGCACGCCACACCCGTCCGCGGGCTCGTTCCCTCGGAGCCACCCCGACTCGAGGATCGTCACGCGTTCGAAGGTTCGGACCAGCGTCTCCCCCCGCCGATCGCCCCACTCGAGTTCGAATTCGACCTCGATACTCCCCGTTTTGCCGGTTCGGTGATCACCGTCGCCCATCGTCGTCCTCCTGCACCGCCGACACGTATCAATCCAAGGACACTGGCAAAACGGGCGGCAATCGCTCGAGTGCAGTCGTCGGCTCCGTTCGCGGGACGGCAGCGGCTCGAGGCTTGAGGACAGCGGGGACGGATCCCCGTGCTGGTGGGTGGAGGAGAGAACTACGTGTCTCTGACGCCGGGACCGTTCCCATCTCTGGTTGCGAGAATGATAAACGGTAGTTGCTTGTCAAATATTGCCAGCGTCTCCGACGCGCTCGAGGTGATTTCGACCGCCGTCAGCGCGTCGAGGCTGCCTCACAGTACTTGCGACCCTCGAGGATACGTCTCGATTCCGTACCGGCTCCGAAGCTCGTACCGTGAACTCCTCGAGCGATCCACAATGGGAACGACCGACGAGAGTTGCGGCGCTACCCGGATCCGTCCGCAAGCGAGACACGCCTCGAAGGCGCAGGACCCCAGAACGGTACGATTACGCGGGACTCGGCGACTGCACCCGCGAGAGGTAGGCGGTCAGGTCCGTCGTCGTCACGATACCGATGACGCCCTCCTCGTCGTCGACGACGGGAAGGTGGTGAAAGCCGTGTTCGACCATGAGATCCGCAGCGTCACGGATCCCCGCCTGGGCGTCGGTCGTAGTGACGTCCGTGGTCATGTACCGCGAAACGGAGGTCTCGGCTTTCGGCTGGCTCTCGGCGACGATGTCGACGAAGTCGGTCGTCGTCAGGATCCCCTCGAGCCGGTTCTCCTCGTCGACGACGATGACCGACCCGACTCCGTGATCACGCATTATCTCTCCCGCGTCCTCGACGAGCGTTTCCGGCGTTACCATCTGCAGATCGGTCGACATCACTCGCGCGACGAAAATATCGTCCATACGAGGCGATTGGTACTGTAACCCATAAGGGTTGGCCAACCGGACAACGCGTGCCGATCCGACGGCGCACATTTAAGTACGGAATCGGACATAGTCGGTACCGTTGATGCCTTCGCCGCCCCGCCTCTCCGGTTCCTGCAAACTTCTCCCCGGTCCCGAGAGCGACCCGCTCGCGGCCGCGGCCGAACTGTACGCGGAGCTGGCCCCACGCTACGGAGATCGGAACGTCCTCGTGCTCAAGCGACACCCGACAGGCCTCGACCGACTCGCCGAGGCGCTCGGCACCGACGACGCGCCCCGCTCGCCCCGCGTCGAGTCCCTCCCCGAACACGCCTCGAAGACGATCGAGGCGTACGATCCGACCCTCGACCGCCTCGAGTACGAGGAGCGGATCGAGCTGATCTCGCTGGTGATAGACGGCGCCAGCCGCGACGTTCCCGACTACCTCGAGCGCGCGGCCGACCGCGACGGGTTCGCCCGCGACGTCGGCCAGCTGCTGCTGGGCGCGACCCGCCAGCGGCTTCGGCTCGACGACCTCGAGGACCCCCACGACTGTCTGGCCTTCCTGTACGCGATGAACGACCGCTTCCACGAGGTGCTCGAGCAACGCGGGTACGTCGAACGGGCCGACGTGGTTCCGCGGGCGGTCTCCCTGCTCGAGGACGACGCGGACGGCGTTCGCGGGCGGGTCACCGACTCCTTCGACGCCGTCCTGGCCGTCGAGTTCGAGGAGTTCCGCCGGCTCGATCGGCGGTATCTCGCCGCCCTCACCGACGACGCCGAGCTGGTCTGTCTCGGCCAGCGCCACGCCAGCGTCGAGCGCACCGGGGTCGAGCCCGGAACCGTCGAGTCGATCGCGAGCGAGGCGGATCTCGAGATCGAGTCCTTCGAACCCAGCGACGAGGACGCTTCGCCTCACCGCGCGATCACGCGGTTTCTCGCGACCGGCGAGGCGCCGACGACCGACGGAGTCGGCGAGCCCGCGTCCGAGGCCGAGACCGGACGCGCCGAACAGATCCGCACCCGTACCGCCCGCGAGCAGGTCCGGGCCGTCGCCCGAGAGATCCAGGCTCTCCGGGATCGCCACGAGTGGTCCTACGACGAGTTCGCGGTCGCGGTCCCCCGGATCGAACGCGTCCCCGAGACCAGACGCCGGCTCCGCGAGGCCGGGATTCCGACGGCGACGATCGGCACACCCTCGCTCGCGGAAGACCCCGTCGTCAACGAGCTCTACGCGTTCGTCACCCTCCAGTCCCGCCGGGAGCGCGGCGCCCGCCCGCTCGAGGACGACGACGACTCGACGACCCGACTCCGCGCCCGCGTTCCGGAGTTCGACCGATCGCTGCTCGAGGCCTGCACGGATTCGAGCGTCGCGACCTCGCTCGAGCGCTGGATCGAGCGTACGGACCTCAAGGGACGGATCGCCCGCGAGGAGTCCTGGGTCGACGCCCGCGAACAGTTCGCGAGCGTCGAGCGCGTGCTCGAGATCGCCGGCTTCGTCGAGGAGACGGATCTGGTCGGCCCCGACTGGCGGGGGCTCCGGCGGATGCTCCGTCGAACGATCCGGTACGACGCACCCTACGTCCACGCGGTCGAGACCCGTCCGCCGACCGGGGGCGTCGCCGTCTGTGCGGCTGACGACCTGAAATACGACTCCCGGGAGGCCGTCTTCCTGCTCGACCTGCTCGACGATCACTACCCCGGCGACGGACACCTCACGCGGCTGTTCCCGCGGGCGTGGCTCGAGTCGATGCCGAACTACCCCGCCGTGACGGATCCCTCCCCGGAGACGGTCGCCCACACGTTCACGCCCGTCGCGGACCCGAGCGAGGTGACCGACCCCTTCGACGCCTACCACGCTCAGCGCTCGCGGCGTCGGCTCGCGCTGGCCACCCGCGCGGCCCGGTCGCGGCTGTACTGCTGTTCGTACGAGCGGGGTTCGGGCGGGCTCCGACGAACCTACGAGGAGTCGCGCTACCTGCAGCTCGTCGCCGACACACCGGGACTCTCTCTCGCGGACGCCGACGCCGACACGGCGCGGATCCGCGGCGAAGCGGCCGCGACCGAGGCGCTGCTCGCACAGCCTCGCGGGGAGCTCGAGCGCGTCCTCCGGGAGGCGAGCACCGGGGGGCAGGCCGACCTCGGCGAGACCGAGGAGCTGTTCGAGGAGATCGCCCTGCTGCTCGCCGACGACGATCTCGACCCCGTACTCGCGGAAGCGATCCGCTCGCAGTTCGAGTTCGCGGCGGGCGAGGTGATTCGCAATGAGTGAGCCGACGCTGACGGCCGACGGCCTCGAGACGTACCTGCACTGTCCCCGACGCTACGAGTTCGCACACGTTCACGGGCTCGAGGGCGAGACCGACGACGCCTCGCGCGATCGGGTCGACCTCCTTCGGGAGGCGATCTGTACGGCGCTGCGCTCCGGCGCGACCGATTGGGAGCGACTCGAGGAGATCGCCGAAAAGCGGCTCTCGGAGCTGTGGGCCGGCCACGACGAGCCGTTCCACTCGCGGAGCCAGCGGAACCACGAGCGGGCGGTTCTGGATGCGGTCCTCGAGGGATACCTCGAGGCGGTCGGCACCGACCACGCAGCCGGAATCGAGCGCCTCGAGGCGTCCGCGACCGAACTCGTCGGGCCCGCGCTTCCGCTCGCGAGCGCGCGGTCGCTGCCGGAGGAAAGCGACCGCGAACGGGTCCGGATCGACGCGACCGTCGACTACGTCACCCTCGAGGAGGCGAGCCTCGTCGGGGTCAACTTCGTCCCGACGCTCGCCCCGCTCGGACTACTGCGGTATCGCTCGGACTGGGAGGGCGACGTCGCCGCGCTGTTCGTCGACCACTTCGATTCCGGAAGTGAGGTCTTCGAACCGCGGGCGGTCGGCGCCCTGCTCGAGACGAGCGTCGTCGTCGACGGGCTCCGCCGGCTCCGGGAACGGCTCGACCTCGAGGCGAAGACCTGCCGGTACATGCAGGTTCCTCTCGCCGATCGGCACCGAACCGCGGTCAACTGGGTCCAAGATACCGTCGACGCAACTGTCGAGCCCACCGACCTCACCGACGTCTACATCGATCATCACACCTACGCGATGACGCACGAACACCGCAACGAGACGATCGACTCGCGGCTCGTCGACGTCGCGAGCGACGTCCTCTCGGGGTCGTTCGATCCGACCCCGCGGTGGGACGAGATCGCAACCGAGTCGTGTCCCGACTGCGAGTACGCCGTGGGCTGCCAGGACCGCCTCGCCGCGGAGGTGCGCTTCGATGGATAGCTCGACCCCGCCAGACGACTTCGAGGCGCTCGAGCCCCGCGGCAGCCAGCGAGCGGTCATCGAGAGCGATCGAGCCTGTACGTCCGTCGACGCGGGCGCCGGAACGGGGAAGACGACGACGATGCTCATGCGGATCGAGCGGGCGATCGAACGCGGCGCCGTCGATCCCGAGGACGTGCTCGTCGTCACCTTCGCCAACGAGGCCGCCGCGAGCATCCGCGAGGCCGTCGCCGAGCGCCTCGAGCCCGAGGTTGCGGCCGCGATCACCGTCTCGACGTATCACTCGCTGTGTCACCGGCTCGTCCGGGAGTACGCCTACTACCTCGGCTACTCCCCGGAGTTCGAGGTGGTGACCGAACGGAAGCGTCGCCGGATTGTCGGCCGGCTCCTCGCCGAACGGGAGTACGCGTTCGCGGCGACCAGCGTCGGCGACGGCTCGCCGACCGACCTGGCTGACGCGGTCGATCGCTTCGTGGCGACGATGAGCCGGGAGGACGTCACCCCCGACGACCTCCGGGCGCGGCTTCCCGAAACCCGAACCCTCGAGCTCTGCCAGGAATTCGTCCACTGGCTCGAGCGACGGGCCGAGGCGGAGCTCTCCTTCGACAACGAGGCGCTCCGGTACTTCAACCGGGAGGAACACCTCGACGCGGCCCGTGAGGGGCTCGTCGAGTACGGCACGCTCATCAGCTACTGCCGGGAGAAGATCGCCGAGGCGCCCGCGGCGTTCCGCGAGGACGACGTCGTCCGGGATATCGACGCCTACCTGCGGATCCTCCAGCGCTGTGTGACCAACGCCTACGAGGCGCTCTCCCTCGAGGAGCCGACGACGAAACAGCTGCCGCGGGCGCTGTTCGGCAACCGGATCGGCGGAACGGGAACCGAACGGATCGAACAGACCCCGTTCGGCCGGCTGAAACACTACGTCGAGTTCCTCCGGCTGGCCCGCCACTACACCGAGGTGTACGCCGACTACCACGCGACCCTCGAGCACGAGCGCTCGTTCGACTTCGACGAGCTGGTTCGCACCGCGACCGACCTGCTGACCGACGACGCCGTCGCCGACGAGATCACCGGCCAGTGGGAGCAGGTCTACTGCGACGAGTTCCAGGACACCGACGCGACGCAGTTCGAGCTCATTGCCGAACTCACCGACGGACCCGATCGGCCCGACCTGCTCGCGATCGGGGACAAGGACCAAGCGATATACGGCTGGCGGGGCACCGATCGCCGGGGACTCGACCGCCTCGCCGAGCGCTACGACGACCACGCGGGGATCGAACTCGAGCTCAACTTCCGGTCGCGCCAGGAGATCCTCGAGCTGACCAACCGCTGTGCGTACGCCGACGGCTCGAAGACGCTGCGCGAGGACGGTCGCGAGCCCGGAACCTACGACTGCGAGAACCCTTCGGATCGGGTCGTCAAAGTCGAGAGCGACGAGATCGACGACCCGACGGCCGAGCAGGTCGCGACCACCGTCTCGCGGCTGCTCAACGGCGCCTGCGAGAACGTTCCCGAACGATCGCTCGGGGATATCGCCGTGATCGTCCGGACCAACCGACACGCCCGCCTCGTCGCCGACGAGCTTCGCGACCGACAGATCCCCCACGAGATCTCGGGCTCGCCCCGGGGCGAGATCTCCCCCGGTATCCGGACGCTGCTGTCGTACCTCCGGGTGTTGGTCGAGCCCGACGCCGACGTCCACCTTCGCCGGGTGTTGCTCTACCGCTACCGGCTCCCCGAGACCGACCTCGCGACCCTCCAGAGCCGGTCGGGATCGCTGTATGACGCCGTCTTCGACGTCGACGCCGACGACCTCGAGGCGACGACCGAACTCGGGCGGGCCCGCACTCACCTCGAGCGCCTCGCGTCGCTCCGGGACGTCTACCCGCTGTCGGGACTGCTCACCAGGCTCCGCGACCTCACCCGTCTCGAGTGGTTCCTCACGAACGAGGAACGACGCCAGCTCGAGCGGATCGACCGCTTCGTCGAGCGCTACGACGCCGAGAGCGTGGTCCGCACGCTCTCGACGGAGTTCGTCGACGCTCTCGAGGCGACGCTGCGGGGCGGGAGCGCCGAACGCGACAGGGGAACCAGCTCGGACGATCGCGTCGACGTGATGACGGTCCACCAGGCGAAGGGCCTGGAGTTCGACACCGTTCTCGTCCCCTACCTCTCCGACGAGGAGTGGTGCGTCGAGCACGACTACGCCCGTCGCGCCCGCACCCGGCTGCTCGCGGCGACGCTCGAGGACGACGTCGCCTCGCCGCTGTGTGCCGACATCGCGGCCGAGACGGTCGGCGAGGAGTGGCGGGTGCTCCACGTCGCGCTCACGCGGGCGGAGAACCACCTGTTCGTCTTCGGGAGCGAGTACGACTACGACGGCGACGAGGGTGAGCTGGCGGTCTCCACCGCAGACGCCTGTCTCGATCCCGCCATCGAGTGGTCGGTCGCCGGCGAGCGCATGGAGCTGTGGTCGACCCTGTCCGAGAGCTTCGAGTCGGTCCGGGAGACCTATCCCCGTAGCGTGGTCGACCGAACCGACGAGCTCGCCGTCGCGGCCGACGAGCGCCCGGGGACGATCACCTACTACGCCGGCTACGAGGACCGGTCCGTCGAACCCCTCGAGACCCGAGAGGCGATCGAGACCGTCCACGAGCTCGGCCGGCTGCTGCGGAACGGAACGCTGCTTCCGGCGGCCGACGCCTCGAGCGGGGAGCCGTCGATCCGGGCGCCGAGGGAACGACGGGCCGGGGCGCTCTCGGCCGAGACGAGCCGGTTCCCGCTCGAGGCACTCTCCGGCGACGGCCGGCTCCCGGTCGCGATGCGCCACAGCTACACGGCCATGGAGAGCTACGAGGCCTGCGCTCGGAAACACTACCTCGAGCACGTCGTGCGGGCGATCGACGACCCGCTAACCAGCGAGGACGGAACCGACGAGTCGAGCGCGGCCCCGCGGGTCGTCGGCTCGGTGTTCCACGACGTCGCCGAGGAGGCCTTCCACCGCGGGTACGAGACGTGGGCCGACTGGCGCGAGGCCGCGGTCCGCCAGCTGACCGCCCGGGACCTGCTCGAACACCGCGAGGCGGTGCTGGCCTGCGTCGATCGATACTTCGAGGCGACCGCACCGGGGGTCGACTCGCCGATCGCCGACTGGGAGACGCTCGCGGCGGAGCTGCCGTTCGCTCTCGCCGACGTCGCCGGGATCGACGGCGACGTCGTCGGTTACGTCGACACGATCCGGCGACTGCCCGACTCCGCGGGCGGCGGGCTCGCGGTCCTCGACTACAAGGCGACCGCGACCCGGATCGACCCCGGAAAGGCGACCCAGCTCGCGCTGTACGCCCGCGCCTGCGACAGTCGATTCGACGAGCCGATCGCGGCCGTCGGCTACGTCTACGTCGGCGGCGTCGACGGCCCGCGGATCGACCTGTTCGAGCCCGAGGCGCTGCCGTCCTGGGAGTCGGTCCGCGAGACTCTCGAGGGCGTCGACGACCCCTCCTATCGGGAGACGACGCCCGGAGAGCACTGTCGTCACTGCGCCCACCGGTCGCTGGGCTGTGCGCCCGCGGAGTACGTGCCCGACGTCGCCGCGGACGACGACTGAGACGGACCGCTGTACCGACTTACCGGCGTGACTACGGAACGGCTCACGGTCACGTCGGAACCGACGACAGCGGTTCGTCCGACGTGACCTTCGAGGCGGATACCGAACGCGTTTATCCCGTGCCGGACGAACCTGCGACCATGATCGAGGCGACGCTGTGTTTTCCCCTCCGGGACGTCGGCGGAACCGAGGAGGTGCTCCTGATCGAGAAACGACGCGGGCTCGGCGAGGGCTGGTACAACGGTCCGGGCGGCAAACTCGAGGGCGAGGAGACGCCCCGGGAGTGCGCGGTCAGAGAGACCCGCGAGGAGGTCGGTCTCGAGATCGATCCCGCCGACCTCGAGAAGGCGGGCGAGCTCGAATTTCGGCTCGACGGCGATCGGCACACCTTCTGTCACGTCTTTCGAACTCGCCAGTTTGCGGGCGAGCCCCACCCCTCCGAGGAGGCCTACCCGGAGTGGTTCGCGGTCGACGACGTCCCCTACGACCGGATGTGGGAGGACGACCGACTCTGGCTGCCCGCCGTCCTCGAGGGCGAGACGGTGGTCGGCGAGTTCCGGTTCGTCGGCGGCAAGCCGCTGGACGAGGCCGAATTCGCGGGCCACGACCTCGAGCGGGACGTCGACTTCGACGCTATCGGTCGCTCCCGGTAGATGTCGGTTCGCTCGAGTCGCGGCATTGTATCGCAACGGCAACCCACTTTCGACGCCGACGGGTAGCACGGCCGATTACGATGATCGACAGAAACCGACGACGACTGCTCTCAGCCGCGGCCGTCGGCGCGGTCGGTGCGATCGCCGGCTGCGCCGAGGGTGACGAGGAAGAGGGCGAGGGCGACGAGGACCTCGACGACGCGCCGCCCGACGAGACTGAACAGGAGGACGACGATCCGATGGACGATGTCGACGAGGAGACCGAGACCGACGAGACCGACGACGATCCGGACGAAGACGACGAGTAGCGCTCCTGCCGGGGCGAACGCACCGAACGGAACGCGCTCGGCGAGTCCGGCCTTCTATTGTAGCGTCAATTCACCCCTCTCACTGGTCAGTACCATCTCCAGCCACGATGAATCACACAGGTCGCCGAGCCGGATACTCTCCAGAGCAGATGTTTCGATAGTACTGCCGACCTCTGTTATCGACGATCCAGGGGTGTCGGTACGTGGTCGATACGGTCGTCGCTGACTACTCAACGGTATCGCTCCCGGAGTAGGGCGCGGTCGACGGCTCGCCGGCTACAGCTCGTTCCGCAACTACGGCTTCAACAGGACCTTTCCGGAGCTCTTGCGATCCTCGATGTAGCGGTGGGCGTCGGCGGCCTCCTCGAGCGGGAACGACTCGCCGACGATCACCTCGAGGTCGCCGCTCGCGAATCCCTCCGTCAGGTCGGGAACCGCCTGCATGATCCGACTCGGGTCGTGCACCGCGGCCTGGCCGAGATGGAAGCCGCGGACGCTCTTGTTCTCGAACAGCAGGCGCCTGTTCTCCGCGCTCGCGGGCTCGCCGCTCGCCACGCCGAAGGTGACCATGCGACCGAAGTGTGCCATCGCGTCGAGGCTGCGCTCGAAGACGTCGCCGCCGACCGACTCGAGGACGAGGTCGACGCCCTCGCCGTCGGTCTCGTCCTCGACGGTCTCACGGAAGTCGGCCTCGGTGTACTTGATCGGGTGGTCACAGCCCAGTTCGGCCGCGAGCTCGAGTTTCTCCTCGCTGCTCGCCGTGCCGAACACCTCCGCGCCGGCGTTCGAGGCCAACTGGACGGCCGCCGTGCCGACACCGCCCGCGGCGGCCTGGATCAGCACCGATTCGCCCTCCTCGAGTTCGCCCCACCCGAACAGACACGAGTGGGCGGTGAGGAACTGGACGGGGAAGCCGGCGGCCTCCTCGAAGCTCATTCCCTCGGGGATCGGGAACAGCATCTGGGCGTTCGCGGTGGCGTACTCCGCGTAGCCGCCGCGGTCGAGCATCGTGACGACCCGGTCGCCCTCGTCCAGATCGACGCCCTCGCCAGTTGCATCAACTGTCCCTGCGGCCTCCATGCCGGGAACGTAGGGCGCCTCGGGGCCGCCCGGGTAGACGCCGCGTCGCTGCATGACGTCGGCGAAATTGATCCCCGCGGCCTCGATCTCGATTCGAACCTCGCTGGCGTCGGGCTCGGGTACGTCTCGATCGACGACCTCGAGTTCGTCGCTGTCGCCGTACTCCGTTACCTCGATGGCCTTCATAGGTTACCACTCGTAACGAGCGCGTATAAACGTCCGAGAACAGGAAACCGGATGTCGAGCGTTTCTTCGCGACCTCGAGTCCTCAGTCGTCGTCGGACAGGGGCTCCGGATCGGCGGGCGGGTTCGGTTCGCCCGGCGGGTCGGGATCCGCGGGAACGCTGTCTCTGGGGCCGTACATGACCCACCCCTCGGCGGGGACGGTAAGTTCGACCGTACAGTCGGGACCGGTCGTGACGTTCGCGCCGTCGCCGGCGTGATCGACCAGCGGCTCGGTCCGCCAGTCGGTCTGGACAGTCACCGTCCGATCCTCGTCGGCGGTGTTGATCCCGGCCAGCAGGTTCCCCTCGCGCTCGAAGACGTAGACGTCGTCGTCAACGTGGCGGTCGATCACGTCGCCTCGAGCGAGGGTTCGGGAGACCTCGACGAGCGCCCGGAGGTCGTCGTCCTCGAGCTCGGGTCGCTCCTCGGCGCCGCCGCGGTACAGCATCGGCATCCCGGCATAGGCGAGGACGAACGCCTCGGCGAGTTCGACCGCCCGTCCCTCGGGTTCGTTCGGTTCGACGCCAGGGCCGGTCGTATCGTGATTCTGGACGAACGTGACGGCGACTTCCGGGTTCTCGTGGACGACGCCGCGGGCGTGATTCTGCGAGAGGACCTCCATGCTGCCGCCCTCGAACGCCTCCATGATGGCGTCGTACAGCGGGAAGTCGAAGACGGTCATCCCGGTGTCGGCGAACTCGAGCAGGTGATCGACGTCGTCCTGGTCCCAGACCTCGCCGACGCGCCAGAGTCCCAGTTCGTCTGCCCACCGGTTGACGTACTCCTGGAAGTACCACGGCCAGACGTGGGCCGCGGCGTCGATCCGCAGGCCGTCCGCGCCGAGGTCGGCGATCTTCTCGAGGTAGGCTCGGTGGGCTTTCTGTACGTCCGAATGCTCGACGTCCATCGACGGAAGGTCGAGCAGGTCACACTCGTACATCTCCGCTTCCTCGCCCTCGAGCTCGCAGTCCCCGAGCGTGCCGTAGTCGTGGAAGTGTTCGTCGGGGTCGAACTGCGGGTACTCGACCTCGCCGTCGGGGCCGTCCGGGTTGGCCATGTGGTTCAGGACGATGTCGACGATCACGTCGATGTCGTGGTCGTGGGCGGTCTCGATCAGCGAGGCGAGTTCGTCCTCGGTGCCGTGGGCGGAGTCGAAGTCCCGGAGGTCGACGGGCTGGTAACCGAGCGGCGGATGGGGGTCCCGTTCGCGGCCGTAGACCGACTCCTCGTCCTCGCCGTCGTAGAACCCCTCTTGATCCTCGTAGGTCAGGTCCTCCCAGCCCAGTTTCGAGACGGCGGGCTGGGGGATCCAGATCGCGCTCACTCCGAGTTCGGCGACACGCTCGAGGTCGGCCTCGATCTCGGTCCACTCGCGGTGGAAGTACTGGTAGCCGACGCCGTCGTTGGGGGCCGTCGCCCCCTCGGAGCGGGCGGCCGCACTGGTCGACCCGATCGTTACCCCCGTGAGGGCGAGTGCGCCGGCGGCAGCGCTCGAGCGCAGGACGGTCCGTCGGTCGATACCCGCCGAATCGCTGGTGTGGCTGTGATTCCGTCGCATTCGTCCCTTGCTATAATCTGTGGTGTAATAATACATAATGATTTTAATTCGGTTTCGAACGACAGTTATCAACGGCCGAAATACTTCATCGAACGAATACGCCCGGTCGAACGAACCGACGCGATCGGCGGCGGGCGGTCCCAAACGGGGCCCATTTATTGCTCCGGTCACGAAGATGGCGGTATGAGCGACGAGAGTCAGGAGCTCGGGATCACCGAGACGAAATCGCACAAGCCCGGCGAGTGGTACGCCGAGGTCGTTCAGAAGGCGGACCTCGCCGACTACGCCCCGATGGGCGGCTTCATCGTCACGAAACCGCGCGGGTACGCGATCTGGGAGGGGATTCAGGACGCACTGGACACTCGGTTCAAGGCCACCGGCGTCGACAACGTCTACTTCCCAATGTTCATCCCCGAGAGCTTCCTCGAGCGCGAGAAGGACGTCGTCGAGGGCTTCGATCCCGAGGTCGCCTGGGTCACCCAGGGCGGCCACGAGGAACTCGAGGAGCGACTCGCCGTCCGACCCACGAGCGAGTCGATCATCGCGCCGTTCATGGCCGACTGGACCCGTAGCCACCGCGACCTGCCGCTGCGAATCAACCAGTGGTGTTCGGTCGTCCGGTGGGAGGCCACCGAGACGAAGCCGTTCTTCCGGACGAAGGAGTTTATGTGGCAGGAGGGCCACACCGCCCACACCGACGACGAGGGCGCCTGGGAGGAGGTCTGGACCCGTCTGGACCAGTACGAGGAAGTGTACGAGGACGTCCTGGCGATCCCAGTCCTGCGAGGGAAAAAGCCCGAACACGACAAGTTCCCCGGCGCCGACACGACGACGACCGTCGAGGCGCTGATGCCCGACGGGAAGTCGGTCCAGGGGGCGACGAGCCACAACCTCGGCCAGTCCTTTGCGGAGGCGTTCGACATCACCTTCGCCGACGAGGACGAGGACGAGCAGACGGCCTACACCACCTCGTGGGGGCTGTCCTGGCGCGCGATCGGCGCCCTGATCATGACCCACTCGGACGACCAGGGCCTCGTGCTCCCGCCGACCATCGCGCCGACCCAGGTCGCGATCGTTCCGATCTGGCAGGCAGACACCAAGGAGGACGTTCTCGAGTACTCCCAGGAGATCGCCGACGAACTCGAGGAGGCCGGAATCCGCGTCGAGCTGGACGATCGCGACGAGCGCAATCCCGGCTTCAAGTTCAACGAGCACGAGTTGAACGGCGTTCCCCTGCGACTCGAGATCGGCCCCAACGAGGCCGACGACGGCGAGGTGACGCTGGTTCACCGCCCCGACAGCGAGAAGGCCGTCGCCGATCGCGAGGGGATCGTCGACACCGTCGAGGACCACCTCGACACCGTCTTCGACAAGCTGTACGAGGCGGCCGAGGAGAATCTCGCGGAGAACGTCCGCGAGGCCCACAGCCCCGAGGACATCCTCGGGACGATCGGTAAACACGGCGGTTACGTGAAAACGCCGTGGTGTGGCGATCAGGCGTGCGAGGAGGCAATCAAGGAGAAGATCGCCGCCGAGATCGTCATGCAACCGCTCGAGGACGAGGGCGGCCAGTCAGCGGGCGAGGTCGTCGAACCTGACGACGACGAGTGTGGCGTCTGCGGGGAGTCCGCCGACGAGGTCGCCTACTTCGCGAAGAGCTACTGAGCCGCCCGCCTGCCGCAGTCGGCCGGCCGCTCGAGGCCGTCGGTCGCTTCCTTTGTGAACGCGGCTTCCACGGTTCACCTAACTCTTTAACCAAATAGTGCTTACCCACCGGGAACGATGTACGAGTGTGGTGTTCACTCTGGTGGGTGAACACTACGTGCCTCTGACACCTTTCCGTGCTACCCGTCCGACAATAGCGACCGGTTTTCCGTCGGTCAAACGGTCCTCCTGCGATCGCCCGAAAGCGGCGTCTCCATGCTGACGCCGTTTCGAAACCTGTCATTGAACGAATAGCAGCCGTCGAATCGTGCAGTATAAATTATGCCATTAGTGGGCATATGGCCTTATATGTGTTTATAATACACTTAGTCATTATGGGTCACCCTCTTATAGGAGATCTCCAAAGGAGAGTGCATGTCACAGCCACACATTTCGAACACCGATCGTGCTTCGGGGCTCGCCGACCCGACGGACGAACGATCGAACTGCGGTGTCGGCGTCGTCATGGATCTCGATGGGGAGGGCGGTCACGACGTCGTCGCGGACGGACTCGATCTACTGGTCAACCTCGAGCACCGCGGCACGACCGGCGCCGAGAAGGACACCGGCGACGGCGCCGGCATCATGCTCCAGCGACCTGACGCCTTCTTCGCCGACGTTCTCGACGCCGATCTCCCCGACACCTACGCCGTCGGCTCGTTCTTCTTCCCGACAGACGAGGCGGCTCGCGAGGAACTCGCCTCGATCGCCGAGGACGCCCTCGCCGATTACGACCTCGAGGTCCTCGAGTGGCGCGACGTCCCCACCGACAACGCCGACCTCGGCGCGACGGCTCTCGACTCCGAACCCGATGTCTGGCAGATGGCTGTCGCGTCCACAGACGACGTTTCCGGCGAGGCGTTCGACCGACGGCTGTACGTCGCCCGACGGGCGCTCGAGAACGCGGTTGCGGACGCCGACGTCGAGAACAAGGAGCGGTTCTACGTCTGCTCGCTCGACTCGAAGACGATCGTCTACAAGGGCCTGCTCAAGGGCGAGCAGGTCGCGTCCTACTACGAGGACCTGAGCGACGAGCGCCTCGAGTCGACGTTCGCGATGGTCCACGAGCGCTTCTCGACGAACACGCTCGGCGCCTGGCACCTCGCCCACCCCTACCGCAACATCATCCACAACGGCGAGTTCAACACCATCAGGGGGAACATCAACTGGATGCGCGCCCGGGAGACGGACCTCGAGAGCGAGGTTCTGGAGGATCTCGAGGCCGTCAAGCCGATCATCGACGACCCCGACCAGTCCGACACCGCGAGCGTCGACAACGCGCTCGAACTGCTGATGCAGGACGGCCGCGACCTCGAGCACGCGCTTCGGATGCTCGTGCCCGAGGCCTGGCGCGGCAACGACGCGATGGACCAGGGCCGCAAGGACTGGTACGACTTCCACGCCTCGCTCGTCGAGCCGTGGGACGGTCCCGCGCTGGTCGCGGCGACCGACGGGGAACGCGTCGGTGCGGTCCTCGATCGTAACGGCCTGCGTCCGTGCCGCTACGACGTCACGACGGACAACCGACTGATCATGGCCAGCGAGGCCGGCGCGCTCGAGACCGATCCCTCGGAGATCGCCGAGCGCGGTCGCCTCCAGCCCGGCCAGCTGTTCCTCGCCGATCCCGAGGAGGGTCGCGTCATCCCCGACGACGAGGTCTTCGAGGACCTCACCGACAACCACTACGGCGAGTGGGTCGAACAGGAGCAGGTCGATCTCGACGACATCGTCGCGACCGGCGACAGCTCGCCTCGCCAGTCGGTCGCCGCGCTTCGGAACCAGCAGGCGGCCTTCGGCTACACGCACGACGAACTCGAGAACATGATCGAGCCGATGACCAAGAAGGGGAAAGACCCCGTCGGTTCGATGGGCGACGACACGCCGCTGTCCGTCCTGACGGAGTTCAATCGGCCCCTCTTTACGTACTTCAAGCAGCTGTTCGCGCAGGTCACCAACCCGCCGCTTGACTACATCCGCGAGGAGCTGGTCACCTCGATGGAGAGCCGACTGGGCTACCAGCGAAACCTGCTCGCCGAGTCGCCCGAACACGCCCGCCAGCTCGTGCTCGACTCGCCGATCCTTACCGACGCCGAACTCGGGTCGATCCGTGACTGCTCGGCCAACGGTATTACGGCGGCGACGATCGACATCACCTACGAACTCGAGAGCGACGAACCGGGCGCGGATCTCGGGGCCGCCGTCGAGCGCGTCCGCGAGGACGCCGTCGACGCGATCGAGGCGGGCCACGACGTCCTGATCCTCTCGGATCGCGGCGTCGACGCCGATCGCGCGGCGATCCCGAGCCTGCTGGCAACCGGTGGCGTCCACCACCACCTCGTCCGCAACGGGCTTCGAAACCACGTTGGCCTCGTCGTCGAATCCGCCGACCCTCGAACCGTCCACCACTTCGCGACGCTGGTCGGCTACGGCGCGGGCGCGGTCAACCCGTACCTGGCCTACCAGACGATCGCGGACATCACGGCCGGCCCGGACGGCGCCGAGACCGAACTCGCGATCGACGCCTACGTCGACGCCGTCGAGGACGGCCTCCTGAAGGTCATGGCCAAGATGGGGATCTCGACGGTCGAGAGCTACCAGGGCGCCCAGATCTTCGAGGCCGTCGGCCTCGACAGCGACCTGGTCGACGACTACTTCGAGGGCACCGAGAACCGGACCGAGGGCGTCGGACTCGCCGAACTCGAGGCCGACGTCCGCGAGCGCCACGAGGCAGCCTTCGGCGGTGAGGAGTCGAAACTCGATCGCCACGGCGAGTTCGAACACCGCTCGAGCGGGATTCACCACCAGTGGAACCCCGACACCGTCGGCGCGCTCCAGCAGTCGGTACGCGCGAACGACTACGAGCGCTACCAGGAGTTCGCAGCCCAGATCAACGAACAACAGCAGAACCTCCAGACGCTTCGGGGCCTGCTCGAGTTCGACGCCGATCGGGAGTCGATCCCGGTCGAGGAGGTCGAGCCGATCAAGGACATCGTCACGCGATTCTCGACGGCCGCGATGAGTCTCGGCTCGCTCTCGCCGGAGGCCCACGAGAACAACTCGATCGCGATGAACCGCATCGGCGGCAAGTCGAACTCCGGCGAGGGCGGCGAGCCGCCGGAGCGGTTCGACACCGAACGGGAGTGTAACGTCAAACAGGTCGCCTCCGGCCGCTTCGGCGTCACCTCGACGTACCTCTCGTCGGCCGACGAGCTCCAGATCAAGATGGCCCAGGGGAGCAAGCCCGGCGAGGGCGGCCACCTCCCCGGCGAGAAGGTAAACGAGATGATCGCTCACGTCCGGAAATCGACGCCGGGCGTCGGCCTCATCTCGCCGCCCCCGCTGCACGACATCTACTCGATCGAGGACCTCAAGCAGCTGATCTTCGACCTCAAAGCAGCAAACGAGGACGCCGACATCAACGTTAAGCTCGTCAGCGAGGCGGGAATCGGTACCATCGCGGCCGGCGTCGCGAAGGCCAACGCCGACGTGGTCCACATTTCGGGTCACTCCGGCGGCACCGGTGCCTCGCCCCGTACCTCGATCAAAAGCGCCGGCCTCCCCTGGGAGCTCGGTCTCGCCGAGGCCAACCAGATGCTCCGCCAGACCGGCCTGCGCGACCGGATTCGGGTCTCGGCCGACGGCGGGATGAAGACGGGTCGGGACGTCGCCGTCGCCGCCCTCCTCGGTGCGGAGGAGTACGTCTTCGGCACCGCCCCGCTGGTCACCTCCGGCTGCGTGATGGCCCGCCAGTGTCACAAGAACACCTGCCCCGTCGGCGTCGCGACCCAGCGCGAGGACCTTCGGAAGCGCTTCCCCGGCGAGCCCGAGCACGTCATCAACTACATGACGTTTATCGCCCAGGAGCTCCGGGAGATCATGGTCGAACTCGGCTTCGAGACGGTCGACGAGATGATCGGTCACGTCGAGGTGCTCGAGCAACGCACCGACGTCGACCACCCAAAGGCCCGCAACGTCGACCTCTCGGCCGTACTGGCCGAACCCGCGGGCGACGTCCGTCACAAGATCCGTGAGCAGGACCACGAGCTCGACGATCAGCTCGACCGCGAGCTGATCGACGCCGCGAGCGACGCGATCGAAGACCAGTCGCCGGTCACGCTCGCGGCCGACGTGACCAACGTCGACCGCGCGGTCGGCGCGATGCTCTCGAACCGCATCACCGACCGCTACGGCGAGCCCGGACTGCCCGAGGATACCGTCACCGTCGACCTCGAGGGAACCGCCGGCCAGAGCTTCGGCGCATTCCTCGCGAGCGGCGTCTCGATGCACCTCGAGGGCAGCTCCAACGACTACGTCGGCAAGGGACTCTCGGGCGGGAAGCTCACCGTTCGGACGCCCGACACCGCCGCCTACGATCCGACCGAGAACATCGCCATCGGTAACGTGGCACTGTACGGTGCGACCGACGGCCAGCTGTACGTCAACGGCGTCGCCGGCGAGCGCTTCGCGGTCCGCAACTCCGGCGCGAAGGCCGTCGTCGAGGGCGTCGGCGACCACGGCTGCGAGTACATGACCGGCGGTGTCGTCGCCGTACTCGGCGACACCGGCAAGAACTTCGCGGCCGGTATGTCCGGCGGCGTCGCCTACGTCTACGACCCCGACGCGGCGTTCGCCGACCGCGCGAACACCGGGATGGTCTCGCTGCACGACGACCTCGAGGAGCGCGACGTCGAGATGCTGCGCCGACTCGTCGAGAACCACGTCGCCTACACGGGCTCCGAGCGCGGCCGCGAGCTGCTCGAGAACTGGGAGCGCGCCCTCGAGTCGTTCGTGAAGGTGATGCCCGAGGCCTACCACGAGGCGATCACCGAGCAGGGCAGCGACGACGTCCGCAGCGAACTGCCGGGCACGCCCGAGACGCCCGCCGACGCCGAGTCGACGGAGTTCGCCGCGAGCGACGACTAGCACCCGAAATCTCGTTTTCAGTCGCCGGTACTCATGTGTGATGCCGCGTAGCCGATCAGCGCGGCGTTGAGACCGAACAGGGCGATCAGCAACAGCCGCGGATCGTCCGCAGTCCCGGTAGCGAGGGCCGCCAGCGCGCCGATTCCAAGAAGCGCCAGCCCGATCGTCAGCAGCCGCTCGAGCTATGGATCGAACTCGGCCAAGGCAATCTTCTCGATCCGGGCGTCCGTTCGCTGCCGTCGCTCGCGGTATCGCTCTGCGTCGGGATCGTCGTCCGGGACCGACCGCCGAACGTCGCGAGTCCCCGGATGCCGACGCGCGCGTTCGCAATCGTTCCGCAGGTGAACGCGACGAACAGCAGCACGACGACGGCGATCCCGGAACCGAGCGCGGCTGCCGGCACTACCAGCAGGGCGGCGAGGATCGCGACGACCGCCGCGAGCCGTTCGAACCGAGTGGGGACGGGGTCCACGCTACGTTCGTTTTCGTATCATCGTGAAATACCTTACCGCCCCCGAACCGTTTCGACCACGGTTCGAGGGCGTCGGTCCGTGCTGCCTGCCCAACGCACTTTCCGGGTGCGGCCGATCAAGTACGCATGTACGCGACGCTACCGATCCGGATCGCCTCGCTCGAGCGCCCGGTCGACGCCGCTGTCGACCCGGTTCGTTCGGACGCGGTTCTCGTCGCCGGTTCGGCGATCGAATCGCTCCCCGACTGGGTTGTGGCGCTCCTGATCGTGCTCGCCGCCTGGTACGGCTCGAGGCTGATTACCGAGGCGAGTCGTCCGCCCCTCCTCGAGCGGATACAGCGACGGTCGGTGGCCGAGGTCGTCCTGCGACTGTTCCGGGTCGTAGTGATGCTGTTCGCCCTCTTCGCGGTGCTCGGAATCTACGGCGTCGACCTCTCGGATCTCGTCCTCTCGGCGACGATCATCTCGGCGGTCGTCGGGGTCATCCTGGCGCCCGTCGCCAGCGACGTCGTCGGCGGCTTCTTCATCCTCGCGAACCGCCCCTACGAGGTCGGCGACATGATCGAGCTCGCCGACCGGGAGGAGAGCGGCCACGTCATCGACGTCACGCTCCGGTACACGAAGATCCGGACCCTCGAGAACACCTTTCTGGTCGTTCCAAACTCGACGATCCGGGAGCGTGACGTCGTCAACCTCTCGGCCGACGACGAGCGAACGCGGGTCTCGCTCGAGTTCCTGGTCACCTACGAGGGCGACCTCGAGGAGGCCCGGGAGCTGCTCGAAGACGCCGCCGCGAAGACCGACGGCGTCATCGCCGGCGGACCCGGGATTACGATGGGACGCACGAAGTACCCCGTTCAGCCCCGGGCGTTCATCGAGTCGTTCGCCGACCACGGCATCCGTCTCCAGCTCGACTTCTGGGTCGAACGACCCTACCTGCCGCGGATCATGCGTTCGAACATCTACGAGGCGGTCTGGGACCGCCTCGAGGACGCCGACGTCGAGATCGCCTACCCCCACACCCACCTGATGTTCGACGAGACCAGCGGCACCGCCCGCGTCGCCGTCGAGCGCGGCCGCGACGACGCCCGGCCCGAGACGGTGCTGCAGGACGGCGACGCCGAGGGGGACGGAACGAACGTCGCAGACTGACGGCCGGTCGCGGCTACCGCCCCAGCGTGTGGAACTCGTCGTTCGGGCGCATCCCCGCGAACATCGCCAGCCGGTTGCTCAGGTTGTAAAACGCCGTTACCGAGGCGATATCCCACAGCGCCTCCTCGCCGAAGCCGGCCTCGCGCAGCGCCTCGAGATCGGCCTCCTCGAGCTCGGTCGGGCGCTCGGTGAGTTTCACGGCGACGTCCAACATGGTTCGATGAGCGTCGTTAATGTCTGCGGTTCGGTAGTTCGCGACCAGCTGATCGGCCAGCAGCGGATCGTCGGCGTAGATTCGCACGAGCGCACCGTGGGCGACGTTGCAGTAATAACAGTGATTGACGCCGGAGACGGCGACGACGATCATCTCGATCTCCTCGCGCTCGAGGGCGGTGTCCTCGACTAAGGCGTCGTGGTACTCGAAGAAGGCCCGGAAGTGCGAGGGTTTGTACGCGAACGCCGAGAACACGTTGGGTGTGAAGCCGGCACGGTCGGTCTCCTCGGCGATCCGCTCCCGGAGGTCCTCCGGGAGGGCCTCGTAGTCGGGAACCGGAAATCGGTCCATCGCGTCGTCGCGGAGTTCGGGGTCGACGTCGGTCTCGGACATGGTTCCGGGTTCGCGGGCGACCCGTATAACCTCTAGTCGGCTCGAGATCGGGTCTCGAGGACCCCGCCAGCGTCGTCGGCCGCATCGAGCAGCGTCTCGAGACTCGGGGTCTCGAGCAGATGTGACCGACAGTCACAGTCCGAGGCGCCGAACTCGGGGACCGTTTCGCCCGGAAGCACACCGGCGAGTTCGCACTCCCGGTCCGCGTCGGGAAATCGTACGGTCGCGGCGAGGCTCGTCGCCTCGTGACCGAGCAGGTAGTCGACGTGCCAGTGGCGAACGTCGCGTTCCCCTCGAGCCAGTTCGCGATGGCGGTCGAGGCGAGCGAACCCGCCGGGGCCGAACGCGCTGCCGACGTAGGCGTACGTTTCGGCCGCAAAGTCGAACATCCCGAGCGCGCCGACCTCGAGGCTCAGCGGTCGATCGACGCTGATCGCGAGGACGTAGGTGCCGCCCATACCCGATCTCGACTCGCCCCGACCAAAACGTCGCCGACTCGAGCGCCGCGCCCGGCCACGACGGTTCGCCCGAACCGTCGGCTTCGCTACCGTTTTCCGTTCCAGCGACGACGACCGCACATGGACGACGCACTCGTTATCGGCGGCACGCGCTTCATCGGTCGTCACCTCGTCGAGGAGTTACTCGCAAACGGCTACGACGTGACGATCCTCAACCTGTCTCTTATACACATC
>NZ_AOIB01000002.1 GCF_000337675.1 Natronococcus amylolyticus DSM 10524 | reverse complement strand
CCTCGCGCCATCAGAGATGTGTATAAGAGACAGGCCTACGGCCGCGAGAAGATTCCCAAGCGGGAGGACGAGACCCCGCTCGCGGACTGTAGCCCGGAGCAGGCCGTCGACGACTCCGACGCGACCTACGGTCCCCGCAAGGCCGAGGGTGATCGTGCGGTGTTCGCCGCCGCGGAGCGAGGCGTCCGGGCCATGTCCGTCCGACCCTGCATCGTCTACGGCCCTCACGACTACACCGAGCGACTCGACTTCTGGATCGACCGCGTCAACCGCTTCGATCGGGTCGTCGTCCCCGGCGACGGGACGAACCTCTGGCACCGCGCGTACGTCGAGGACGTCGCCAGCGCCCTGCGGCTCGTCGCCGAGGAGGGCGACGCCGGCGAAGCCTACAACGTCGGCGACAGACGGCTCGTCACGCTCGAGGAGATGGTGACCCTGATCGCCGACCAGCTGGACACCACGGTCGAGGTCGTCACCGCCGGTCCCCGCGAGCTCGAGGCGGGTTCCATCGAGCCCGACGACTACGTCCTCTACCGGGAGTATCCCCACGTCCTCTCGACCGCCAAACTCGCGGCACTGGGCTGGGAGTCGACGCCGATCGGCGAGGCGATGGCCCGCTCGGTCGAAGACCACCTCGAGAGCGACCGCGACGGGAGCGAACACGAGCCCGACCGCGAGAGCGAGGAGCGGGTGCTGGGAATCCTCGACACCTTCTGACTCCCGACTGCGTCTCGAGTCCCCGTCGCCGGTCGTGTCGGCGAGCAACAACACGTATACCCCGGCGGTGACTCAGCTACCGTATGTTCGAGAAGTCGACGTGGATTCGTCTTCCGCGGAACGTTATCGTCGGCCACGACGTACTGTCGGACGTCGTCGACGCCGTGGACGAACTCCACCTGCATGGACGGCCGCTGTTCGTGACCAGCCCGACGCCGCGTCGGGTCGCGGCGGAGCCGATCGTGGCCGACTTCGAGGCCATCGGGGTCGAGCCGGCGGTCGTCACCGTCGAGTCCGCGTCGTTCGACGCCGTCGAGGAGGTGATCGAGACCGCCGAGGCCGAGGAGGTCTCCTACCTTGTCGGCATCGGCGGCGGGAAGGCGATCGACATCGCGAAGATGGCCAGCGAACACCTCGAGATGGGGTTTCTCTCGGTGCCGACCGCGGCCAGCCACGACGGGATCGTCAGCAACCGTGGCTCGGTGCCCGACGGCGACACCCGCCACAGCGTCGCCGCCGAGCCGCCGCTCGCCGTGATCGCCGACACGGGCGTCCTCGCGGAGGCCCCCTGGGAGCTCACGACGGCGGGCTGTGCCGACATCATCTCCAACTACACCGCCGTCATGGACTGGCGCCTCGCCCGCCGGCTCCAGAACGTCGAGTACTCCGAGTACGCCGCCGCGCTCTCGGAGATGACCGCCGAGATCCTCGTCGACAACGCCGACCACGTCCGACCCGGCCTCGAGGAGTCGGCCTGGATCGTCACCAAGGCGCTGATGTCCTCGGGCGTCGCGATGAGCATCGCTGGCTCCTCGCGGCCCGCAAGCGGTGCCGAACACCTCTTCTCCCACCAGCTCGATCGGCTCGCGCCCGGAACGGCCCTGCACGGCCACCAGGTCGGCGTCGGCTCGATCGTGACTGCCTACCTCCACGGCGGCGAGCGAGGCATCTGGAAGGACATCCGCTCGGCGCTCGACAGCATCGACGCGCCGACGACGGCGGCCGAACTCGGCATCGACGACGAGACGGTGATCGAGGCGCTGACGACCTGCCACGAGATCCGCGACCGCTACACGATCCTGGGGAACGGAATGAACGAGCGGGCCGCTCGAGAGGTTGCGACGAAAACGGGCGTCATCGAATAGCGTTTTGAGCGCCGAATGCAGGGACGAAGCGAACCTCGTCAACGGGTTCGTCACTGTAGTTCGGGCTTGAGACGCTATCAGAGGCCGCGATCGATCGGAAGTGCGGGCTTCGTGCCGAACACCGAGACCAGCACGGCCACAGCCCCGCTGATCGCGAAGTGTGCCCAGTAGGTCGTCAACCGGTAGAGGATCGCCCCTGCGGTCGCGACATCGGCTGGAACCCCGGCGGTCGCGACGAGCAGGCTCGCCAGCACGACCTCGATCCCGCCGCTGCCGCCGGGAAGCGGAACGATCCCCCCAAAGGAGGCCAGCGGCGCACAGACGAGCACCAGCGCCAGCGGAACGTCGACGCCGAGCGCGAGCAGCCCGAAGTACAGGGGTAAGGCGTTGAGCACCCAGCTCGCGACCGCGATCCCGAACGCCACGACGAGCGTGCGTCGGGAGGCCTGGATCGCCTCGAGCGTTCCGAAGAAGCCGTCGATCCGGTTCGTGAGCCGTCCCTCGATCGACGGCAGCCGGGGGAGGGAGCCGACGGCGGTCTCACAGCGGGCGGCGAGCCCGAACGAGACGCGCCTCGCGACGCCGCGGTTGAACACGACGAGAACGGCTCCGGCGGTGAGCAGTCCGCCACCGCCGGCGACCGCGAGGCTGCCGATAACGGTGTCGACCGAGCCGTTGCCGACGACGGCGAAGATCGCAATGCCGATTCCGGCGAGCACCAGACTGCCGACGAGGTTGAACCCCTCCGCGGCGGCGACGACCGCCAGGTTATCCTCGAACTCCGAGTCGGAGTCCCGTGCGAGCAGGAACGCCATCACGGGCGTTCCGGTCGAGCGACCCCAGGGGAGGGCACTCCGGGCGAAATAGCCCGAGAGGTACGCCGTCGCGAACGTCGTTCCGCCCGCTGCGCCGTCGATCGGCGCCAGCAGCCGTTTGACCAGCGCGCCCCGAAGCGCGAGCATTCCGAGACCCGCGACGAGAGCGGCTGCGAGTGCGGCTGGATGCGCCGCTCGGACGTGTTCGAGCACCTCGTTCCAGCCGACCCCGGAGACGAACAGTCCCACGACGCCGACTGCAACGACGAGTCCGGCGACCGCTCGCCGCCACTGCATGGGCGCCCCTACAGATTCGACGCTAAAAACGTCGGTGGAATCGAAGTCCTGAATGTCTCTCTCGAGTGTGTGTTCGGTGACTCGAGAGGTCAGCCGAGGTCGGCGCGACGAAACCGCCAGATCCCTGCGACCAGCGGGACGACGACCCAGCCCGCGAGGAGCACGAGCATGAACCAGTCCTGGACGTAGAAGGCGTCGAACCCGTTCGCGGCCTGTCCCCCGCCCATCGCCGCATCGGGAAAGACGAGTCCGAGCCCGTTGAGGTAGGCGCCGGTCGGACTGAGGCTGAAGATGAACTCGATGTGTTCGTCGGCGTAGCTCAGACCGAGTTCCTCGAGGACGAACTCGGCCATGTAAGCGGGGCCGACCGGGAGGAAGTTCCAGCCGACGTTGAACGCAAAGAAGAAGCCGATGGCGCCGCCCATCGCCCGCGATCGGCTCGCGGTCGCCGCCGAAATCGCGACGGCGATCGAGACGTAGGCGAGCGCGTACAACAACGTGAGCCCAACGAAGGCGGCGTAAGCGTTTGGTCAGGGCGGTCGTTTCGATAGCGGGCACGGTCGAACGTTCGGTCAGCGAACTGTAAATCTTCCTGAAAGACGCGCTCGAACCGAGTGGAGAGAGCCGTCCTCAGACGTGCTCGTCGAGGAACTCCGCGATCGCCGAGTAGGCCTCGATGCGGTTCTCGAGCTTCGAGAAGCCGTGGCCCTCGTCCTCGAAGATCAGCTTGCGGACCGGGACGCCCTGCTGTTCGGCCTGCTCGGCGATCTGTTCGGCCTCGCCGACCGGCACGCGGGGATCGTTCTCGCCGTGGAGGACGAACAGCGGCGCCGCGATGTTCTCGATGTTGTTCGTCGGTGAGATCTCCTCGAGGAACTCACGATCCTCGGCGAGGCTGCCGTACTCGGCCTCACGGAGCTCGCGGCGCCAGTCGCCGGTGTTCTCGAGGAACGTGACGAAGTTGGCGATGCCGACGATGTCGATCCCGGCGGCCCAGAGCTCGGGGTACTCGGTCATCGACGCGAGCACCATGAACCCGCCGTAGGAGCCGCCCTTGGCGACGATCCGATCGGGGTCGACCGCATCGTGGTTCTGTAGCCACTCGACGCAGGCCCGGATGTCGGCCACGGAGTCCATCCGCTTCTCAACGTCGTCCAGGGCGGCGTAGTCGGCGCCGTACCCCGCCGAGCCCCGGACGTTGGGCTCGAAGTAGGCGTACCCCCGATCGAGGAAGTACTGCTTGACGCTCGAGAAGGAGGGCCGGCGCTGGCTCTCGGGGCCGCCGTGGATGTCGACGATGACGGGGACGCCCTCGCCGGTTTCGGTCTCGCTCGCCTCGTCCTCGCTGGGAAGCGTGAGGAACCCGGGCACTCCCAGTCCATCGAAACTCTCGACGTGAACCAGTTCGGACTCGTCGAACGTCTCGGGCGGGATCCCGCCCGTCGGCGCCGCGGTCCAGCGCTCGGTCTCGCCGGTCTCGAGTTCGACGACGAAGGCGTTCGTGTTCACCGTGTCCCCGGTCGTCGAGATGGCGAAGCGCTCGGCGTCGGAATCGAAACTCACGCCGCCGGCGACCCCGCCCGGCAGATCCGGTTCCGGAAAGGTCTCGAACTCGGTCGGCTCGTCGGCGTCGAACTCGCCGACGGTGAGGTCGGTGTAGCCCTCGACGTTCTTCGAGTAGACGAATCGACCCGTCTCGTCGTCCAGCGCGATCCCGTCGACGTTCCACTCCCCGTCGTCGACGACCGTTTCGAGCTCGCCGCTTGCAAGGTCGAGGTACGCGAGGTAGAGCGTGTCGGCGTCGCCCTCGTCGGTCACGAGGTAGATCCCCTCGCCGTCGGGCGCCCAGCTGGCGCTCTGGTAGCGGACGTCGCCCTCGTGGGGCGTGAGGTGCTCGAGCTCCTCGGTCTCGAGGTCGAGGACGTAGAGGTCCTGGTCGAAGTTGGAGTACGCCTGCGAGACCAGCAGCCGGGAGTCGTCGGGGCTCCAGCCCGACAGCGAGAGCCAGCCGTCGCCCTCGTAGACGAGCCGAGCCTCGTCGCCCGTCGCGTCCCGATCCTGGACGTAGATATCGAAGACGGACTCGTCGCGACGGTTGGAGGCGAACGCGAAGCGCTCGCCGTCGTGGCTCCAGCCGCCCCAGCGGTGTTTCGCGTCGGGCATCGCGGTCAGGTTCTCGATCTCGCCGGTGTCGGCGTCGAGCCGGTAGAGCTGGGCGCGCTCGTTGCCGCCCTCGTCCATCCCGAAGATCAGCTCGGGCCGCTCGGGCGACCACGAGGCGAAGGTGACCCGCTCGTCGTAGAACGTGCGCTGCTCGGGCCACTCACGGGGTCCCTCGAGCGTCCAGACCTGGGCGGTGCCGGTCGTATCCATCAGGAAGGAAAGTCGCTCGCCGTCGGGACCGAAGGAGGCCCCGTAGGCGCTGCGAACGTTGAGGTAGCGTTCGATGTCGTAGCGTCCCATGGGACGGTGGTACGAACGCGACCCGGTAGTCGTTTCGGTCCCGGAACCCGGCGACCGCCCCGGGTAGTCGCCGCCTACGTCCGACGACGCGGAGCCGACCCATCGACGCTGTCGTCTTGCGCCGAACGGCCGAGGGTTCTGCGGTGCTTAACAATACCGATCAGGGTGCGTACGTCGAGTACGATGTCGGGAACGCGCGGGTACGACCGGGAGCCGGACGGGGGATCCGTCGGCGCGCTGCTCGTCACGACGGTCGCCGTCCTCGTCGTCTTCGGGATGACGATCGCCGGCGTTACCCTCGGGCTCGGAGTCAGCGGCGACACCTCGAGCGCCGAGACGGACGCGGAGACCGAGGACCTGCCGGGGCTCGAGGACGATCCCGCCGAGATGATCGACGCCACCGATTCGGACGACGAGGCCGAGGATGACGAAGACGACGACCTCGAGGACGAGGGAGGCGGTAACGGCGACAACGAGACGGAAGAAATCGACTGGGACGAGCTCGAGGACGACGGGAACGAAACCGACGACGGGGCCGACGGCAACGAGACGGCCGACAACGAAACCGACGGGAACGAATCGGCGACTGACGACGGCGATGACGATGAAGCGGATGACGACGAAGACGACGACGAGGCGGATGATGATGACGACGAGGAAGACGAGGAGGACGAAGCGGACGACGATGATGATGAGGACGATGACGATGATGATGAGGACGACGACGATGACGACGACGACGATGACGACGACGACGATGATGATGAGGACGACGACGACGATGATGACGACGACTGACGCGAGGGGCTCGAGCATCCTCGCCGATCACGTGCACGAGGTGACGGACGCGAGCTAACCGACGCAGCTCCCGCCGGCGCCGCATCGATCGAACGCGCAGCTACAAGTGCGCCCGCTTCGATGCTTCGGGTATCGCTATGGATCTTCCCGAGGCGCTGACCGCTCGCGGTAACGTCACCTGCGTTGTCGGCGCGGGCGGCAAGAAGTCGACGCTGTACGCGCTCGCGGACCGACTCGAGCGCGCGGTCGTCACCGCCACCGTTCGCATCCCGCCGTTCGAGGAGCAGGTCGAGGACGTGATCGTCACGGATCGCCCGCTCGAGGCGATCGACTCGGCCGAGTCGTGGCCGATCGGTCTCGTCGCCGGCCGCGAAGGATCGGACCGCTACCTCGGCTACGATCCCGAGACGGTCGACGACTTCGTGGCCGATCTCGGACCGGAGACGTCGGTGGTCGTCAAGGCCGACGGCGCCCGCACCCGCTGGTTCAAGGCGCCGAACGACGACGAGCCGCAGCTGCCGACCGCGACCGACGTCGTCGTCCCCATCGCGAGCGCGAAGATCGTCGGCGAGCGACTCGCCGAGGAGCACGTTCACCGCCCCGAGCGGGTCGCAGCGATTACCGACCTCGAGCCCGGCGATCGGATCTCGGCGAGCGACGTCGCGGCCGTCGTGACGAGCGACCGAGGCGGCTGCAAGGACGTGCCCGACGGCGCGACGGTGATCCCGCTCGTGAACATGGTCGACACCCCCGAACTCGAGGAGACGGCCCGCGAGATCGCCGGCGAGATCCGTGAGCGACGGGACGTACCCCGGGTCGTTCTCGCGCAGTTGCTCGAGGATCGGGTCGTCGACGTCGTCTGATACGGTTTGCTGTAACGAGTTACCGGTGGGACCGCGATCCGTCCTGCGGTCCCACCGGAAATGACTTACAGCAGACAGTATGAGTCGGAGCGACGGCGCTCGCAGCCGAGAGCTTTAACTATCGCTCGGCGGTTACGATTACGGGACTGCATGGAAACGGGGGAGACTCTCGTCCGCGTCGATCTCGCGGCCGAGTCCGTCGCGTCCGAGCCAGTACCGGAGTCGTGGCGCCGAAAGTACGTCGGCGGGAAGGGACTCGGCGCCCGCTACCTCTACGAGGAGCTCGAGCCGGGGACGGACCCGCTGGGCGACGACAACGTCCTGCTGTTTCTCACCGGCCCACTAACCGGTCTCCTGCCAGGCGAGCAACGTTCCGTCGTCATCACCAAATCGCCGCTGACCGGGGCCTTTCTCGACTCCTACGCGGGCGGCTCGATGGCCGATCGGCTCGCGGGCTCGCTCGAGGACCACGTCGGGATCCTCGTCACCGGTCGGGCGGACCGCCCCGTCAGACTCGAGATCGACGGTGGCGAGGTCTCCATCGAGCCGGCCGAGGACTGGTGGGGGCTCGACGCCCGCGAGACCGACGAGCGAGCGGGCGAGGCCGCGGTCGCCTGCATCGGTCCCGCAGGCGAGAACGGCGTCTCCTACGCGACGATCGCCTCCGACGGCGGCGACCACCACGCCGGCCGGGGTGGTGCGGGCGCGGTGATGGGCGCGAAGCGACTGAAGGCGCTGGTCGCCCGCGACGACCCACCGGAACTCGACGCGGACCTCCGTGAACTCCACCGGCGGTACGAGGAGGCCTTTGCAACCGACGACACGGGCCGCTGGCAGGCCGCCAGCGAGACCGTCGAGACGCTTGACTTCGCGAACGAGGTCGGCGTCCTGCCGACCCGCGGCTGGCAGGAGGGCCGGTTCGACGGCGCCGACGGGATCGGGATCGAGGCCGTCCGCGACGCCGCCCACGACCGCGAGCGAGCCGACGAGCCGGTGCCGGGCGGGTTCCAGGTCGAGAGCGACGACGGCGACAGCGTTCCGCGAGGATCGACACCGATCTCGCTGGGCGCGGGCCTGGGGATCGACGATTTCGACGCTGTCGCCACCCTTGGCTCGGTCTGCGATCGGCTCGCACTCGACGTCATCTCGGGGGGCAACGCCGTCGCCTGGGCGATCCGCGCGAGCCAGGAGGGGCTGATCGACCGCGACCTCGAGTTCGGCGACGAGGAGGGCGCCCGCGAGTTGATCGAGGAGATTACCCACCGCTCGAGCCCGCTGGGCGAGACGCTCGCCGACGGTGTCGACGCGGCCGCGGCCGAGTACGGCGGCGACGACCTGATCCCCTCGGTGAAGGGGATGGCGCTGCCGGCCTACGACCCCCGCGGTGCGTCCGCGATGGCGCTTGCCTACGCGACCAGTGATCGGGGCGCCTGCCACCGCCGCGCACGACCGGTGGAGGTCGAGGCGCTGGGCGGCACCGACTGGAGCGCCGTCGATCAGGTTAACAGGGTGATCGCCGAGCAGGACCGCCGCGCCGTGCTCTGGAGCCTGATCGCCGACGACTTCTTCGGCGAGGCGCTCTCGGCGACGCTGGGTGCCGACTGGCTCGCGGCCGTCGACCGCGAGTACGAGCCCGAGGAGCTGCGTCGGGTCGGCGAGCGCATCTGGACGCTGATCCGGCTGTTCAACTGTCGCGAGGGATTTACCCGCGAGGACGACACGCTTCCACAGCGGCTCACGGAGCCGCTCGAGGGCGGTCCCAACGACGGCGCGGCGATCGACGCGGCCGGCTTCGAGGAGACCCTCGAGCGGTACTACGAGCGCCGGGGGTGGGACGACGGCGTCCCGACCGACCGAACCCTCGAGCGACTCGACCTCGAGGGACTGTAGCGTCGGCTACTACTTCTGTGCGCTGTGGCGGGTGCCGCGTCGATTGGAGAAAAGCGGCGCTACTCGCCGTTCGCGGAGAGCTGTCCGTAGCCCGGCGAGAGGTCGTCGGGGTCGAGGCCAAGCAGGTAGGTGTCGGCCTGGAAGACTCCCTCGAGCAGCCAGCCGACGCCCTCGTAGAAGGGGTTGTCGGTCATCTCTTGGATGTCGCGGGCCAGCTCCCGCAGCCACCAGCCGTGGGCCTGCAGGAAAGCCCGTCGGTACTCGTCGTTGCCTCCACGGGCCAGGATCTCGAGGGCGGCGAGTTCGACGGCGGCGTGGTCGGCTTCCTCGCGGAGCTCCGTCGACGGCCGAATGCCGAGGTCGCGGTAGGAACTCTTGACGGCCGCGAGCGGTTCGCCGAGGTAGTCGTCGGCGTACCAGGACTCGTGAATCTGCATCCGCGGACGCGGTCCGACGAACAGTCGGGTGTGGACCCGATTCAGCTCGGCCGCCTCCGCCTCGGGGTCGTCGACTCTGGCTCGCCACTTGTCGAGCAGCTGGTAGCCCGTGTCGAGCGCCTGGGGCGACGCCTGCCGCGGCAGCTGTTCGGCGCTGAGCCGTTCGACGGCCGTCTCGTCGGGTGGATCCGCGAGAACGCCCGAGAGGAACGCGTACAGATCCGCGAGTTCGCTCGTGGGGTCGCTGGTCCGTGTCATACTGGGTACGAGGGTGTAGATCGGGTTAAAACAGTTGGCTCGAGCCCGCCTACAGCGGAAGGATGAGCGGCTCGAACTCGGCGGCGAGCAGGTAGCTCAACGCCAGCGCGATCTTGCCGACGACCGCGAGGAGCGCAATGGTAGCGTACGTCGCCGTCGCCGCTGTCGGCGAGAGCGCGTCGCGTCGCTGGCCGACGACCGCGCCGACCGACAGCAGGATCGGCACGACCAGCCCGCCGATCACGGCGAGACCGACGAACGGAACGGCGTAGGTGGTGAGCAGGTTATTGATCCCCGCCTCCGCTGCGGGACTCTGCTCGGGCAACAGGACGATCGTCGCGACGACCATCGCCAGCGTCGCCGCCAGCAGCCCGGCAGTCACAAGCGAGTACTGCCGAACCGCACGGCCGGGATTTCGGCCAGCCACCGCCGCCAGCCCGACCGCTCCGGCCAGTCCCACGCCGAGACCGCTGAAGATCTGGACCGGGAGCAGGAACGTCTTGTCCCACAGTGCGACCCGCTCGGTCATTCCGGAGCCGTAGGCCATCGCCGAGTAGATCAGGACGCCGGCCGCGGCGATCGAGAACACGCCGCCAAGCGCGAGCCGAACCGTCTCCGAGGGACGGGTCGTGTCGGCGAGCGAGTCGACGAGATCGAGCAGTCCGACGCGGTCGGCGACGCCGCGCAGTCCGTCGGTCCTGTCGGTGGTCGCGGCCCTGGCGGCGTCGCGCTCGGTTCCGCCGTCGGCGGCGACTGCGCCGGAGTCGGCTCGCTCGGCTCGATCGGGTGCGTGCGGTCGATTCCGTCCGAACGCGACCCAGACGAACATCAGGAACGCACCCAGCCCGAGTCCGCCGAGCAGGTACGCACCGATGGTCATCCACGAGTCGAAGTTCGTCATCGTCAGCGGGATCAACATCGCTCGGAACGGCGTCGCGAGGTGTGACAGCAGGATCGGCGGCCCGATTACCAGCCCGAGTAGTCCGACCAGGTAGCCGTACTTCGCGACCTGGCCGTGCCCGTGGGCATCTCGCCGCGAGCCCAGGAGGTCGGCGACGTACCCCATCAGGTACGCCCCGCTGGCGATCCCGATCATCGCGATGTAGACGCCGATCTGCCAGTTCCATTGGGAGTACGGCAGGTCGAACGTGACTTCGGTTGCCATCGGCGGTTAGTCCCCCATGATCTCGTCCGCGTCCTCGCCGAAGACGATCTCGGCGGCCTCGTCGCTGAACGGCGTCGAAACGCCGTCCTCGTCGAGCTTCTCGGAGAGCTGCTCGGGCGTGCCAAACAGCAAGGCGTCGGTCGGACACTCCGAGGAGCAGGCGGGCTCGAGCCCCTCCTCCTGGCGCGGCTCGCAGGTCGTACATTTGTCCATCAGGCCGCCGCTTCGGGATCCCATCGGCTCGGCCTCCTCGGCATTGGGAACCTCGGCGTCCGGGTACTGCGGTGCGCCGAACGGACAGCCGACGCCGCAGTAGTGACAGCCGATACACATGTCGGCTTTGACGCGGACGCTGCCGCTGTCCCGGATGCGCAACGCGTCGGTCGGACAGACCTCGACGCAGGGTGCCTCGACGCAGTTGTAACACTGCATCGGCTTGTTTGCCTCCTCTTCGGTCCCGTGGCCGAGCGCGACGACCTGGATTCGGTCGCTCTCCGGGGGGAGATCCCAGGTCCGCTGACAGGCGACCTCGCAGGCCCCGCAGTCGATACATGACTCCCAGTTCGGGATGACTCGTGCCGGTCCGCTGTTAGATTCTTGTGTACTCATTTGATCTCACCTATCGCTTGTTCCGATCCATGCGCTGTTCCTGCCACCTGATCTGTCGATCCGACAGCTCGGGGATCTCGTCGTCGTTGGCGACCCTGATGTTACACAGCGTCGTCTTGGTCTCTTGCATTTGGGTCTCGCGGTCGTAGGCCGGCGCCGTGCCGCAGTTGATCGACTCGCCGATCACCAGCGGTTCCATCCCGTTGGGGACGCTATCCATAACTCGCTCGCCCTCGAGGATACCGCTCCAGTGATAGGGGGCAAACGCGTGGTCGGATGCGACCCGTCCGGTCGGCCTGGCCTGGACGAGCATCTCGGCGTGTGGCGTCGTGACGACGATCCAGTCGCCCTCCTCGACGTCGATCTCGGCTGCGACGTCCGGATGGATCTCGAGATACATCATCGGGGCCCGTGAGGCGGTTCCTTTCGTACTGCGGGTTACCGCGCCCGCGCCCTTGTGCTCGACCTGTCGACCCGAGGTGAGCACTAGCGGGTCGACGTCGCCGACCTCGACGAGTTCGTCGATGGCGTCGATGTTGTCCTGCTGGACGCCGGCGTTGTCGAGTTCGACGCGCCAGTGGTCCTCGACGCGTTCGTTACACGGGAAGTCCTCGACGAGGTCGGGCCGGGGCGTCACCGCGGGTTCGCGGTGGACCGGGATCTCGTCGGTGAGGTTCCAGGCCTTCATCCGGGCCCGACCGCGGCCCCACGGGGCGTCGGGCTGGGGGTTGTCGAACTCCTCGTAGATGTCGAGTTCGACGTCGTACCCCTCGTCGTCGAGCTGCTGGGCGACGTCGGCGACCGAGGTGTCCTCGTCGAACGCGCCCTCGATCGGGATCGTCGCCGCGGCGGGGTTCTCGGGGTCGGGAAGCACCGTCGAGAACATCGGGTACTGGGGCACGCCCTCGATCTCGCCGTCCCACCAGTCGGGCTCGTACGGATCCCGGAGCTGATCCTCGGGATCGACGTCGGGGTCGTCCTCGTCCCACCAGTTCGCCCGGAAGTCCATCCCGCCCTCGGAGGGGTGCAGCGAGTCGTCGTAGAGGATGGGTGTTCCGGGATGGTCCTCGTGCCAGCACGGCCACGGGAGTCCGTAGTACTCCCCGTGAAGCTCGTGGTCCTCGTCGACCTCGGCCTGGATGTCCTCGGCGCTGAACACCTCGGAGTTCTGCTGGTGGGCCTTGAGTCGCTCCGGTGTCTGGCCGACGTAGCCGACCGAGCGCGTCCCGAGGTTCCACTCCCGGGTGACGTCCTCGACCTCGTCGTAGTCGAAGTGCTCGCCGAAGCCGAGTCGCTCGGCGAAGTCACACATCAGCTCCCAGTCCGTCCGGGAGTCGTGACGAGGTTCGATCGCCTGCGAACGCCACTGGACCTGTCGGCCGGTGTTGGTGACGCTGCCGGCCTCCTCGACGTTCGTACAGACCGGCAGCATGTAGACGTCGGTGTCGTCCTCGGCGAGCTCGGCGACCTGGTTCGGGAAGACGTCGACGTTGACGATGAAGTCGAGCTCGTTGACCGCCCGCTTGACCTTCTTGTACTCGGTGAGCGAGGCGAGCCCGTGCCCCCAGAAGATCGCCGCGCGAAGGGGGTCGGGCTGGTAGATCTCCCACTCGTCGTCGAGGACGCCCTCGTACCAGCGGGCCACGGTAAACCCGTTCTTCTCCATCAGCTCGGTGTCGTGGAACCGGTTGTGGAGGTCGTCGTAGCTGACCTCGCCGGAGGTGCTCTGGGTCTGGGTCCAGACGTTGGCCCAGTGTTCCCAGGCGTCCTCGTCCAGCCCGTAGTAGCCGGGCAGCGTACTCGAGTCGACGCCGAGGTCGGTCGCGCCCTGGACGTTGTCGTGGCCCCGGAAGATCGGGGTGCCGCCGCCGGACTGGGCGGCGTGGCCGAGCGCCAGGTTGAGCATCGCGTAGGCGCGGACGTTCCCCGTCGCGTTGTTGTGCTGGGTGCCGCCCATCGCCCACTCGACGCAGCTGACCTCCGCGTCCGCGAGCTCCTCGGCGAGCTCCATCAGCTCCTCCTCGGAGATGCCACAGATGTCGGCGACGGTCTCGAGGTCGTACTCGGGGAGGACGTCGTCGCGGAACTCCTCCCAGGTATCGACCATCACGCGGCTCTCGATGAACTCCTCGTCGTGGGCCTCGAGGTTCTCGACGATGTGGTAGATCAGGCCGTAAATAAAGGCGACGTCGGTGCCCGAACGGAACTGGTAGAAGTCGTCGGACGCGGCCGCGGTCTTGGTGTACCGTGGCTCGGCGACGATGTGTTTGCCGCCCCGTTCCTGGGCCTCCTGGAAGTACTGCCAGGCGACGGGGTGGCTCTCGATCGGGTTGTGCCCGATGATGAGGTTGACGTCGACGTTGCGCATGTCGTTCGAGTTGTTCGTCATGGCGCCGACGCCCCAGACGTTCGCGATCCCCTCGACGGTCGTCGAGTGACAGATCCGCGCCTGGTGGTCGATGTTGTTCGTTCCGTAGAACGCGGCCAGCTTCCGAATCAGGTAGGCGGCCTCGTTGCTGTGTTTGGCCGATCCCACCCACATCGTCGAGTGGGGACCGGTCTCCTCGCGGATGTCGTCGAGTCGGCCCGTGATCTCCTCGAGGATCTCGTCCCACTCCATCTGGGTCCACTCGCCGCCCTCGAGCTTCAACGGCTTCTTCAGGCGCTGTTCGGAGTTGACCGACTGGGTTAGCGACGCCCCCTTCGAACAGAGTCCGCCCTGATTGACCGGGCTGTCCTCCCAGGTTTCCTGGCCGACGACTGCGTCCTCCTCGACGGACATCTGTATCCCACAGCCGACCGAACAGTGCGTACAGACGGTCTTTACCAGTTCGTCCCCCGCCTCGGGGTCGACGACGTCGTCTTCGTCGGCGGCGGCGCGCTGTTGAAGCAGTGTTCGTCCCCCGACCGCAGCCGCGAGGGTTCCGCCGGCGCCGGCTTTCAGGAACCCTCGCCGATCAAGGTCGAGTGATGACCGAGACATGAATCGTTCGTCAGTGACTCACGTTATTAATCCTTTGGGTCCGAACTGATTCGGCGTTTTTGTTAGACGGATTCCATTAGATCGTTTAATAGGTGGCCGTCCGTTCAACCCCTTGACAGCAGCGACGACACCGTGGCATTTAATCCGACTACAGCGCGAAGTACAGACGATGACCACGACGAGGACGGCACCGATCGGCCGGTCGCGACGCGTTCCGACCGCGGCACGCCCCGAACGGCGATCCGTGCGTCCGCGGGTAAGGGCAGCAGCCGCAACCGGAAGGAGCCGGCTCGAGGAGGTCGTCGGTCGCCGATGACCGACAGCATCGACCTCGACGACATGGACGTCGGCGAGGACGAGGACGACGGCGAGACCACCAACCACGGCGACTGGCTCTGGCGGGGCGAGGGCGATCCGGACGAGGAGTCGGACCCCGTCTGGAGCGACGCGTCTGCCGAAGGGGTGGCCGACGGCGAGTCCGATAGCGACGGCGAGCCGTCCCGTCGCGTCCCCCAGGTGCCGGGGGCGACGGAGGGGCCGGTCGGCGTTCCGGAGAATCGCGGCGGCGGTGGCGCCGGCAGGAGCTCGGACGCGGAGTCGGAGACCGAATCGAGGACGGACGAGTCGACGTCGGCCGGCTCCACGTCCCGAACGACCGACCACGGGGAGGCGACGGCGGCCGACGACATGACCCTCGCCTTTACCTACCAGGCGATCAACCGGCTCGAGGATCCACAGTTCGTGGTCGGCGACGCCAGGGGGTGGGCGGACTGGATCGGAATCGTCGGCACGGTGTCGACACCGGCGATCCGGAAGTTCCAGCGCGACGAGCGGATCGAACTCGACTTCTTCGGCGGTTCCGAGACCGGTCCGGCCGAGCGCCTCGCGGACGTCACGCCCGACTCGATGTTCTACGCCGATCGGACCGTCGTCGTCGGCTGCAGCGACGAGGAGTGGATCGCCGATGACGCCGGCTGGGAGTTCGTTCCGCTCGCGACGGCCGCCGAGAAGGCCGACTGGACGATCGAACATCCGGAGTAGTACGGACTACCGTCCGTCAGCTCTGGAGCGACCGCAGGATAGCTCGGGGTCGCTCCGAAAATTCGGCACGGGAGATCGTTTGAGAGCCGAGGCGACGTCGCTTCGAAGACGCGGCTGTCGTCGCCCCCCGCGGACCCGCTTAGACGTCGTGAAGCAGCCGCGCTCGGCACTCCGGACAGTACTGGAAGATGCTCTCCTCGGAGTCGGGGGCGAGGTCGGCGACGACGTCGCCGATACGGTCCTCGATCGCGTCGGCTGTCGCCTCGCTCGTGAACTGCTTTCCGCAGCCGGCACACGACAGCATCGACCCCTCGTACACCCGCTCCCAGGCGGGATCCGGCTCCTCCGGCTTGTTCTCCGGCAGCAGCGACAGGTCGAGCCCGTCCTCGACGCTCATGACGTTCTCGACACAGACCTCCTCGCAGAGCCCGCAGTTGACACAGCGCTCGTGGTTGAAGTCGAGGCCGTTTTCGGTGCGCCGGAGTGCGTCGGTCGGACAGTAGCTCGTACAGGTCGGCGTCAGCGTACAGCCCTCCGCGACCTCGACGATCCCGAAGTCCTTCAGCCCGCGGATCACCTCCCGCTCGGGCTCGACATGCTCGAGGATCGCGCGGACGCTCTCGAGGGTCCAGCCGTGGTTGTCGAACGGCGGGTTCTCCCGTTCGGGGTCGTCGATCCCGCCGTCCGCCTCGTGCTCGCCGGCGGGGATCGGCGACGCCTCGAGCTCCGCGACGGCAAACTGGGAGACCTCCTCGACGAACGCCTCGGGCTCGTCCGGGTCGGGCGCGAAGAAGGAGACTCGCTCGCCCAGTCCCAGATCGGCCGTCGCTCGGTTGACCCGCTCGACGAGCTCGGCTTTCGGATCCGGGCCGGAGTGGAGACAGCTCCCGCCGCAGCCGACGATCGCGACGCCGTCGGCGCCGGCCGCCAGCGCGTGGAGGACGTGGGCCTCGCCGACGGTGTCGGCGCAGTTGACCGAGACCGGGAGGATCGGCGGGTACTCGACGTCGGCGCGTCCCGCGGCCGCCAGGCGGCCGTACTCCCGAAGCGCGTTCTGTGCGCGCTCCGAACAGACGAACGCGATCATCGGCGTCTCGATGTTCGCGCTCGAGCCCCCGAGCAGTCCGCTGACGAACCCGCCGTCGTCGCCCGTCGGGGCCAGTAGCGCCTCGACCTCGCGGGCGAGGCGCTCGTTGTTCGGCTCCTGGAGCCGGGTCGCGCCGGTCGGACAGGCGCTGGTACAGGCGCCGCAGTTCTGGCAGCTGTCGAGGTGGAACTCGACCTCGTCGATCGCGGCCCGCTCGACGGCGTCGTGGGGACAGGCCTCGACGCACTCGTTACAGCCCATCTCGCCGGCCGTCCCGGCGGCACAGACCTCCATCTCGAGGTCGAGGAAGTCGATCCCCTCGAACCCGCCGAGCAGGCGTTCGACCTCGTTGACCGTCGCCGGGTCGAACTTGGTGTGATAGCCGCGCTGGCCGCCGACCGGCCCCTCTCCGCCGGGGTGGATCACCTGATCGCACTCGATCGTCCGCTCGACGCCCTCCATCTCGATGGCGTCGGTCGGACAGACCGTCACCCACTCGCCGACCGGAGCCTCGGGATCGATGTCGACCGGGTAGCGGGTGACCATCCCGTCGGGTCCCTCGTGGACGCACTTCATACAGGAGACGCAGTCGTCGGTGACGAGCGCCTCGACCGTCAGCTCGAACTCGCCGTACTTGCCGTCGACGTCGACGACGCGACCCCGCTCGACGTCGACGTTCTCGAGGTCGGCGTCGGCCGTCGCCAGCTCCTCGCCGTCCGCGAGCAGCGTCACGTCCGCGGCGTCCGCGATCGCCGCGGCCGCGTTCGGATCGCCGACGACTACGACGTCGTAGCCGGCCCGGTGGATGCTCGATCGGGGGCGCCGCTCGGTTTCGCGGCCAGCGTTCGCCGCGTTGACCAGCCGCGCGGTCTTGGCGGTCGCGGCCTCGCGGTCGTGAACCCACCCCGCCCCCTCCCGCTGGTCGACGAACTCGACGTCGTCCGGCCGGAGCCCCTGTCGCTCGGCCGCGGCCTCGATCTTCTCCTGGGCCTTGGCCTCGGGACAGGTGACGATCATCTCGTCGAGTTCGTACTCCTCGATTACCTGCTCGAACGCCTCGAGCTTGTCCTGGCAGAGCAGCTGCGAGCTCGCGGCGACCTCGACGTCCTCGATCCCTTCCCTGGCCTCCTCGAGATCGATGTCGCAAGTCCCGGCGCAGGAACAGACAAACGCGCCCTCATTCATCGCGAACAGGTAGCGATGGCACGGTTGTAAAGCTGTCGTGACGAAAAGATCCGGTAGCGGCGGCTTCGGACCCACCGGGAACGATCGGAACCGGGTCCGTGGCCGTGCTCGGGAAGCGAACGGGACGGTGTGGCGCTTCGTCGCGAGGGACGGACGTCGACCTCAGGTGATCAGTTCCGCGCTGTCGGCCGAGATGTCGACGACGACGTCCTGGCGGGTTCGCTCGTTAATCTGGTCGAGGTTTCGGGTCAGCACCTCGAGGATGTCCGCCGGCTCGGGGTAGACCAGAACGCTCCCGTCTTCGTCCTCGATCACGAGCTGGGTGTCCCGCAGCGTGATCGTGTCGTCTTCGATCCCCGCGACGTTGATCGGCAGCTCCTCGGAGCCGCCGACGTCGCCGGCCTCGACCTTGGTGATGTAGACCGCGTCGAGCGAGAGGAGGTCCTTGTACTCCCGGACGGCCTCGGCGCAGGCGACCATGTCCGTCGTGATCGCGGTTTTCTGTTCGTTCCCGTGCTCCCCGGTGTAGCAGTGTTTGCACACCCGCAGTTCCATCCGCATACGCGTCGGTTGGCGACGAGTCGGTATGACGATTACGAACTGCGACCCCGCGGGCTCGTCGGTCCCGCGATCCGGGACTAAATCGTTACAGCAATTCCCCTCAGAGGTCGAATTTCTGCGCTGCGGTCTCTACGTCCTTATCGCCCCGTCCCGAGAGGTTCACGAGAATCGTCTCGTGGGCGCCGTCCTCGGCGAGTTCGATCGCTCGAGCCACCGCGTGGCTCGACTCGAGGGCCGGAATGATTCCCTCGGTCTCGCTCAGTTCCCGGAACGCCGCCAGCGCCGCCTCGTCGGTGACGCCGGTGTACTCACAGCGCCCGACGGCCCGGAACATGGCGTGTTCGGGACCGACGCCGGGGTAGTCCAGCCCCGCGGAGACGGAGTGGACCTCGACGTCGTCGTCGATTACTCTGGTACGCATCCCGTGGAGGGTGTCGTCTCTCCCCCTCGCCAGCGGCGCCGCGTGTCGGCTCGAGTCTGCGCCCTCGCCGCCGCCCTCGGCGCCGTAGAACTCGACGGGATCGTCGCGGAAGGCGTGGAAGAGTCCGATCGCGTTCGAGCCGCCGCCGACGCAGGCGACCGCGGCGTCGGGCAGGTCGCCGGTCCGCTCGCGGAACTGCTCGCGGGCCTCCCGGCCGATCACCGACTGGAAGTCCCGGACCATCCGCGGGAACGGGTCGGGGCCGACGACGCTGCCCACGAGGTAGTGGGTGTCGGCGACGTTCTCGGCGAAGTCTTCGAGGGCGGCGTCGACGGCGTCGGCCAGCCCCGCGTTCCCTCGCGAGACCTCGTTGACGTCGGCCCCCATCAGCCGCATTCGGAGGACGTTCATCTCCTGGCGGGCGACGTCCTTCTCGCCCATGTAGATCTCCGTCTCGAGGCCGAGCAGCGCGCCCGCCATCGCCGTCGCGACGCCGTGCTGGCCGGCGCCGGTCTCGGCGATCAGGCGCTCGCGCCCGGTCCGCTTCGCGAGCAGGGCCTGTCCGAGCACGTTGTTGATCTTGTGGGCGCCGCCGTGGAGCAGGTCCTCCCGTTTGAGGTAGATCTCGGCGCCGTAGCGCTCGCTCAGGTTTCCGGCGTAGTACAGCGGCGTGGGGCGGCCGGCGAACTCCTCGAGGTGGACCCGGAGGTCGGTCCGGAACTCGTCGGTCCCGGCGACCTCGTCGTAGGCGGCCGCGAGCTGCTCGAGTGGGTCGCGAAGCGGTTCCGGAACGTGTCTCCCCCCGTAGCCCTCGAACTCTCCGTCGGACATGATCGACCGTTTCTCGGTGACGGTAAAGTAAGTTCCGCGGCCCGGCAGTCAGTCGTCCGCGTCCGTCGAGCCCTCGCTGAAGCTGCCCCGTTCGCGCATCATCGAGGTGCCCCGTTCGACCCACCGCCGTCGGTAGAAGACGACGCCGAGGTAGACGACCCGAAACGCGAAGTCGAGGATGATGGCGGCGTAGGCGGCGACGACACCGTAGCCGAGTTCGACGCCGACGACGTAGGTGAAGCCGAGCAGGAAGACGAACGTCCCGATGACCCGCGAGACGAACGGGACGACCGTCTCGCTGCCGCCCCGAAGCGAGCCGGCGAGCGTGATGTAGGCCGCGATCAACAGCGCGGTGATGGCGTACGCCTGCGCGAAGCCGACCGCGTACCCGACCGTCGCGGGATCGCGCGTGAACACGAGGACGAACTCCTCGGCGAACGTAAACAGCAGGGCACAGAGCCCGCCGACGGTGAGCGTGCTCAGAGCCGTCGCGGCCAGCCCGTTGTAGTAGGCGGTCGCTCCCTCGCCCTGGCCGAGTGACTGGCCGACCATGATGTTCGCCGCGACGCCGTACCCCCGCGCGAGCGGCGAGGCAATCTGCTGGTACATCCGGCGGCCGATGTGATAGGCGGCGTTGACCTCGGTGCCGAACGCCAGCAGGATCGCGTTGAACGGGAACTCTGCGAACATCTCCGTGACTCCCTCGGCGATCCGGGGCCAGCTGATCAGGATCAGCTGCTTCGTGATGACGAGCTGTCGGGGGACGACGTACTGAATCCCGCTGCGCGGCGTGGCGAGGATCGCGAGGAAGGCGGTCGCGCCGAGCGTGTCCGCGGCCGCGGTCGCGACGGCGATCCCGATGACGCCGAGCTCCGGCAGCGGGCCGAGCCCGAACGCCAGCCCGATCGTTGCGAGGATGTTGAGCGCGTTGACGACGCCGTTTACGTACATCGGCGTCTTCGTGTCGCCGGTGCCCTGGATCGAGCGAGCCGCGATGAAGTTGACGTGGATCGCGGGCGCCGAGATCATGATCACCATCAGGTAGACGCTGCCGTACTCGACGACCGCGTCCATCGCCCCCTCGTCGGTCAGCGCGCCCAGTACCGAGATCGCGTACTCGTTGAGCAACAGCCCGAAGACGATAAACGGGATCCCCCCGAGCAGGCCGAGCAACAGCGCCTGCGAGACCGCCTCGTCCCGGTTCGCGGTGGCATCGGCGCTCGTGTCCTGACTCGAGAGCGCGATCGCGCCGTCGCCGATGCCGATGCCGAACCGCAGCGGAAAGCGAGCGTAGATGTCCGCGAGGCCAACCGCCGCGACCGCCGCCGGCGAGAAGAGGCCCGCGACGATCATGTCGGTAGTCCGCATCAGCGTCCGCAACACCTGCTCGGCCATCACGGGCCAGGAGAGGCCGAACACGCGCTTCCAGACCCGCCAGAGCCGACGATCGGCGAGCGAAAACAGAACGACGAACACGGTCGCGGTTCTCGCGGTCGCCGATTAAGGGTTGAGTTGGCGGAAACGTGGCCCGGTTGGGGTCCGGTACCACCGCCCGCTCGAGGGTTGTCGTCTCACGCTCGGACCGCTCCGGCCCGCGGCGGTCGATCCTGCCGGCCACAGTACTATCCGCCGATCCGTGGTATTCCGACCAACCGATGATCGACGACGGCCGACGACCGGTCCCGCCGCGGATGGCAGAACCGGTGCGACGGTTCGAGGTGAGCGACCGATGAGGCTCTCGCGGCTGTTCGCCGACGAGGAGTCGACCCCCTACGGACTACCGAACTTCGACTCGACGACGGTGTTCGTCCGGGCGGCCGCCAGCTCCCTGCGGGGCGAGCAGTTCCCGCGACTGGGGATGATCCACCCCAAACTGACGCCGCTCGCAAAGCGGGTCAACGGCCTCTCCAGGGAGACCCGCGCCAAGATATACACGACGGGCGGGGCCAACGAGGGGATCGACCCCGACGACCTCGGCGACATCGACGTCGAGCGCTTCCGGGAGTGGGTCGTCGACCAGTACCCCGAACGCGGCTATCCCGCCGTAATCGTTGGCTCGAGCAACGGCGCGGCGGTCCACCTCGCGGCCCTGCTGGGAGTGCCGTTTCTGCCCCAGACGTTCCTCCTGCCGATCCGACGCTCGATGGGCGCCGACGAGATCCGCAAGGACATCGAGTGGGGCGCCGAACACGCGCCCGATTTCCTCGAGAACAACCCCGACGTCTCGCTGGCCCAGATGCACGATCCGAACCAGGATCGGCTGATGGTCCGGAAGCTGGCGTACTTCCGGGTCAAATCACGGATCCTGGGTGAAGCGTACGAGGAGTTCCTCGACACCGTTCTCGAGCCCGGCGGCACCGTCATCTCGCTGGAGTGCGAGTACGACTGGCCGGTCGTCGACGTCGACGACCACCACACCTTCCAGCTCGGGGGCTGTGGCGGGCTGGCGCCCGAGGAGTACTACGAGGGCAGCGAGCAGGTCGCCGACTTTCTTCGACTGCAGGGCGCGGACCGCCGCGAGTGGGACGTTCCCGAGCCCGACCGACGGGCACCGGAGGCCGAGTGGGGATTCGACCCGGCCTTACGCGAGGACCTCGAGCGGATCGCGGACGAACGCGACTACGAACTCCGTCGGCTCGCGTTCGACGATCCGCGGGAGCTGAGCCCGTTCGTCGCCGATCGCTACCGCGAGCGCTACGAGGCCCGCGACCGATCGGTCGACCGCCTGCTCGTCCAGTCGTTCGCGCTGGTCGAGCCCTGGTGGACCCTTCGGACGGGATCGGTCCCCTACTGGACCGCCTTTAACACCCGTTCGGATGTGGAGTACCTCGAGGAGTACCTCGACGACAGCGAGCCCTACGACGAGATCCGCTCGACGCTGTTCTCCCACGGGATGGAGTCGGCGGGGTTAGCCTCCACCGCGGAGTGGAAGGGAGTCCTCTCACGCGCCCGCGACGAGTACGGGTTCGTCGGCGTCGACGAGGCGGAGTTCCCCTACGACGTCGAGACGCAGGTCCGGTACCACGACGACCTCCCCGAGGAGATCGACGCACGCCATCCCCTCCCCCCGGCGATGGCGTTCGACCAGTTCGAGTCGATTGCCGAGGACGTCGCTCCGGAGTACGGGCTCGAGTGGAAGGCGGAGTGACTCAGAAGACGGCGAGCAACACCGCGAGCGAGAGCGTGCTGACGAGCACCAGCGCCGTCAGCACGACGACGGCGGGCAACAGTCCCGTCCGTCGGAGCTCGGCGAGGCGAATCTCCGTTCCGAGGCCGACGAACGCGAGCAGGAACAGCCAGCCGTACAGCTCCTCGATCGCCGCCCGCTGGGACGCCGAGAGCAGCCCCGCGCTCGCGACGACCATGAGCGCGAAGAAGCCGAGGACGAACGCCGGCACCTCCTCGAGGAGCGTCCTCGCCGAGGGGTGCGATCCCCCGCCGGATCGGGCGTAGTAGCTCGCGTACGCCAGCACGACGACGCCGATCAGGGCGTTCCGGGCGAGCTTCGTCATCGTCGCCCACTGGCCGGCGAGCTCCGAGTGAGTGAAGCCGACGGCGACGACTGGCCCTGTCGAGAACATGCTGACGCCGGCCCAGACACCGAAGACGGTGCCCGAGAGGCCGAGCAGATCGCCGATTAGCGGGTAGACGACGATCGTCACGGCATCGAACAGCAACACCGTCGCCGCGGCGTAGGCGATCTGGTTCTCCCGGGCTCGGATCGCGCCGGCAACTGCGACGACCGCGGAGACCCCGCAGATCCCCGAGCCCGCCGCCAGCAGCGAGCCGAGCCGGCCGGTGATCCCGAAGACGTTTCGCGCGAGCAACTCGACGACGAGGATCGTTCCCGCGGAGACACAGACGACGATTGCGAGGACGAGCGCGCCCGTCTCGAGGACAGTGCCGAGCGTCACCGACGCCCCCATGAGGACGATTCCGGCGGCCAGCCAGAAGCCGTGGGTCGCGATCCCCGCCTCGAGTCGCTTCGGGACGCCGACCGTGTTTGCGACGACGAACCCGACCGCGATAGCGACGAGCAAGGCGTTGAAGCCGACGACTCCCTCGACGCCGCGAGCGAACGCGGCGCCGAGACAGAGCGCGAGCAGCCCGGGAAGAAGTTCTCGTACGCTCATCGTGAGTAGCGCGCTTGAGGGCAGTGATCGCGGTGACGGTTAGGAGAACCGATACCGACGCGTTTCGGTCGGCGCTCGAGGGGTGCCCGGCTGGATCGGACGATCGTATCGGGCGGGAGCCACTGGCCGGACGTCATCTGTTCGGCGCTTCGAAGCGATGGCGGTAACCGCTGTCGATACTGCCCGCAGACTTTCGGCACCCACGTCTCGCTCCCGTTTCCCTTGGGGGTTCCCGAGGCGAGACGCGACGATCGAACCGAACTCGAGCCGACCGATTAGCGGGTGGCGACGGGCTGTTCGTCCGTCACCGACTCCTCGTCGGGTTCGTCGTCGTAGTCGACCGCGGTGTGGCCCTTCACGAACTCCTGTGTCCGCTCGTGCTGGGGGTTCTCGAAGAACGAGCGGGTGTCGTTGGCCTCGACGAGCTCGCCCAGGTAGAGAAAGATCACGTCGTCGGCCAGCCGCTTGGCCTGGTCCATACTGTGAGTGACCATGACGATCGTGTACTCCTCTTTGAGATCCTCGAGGGTCTCCTCGACCTGCTCGGCCGAGATCGGGTCCAGCGCGGAGGTGACCTCGTCACAGAGCAACACCTCGGGCTCGACGGCCAGCGAGCGGGCGAGACAGAGCCGCTGGACCTGCCCCGTAGAGAGCTCGGCGCCGGGGTCGTCCAGACGATCCTTCACCTCGTCCCAGAGGTTGACCTTCCGGAGGTAGCTCTCGACAAGGTCGTCGAGCTCCTCGCTCGAGTGGTCGCCGTGGATCTTCGCGCCGTAGGCGACGTTGTTGTAGATCGACAGCGGCAGCGCCGTCGGCGTCTGCGGGACGTACCCCACTCGCCGCCTGATCTCGGGCAGCGGATCGTCGGTGTCGTAGATCGCCTCGTCGCCGAGGTAGACCTCGCCGGTGATCTCGGCGTTTGGCTGGATCTCGTGGAGGCGGTTCAGCGCCTTCAGCAGGGTGGACTTGCCACAGCCCGAGGGACCGATGATGGCCGTCAGCTTGTTCTCGGCGAACTCGGTGCTGACGCCGTCGACCGCGGTTACTTCCCTGTTTCCGGTGTACGTTACCTCGAGATCGTCGGTGCGGAGTGCGATATCGTTACTCATGAGTGTCTTCCTCCTGGTGCGAAGCGAGCGAACCTCCCGGCGAGGAGCTTCGAGGCCAGTATCAGTGCGAGCACGGCGACGATCAGGACGAACGACGCCGCGTAGGCGTGCGAGCGGACTTCGGCGTTGAACGACGCCGCCTGCTCGAAGATGAGGATCGGCAGCGTCGTCGCGGGATCGAACGGGCCGCCGGGCATCTGCGTGCTCCGACCGGCCGTAAACAGCACCGTGGCGGCGTCGCCGATCCCGCGGGCGAAGCCCATGATGATCCCGGCGATGACGCCCGGTAAGGCCGCCCGAACGGTCACCTGGGCGGTTTCGAACCGCGTCGCGCCCAGTCCGTAGGACGCCTCCTTGACCGCGTCCGGAGCGGCTCGCAGCGCCTCGTCGGCGTAGCGGGTCATGATCGGGTACTGGAAGATCGCGATCGCGATCGTCCCGAAGATCAGGCTGGTCTGGGCGCCGGCGGCGATGATGATCGTCAGCACGAACACCCCGTAGACGATCGGGGGCGTCCCCCAGAGCACGTTCAGGAACATGTTGATCACGTCCGACGTGCGCTCGTTCGAGTAGTCGCTCTGGAGGAATATGGCCGTCGAGATCGCCAGGATCGAGGCGACTACCGTCGCGGGGACGACGATAAAGATGCTCCCCAGGACGGCGTGGAGGAAGCCGCCGCCGCCGTCTAACATGTAGCGCGAACCTGGCGCCGTCACCATCACTGCGGGATCGGTGATGAAGACGCGGCCGCCCCGCCAGAGGGTGACGCCGACGACCATCACCAACACTCCGAGGATGAGTGCAGCGCTTGCGCGGGCGAGGAAGCCGAACAGTCGCTGCTCGGTGTAGCGGTCCATCAGTACTGCCACCTCCGCTGGAGACGGCGACGAACGAGCATCGCCCCGAAATTAAACAGCCAGACGATGACGAGCAACATCAGCCCGACGAGGATCAGCGCCGACTGGGTCAACGGGATCGACATCAACTCGCCGAAGTCGTTGACGATCAGCGTCGGCAGCGTCTCGCCGGCGTCGAACGGGCTCTCGGGAATGGCCGTCTGGCCGCCGATCAGCATCGCGGGAACGATCGTCGCGCCGAAGACGCGACCGAAGCCGAGCAGGATTGCGGAGAAGATCCCCGGTCCTGCGGCTCGCAGGAGCACCGTTCGGATGGTCTCCCACTTCGTCGCGCCGACGCCCAGCGAGGACTCGCGGAGTTCGTCCGGCAGGGCCTCGAGCGACTCGACCGACAGCGAGATCATAAAGGGGGTGACGATGATCGCCATCACCAGGCTGACCGTCACGATGCCGAGTCCGATACTGTGGGCGCCGACGGCGGGCGCGAGGTAGTCGCCGACGAACGGGACGACGACGATCAGGCCGACGAGCCCGAAGATGACGCTCGGGATCGCCGCGAGCACGTCGATGAACGACGAGACGAGCATCTTCGTCCGCCCCTCGGCGTACTCGGCGATGTAGATCGCCGCGAGGATCGCCAGCGGCGTTCCCATCGCCATCGAGAGGACGGTGACGTAGATCGTGCCGACGATCGCCGGCAAGAAGCCGAACTCGTCGGCTGCGGGATCCCAGTTCGAGGAGGTCATCATCTGGAACAGCGAGTACTCGGAGACGATCGGGATCGACTGCTGGACGAGCGTCAGGACGATCAGCCCGAACAGCGCGACGGCGAAGAGGCCGGCGCCGACGAGCCAGTAACTGCTCAGGCGCTCGAGCAGCAGCCGTCGGTCGAGTCGGTTCGCTCCCTCCGAGGGGGTTTCGGTCGTGCCCATCTACGACGCCTCCTCGAGGATCTCGCGCTGTTCCTCGAGCTTCTCGTCGTCGATCGGTGCGTAGCCGTTGTCGCGGACGTACTGCTGGCCCTCCGTGAGGACCCACTCGACGAAGTCGGCGGCGTCCTCGTCGAACTCCCCGTTCGCGGCCAGGTACATGTCCCGGGCCGGCGGGGAGGGGTAGCGGTCCTCCTCGACAGCGGTGAGGAACTCGTCGCGGGTGTCGTAGAAGTCCTCTCCAGGCGAGAGGGTGCCGCTCTCGTCCCGATCCAGTGGGACCGGCCGGATGTTCATCTCGAGGTCGCCCGTATTGAAGTCGTAGACGTAGTTGATGTTGTTCAGCGAGATCCCGTGGGAGTCATTGTTGATCGCCTGGGCGACCTGCTGGTCGCCGTCGAAGTTGCCGTCGGCCATGTCCTCGAGTTCGTTCTCGGTGTAGCCGCCGAGGAACTCGCCCCACTGCTGGTAGGCGGCGGAGGAGTCCGATCGCCCGTAGACGTAGATCGGTTCGTCGACGTCGCTGTCGACGAGTTCGCCCCAGTTCGTGATCTCCTTCGAGAACACCGCCGCGAGCTCGTCTTGGGTGAGGCCGTGCTCTCGGATCTCGTCGTACACCGGGTTGTTGACGTTGATCGTCCCGACGACGGTGTCGATCAGCATCGCGGTGGCGACCAGTCCCTGCTCGATCTCCTCCTCGTCGGGGTCGCGCCCCATCATCGCGATGTCGACCTGCTCGTTCATGACGTCGGAGACGCCGACGCCGGTTCCGCCGCCGGAGACGTCGATGTTGACGTCACGTTCGTCGGTGTAGATGTCGGCCCACACCTGTACCATCGGCAGCGGGCCGACGCCGCCGGAGATGCGGATGGTCGACTCCGAGCCGGAGTCGGAGTCAGAATCCGACCCCGACAGACAGCCCGAAAGCGCAACCGCAGAGCTGGCCCCGAGGGCAGCTAGTGCAGAACGACGCGAGTAACCCCGATTCATACGTGCCTCCCTAGAGACTAGACGCTTGTATCCCCTCGTGAGCCTGCAATTCTTTGGTTCTCCACCCGAAACCAGCAAAGCTCTCGGTGGAACGCGGTCCCGTCCCACGGTGCGTTCCGCGCCGCGCCGATCCCGCCACGGCCGGCTCTGCGGGCGGTACGGCCGGACAACGGCCCGTCTGGTGTGACGCTCCACACGTTACGGGCGTTCTCTATGGCGGCTCCCGCAGCCCTCGGCACTCCTAATTCCCGATATTCGACGGAACGAGCCCGGTACGCCGATCTCGCAAGTATTGCCTCGGGCTTCGACGGTCGACCGACCGCACGGGCGCTCGAGCGTCCGATCCGGTCGCTACGCGCCGAACAGCATCGAGAGGACGACGAGCGAGACCGTGCTGGCGACCACCAGTGCGAGCAGGACGACGAGCGCGGGCGTCAGTCCCGTGCTCCGAAGCTCCGCGAGCTGGATCTCCGTGCCGAGCCCGACGAACGCGAGTACGAACAGCCAGTTGTAGGCGTTCTCGATGGACGCCTGCTGGGCCGACGAGAAGACCCCCGCACTCGCCAGCGCGACCAGAACGAGGAAGCCAAGCACGAACTTCGGGAACTCGTCCCAGAGGGTTCGCAGGGAGGGACGACCCGCGGATCCCGACCGGGCGTAGTAGCTCGCGTAGGCGATGACGACGGCGCCGATCAGGGCGTTGCGCGAGAGCTTCGCCATCGTCGCCCACTGGCCGGCGACCTCGGAGTGGGCGAAGCCGACGGCGACGACCGGCCCCGTCGAGAACATGCTGACGCCGGCCCAGACGCCGAAGACGACGTCGGAGAGCCCGAGCAGATCGCCGATTAGCGGGTAGACGACGATCGTGATCGCGTCGAACAGCAACACCGTCGCCGCCGCGTAGGCGATCTGCTCCTCTCGCGCCCGGATCGCGCCGGCGACTGCGACGACCGCGGAGACGCCACAGATCCCCGAGCCGGCGGCGAGCAACGAACCCATGTGGTCCGCGAGTCCGAAGACGTTACGCGCGAGCAACTCGACGACGAGGATGGTCAGCGTCGTCACGCCGACGACGACCAGCAACACGAGCCCGCCGACCTCGAGGATCGTCTCGAGGGTCAGCGACGCGCCCATGAGGACGATGCCGGCGCCCAGCCAGAGCTTGTGGGTGTTGATCCCCGGCTCGAGCCGGTCGGGAACGCCGACGGCGTTCGCCAGCACGAATCCGAGCGCGATGGCGACGAGCAGGTGGTTGAATCCGAGTGTGAGCTCGACGGCTCGCGCGAGAACGGCGCCGAGAAGGAGCGCTGCCAGCCCCGGAAGAAACCGCGCGGCCGACATCTGACTACCAGGGGATCTGCAGTTCGAAGACGGCGATCGCCGCCACCGTCGTCGCGCCGACGGCGACGCTCTGCCAGTCGCGCTCGAGGTCCGTCCAGCGGGATCGAACGGCCGCAACGCCCCGATCCAGTCGAGTACTACCCATTCGTATTAGACCTTCGAACCTGCGCACTTAATCCTTGTCGATGCCGTCGGAGATAGATGTGAAAATTGCCCCTATCTAGGACGGTACTGTCGTAGGTGAGAGTAGATATTGCGACAGCTTGTGACACGAGGCATCCCTTTGCTGCTATCTGCGTCGACTTTCGAGCAAAATCGCCGCGTTCGCGGATCCGAACTCCCGACCAACACCGCCGGGTAGTTCCGCGGAGGCGAGGGGAGGACGACCTCGAGAGTCAGCGCGGCCGGTCGGCGAACTCCCGCCACAGCGCGGCCGCGACGGTGAACTCCTCGGCGCTCGCGTACCCGCGTTTGACGTACGGCTCGCCCTCGAGCGTGAGTACCTCGAGGAAGGTGCCGTACGGCGCCATGACGCGCTCGATCCGTTCGACTTCCCGACGGGCCCGCTCCTCGAACCCGTACCGCTCGAGGCCGTTAGCGTACATGAGGCTGTTCCAGGGCCAGATGTGGTAGTGGTAGTCCCGGTGAAGGACGAAGAAGGGGTGGACCTCGCCGACCCCGAACGACCGCTCGCGCATGCACAGCCCGGTCGGCGTCTCGAGGCGCTCGAGCGCGTCGGCGATCGATCGCGCGCGGTCGTCGCCGACGAGGCCGAAGTACAGCGGGACGACGTTCGCGTCGCAGGCGAGGACCGCCGACCTGCGGCGCTCGTCGAAGTACCGGCCGTTCCACAGGGTCTCGAGCCCGTCTCGGATCCTCGATGAGTCCGCGCCGGCGGTCTCGAGCCCGCGACTCTCGAGGGTCTCGACCGCCGCCAGCCACATCGCGGTGTTGTACGTCTCCCGCGGAGCCGCAGCCGAGTCCCACCAGGAGCTCCCGGACCCGGTGACGAGCCCGTTCTCGACGAACCGTTCGCGGTGGCGCGCGACGAGTTCGACGACGGCGTCGGCGTGTTCGCCGAGCCGTCCGGCCGCGGCCAGTGCGAGCACGACCGCGGGAACGGTGTCGACGCCCTCGGCCGGCGTCGCGGCGCTGTAACCGGGGTGGAAGTCGGTGTAGAAGACGTCCGAGGCCGAGAGCTCCGCGAGCAGCGCCGCTGCAGTGTCGGCGACGACGTCGTCGTATCCCGCCGCCACGAGCCCCGGCGCGGCGAAACAGAGGTCGCGGGGCCAGACGCCGTGAAAGTGACCGCCGGACTCGAGGCCGCGCTCGGCCCGCATCGAGAGGATCCGGTCGGCGGCGCGCTCGAGCGACCCCGCTCGTCGGTAGCCGTGGCGACGCTTCTCGGCGTAGTGTGTGAGGCGCCGGTGGAGCTCCCGGGCGTAGTATTGGAGGGTAGCTATCGACTCCATCGAACGAAGGAGAGCGGGGACGCTGCTGTCGAGGATCGGGGTCAGTTGTTCTCGTCCGACTCGTCCTCGTCTTCGTCGGGGTCGACCTTCATGTCCGAGGCGTCCTCTTCGGGTTCCGTCGAGTCGGTCTGGGTCGGCTGAGCCTGTTCGGGGTCCGGCCCTGTTGCCTCGGCGGTCTCCTCGGCCATTGCGGTCTCGGAGACGTCGACCTCCGTCGTCTCGTCGTCGGTGGTTCGGCGGGGGTCCTCGTCGTCCTTGTCGGCGCTGGGTTTCGATCGTGGCTCACCCTCCTCGGGGTCGTCGGTGAACTCGATCTCGCCGCCATCGTCATCGTCGGCCTCGCCGAGCTGTGGCTCCTCGTCGACGTCGCCACTGGCGTCGATCTGTGACTCCTGGCCGGCATCGGGCCGCTCGGCCGCCGCGGCGGCCTGATCGGACGTCTCCTTGTCCTCGGTCTCGCCGTCGACCTCGTCGAGGTCGGGTTCGAACGTCGTCGGTTCCGACGTCCGACGCTGCCGGAGTCCGATGCCGACCAACCCGGCGCCGACGGCCGCCTTCGGGAGCGCGCGAAGCTGGCCGCGAGCGACCGATCGCAGCGTCGACAGCAGCATGAGTCCGCCGCTGACGACGGCGAGACGGCCGTCGCGGGCGCTCTCGCCCGCGATCTCCCGCGCCGCGTTCATCGGGTCGTCCGCCAGTTCCTCGAGCTCCTCGCCCTGTAGATCGTGATCGTATTCGTCTGTCATAGATTGGCCTCGAGCACGCTGCGCTCACGACCAGTACCGCGCCCCGACAGTTGAAGCTTGGACCGGCAGATGCGCCGCCGACTACGGCTCGAAGCGGTCGGGATCGCGCGCCGCGAGCGCCGTTCGAACCGCGGCGACGTTCTCGGGGACGTCGTGAACCCTGACGAGGTCGGCACCGCGGTCGGCCGCGAGCGCGCTCGCCGCGACGGTCGGCTCGAGGCGCTCGCCGGACTCGCAGCCGATGTGTGCGAACATCGACTTGTGCGAGTGGCCGAAGAGGACTGGACAGCCAAGCGCACGGAACTCCGCGAGCCGGTCGAGCAGCTCGAAGCTCTCGGGGGCCGACTTGGCGAACCCGATCCCGGGGTCGACGATGACGTCCTCGCGCTCGAGGCCCGCCTTCTCGGCCAGCAGGATCCGTTCGCGGAGCTGGTCGATCACGTCCTCGACGACGTCGTCGTACTCGACCTCCCGATCCGGAATGACGGGCGCGTCGACGCTGTGCATCACGATCAGGCTCGCGTCGTGGTCGGCGACGACGAAGCGCATCTCGGGATCCTCGAGCCCGGAGACGTCGTTGACGATGTCGGCGCCCGCCTCGAGGGCCGCGTCGGCGACGGCCGCCTTCCGCGTGTCGATCGACAGCAGGGCGTCGAGGTCGCCGATCGCCTCGAGGACGGGGACGACCCGATCGATCTCGGTTTCGACCGAGACGGGGTCGGCGCCCGGTCGCGTCGACTCGCCGCCGACGTCGATCACGTCGGCGCCGGCCTCGATCATCGCCTCCGCGCGGGCGACGGCGTCCTCGAGCGCGTCGAACTCCCCGCCGTCGTGGAAACTGTCGGGGGTGACGTTGAGGATCCCCATGACGGCGGTCCCGTCCGTCCAAGGAGGCGACGGGTCGTCGCCGCCTCCCGACTGTGCCTCGCCGCTCAACTCGAGCGTCGACTCGAGTTCCCGCCCGACCGCGGCCAGTCCGTCCGAGCGCTCCGCGAGCCGGTCGACGAGGCGCGTGAACTGCTCGAGCGTCCCCGAGAGGACGGCGTCGATCCGCTCGTCGTTCCGCCGGAGCCCCGAGAGGGTACACTCGCCGCCGATCCGAAGCAGCTCCTCCCGGAAGGCCGTCGCCTGTCTGTACCGGAGCGACGTTTTGACGACTCGGTGGATAGCCGAGCCCGCTGCGTCGGCGACGTCGCTCTCGGTCGCGTCCGCACTCGAGAGTGCCTCGCGGGCGTCATCGATGTCACGAACCCGCTTGGGGACCTGCAGCGAGGTCCACCGCGAGCGCGCCTCGGCGACCGCGAACAGCGACCCGGTCACGAGTACACAGTCGTCGGCGCCGCTCTCGGCGATCGCGGCCTCGAGGGCGTCCCGGACGTCCGGGATCGTCCGAACGTCGGAGACGCCGGTCCGTTCGAACACCGTCGAGAGGGCGTCGGGGTCCTCGGCGCGCTCGAGGCCCGGTTCGGTCGCGACGACGGCGTCGGGGGTCGGCAACGCGTCGGCGATCCCCGTGACGTCCTTGTCGTGCATCACGCCGGCAACGAGTGTGAGATCGTCGTACTCGTAGCTCGAGAGCGTCTCGGCCAGGCCCTCGCAGGCGCCCGGGTTGTGCGCGCCGTCGAGGACGACCAGCGGCTCGGTCTCGAGCACCTCGAACCGACCCGGCCAGTGGGCGTTTCGCAGCCCCCGCTGGAGGTCGGCGTCGGAGACATCGGCCACCTGCCGGGCCACCGTCGCCGCGATCCCCGCGTTCTCGGCCTGGTGGCGCCCGAGGAGTGGAATTCGGGCCTCGAGCGGGCTGCCGTCGTCGATCGAGACGGCCGCCTCGGTGTGGTTCACCCGACCCTCGTAGGCGACGCGGACGTCCGGCTGGCGGTCGTCCTCGCCGTCGAACCCCACGGTGACGACCTCGCCGGCGACCTCGCGGACGCCCTCGAGAGCCTCGCCGGAGGCGCCGGTAACGAGCGGCGCGTCGGCGGGCGTGACGTGGGCCTTATCGCGGGCGATTTCGGCCTCGGTGTCGCCGAGAATCCCCGTGTGCTCGAGCGTGACGCTCGTCACCGCGCTCGCGACCGGGTCGACGACGCTCGTGGCGTCGTAGCGCCCGCCGATCCCGACCTCGAGGACGGCGACGTCGACGTCGGCCCGGTCGAACTCCTGAATCGCCATCGCGGTCAGTACCTCGAAGAACGTCGGCGACTCCCCGTCGGCGGCCCGCTCGGTGACGTGCTCGCGAATCTCCGCAACGAAGGCGGACACCGACGACTTCGGGATCTTCCGCCCGTCGACCCGGATGCGTTCGCGCAGGTCCTCGAGGTGGGGCGAGGTGTAGAGACCGACCGACAGCCCCGCCTCCCGCAGCGTTCGCTCGACCATCCGCGCCGTGCTTCCCTTCCCGTTCGACCCCGCAATCTGGACGAACTCGACGCCCTCCTGGGGGTCCTCGAGGTGGGCGAGCAGCCGGGCCGTCGACTCCGTCCCCGGTTTTGGACGGAACCGACGGAGCCCGAACAGGAACTCCGCCGCCTCGTGATACTCCATACTGGAATCACTGAGTCCGCGCGCTTAGGGATGTCGGACCCGAGGAGCGGACCACGGGGAGTCCGGTCAGCGCGGCCGTTCGTCGGCGATCCGCTCGAGGTTGCGATACCTGTTCGCGAGGTAGACGACGGCCGTCAGCCACAGCGCCGCGAGAAAGCCAAACGCTGCGGGTGCGGACGGGCGCGGCGATCCGTAGAGGGCGGCGCCGACGTACGCGACCGCGAACCCGAAAACCGGGAGTCCGATGTACGCCCGCACGTTCGGGAGCCACGCCGACTCACGCCGGGGTACGGTCGCGTCGACGAACACGCCGAGGGCGGCGGGCACCGAGAGGAGAACGGTGCCGACCAGCAGCAACGCGACCGCGAAGCCCGCGCCGCCGTCGGGTTCGACGACTCCCTCCGCGAGCGCGACCGCCGGCACCAGCAGAACGTACGCGACGACGGGGGGCCACCACCGCGACTCGAGCGCGTTCCGGCCCTCCTTTTCGGTCGCGTCCCGACTCCGGGACGCTCGAGCGCTCCGCCGTCGCATCCAGCCGACGACGACGGCGGTCGCCGCCGTGACCAGCACGGTGAGTCCCACGCCGATCACAACGGCGATCGGTGTCAGGACGACGGCGAGCACCGTTATCGTCGTCGACGCAGTTCCGATCGTCGACGCTGCGGTGGCGGCGTACAGCAACACCGTCGCGACCGAGGCGACGAGTCCGGCCCAGATTCCGGCCCGACGGGTCCGACTCGCGCAGTCGCCGTAGCGGTAGCCGACGAGCGCGCCGGCCGCCAACAGGGGAGCCCCCGAGACGGTTCCGCCGGCGACGGTCGTCTCGTCGGGCGGCTGCCAGGAGAGCGCGACCGTGAACGGGACCGTCGCGAGGCCGACAAGAACGGCGAACCGTAAGGGGTCGCCGGCAACCCCCTCACGGTACTCTCGAAGCACGTCCATACTGACTGTATATTCTTTCATACGTGAATATATTGTGTTGTTAACTGGTAGAAGCGAGCGGACACGCCGGAATTACAGCGGCGAACGCGGGCCGGCACGGGTCTCGATCGGTCGTCGGCTACTCGGACGACGGAACCGGCGAGTGATCGACTTCCTCGGGCGTCTCCCGGGTGATCTCGAGGAAGGCGTCCTCGAGGCTGCGGGTCTCGCCCGTCTCGGCGCGGGACTTGAGCGTCTCGGGGTCGCCCTGGGCGACCAGTTCGCCCTCGTGGATCACGCCGATTTCGTCGGCCAGTTCGTCGACGACGGGGAGGATGTGCGTCGAGAGGACGATCGTCATCTCCCGGTCGGCGAGGTCGGCGATCGTCTCCCGCATCGTCCGGGCCGCGCGGGGATCGAGCCCGCTGGTGGGCTCGTCGAGGAAGGCGACGACGGGCTCGTGGAGTACCGCCTGGATGACGCCGACCTTCTGGCGCATCCCCTTCGAGTAGCCCTCGATCCGCCTGTCGGCGTCGTCGAGCAGGGCGAAGCGCTCGAGCAACGATTCGATCCGTTCGGCGGACTCGTCCTCGGGCAGATTCCGGAGCCCGGCGGCGTACTCGAGCTGTTCGCGACCGGTCAGTTCGTCGTAGATCGGGGGCTCCTCGGGCAGGTAGCCGATGTGGGGAGTAACGGCCTCCCGGTCCGCGATCGACTGGCCCGCGACCCGGGCGGTCCCCGAGGTCGGCTTCGTCAGCGTCGTCAGCATCCGCATCGTCGTCGTCTTGCCCGCGCCGTTGGGTCCGAGAAAGCCGTACACCGTCCCCCGGTTGACGGACATCGTCAGTCCGGCGACGGCCGTCGTCTCCCCGTAGCGTTTCGTCAGCGAGTCGGTCTCGATCGCGGGGCCGTCGCTCGGATGCATACCCTCCGTTTCGGTTTGCCGCACGTAAAACCGTACGTTCACGTTCGCCAACCGCTTCGGTCGGCCGCTCGAGTCGACCCCGAGCGAGCGCCGGCCTCGAGTTCCCGCTACTGACAGTCTCGAACGCTGATCGGATCCGAACCGTTTACTCGGTGGGGCACCCGGTATCGGCTATGACCCTGACGACGCGCGGCCTCCCGGTTTCCGGCGGTGATTCCCGGTGAGGCGTGCAGCGCTCTTCGTCGCCCGCACGGAGTTCCGGCGGACGGTCCGTGCGGTGACGACCGAGCGGACGAAACTCCTCCTGCTGGTCCTGCTCGGCGCCCTGATGCTCGGCTCGGTGACGGTCGCCGGCGGCTACCTGTTGCCCTCCCTCGGCGAGCACTACGCCGGGGCGCCGGGTTCGGACCACGTCGCGCTCGCGACCGAAGCCGCCGCGGGCGGCGTCGCGGTCGCCTGGCTGTTCCTGGTCGGGATGAGCGCGATCCGGGCGTTTACCGCCGCGGCGAACCCCGACGAGCCCGCGTTCCTGCTCGTCTCGACGTCGACACGAAACGCCGCGGTCGGGATCGTCGCAGCTGAGATACTGCTGGTTGCCGTCTGGGTCCTTCCCCCGACGATCCTGCTCGCGAGTGCGTTCGCCGTCGGTACCGGCACGGCCCTTTCCGTCGGCGCCGCAGCCGCGACCGCGGCGCTCGCGTTGCTCACCGCAGTTCCGGTCGGATTCGTGGTCGGCATCTGGTTCAGACACCTGGTGACCGTGTACGAGCCGATCGCCCGCTACCGGTGGGTGCTGTTCGTCGGGTTCTGGGCGCTGTACTTCGGGGCGATCGCAACGGGTCGGCTCGATCTGGTCGTGAGCGAACTGTTCGTCGCCCTGCAGGACGGGCCACTGGGCTGGCTCGGTCACGTCCTGCTGGTCGGCGTGCCCAACGTCCCCCCATCGACGACGTCGATCCTCGGGGCGGTCGTCGGCACGGTCCTACTGGGGTCGGTCGCGCTCGCGGTCGGCGTCGCCTCCGCGCGGATCCACTGGTTCGCCGACCCCGCGAGATTCGACGATCGGCCGTCGTCGAGCGACTCCTCGAGCCGGCTCGCCGCTGCGCTCTCGAGCGGGTTCAGCCGCCCGACCCGAACCGTGACGCTCACCGCGATCCGGCGAACCCGACGGGCACCGATCCGGCTGGCGTACGTCGGCTACCCCCTCTTCGGCGCGGTCGGGTTCGTTCAGGTGATCCTCGAGACGGGGACGGTCCCCGCCTACGTCGCCGCGATCCTCTCGCTGTACCTCGTCTGGGCCGCCGGCGCCCTCTTCACGCTCAACCCGCTGGGCGACCTGGGTTCGGCGCTCCCTGCGGTCGTGACCTCGACGCTGTCGGGCGGCCGGGCGGTCGCCGGACTCGTCGTCGCCGGCGTCCTCGTCGCGGCGCCGATCGGGCTGGTCGGCTCGCTCGCGCTCGGCCTCGTCAGTCCGCTCTCGCTCGAGCAGGCGGCACTGCTCGTCGCGGCGACGTTCGTCGGCACCGTCGCGACGCCCGCGCTGGCGACCGGGATCGGCACGGCACTCCCTCGATTCGGCAGCGTTAACGTCACGAACAGCCGCGAGGCGGTGATGCCGAGCAAGGCGGCGTTCGTCGCCTACTCGGTCGCAGTCGTCCTCCCGGCGGCCGCCGCGGCCGTGCTCTACACCGACGCGGCGGGCCCGATCGCCGACTTCCTCACGATGATGTCGGTCTGGGCGCCGACGCCCGAACTCTCGGTGACCGGTACCCAGCTTACCGTCGTCGCCTGGACCGTTCTCGGGATCGGGCTTCTCGCCCCGCCGGTGTCGTTCCTCTACGCCTGCGAGACGTTCGATCTGTACACGCTCGAGTGATTTTCGACCGGTTCGTTATCCAGAGCTGTCTGTGAAACTCGCGGTGCATGTAGCGAACTTTTTTACCGGGAGCATCGGCTGACGCCTTTGGCGTCAGCCTCAACCCCCAGCAAAAAACTTCGATGAAAAAAGGCCGCCGTCGCGGGGTTTCACCCCGCTCCGGCGGTGAACCGTTCGCTTCGCTCACGGATGCTCGGCACTTNGCAAAAAACTTCGATGAAAAAAGGCCGCCGTCGCGGGGTTTCACCCCGCTCCGGCGGTGAACCGTTCGCTTCGCTCACGGATGCTCGGCACTTTCGGCAGTGTTCTATTCGCCGCTCTACGTAACGACTCGAGCGACTCAGTTCGCCCCGCAGAACCGCGCACAAAAAACCGGACTTCGACTCCGTTACCGTCCCCACTCGGCGGTCCGCTTCGGACGCTCGGTGATCGGCTGGACGTCGATCGGCTCGTCTTTGGCCTCGAGCGCCTCGAGGGCCGCCTTCGCGCTCGCGGGCGTCGAGAAGTACGTCACTTCCTCCTCGACGGCGATCTCGAGCAGGTCGCGGTCCCGCGAGATGATGAGGTCGACCTCCCCCTTCTTGACGGCGTCGACGAGGTCGACGGCCTCACAGGGGTCGAAGTGCGTCGTGAAGCCCTCGACCAGCTCCTCGCCGGCTTCGGTGTCCGGATCGGGGAACTTGTCGTCCGAGAGGTCGACGATCGCCGTCCCCGACTCGGGGATCGGCTTGCCCGTCGCATCCTGAGCCTTGTCGTAGGCGCGACCGACGGAGTCGGCGCTGCCCATGACCTCGCCCGTCGACTTCATCTCCGGACCGAGACGCGGGTCCGAACCCGGCAGACGGTCGAACGGCAGGACGACCTCCTTGATCGAGGTCTGCTCGGGGATCTGCTCGTCGATCTCGAGCTCCGCGAGGGATTCGCCGGACATCACTCTGGCCGCGAGCTTGGCGATCGGGACGCCCGTCGCCTTCGAGATGAAGGGAACGGTACGGGAGGAGCGCGGGTTGGCCTCGAGGACGTACACTTCACCATCCCTGACGGCGAGCTGGACGTTCAGCAGGCCGACCGTCTCGAGGGCCTCGGCGATGTCCTCGGTGACCTCGCGGACGCGGGCCAGCGTCTCGTCGTCGAGCGAGCGCGGCGGGATCATACACGCCGAGTCGCCGGAGTGGACCCCGGCGGTCTCGATGTGTTCCATGATGCCGCCGATGAGGACGTCCTCGCCGTCCGCGACGGCGTCGACGTCGAGTTCGATCGCGTCGGCGAGGAAGTCGTCCACGAGGATCGGCTTGTCGGGCGAAACGCGGACGGCCTCCTCGATGTAGCGCTCGAGTTCCTCGTCGTCGTAGACGACGTCCATCGCGCGGCCGCCGAGCACGTAGGAGGGACGGACGAGGACGGGGTAGCCGATATCGTGAGCGAGCTCCATCGCCTCCGGTTTGCTGTGGGCAGCGCCGCCTTCCGGCTGGGCGATACCCAGCTCGTCCATCAGGGCGTTGAAGCGGTCGCGGTCCTCCGCGAGGTCCATCGCCTCGACGCTCGTGCCCATAACCTCGCAGTCGAGCCCGCGGCGGTCGATCTCGTCCTGGAGCGGGTCGCCGATGTTCACGGAGGTCTGACCGCCGAACTGGACCATCACGCCGTCGGCGTCCGCGGCCTCGGCGACGTCCGCGACCTCCTCCGCAGTTACGGGCTCGAAGAACAGCCCGTCGGAGGTGTCGTAGTCCGTCGACACCGTCTCGGGGTTGTTGTTGACGACGTGGGCGTCGATCCCCTGCTCGCGCAGCGCCTGGACGGCGTGGACCGAACAGTAGTCGAACTCGACGCCCTGCCCGATCCGGATCGGGCCACCGCCGACGACGATCACGCTCTCGACGTCGCGGTCGACCTCGAGCTCGCCGGCTGCGGCCGCGCCCTCGAGCGGGCCGGAATCGAACTCGGACTTGCGGGCGGAGTAGTAGTACGGTGTCTGGGCCTCGAACTCGCCCGCACAGGTGTCGACCTGTTTGTAGGTGCGACCGGGGACAGCCTGTTCGACAGTGTCGACGTCGACGTCGCCGCCCGCCGTCGCGGCGATCGTCGCGTTCGTGTGGCCGGCGATGGCGGCTTCGGCGAAGTCGCCCTCCTGGGCGGCCCGCGTCGACTCGGCGATGCGGGCGAAGCGCTCGGTGTACCACTCGAAGATGCCCGTCAGTTCGACGACCTCGTCGAGGTCGTAGCCCCGCTCGAACGCCTCGAACATCGCGTACGGACGGTCGGGCGAGGGACGCTCGAGGTAGTGGTCCTCGAGCTCTTCGTCCGAGACGTCGGCCCAGTCGACGTCGGGCTCGTACTCGCTCGAGCGCAAGGCCTTCAGCAGCGACTCCTCGAAGGTCCGGCCAATGGCCATCGCCTCGCCGGTCGACTTCATCGCCGTCGTTAGCTCGAAGTCGACGTCGTCGAACTTGTCCTTGGGCCAGCGCGGAACCTTCGTCACGACGTAGTCGATCGCGGGCTCGAAGGCTGCGGTCGTCTCGCCGGTGATCTCGTTGGTGATCTCGTGGAGGCGCTTGCCGAGCGCGACCTTCGCGGTGACGCGGGCGATCGGGTACCCCGTCGCCTTCGACGCCAGCGCCGAGGACCGCGAGACGCGCGGGTTGACCTCGACGACCCTGTACTCTCCGCCGGGCGTGCCGTCGTCGCGCCAGGCGAACTGGATGTTACAGCCGCCCTGAATCCCGAGTTCGCGGATGACGTCCAGCGCCGCGGTGCGCATCTCCTGGTGGCCCTCGTCGGGGACGATCTGGGAGGGCGTAACGACCGTCGACTCCCCGGTGTGGATCCCCATCGGGTCGATGTTCTCCATGTTGCAGATGATGATACAGGAGTCGTCGGCGTCGCGCATCACCTCGTACTCGTACTCGACCCAGCCGGCGATCGACTCCGTGATCAACACCTCGCTGTTGCGCGAGAGGCGCAGCCCCTTGCGGACGCGGGCGAGGAGTTCGTCGAACTCGTGGACGACGCCCGATCCGCTCCCGCCGAGGGTGTAGGTCGTGCGGGCGATCACCGGGAGGCCGCCGACCTCGTCGACGGCCGCCTGGACGCGCTCCTCGAGGTCGTCCTCGGTCAGCTCCGAGACCGTCTCGCCCTCGTCGAGCGCGATCGTCGTCGAGGCGGGCACGGGCTGTCCGATCTTCTCCATGCGCTGGCGGAACAGATCGCGATCCTCGGTCGCGTAGATCGTATCGAGGGGGGTGCCCATGATCTCGACGTCGTGTTCCTCGAGCACACCCTCCTCGGCGAGTTCCGCGGTGACGTTCAGCCCGGTCTGGCCACCGAGCCCGGCGATGACGCCGTCGGGCTGTTCCTTCCGGATGATCTCCGCGATCGCCTCGGTCGTGATGGGCTCGATGTAGACCCGGTCGGCCATCTCCGGATCCGTCATGATCGTCGCGGGGTTGGAGTTGACGAGGACGACTCGAGCGCCCTCCTCCTGGAGCGCTCGGCAGGCCTGCGCGCCAGAATAGTCGAACTCGGCGGCCTGTCCGATCTGGATCGGTCCGCTACCGATCAGCAGGATCGTGCGTCCGTCCCCTGTGGCGGCGTCCCCGCCGCTCTGGTGATCCGTACTCATTGGTCCTATCCGTCCGAAGTTCGTACATCGTAATAAGCCCCACGAAACGATACGATTCTCGTAACTCGATTTCGAATTTCGAATATTGCCGGGGAACCGTGCCGCGGTCGAGTGTGGCGACGGGGTTAGTCCGTCGTCGGGATGGGACAGCGGACGTCGACATCGCCCTCCCGGGCACGCTCGAGCAGTCGCTCGACGAACGCCGACTTTCCCGTCGAGTAGGCGACGAGGTCGTCGTGCTCGGCTGCCAGGTCGCGCTTCAGCCGCTCGTACTCCTCGCAGCAGTCGGGACGCGCCGCGAGGACGTCCCGCGTGACCACGCTGACCTTCCAGCCGTCGCTCGAGGTCGCGAACACGTGATCGTTGAACCGTTGCCCGCCGTGCTCGCGGAAGACGGGATGCCACTCTCCGGAGTTCTCGAGGCGGGTCCCGCCGAGTTCGTCGGCGAGCAGTTTCGACACCTCACTCACGGCGTCGTCCGCGACGACGATATCGAGGTCGACGATATCTTTCGCGGCGAGATCTGGGACGGCCGTCGAGCCGACGTGTTCGATTCGCTCGCAGTCGTCCTCGAGTCCGGCCCTCGAGAGCGCGTCGCGAACGCGGTCGCGCTCGACGACGAAGCGCTCGTGCCACCTCTCGTGATCGGCGGGAACGAGTTCGATCGGATCCTGGTCGGCGTTGACCATTGTTTTGCCAACTCGAAACGTCCGTTTATAGCTTCTCGGTCTGTGACAGGGACTGCCAAGATGGGAGAACGGGTTATTACGCGTAGGAGGCGCAGCAGACGATACGTTCAGGTATGATACTCTCAAGTATGATTATTCGAAGTATTTTTCTCTCGGCGCACCAACGGGAGGACATGACCGAGTTCGTGGATCGAAACGAAGAACTGAGACGTCTTCGGGAGCTTTTCGACGCCGAAAGCGCCGACCTCGGTGTCGTGTTCGGGCGTCGTCGACTCGGAAAAACCCGACTCGTGAAGCAGGCGCTCGAGGGGTACGACGGGACCGTCTTTTACCAGGCTCGACAGAAGACCCGAACGCTACAGCTCGAGCAGTTCGTAGAAGCGGCAGCCGAGACGTTCCCCGGCATCGAGCGGATACGCCCCGACTGGGAGCAACTCTTTGGATATCTCGGTGAACAGGATGCGATTGTTGTCCTCGACGAGTTCCCGTACCTGATCGAAGAGGACAACAGTCTACCTTCGGTGTTGCAGGCCCTATTTGATCACGAGTTCGACGGCTCCGAAGCGACGTTCGTTCTCGTCGGTTCGTCGATCAGCATGATGGAAGAGGCGACACTACTCGGCGATAGTCCACTGTACGGCCGCTCCTCACTGAAACTCGACGTTCGACAGCTTCCGTTCGATGCGGCGGCGAGTTTCCTTCCAGAGGATGCCGCTCCGGACGACGCCGTACGAGCGTGGAGCGTATTCGGTGGTGTTCCCTACTACCTCGAGGAGCTCGATATCGACCGGTCGTTCGGTGATAACATCCAGCGGACGGTTCTCACTCGCCACGGATCGCTTCACGACGAGCCGGAGTACGTGCTTCGGATGGAGCTACAGCAGCCGACTCGCTACTTTTCGATACTCGAAGCGATCGCTGGCGGTGCGACCGGTCGGAACGATATTGCGGGCGCAACCGGGATCGACTACAACCAGCTTTCGAAGTATCTCGACCGACTCTCCCGCCTCCGACTGATCGAACGACAGGTGCCGATAACCGAGAAACCCGAACGTTCCAAACGAAGCCAGTACCGTCTTCGTGATCCGTTCTTTCGATTCTGGTTCCGATTTCTGTACGGAAGCTCGGAACGGTACGATCAGTTCGGCGACGGTGCCTACGAACGGCTGATCGAGCCGAAGATGACCGATTTCGTCGCACCGGCGTTCGAACAGCTCTGCTGTTCCGCGCTGTGGACGTTGTACGGCGATACCCCGCTTGTCGATGTCGGACAATGGTGGTATCAGGAACACGAAATCGACGTCGTCGGTCTCACGGACGAGCGGACGCTGATCGCGGGCGAATGCAAGTATCGGAACTCGCCCGCCGACTACAGTGCTCTTTCCTCGCTCGAGGATCACGTCCGAGAGCTTCGGTGGACCCCACCGGACGGGGGCGAACGAGACGTCGAATACGCGCTCTTCTCGCGGAGCGGATTTACGGAGTCGGTCCGCGAAACTGCCGCAGATCGTGAAGACCTTCGCCTCTACACGGTCGATGACGTGGTCGCTGCGCTCACAGAATAGCCTCGTGTCAGAGCGCCCGGTCGTGCTCGCTCTCGAACTCCCGCTGGCGGCGGTACTGTTCGACGAACTCGCTCACGTCGAACTCGAGCATCTGTTCTTCGAACTCCGTGATCGCGGCGTCGTCCTCGGCGTGGCTGATCGCGTGTTCCATCAGCTCGACGACGAGTTCGACGACGATCTCGTGCAGTCTTCGGGCGTCGAAGTCGGTGACCCACAGCATCGAGTAGCCGACCGCCCCGTCGTCGCTGGCGTCGTGGGTGACGACGGCCTCGGGAAACTCCTCCATGGTGACGCCGAGCAGGTGGGGGGTGCCGAACTCGTCGAACTCGTCGTCGGTCTCGACCAGCTCCTGGAGGACGACCACGAACGACTCGGGGAAGAATCGGGACGGCGGGTGGACGTCCGTGACGACGGCGTGAGTCTCACCGCAGGAACAGGCGTACTCGCGCATGCCGAGGTCGATCTCGTGGGGGTCGAGGGTCTTCCCGCAGGGTAGCTCGAGGTGGTCGTCGGGCTCGGAACCTGGGACGCGGGGCTCTGCCATTGCGTGCGGTTGGGGCGTCGACAGTAAAAGGTCGACGACTCCACAGTCGTACGGATCGCTGTACGTCATTGACGGCGAAACCGTGAGTCGCCCTGCGGTTGCGCCCGTACATCGGTAGAGGGGGCCGTATCAGAGGTCCGCCGAATCGAACCGGTAGTAGCCGACGGCGAGGGGGACGACCAGCCACAGCCCGAGGACGACAAGTCCGATCTCGGGACTGGCGTAGAACGGCTCCGCGTTCGTGGCGCTCACCTCGACGCCGGCGCCCGCCTGACCCGGGTCGGCGCCGACCGTCTCCGCGAGGTCGGGTAACAGCGCGACGATCGCCGAGAAGTACGCCGACGAGGGCGAGAGCTGCGTGACCGTGAACACCCAGTCGGGGATCGTCGCCGGAAACGAAAAGCCCTCCACGACGTACAGCACTCCCATCGGCACGACGTCCCACAGCAGTTCGAAGACGACGAAGAAGCCAAGCGCCAGCGTCGTCGCGCGTGAGGTCGATCCCGTCGTCGCCGAGATGCTGACGACGATGCTCGCGTAGACGGCCGCGAACGAAAGCGTCGCGAGGACGAACACCAGCACGGCGACGAGTTCGATCTCGCCCAGCAGCGCGGCGCCGAAGCCGAGCCCGACGACCAGCCCGACACCGAGCCCGAACGCGAGCACGGCAGCCCGTCCGAGGACCTTCCCGGCGAAGACCTGTCCGCGGGTGGTCGGCAGCGAGAGCAGGAGCTTGATGCTCCCGAGTTCGCGCTCGCCCGCGAGGGATTTGTAGCAGACGACGATCGCGGCGATCGGGACGAACAGCCCGACGAGCCCGATCGTGAAGAAGAGTAGTCCGCCGAACGTCGCTCCTGCCGGGGAGCCGAACATCTCGGGCACCTCGACGTAGGCGTACGTCGAGACGAGCGAGAGCACGACGAAGACGGCGACGAGCGCCCACAGCGCCCGCGACTGGACGGCGTCGCGGAAGTCCTTCTTCGCGACGGTGAGCCAGGTCACGCTTCGACCTCCTGTGCGTCGTTCGTGTAGCGGACGAACAGGTCCTCGAGCGAGGACTCGACGACCGAGAAGTCCTGGACTGACGCAATCTGATCGATCGCGTGCAAAGCGGCGAACTTCGAGACACCGTCGATCGACACCCGAAGCCGACCGTCGTCGATCGAGGCGCTGCCGATGCCATCGAGACTCCGAACCTGCTCGAGAACGCCCTCGTCGAGGTCGGTAACGTAGACGTACAGCGTCTCGCCCAGCTCCGTCGAATCCCGGAGGCCGTCGATCGTGTCGACGGCGACCAACTGCCCGCGGTTGATGATTGCCACGCGGTCACAGACTGCCTCGACCTGCTCCATGACGTGACTCGAGAAGAACACCGTCGTCCCGCGATCGTTCTCCTCGCGGATGATCTCGCGCATCTCGCGGGCGCCGTTGGGATCCAGTCCCGTGGAGGGCTCGTCCAGCACGAGCAGGTCGGGATCGCCGACCAGCGCCATCGCCAGCACCAGCCGCTGGCGCATCCCCTTCGAGTAGCCGCCCGCCTTTCGGTCGGCCGCGTCGGCGATGCGCACTCGCTCGAGCAGCGCGTCCGGATCCTCGCTCACCCCTTTCATCTCGATCGCGAACTCGACATGCTGGCGACCCGTCAGCCGGTCGTAGACGTGGTAGCCGTCCGGGAGGACGCCGGTTCGACTGCGGACGAGCTGGCCCGCCTCCTGGGCGTCGTGGCCCAGGACGGTCGCCGTCCCCGCCGTCGGTCGGATGAAGTCGAGCAGGACGTCGATCGTCGTCGACTTGCCCGCACCGTTGGGACCCAGGAAGCCGAAGATCTCCCCCTCCCTGATCGTGAGGTCGAGACCGTCGACGGCGACGACGTCGCCGAACCGCTTGGTCAGCCCCTCGAGTTCAATCGCCGCCATCTGCACCTCTCCGGGGAACGGACCGCGAACGTGGAAGGTTCGGGACGCGTTCCGACTCCGCTACAACAGTGTCCATACCTCCCGATTGGCGCCGACCGAGATAAATACTGTAGTTTTGATTACATATTGACAGCACAACTACTCAAAATCAGTTGAGCAGGCGGATTCACAGAGATGCAAGGAGGACGCCCACGGCTTTAGCCGTGGGAGGAATCCGACAAGCCTCGAATCAAACCACGAGCGATAGCAACCCGA
>NZ_AOIB01000001.1 GCF_000337675.1 Natronococcus amylolyticus DSM 10524 | reverse complement strand
CCCCTAGACACCGTTATAGGTCCCTGTGGTGGGTGGTGGGGTCGGTTCGATTTTCGGCGACCCTTGCGCCGTCCTGCGATTAGGGAGCGGAGGGGCGAGTGATTGTGGTGGGAGAATCGCAAGACGGCGGTAAGTTGTGGCGGTTCAGACAGGGGTATCCTTACGCCGTCCTGCGATTGTACGGATAGGGCCGGGATTCGACAGGGGGAAGAATCGCAAGACGGCGGTAAGTTGTGATGGGTGATACTCCGGGGCGATCGGCGACCCCTGCGCTGTCATGCGGTTTCGGGTTCTGTCTGGCTATGGTTAGAACTGCTAATAACAATATGTGGGCGTGTTGGTAGTATCGGG